>JAZDNO010000004.1:0-137177 GCA_043799545.1 Methanobacteriota archaeon | reverse complement strand
GGTACGGATTATAATTATCAATATTCATTCTTCTTTGAAAAGAATAGGCCATATGGTTCTATTCTCCAGTATCTTGGGTATTCCATTGGCCTCATGTGGTGCGTATTATTCGGACTCTCGATTTTAATAAACCCATCCGATTCATGGGGGTCAAGGGATCATCCCATAGCATTCGTTTTTGGGGTTGGGATAAACTTATTCCTTTGGGGATACCTCATCCCAAAAGCTATTTGGCATCTATTTAGTACCATGATTTGTACCAGGAAAATAATCACCATTCTAGAGGCAAAAAAAGCCCTAAAGTTGCGACCTTTATGCCCGGATGGAGCAGCAGGTCTTGCGGCGTTCGGTAGGCTGTCCCTATCTATGATTTCGATTACAATCGTTCCCATGATTGCCCTCGTAGTTATTTTCGCGAAGGGTATCGAACTAAGGCACGCATCCGATTATATCGGGGCATTGCCAATGATTTTTTATATGCTACTAATAATCTTGATTTTCTTTTTGCCATTGAGCTCGGCGCATAACGCAATGTCGACCGCCAAAGAGAAAGAGCTTAAGATACTAGGCGAAGAGTTCAACAAGGCCTATGAGATATTCAGCAGGGAAATCAAGAAGAAAGGAATTACTGACGAGTTGCAGAAATCAGTCGAGTATATGAACCGTATAGGTTCTTTATATGACCATGTCGAAAAAATGGCGGTTTGGCCATTTGACATCCAGGTGATGGCACAATTCATTTTCACTTTCATGCTGCCATTGATTACGCTTATTATTGTCGAGTATATTCCCAGATATCTACATCTCTGAATATTAACAAGGAGAAATGCTTTTATATATTGCACCCATGATGTAGACAGGCTGAAAAACAAGGGAGTTATGCAAATGCAAGCCACGCTAAACCACTCCACTATAATCCTTGGGTGGGACATAGAGGATAGGTGGACTTGTAATGGGGGATTGATAAATTGAAAAATGAGAAAATCTTGAGATTATTTCAGAACCGTCTATATTCACTTGTGATATGTTTTTTTATCTCATTAATTATACTTATTATGTTTATAATTGTATTTGGTACAGATATTTTATTTACATCGAATGAAATTGATATTATCTCGTTATTGTCAATTACTGTTGTCATATTGATATTTATTGTCGGTGTAAACTATTTCGCTGGATGGTTAAAGAGATATAAGGGATGGAGAACTAACTACACTCGAAAAATTACGCATTTTGCAAATTTTACTTTTATTACTTTGCTAATTTACTTGGGTGGATATACGGCATCATTTATCTTTGGGTTAGCTATCATCGTATATGGAATTATCATCGTTTTACTTGGTGATGGCAACATTTTTTATGAGGCTGTGGCTCGTGAACAAGACGAACCATATCGAGCATTTTACATTATTGTGCCCGCAATGGCGACATTGCTGGCTACTTTGGTGACACGGAGTTTCTTTGGGTTGATTTCAACTGTGGGGTATCTCGTTGTTGGGTGGGGGGATGCAGTGGGTGAGCCCGTCGGAGTTCGATTTGGTAGCCATAGATATAAAGTAAGAACAATTACTGGAATCCGATGTAGTCGATCAATCGAAGGGAGTTGTGCGGTGTTTGTAGGTTCGACAGTAGCCGGATTATTTTCACTAATATTTCTCATCCAACTGCCAATTTCATTATGTATTTTAGGTGCTATCTGCATAGGTGCTAGTGCAACCCTAGTCGAGGCAATCTCCCCACATGGTATAGATAATTTTACAATTCACATTGTAGCGTCATCAATAACTTGGCTGTTCGCATAATTGTTCATCCTAGATTAAAGCAAGGCCATTACCGTAGTAAAAATTGAGCTTAATGGATGTTATCACTTTGCACGCGCTTATCGTCAATAAAATTACATTCCGCTTCTTGGTGACCACTTGTGGTACAATAAGGGTCATCATGTGATAGTGTGATTCTCGACAGGTCCGCTTTTTTATACTTATCATTCAAATATATACCACACTAATCCAAAAAAGAAAAAAAGGGAAAGGCGGGGACTCTCCCGAATAGCCAGAGGTCTTATTATATATTGATTTAGATTTTAGCCAGTCGTCCGAAATTCACAGTCCGCAGAGTCCATACAATTTTTTTACTCTGGGATTTGAACTTGGAGTTCCGCTCCGGAACTCCGGTTCAAATGACCCGCTGACCCCGTGTTAATTATTCCTCTGGAACTAAGCCCAGCCCGGTATCCTCTTCTGCTTCCGCTTTTTCTCCATGTTGGATTTCAGTTCCTCGAAGCGCTTGATTGATAAATCCAGGTATGCGCGCTCCGTGTCGATTCCTATGAACTTTCTTCCGTACAGATAAGCTGCCAATCCCGTTGTTGAACTTCCCGCGAACGGGTCGAGGACGAGGTCGTTCTCCTTCGTGCTGGCGAGGACGATTCGGCGCAACAGGTCGAAAGGCTTCTGCGTCGGGTGCTTGCCGAACTTCTTTTCTACCGGCTTCGGCGTGGGGATGGACCAGACGGAGCGCATCTGCTTTCCGGAGCGCTTGACGAAGTCGTCGTCCCAGCGCCCGTTCCGCATCGCCCCGTAGTTGAAGGTGTGCCTGGCGCCCTTGTCCTTCCTCGCCCATATCAAGGACTCGTGGCTGGCGGTGAAGAACCTGGTGCTGAGGTTCGGGGCGGCGTTGGGCTTGAACCAGCTGATTTCATTTAGAACGTGGTAGCCTTCGAGCTGCAGGGCGAGCCCGCACGCGTAGATGGAGTGGTATGTGCCGGAAATCCAAATCGAGCCTCCCGGTTTCAGGACGCGCCTGGCCGCGCGAATCCACTCGCGGTGGAAGGCGAAGTCGGCCTCGGCGCCCTTGCTCTTGTCCCAGTCGCCCTTCTTGACGGGAACGCGGCGCCCCGCGTGGCAGGTGAATCCGCCGTTGGAGAGGTTGTAGGGGGGGTCGGCGAAAATCATGTCGACGGACGATTCCTCGAAGCGCGGGAGCATCGCCAGATTGTCGCCGAGGAATAGGCTGAAACGTGGCGCGGAGAAGTACGGAGCGAGGCTGCCGAGGGGGGAGGGCACTCGCGGTGGATCATGGGATTCGGGGTATAAGGATAGTTATAGGTTAGTTATAAGATAGTTATAGAAAGATTTAGATCGAAGTTGTGTATTATCGGGTTTGGCATGACGATAGAAAAAGTTGTTGTGGGGCAGCACATTCTATACACTGGTGATTGTCTCGAGGTAATGAAGCAGTTACCGAAGGAATCAGTAAAATTAATAATCACAGACCCCCCGTATAATATCGGTTTAAATTATGGAAAATTCAAAGATCGTCAAACCAAAGAAAAATATTTCCAATGGCTTAAAATTCGAATAAATCAAATGGCTAGAATATTAACAAAAGATGGGAGCTTATATTTAATTAATTATCCCGAGCTAAATGCATATACAATGCCTACCCTAGATAAAAAGTTGATATTTAGGAGATGGTTAACTTGGCATTATCCCACAAATATTGGGCATTCAAAAAAGAACTGGACTCGTAGCCAGCGTTCAATATTATTTTATACAAAATCGAACAATTATACATTTAACCGAAATGAAATTCTACAGCCATATAAAAATTTGGATGTCGGTAAAATTAAAAAAAGAATTGCAGCAGGATATTCCGGTAGAGGTCCATATGATACGTTTAAGTTAGAGGATATCGCTGAGATATTGAAGGAACCCCTAGACCTCCTACAGGTTAACCTTTTAAAAAATGTGTGTAAAGATAGAAGATTAGAACATCCTTGTCAGTTGCCTGGAGATTTGATAAAAGTACTAATGAAAGCGAGCAGCAATACTGGAGATATAATTTTGGATCCATTTGCAGGCACGTTTATGGTTTCATTAGTTGCAAAAGAATTACAACGAAAATCCATTGGTATTGAGATTAACTCAAAATATGTAAAAATTGGTAGGGGACGATTAATTTGATTAAGATAAAATTAACTCCAGAAGAAAAAAGAAAAAAAAGGGAAGATAAAAAACGTATAAAAGAAGAGAGACAATTTAAGGTCGACATAAATACTATTTTTACAAATTCATCGTTTAATCAAATTCCAACTCGTAATGTGCAATTTAAGGTTTTAGGGAGAGATTGTGAAATCGATAATATTTTTCTCTATGAAAACATTCTTGTAATAGCTGAAGACGTCGCTAGACCGGATCAGAGAGACATTAAAGAGCATCTGTTGAATAAAGCAAACTTATTCGCATTTATTATAGGCCATCAACAAGATTTTATCAATGCTATTGTAGATAAATTTCCTAGATTCAAAGAGATAAATAATGATAAATATTCTTATGATGATATGAAATTAATCTTCTTATATTGTTCATTTTACAATATTGATGAGAAATATAAAGAGAGAAATGAAAATATCATATTTATGGAAAGACCTCGCATTCAATATTTTGTTAGTTTAGCCAAGATAATACAAAAATCAACAAAATATGAATTGTTAAAATTCTTAAATATTGAATTATGTGATATTGGTCATGCACCAAGTGGTGAGGATAATCGAAAATATGACGCAATATTATTACCAGAAAAACAAAGTAACTTTCCTAAAGGAAATAAAATTGTCACATTCCTTGTTGAGCCAGAACGATTACTAACTCAATCATATGTACTTAGAAAAGATGGTTGGAGAGATCGTGATTGTGTTTATCAAAGAATGTTAATTGATTATAAAATAAATGAAATGAGAGACCATTTAGCTAGTAAAGGCCGGGTGTTTGTAAATAATATAATTGTCACGCTTCCAAAAAATTCATCATTCTATGATGAAAAAGGAAACCAACTTACCAGTAGTGAGTTGATGACGAGAAAAACACTGAAAATACAAATCCCATATGAATTTAACACCATCGGCATTATTGACGGCCAACACCGAATATTCGCGTATTATGAGGGGCATGAAAAGGACACAAGAGAGAAAAAGATTAAAGTATTACGAGATAAACAACATTTACTTGTTACTGGATTAATTTATCAAAATGAATGCACTGACCATGAAAAAACAATTTTCGAAGCCCGCCTTTTTCTTGAAATAAATGATAAGCAATCTAGAGCAAAAGGTCATTTAAAACAAGCGATTGCTACAATCGTCAACCCAGTTTCTGCGATTGCGATTTCGAAAGAGATAATTAACCATCTCTCACGCTCAGGACCATTAACCAATTTTCTTGAGGAATATTTTTACGATGCTGGAAAAATTAAAACATCGTCCATCGTTAGCTATGGACTACAATACATTGTAAAATTTACGGATGAGGACACATTTTATAAATATTGGGGTTCTAAAGAAAAAGAAAAATTAAAAATGCTAGAAGAAACCCCCACACCGCTTACTGCTCAAGAAAAAGAGCTGTTGGCTAGCTATATAGTATTTTGTGCAAACCACATCAATACATTTTTAAAAGCATTTAAAGATTCTATACCTCCGGAGTTGTGGACATTAGACAAAAAGACAAGCCACGTTCTTACGACCGGGACCATTAACAGCTTAATATATTGTATGCGAATGTTACTTCAAAATAATCAATTAGGTGGTTTCGAAAATTACAAACAGGGTTTTGCTAAATTGAAAAACAATCCCAGTTTGAATTTTAACGAAAAATTACCTTTTAGGTCCAATCAATGGAAACCACTTGGCGAAACGATATATAATACCTGTTTCAAGGAGATATAATATTTTATGCGTCTCTCCCACCCCAACACGTTGACGTCAACCTATAAATCGCAATCCCAGCTCGCCCGCGTCCTCACCGAAAAGTGGTTCCTCGACAACGGGTACTGCCCCGCCTGCCCTTCCGAGGCGCTGGCGCAGACCCCGAACAACGAAAAAGTCGTCGATTTCGTCTGCCCCTCATGCGCATCCAAATACCAGCTCAAGGCGAAGAGCAGCCACATCGGGAAATCCGTCGCCAACGGCGCATACCAACCGAAAATCGAGATGATTCGCAAGGGAACCGCTCCAAATTGGTTCTTCATGGAGTACGATAGAAATGACTGGACAGTCGAGAGCGTGATGCTCGTTCCGGCGCATTTCGTCACCCCCGAAATCGTCCAGAAACGCAACCCCCTGAGGCCGACCGCTCGAAGGGCGGGGTGGGTGGGCTCGAACGTTCTCATCGGGAAGCTCCCGCTTGACGCGAGAATCTACGTCGTCCGCGACTCTGAGGAGGTGCCCCGCGCCCGCGTGAGGGAGGAATGGAAGCGCTTCGCCTTCCTGAAGTCCCAATCGCTCGAATCCAAGGGCTGGCTCAACGACGTTCTCGCGGTCGTGCGCTCCCTCCCGCGCGACTTCGCCCTCGCCGACGCATACGCCTCCGAAGAGAAGCTGGCGAAGCTCCACCCCGACAACAAGCATGTGCGCCCGAAGATAAGGCAGCAGCTACAGATTTTGCGTGATAACGGCGTTCTGGAATTCATTGGAAAGGGCAAATACCGCGCCCATTAGTCACGCTCCACCATCGCCAGAGCCTCCTTGGTGCGTATGACGCGCGTCCGGCCCATCCTCTTCAGCACGAGAAGGTCCTTGTCCCCTGTCACGAACGCGTCCGGGCGTGCGGCGAGAACGAACGCGACATGGACCGCGTCGTCCGCGTCGCGCACAACCGCGTTTGCCCTTTTCAAGCCCGGATACGGCCCTCTGTGGAACTCGGAAGCCCAGACGACATCTTCCAGGACGCGAATGGCATCGGGCGCGCGGGGGGAGCCTCTGAACTTGCGCGCGACTACGTCCTCGACCTCTTCCATTATCTCTCCCGAAAGGACGAGACGATAGCGACCCGCCAGGCCATCTACGAGCAACTCGTCCTCGTTACCGTCGAAGAACAGCCCCGACAGGACGACGTTGGCGTCCAGTGCGAGCCTAAGCATTTTTGGTCCGCCTCTTGCGTGCCTCCCTCGCCTCCTTCAGGAGCTCCGCCTTCGTGAATCCAAGCTCCCTCCTGCGATCCTTGAAAGGCTGGAGAGCCTCTTGCACCTTGCCTTCTGCCCTGAGCATGATCCAGTCTTCCATCTCGACGAATACCACGTTCTCGCCCGCGCCGAGCCCCAGGCTCTTCCTCATGTCGGCCGGGATCGTCACCTGGCCTTTTCCCGTCACCTTGGATGTGCCTATTGTCATGCCTTGCACCGTAGGAAACGTATTACTTTCCTTACTTATATATGTTTTGGGGCGAGGAAGCGCTTCGCCTTCCTGAAATCACAATCGCTCGAATCCAAGGGCTGGCTGAACGACGTTTTGGCTTGCGTGCGCGAGCTCCCGCACGAGTTCGCGCTTGCAGACGCATACGGATTTGAGGCCAAGTTGGCGAGGCTCCACCCCGGCAACAGGCGCGTGAAACCCAAGATACGCCAGCAACTACAGGTTTTACAGGATAATCACGTGCTGGAATTCGTATCGCCGGGGAAATACCGTAAAATAGCATAATGCAGCAAAGAACGGCCGAGCGAGCAGGCTCGCCCGGAGTTTCTTTGCTCCAAATGCTTTCTTTGCGGAGGGCGAGCCAGCGCAGCGAGGCGCAAAGAGAGGGTTTGACAGCAGTTGCAGATACTGCGAGACAATGGCGTCCTAGAGTTCGTCTCGCCTGGAAGATACCGATGTATAAACAATTGATGAAAACGCTTAAATACGGATACGTCCATAGTTGTCGCGGTGAGTAAGTCCCCCCGAAAGGATGACGCCCGCCAAGCGGGCTTGGACGAGTAGGGAGGGGTTCACCATTTTCGTTTCAATATCTCCTCGGATATCTTGCTCTCGATGATATCGTAATACCGCGAATCGCCATGTTCGTACTTCGCATATATCGCCCCGGCAACGAAGTCAGCCACCTGGACCCCTGGCACGGACTCGGACGCGACGTGGTCTATCGAAAGGGTCGTTGGCAACTTCCCCAGGCTTTCCGAGACCGATTCCTTCTTCTTCGACACACGGGCGTCGAAGCGCGTCCGGTTCGCCTTGGACATGCAACGGTCCAGGCAAAGCACGATGCGCCTTGACCGTTGCTTGATCATGCGTTCGACTATGAACCCTGCCAGATAGTTGTACATCTCATTCTGCCGCTCAGGCGGCGCCCCTATCATCGATCTTTTATCTAGGCTAACGTACCATATGTTCACATCTTCGGAAGCCAGCAGGTCAAGGAGGCACTTCCTCGTCGACTCCCTGGATTGATGAAACTTTAGTTCCGGCAAATCTCTCAAGCCCGTTCCGAGATTCTTGGAACGCACCTTTTTCACGATTCTACTTAATCGAATCGGATTCTCCGTTGCCACGGCGCACATCACGAAATGCCTTGTCGACCTCTCGGAGAACCCCAAGTCCCCGGATTCGTCCACGAAAACGTAGAGCGTTTTTGCCGGTGGCCATCCTCGACATGCGCCCGTGTGGCGGCTTGCGTTTTTATCCATTGCGAGAGGCAATCCCATCGGGGGTATAAGGGATTCCCCGGAGGTTGGGCGAAAGTGCAGGAACCGCTCCAAATTGGTTCTTCATGGAGTACGACAGGAAGGGCTGGACCGTGGAAAGCGTGATGCTCGTCCCAGCGCATTTCGTCGCTCCAGAAATCGTCCAGAGGCGCAACCCCCTGAAGCCGACCGCTCGCAGGGCGGGGTGGGTGGGCTCGAACGTCCTCATCGGGAAGCTCCCTTTGGACGCCAGGATTTACGTCGTGAGGGATTCCGAGGAGGTCCCCCACACGCGAGTCCGCGAGGAGTGGCGCCGCTTCGCCTTCCTGAAATCCCAGTCGCTCGAATCGAAGGGCTGGCTGAACGACGTTCTGGCGGTCGTCCGCTCCCTGCCGAAAGACTTCGCCCTCGCAGACGCCTACGCCTCCGAGGAGCGCCTGGCGAGGCTCCATCCCGATAACAAGCACGTACGCCCGAAGATACGCCAGCAGCTTCAAATATTGCGCGATAACGGGATTCTGGAATTTATTGGGAACGGCAGGTACAGGAGTAGGTGAACTGCCGAGCCGGCGCAGGGAGTCGGTTACAAAATGTAACTAACTGAGGGTGCAAGCTTCCGCCATCAAATCATAACATCTCGATTAATTCTTCCGCCCTCACGACGCGCACCCTCACCTGCCGCTCGAAATCCTTGTCGCGCGTCCAAACGCCGTCGGCATGCAACGCCATCGCAAGGGCGAGGACCGGCGCGTCGTCCCTGTCGATGTCCTTCATGATTTCGACGGCTTCCGGTAGAAAGTCCTCGTACTCGTCCTTGGGCACGGTCTGGACGACCTGGAATATCTCCTCGGCGAAATGCTCGACCTCGTCCGCGCGAAGCCCGGATTTCTTCGCGATCTCCGTAAAATGCTCCCGCAGCTCGGCATGTACCCATTCCGGCACTACGAAATCAATCTCGGAGCTAATCAGTATCTTGCGGGTGAACGAATCTTTTATGAGGCTGGCGAAGATGATGTTCGAATCGACCACGATGAGCATGCCTACAACCCGTGGCGCTTGGCTACCCTTCGCTTGAGCGCTTTGTCCAGTTCATCTATATCGCTCTCGGTCAGTTTGCTCTTTGCAGCGATTTTATCAAGCACATTAAGCCTGTGGGCGTATTCCTTCATCGCCTTTCTTGCAATTGCGCTCCACTTGATTTCCGGGTGGCTCTTGATGGCGTCGTACAGCGTCTCGTCAACAGACAGTGTCATGTTTGGCATATTTATCGAGATACAATATGTGCATCCACATATTTTAATATTTGCACAGGGAACGGTATCGTCACCACTAACCGAATGAAAGCAAGGAAGGCTGGCTCTCCGACCTCCTCGCCGTCGTCCGCTCCCTCCCGAAGGACTTCGCCCTCGCAGACACCTACGCCTTCGAGCGGAGGCTCGGAAGGCTGCACCCGGACAACAAGCACGTCAGGGAGAAGATACGCCAGCAGATGCAATTATTGCGGGATAATGGAATACTGGAATTCGTCGGAAGAGGATTGTATCGGTCCCGAACATAGGCCGAGCGAGCAGGCTCGGTCCGATTTTCTTTCCACCAAGAGCTTTCTTTGGGAGGACCGAGCCAGCGCAGCGAGACACAAAGAAAGGGCTTGAAGGAGGCGTTTCTAAAAATCGATGCCCGCATCTAAAAACCGAAACAATAATATACGCGAAAGGCGTAACCCCGGTCGATGCTGGAGCGGATACTGGGCTCGAAGGCCAAGATACGGCTGCTGAGGGCGATTGCGGGCAACCCCCGCCGGGAGTTCTCCATCGAGGACCTGGCCAGGGAAACGGGCATGTCCTACGGCACTGCGCACCCGGCGCTGGCTGGCTTGGTCGACGCCAGGATTGTCCTGGCTAGGAAGGCGGGGCGTTCGAGGCAATACAAAGCGAACGGAAACCATATCCTGTACCCGCAAATCAAGTCGCTCCTCGACCGGGAATCCGCGGCGTTCATGGACCTGGCCAAGGAATTCGCGGGGCGCATAGAGGGGGCGGAGAGCGTAATCCTGTTCGGCTCGGCGGCCAGGGGGGAAAAGGTGATTGGCGACCTCGATGTCCTCATCGTCCACAGGCGCGGTCGCCCGCCGAGAAACGTCGGCAGGGCCGTCGATGACATGCTGGAGAAGTACGACGTTGTCGTCTCTCCCATCGCGCTCACAATCGACGATGTCGAGGCCCGCATCGAACGGTTGGACGATTTCATCCTCCGGGTCATGGACGAAGGCAAGATCGTCCGGGGTGATGCAAGATGGCTAAGGATATGAGAAAGAGCGACGCAGTCAGGTACCTGGCTCAGGCGGACGAGTTCTTGGGCGCGGCCAGGCACAGCCTGGAATCCGAAATGTGCAACGCGGCGACATTCAACGCCGTTCAAGCGATGATAAACGCCAACGATGCCCTGACCGTGTTCTATTTGGGACAGCGGGCATCCTCGGATCATCGTGAGGGGCAGAAGCTACATGCCGATGTCGTAAAAATCATCAACGACGGTTCGCAGAGAGACCGTTTGAAAGCGGCGATGGACCTCCGTTCCCATGCTGGATACATGGGCGTTCCGATATCGAAGGGGGATGCCGAGAAAACCGTGAGGCATGCGGTTCAGTTTGTATCGTGGGTCAGGAACCGGATGAAATAGCCGGTATTCAAAGGCTGGCTCTCCGGCGTTCTCGCCTGCGTCCATTCCCTCCCGAGGGAGTCTACCCTCGCCAACAGATATCAATAACAATCTAAAGAATAGGTTAGTATTACCTTGACCGCCTTCTCTTCCCCCACGCAGCCATGAGCAGCAACAGTGTGCTGGCGACCCCCGCAAGTACCGCGAGCGGGATAGTCAGGTCGACGCCGCCATCGCTCCCCCCTTCAGAGTCCGGAGGGATGTCCGCGCCCCCGGTTTCGTCCGCCTCATTGCCGGGCAAGCTCGCGTCCGCAAGCGCATCGTCCACGACCTGGTCGACTGGCGCACTATCGTCCACAGGGGCGTCGTCCGGCAGCGGGGAGGCGCCACCCGCCTCGAAGTACAGCGTGTGCAAAACGTCCGCTAGCAGGTTCACAGCCAGGTTCAGCGATTGCGTGGCACGCGCCTTGAAAACGCTGTCCGTCCAGTCATAGGCGCGCGTGGAGGGATTCGCAGAACCCGGGGTGCCCTGGACGAACTTCCAGTCCGTCGTAGAATCGGTGTCGACGCCGTTCGGCACGCGTGACCATGTTCTGGCATCCCCCGGCGAGTCCTTGTCGGTAATCACGGGCGTCGCGTCTATTACGGCCGTGCCAGATTTCAGGGTCACAGACTCGTCTTCGTTGTCGAGCCACTGGGAGGTGCGTGTCACAATCTTGTATCCGGCCGCCGCGATGGAACCGGACAACTGGACCGTTACGACATCGCCATGGCTCGTCGACAGCGACCAGCCGGTCAAATCCACAGCGGCGGTCATGGGATTGTAAATTTCCACCCACTCGACGCCAACGTCGTCGCCGGCAGGATTCGGCTCCACCTCGTTTACCAACAAGTGCCCTTGGCCGCTCGGGGGGGGATTGACAGGCGGTGGGTTTACAGGAAGGACAGCAGTCGCATTTGCGTCCATCCAGACACAGGTCTTCCCAGCCGCAGAATCGTCGAAGGTAGTATCGTGCGCGAGCGTGATCGCTGCGTCGTAGGCTGTGCGCGGTGTGAGCACGCCGTCGAACGACATCATTCCCTGAAAACCGTACCAATGAGCCTCCACATAGTCCTCATAATCGCTGTGATGGTTCTCCGCCCCCCACGGCGTGTCGGCCCCCATGACGTGGCCGAAGACCGCCAAATCGGCTATGTAATGCGTCATCGCCCCGCTCCACTTGGCAGCGTTTGCCGTGTCACCGGATTTCAGAGATGCGAGCGCGGCCTGGTACATCTGCTTTGCGCGGTAAGCGCTCGAGTTGTCCGTGCATGTGCCATCAGCGCTGAAGTAAACGTGATGCATTGATGCGTCACCAAATCCGTCCCCGAGGACCGCCTGTGAATTATCCGGAAGCTCGGTGCCGTACTCGTACATCCCAAGATTCGAAAGGAGAAATGCCGATTCCGTCGATGGCAGGAAGTTCATAGCCACGGTCGCAACCCTGTCGTGCGAACCGAGCGATGGGGCGGCGATTGTCGTCGAGTATCCTCCGTTGCTCCAGCCGAGTGCATGGGTTGAAAACGACAGCAAAATCAACGACACGACGGAAAGGCTGAGCATCTTTGGGCACATCTGATTAGATATTGCCCCGAAGGTTATAAAGCGTTGTTGAATCCGATTGCTCAGCCACGGCTCAGTCTCACATCTTCCCCGCGAACTCGTCCGCCCTCTCCTCCCAACCGGCGGGCAGCCCGCTCCCGCCCTTGTAGTCGCCGGCGACCTGGATGTCAAGCTCCGCGGCCTTCAGCATCCCCTTCTTGGAGAGCAATGCCTCCATCGCCGGAAGCCGGCCCTTCTTCATGCCGTGGGTGTTGATTATCCCGTACTTCTTCCCGTCCATCTGTGGAAGCTCCTTCAGGAATCGCTTGAACCCGCGGTGGAGGCTGAAGGCTTCGGCGGGCGCGGAAAACACATAGGCGTCCGCAGGAGGCAGCGCCGCAGGGTCCGCCTCGGCCAGAGACAGCACCTTGACATCCCCCCGAAGCTTGGAAGCCAGGCGCTCGACTATCCTTTTCCCGTTCCCGAAGTGCGAGTAATAGATGATTGCGTAGTTCATTGGCTCACCGGAACGGCAACGCAATTTCCGTATAAAAGCATCTCACTTGCACCTTCGCGCCACAATCCTTTTAAATACTCCGACCAATGAGTTGGACGCAATGAATGCGGGTTGGAAGGGTTTGCTCGCCGCGGCCGTCGCCGCGGTCCTGGTGACGGGGGCGCTCCTGGTCTACGCTATAGCGGAGGGGAACAACGCGACGACCGGAGGCATGGGCGGTTACGACGGGAGCCCAGATTCGGAGTTATGCGACCTCGGCGGCGGCGCGCCAGAATACGGCAGCCTTTTCCTCGACGAGCTCAACGCGGCGAGGGATGCTGACGGGAGCTGGAGCGGAGACCCCAACGCGACGGCGCTCTCAGTCTACGCGAACGCCGTGGGCGACAACGCGACGCTGGACTCCCTGAACTGGACGATGGAGCACTACGACGTGTCGAACGACACCGCAGTCTCCTACGCCGTCCTGGCTGAAGCCCCGAGCTACGCGGACGGGCAGACGGCCGGAATAAGCCTGGACTACGCGGACTTCAAGCTCAGGGCCGCCTCCGACCTCTCCGGCCTCCAGGACGCGAACGGCAGCTGGGGAGGTGAAGTTTCCAGCACCGCGTTGGCCACCTACGCGCTCGCCACCGAGTACGGAAGCGGCAACGAAACCGCGGCAATGGGCGCCCAGTGGCTCGCAGGCGAAGAGCCGCAGACCGTTGAGGAGAGCGCGAAGACCGCGATGGCGATGGAGGCTACGGGAAACAGCCCTGCGGAATACGTGGAGAGCATAGCCGCCAACCAATCCTCCGACGGCAGCTTCGGCTCGTTCAGCGACACGGCGTGGGCCGTGATGGCTCTGGCGGAGACGGGGGAATATTCGGACCTGCTGAAAGCCAGGGACGGCCTGATATGGCTCAGGGAGCAGGCGCCCCCGACGGACGAGGAGCTCGCCCTCGGAGCCCTCGCCGAGCAGTACTACTTCGCGGCCGCTTCGAGGGCGGCCCCGTCGGCGGCGGGGGCGCAGTCGCTCGTCCTGGTCCCGTGGAAGTACGCGCTCGGCGGCCTCGTCCTCGCATCCCTGGGCCTCACGGGCGTCCTGTTCAGCAGGCTGAGGGACGACGAGGTCATGGACGGCGTGCGGAGGCAGATATACGACCACATCCAGAGCAACCCCGGCGAGCACGTGGCCGAGATTACGAGGAGGCTCTCCCTCTCGTCCAGCAGCGCGAGGTACCACCTCCTGGTCCTGGAGTGCAACGAGAAGGTCATTGCCCACAAGAGCGGCAAGCTCAAGCATTACTATTCGAGCCACAACGGGTACGGCATCTACACCAACGGTTTCGAGTACAAGGACGTCCTGGCATCGCTGAAAAACGAGACCGCGAGGAAGATGGTGAAGTTCATCCTGTCCCGCGGCGGCGCGAACCAGAAGGCAATCGCCGAGCACCTGGGCATGCATCCGTCGACGGTCGTGTGGCACGCGCGGAGGCTCAGGGCCGCGCACGTGATAGTCCGCGAGCGGCGGGGGAAGGAGATTCTTTACAGCGCCAACGGCGAGATAGAGGTGGCGAAGGTCTTGGACGTGCTGGACAGCGCGACTTTTTGAGGATTGCGCCAACGATTGCAGGTTTGCGCCAAACTAGGGATATACCCCGGCGGGAATAGACGTAACCATGTGCGAGAGCGTGCGGAGTCACAAAGCCCCACACCAAAAGGTTGAAATAACACACAAAAGACCCGACCAATCAGGGCTTATACCCGGCCGGACGGCTCGCACGGGGTGATGAAAAATGTGGGGAAAGGGAGCGGTCGGACCGGTAGCCGTCGTCATTGCGGTGTGCGTGTCCCTGTCGGCGATGATGGTGGCATTGAGCCATGAAGATGCGAGGATGCAGTACTATCCTGTGTACGTGCCCGTCTACCCGAGCGGCGCGAGCGCGGCATCCGGAGGGGAAACGAGGTCCATAGACCTCTTCGACGGCGCCGCAATCAACTCGACTGGACTGGAGACTTTCGAATCGTTCGACGAGATGGGCGAATACATAGGGAACGCGCATTACTACTACCAGAACGGAGGGTACTACGAGATGGACCGCATCGACCAAGCCGCGCCATCAGGCGCTCTCAGCTTCAGCGGGTTGGATTCGGCCGCTGGAAGCGGCGAACCGAACGGCGCTACGGTTTGTGAGGTCAACGGCGGCTACTCCGTGACGAACGTACAGGTCGCAGGCGTCGACGAAGGGGACGTCCTGAAGAACGACGGCGAGTTCGCTTACCTCATCACGCCGGACGGTGGCAGCGTGCAGGTCGTCAGGGTCGGCCCGGCCGCCGAGGCGGGCATGCTATGCGCGATAGACGTGACTGGGCAGGCTATCGAGCTCTACCTCGACGGGGACAGGCTCGTGATAGTGGAGCAGGCGTACTACTTCGAGGGCGGGATATCCAAATCGAGCTACGCATACTCGAACGAGCCGATACTCTTCGTGAGCGTCTACGACGTGAGCAACGCCTCAGCTCCGTCGCTGGTCAAGACGGTCAGGACCGACGGCCAGTACGTCACATCCCGAGTCGTCGGCGACAGGATATACCTGATAGGCGAAGTCTCCCTCTACGGCATCGAGAACGAGACGGACCTGCCGGCCAAGTGCGCGGAGATATACCACGTGGACGGCGAGGGCGGGGACTACAGGCTCACTGAGTTCGCGGTCGTCAACCTCTCAGCCCCGGAGAGGGAGCCCAGCGTCCTGCACGTCGTCATGGCAGGCTCAAACAACGTCCTCTTCACGCTGGGGAACATCTACATAACATACACGGAGCGGGAATACAACAATGCCAACTACTGGGGAAGTTCGTCCTCCGAGATGACCGTGGTGCACAGGCTCTCGGTCGAGGGGGACGGTATATCCTACGCCGCCAGGGGCGAGGCGGAGGGGAGCCTCCTTAACAGGTACTGCATGGACGAGCACGGCGGACACCTCAGGCTCGCGACTACGAGCGGCTGGATGTCTGAGAGCCACGTGACTGTCCTGGACATGGGCATGGAGACCGTCGGCAAGGTCGACGACATCGCTCCCGGGGAGCGGATATACTCGGCCAGGTTCATCGGCGACCGCGGCTACGTGGTCACCTTCAGGCAGGTGGACCCGCTCTTCGTGATTGACCTCTCGGACCCGGAGGAGCCGACGGTGCTGGGCGAGCTCAAGATACCTGGCTACTCGACCTACCTGCACCCATACGACGAGAACCACATCATCGGCATAGGCAAGGACGCGGTAGATTCCGAGAACGGCGACTTCGCCTGGTACCAGGGAGTGAAGATAGCCCTGTTCGACGTCGGCGACGCAAGCGACCCGAAGGAGGTGGACTCGATAGTCGTCGGCGACAGAGGCTCCGAGTCGGCTGCGCTCTACGACCCTCACGCCTTCCTCTTCGACCCAGAGAGGAGCCAGCTCACGGTGCCAATGGAGGTGTACGAGGGCGGAAACGGCCCCTACGGCTACGGCGACATGTGGTACGGAGCCTACGTCTTCAACATCACCCCAGAAGGCGGGATAAAGATAGCGGGCAAGATATCGCACAACGTCGAGGCCGAAACGCAGTACGATTACAGCTACGGTTACCACCAGTACAACGCTTACAACCCGGTCAGGCGCTCGTTCTACATCGGCGACACGATGTACACGGTCTCGAACATGATGCTCAAGGGAACGTCGCTGGCGGACTTCTCCGAGCTCTGCAGCGTCGACCTGCCGTAACCTCCCTTCGAAAAAACCTTTTCAGTATTTGTCCAGCAGCTCGTCGACGTTCTCCTTCTTCGCCGGGGGCTTCCCTATCTGGACGAGCGGCGACTCGATGACGTCCATGTTGCGCTCCAGGAGCGCCATCTCCCTCTTGTCGAATGCGTCCGGGCTCACGGGTATAATCATGATTGCGCGGGAGCGCATGACCATCTCGTTCACGTGCTCTACGAACTTCAGGACCTGGGCGAATCCGTTGTTCACGACCAGGTACTCTATCCCGTCGAGGATGATGGCCGAGTCGTGGCTCTCCTCGATGTAGCGGGAGACGACGGTGGCCAGCGCGCCGATGCTCGTGGGGTTGTGGCTCTCCGGCCCGGGGGTCTGGCTCAGCCAGAGCGCCCTGGCGGCGCCAAGCTTGTACCGCTCCCTAAGGCGCTGGGGATACTGGCGCGTGATGCATAGCCCGCGCGCGCCGTCCGCCAGCATCATCTCGAAAAGCGCGAAGCTGAGGAGCGGCTTCCCCTCCTTTACGAGGTAGCAAGTCCCCTCGCGCATCTGGTGCGGCTTGTTTTTCCCAAGCTCGGTCATCTGAGTCAATTGCATGATGCCGGGGGGCTTTATTATTTTTTCCCATGCCCTTTTGTTAAAATGTCAACCAGGCGGGCCTCCAGCACCTTGGCGGGAACATCTGGCAGGGAGACCATCGTCGTGCGGCCGGCCGTGCCCGCGCCGGAAACCTTCGCCTCCACGAAACCCAGGGAGTCCAGCTCCTTCAGGTAGCCCCAGAACTGCGTGTGCGCGCGGGGCCTCTCTCCGAACTCCTCGCACGCGACGGCATAGTTCTTCTCAATCTCCCCAGTGGCGGCGTACGTCGCCCTCCTGAGGCTTCGGGCCACTCCCAGCAATGCGAGCGCCTTCCCCCTGTCCAGCTCCGCGAGCTTGTCCTCCGTGACGACAGGGTTGGTCTCGGCCTTGGCCGCGCGGACGTGCTCTGCGACCACAAGCTCGGCCCCGGCCTCCTCGGCCAGCATCCCCGCCTTGTCCAGAAGCTCGATTGCGAAGCGCGCGTCTCCCCACTCGGACGCGATGTCGCCTATGAGTGCCATCGCATCGTCGTCCACGACGCCGGGGTGCATCGCCAGCTTCGCCCTTTCCCTGACGATGTCCGCCAGCTCCGAGGCGCCGTACTTGCCCAGCTCCACCGCGTTGCCGCGCTTGAACGTCGACAGCGCCGCCGGGTCCAGCAGGTCGAGCGCCCACTTCTGGGATATCATGATTATCGAGACGCGGCCTTTGGGCACCGCGCGCTCGTCGTCGAACCGCGCCAGAGAGTAGACGAGGTCCGAGCCGCTCCTCTTCAGCAGGACGTCCACCTCGTCCAGTATGACCACGAGGTGCGCGCCGGACCTGTCCAGGTCCTTGCGCAGGATGTCCAGCATCTCCGCGGTTGAGAAGCCCCTGTCCGGGAAATGGGGCTGGAAGTGCTGCACGATTCTCAGCAGCGCCGCGGAGTCCGTCCCGCGCTGCCTGCAGTTCACGAGGACGTGGTCCAGCGCCTTGCCTTTGGCCGCGCAGTGGGCCTTGAAATCGAGGCAGAAACGCTTGGAAAGTGCTGTCTTGCCCGTGCCCACGCTCCCCACGAGGAAGGCGTTGGCGCCCACGCCGTCGAGGACTGGCCTGAAAAGAGAGAAGAGGCGGCGCATCTGCTCGTCCCGGTGAGCAAGCTTGTCTGGGACGTAGTCGAACGAGAGCTTCGACGAATCCTTGATGATGCGCGACTGGTACGATTCGAACATCGGGGCGAGGATTGCCATATGTGGTGATAAAGGTTTGCGGTGCGCCCGTTTTCGCCGCCGCCCGGCGACCCCCCCGCATTGATATACTATGTCACGAAACATATTTATAACCCCATTTTCTAATATCTATCACAGTTAGTGGGCTAGCACCCCGGGGGGGCACGCGAATGAACATAATGACAAAGACCAGGAAGGGGTACGTGAGCACCCTGACTGTGGACGACCTTACCAGAGCCATCAGGAACAGCATCGACCGCGAGGGCATGAAGGACGAAGAGGCCCGCTCGATGGCGCAGCACGTCCTCAACTTTTTCGGATACAGCGAGCGCATCATAGACAACATCCTGGAGCCGGAGGACCGCGACGCGTTCTACATGCTGGAGGACTCCGGCCTGCTCACAACCGAGCGCGAGGAGACGACGCTCTATGACGGCCGCGAGTGGCGCATCCACTACTGGCTTTTCCGCAAGGACAAGATTCTCGAGCTGGTCAAGACCGCGAGGGAGAAGGAGCGAGTGGCGCTGGAAGACCCCGGTATGGTCTACCAGGACGTCACCGACGACATCTGGCGCAACCGCGGGAAGCCCGAGGAAGAGCCCGAAGAGGAGAAGTAGGCCCCATCCGGCGGTAAACCATCGGTTTCTTTCCCAGCCTTGCTCAAGCTCCGAACTTCTCGGCCCTGTTGGCGTAACCCATCATCATCGCGAGCAAATCCTTGCCCTGGATGTTTCCGAGCGCTCCCTCCGCGGCCGATATTTCGTCGAAGCACTCGACCCTGTCCTTCCTTAGCCAGGGCGCTGAGATTACGAGAGGAACCGGGTCAGCCGTGTGGTCCTTCGCCGAGCATGGGGTGGAGTGGTCAGCCGTGAGCGCAATCACGGCGTCGTCCCGTCCTTTGAAAGCCTTGCCCAGCGCGGAATCTATCCTCTCAATGACATCGACCTTGCCCTGCGGGTTTGCATCGTGGCCGTAGATGTCCGGAGCCTTGTAATGGAGGAGCACGAAATCGTGGCCGTCGAGCGCCTTGGCGGCAGCCATCGCCTTGGCGTCGTAATCCGTGTCGACGCTGCCCGTCGCCCCCTTGACGTTCACGGCGTCCAGGCCTGCGAAGTTGCATATCCCCTTGACGAGGGTGATACCGACGACTGCGGATCCCTTCATGTTGTAGCGCTCCGAGAACTTCTGGACGTGCGGCACGAGCCCGCCGCCCCGGACGAGAACGGCGTTCGCGGGGCTGTCGAACTTCGCCAGGGCATCGATCGAGCGCTTCGTGAACTCGTTCAGCGCCTTGGCGGTCTTCTCCCCCTCCTTCGAGGTCGCCTTTGAAGCCAGTATCGCCACCCCTTCGGCGTGCGGGTCGGTGTCCGTGATTTTCGAGCTGAGGCCAGCGCCTCTCAGGAGGAGTATCGCGCGGTGCTCCACGCCGGCCCTGAAAATGACTTCGGCCCCGCCTAGCTTCATGCCGTCGAGAGCCGCGGCCAGCTTCTCCGTGCCTTCTCGTATGCGACCTGCGCGGCGGTCCTTCACAATCCCGTTCTCGACGGTGGCGAAGTTGCACCTGAAAGCCACGTCGCCTGGCTTCACCTCGACGCCGGCGCCCATGGCCTCGAACGGGCCGCGGCCGGTGTATGTGGTCTCGGGGTCGTATCCCAGAAGCGCGAGATGCGCCGTGTCGCTTCCGGGCACGCGCCCGACGCCTACGGTGTGCATGAGGCCGGACATCCCTTTTCTGGCCAGGCTGTCCATGAACGGAGCCTCGGCCCTCTGGAGAGGCGTCATCCCCCCGAGTTCAACGCACGGCCTGTCGCCCATCCCGTCGCATATCACCATCATCATCTTCCCGTGTTCAGGCAAGGAACATCACCACCGCCGCTAGCGCGGTCGCTAGGGCTATAGACGCAAGGTTATTTGTTAGCTTCGTCAGGTAGCCCCGAGTCTCCAGCGTGGCTCCCAGCACGCTGTCCACGTTGCATCCCAGGAAGCCGGCCAGCACCGGCAGCGCGACGTTGAGCGGCGTCCACGCCATCGCGCCTGCCCACCCCAAGAACGCCGCCCCGACTAGCGAAACATAGGCCGCGGCGACGAGCGCCCAGGCGGTGCCGCCGAGCGAGACCCCCCCGTTCGTGCCGGGCGCGACCCTCCTGCCATTGGTTATCAAGTAGGCATTCGGGGAGAGCACCCCCAGCTCGGAAGCAAGAGTGTCCGATGCCGCCGAAGCGACCGCAACGAGGAAGAGCACCGCAGCGGGTTCGCCGACCCACGGATACGCCGCCGCCGCAAGGCATGCGACGAAACCGTTGGCGGCAACGTTGACCAGGCCGCGCTCGCCCCTCCTTCCCTCCTGCTGGCCCATCGCGCGCTTCGCCTCAAAGCCGTAGCGCGTGGCGGCGAAGCTGGATACGAGGAATACCAATAGTACCAGAACCCACTCGACGCCACCGAAAACGCCAATGACTAAACCCATGGCGAAGGCGCCGGCGGAGCCCGCCAGGGTCAGCAGGTCGCGCCAGTAGGCGAGCCCGGCCAGCGCCGCGCAGATGGCTGCTGTTGCCAGCAAATCGTACAGGGCAATCTCTAGCACGATGGTGGATGGGTTTCGTGGTAGATAGGGGTTGCGCTCACCAGTCCACAGCCCACACAGAATCCGCCACTGCGTACACCCAGTAGCCCTCGTATGGATTCATCACGTACTTCGAGCCTACGGCGCGCGTGCGGTACGGCGCGCCCGGGTCGAAGGCCTCGACTATGCTCACGGTCGTCCCCCAGAAGGCCATGGCTACTGTGACGTTGCTGTTCAGGCTGGGGTAACCGACCATGTTCCAGCCCGCACGGAGATGTACGATTGTGGCTGTTGGCGGCGTCCCGCATATCGTGATCAGCCCGTCGCCCGGAACGGTCACGTTTATCCAGACGCCCATCGAAGGGTCGATGTTGTAAAGGTCGTTCATGGAGGACGGCCAGTTCGCGTTGTACTGCTTCCAATGGTCCGAAATGTCGGATGAATCGTACCACATGACCCGGTCCCACAACGTATCGCCCAAGAGGTCGGCGA
Organism: Methanobacteriota archaeon; assembly: GCA_043799545.1. Taxonomy (GTDB): domain Archaea; phylum Thermoplasmatota; class Thermoplasmata; order SG8-5; family DAIRED01; genus DAIRED01. Next base: position 115,396 of record JAZDNO010000004.1, on the reverse strand, counting down.
GGCAGCCTGGCAGAGACGTCGAGTTCTGGGTCACGGGTATCGAAATCAGGTTCCATCCGAGCGCGACGGGGATTGCTTGGCCCGATGACGCGGTGAATTGCCACGTGTATTCCATGGCGTTTCCCAGGGTGTCCGACGCCACAATCATGCATGTGACGTTTGCTCCGAAAGCGAAACCCATCTCGTGCCAGTACGAAACTATGAAGCCGTCGACGGTAGGAACAGCTTCGTAAAAGATGCAGAAGCCGTCCACGTACAGCCTGATGGTTGCCAGGTCCACGCCGGACGGGTCGGCGACGTGCACGGAGATGACGGGGGTCAGGTTCGTCGAGGCGCCGCCCGGCTGGGGAGTCTCGTCGAAATGGATTGGAGGCGAGGTGTCGGGGACGGGTTCGGGAGGCAAGGGCTCCATCAGGGGATAGTTGTCAAGCGCGCCCGCGCCACCTTGTATGTTCGTGTATGGCGTATCGCCAATGCCGTCGCTCCCGGAGATGTTCTGGCTCGGCCCGGAATAAACATCCGTGCCGTTGTAGTCGCTCCAGTAATTGCCCCCGGACGGATACCCATCGTCCCACGCGTTGCCCGCAGAATAGTCCAATGCCTGAATGCCATTCGCTATGAAATTGTTGTGGAAAATTGTGTTGTTGTAGCAATACGGGCCCGTCGCATGGGTTTCGAGTTCGATTTTATCCACTATTGCGGACCCGCTGCCGTCTCCAACCAGGCAGAACCGGACGTTGTACGCTCCATTGATGCCCGAATAGGATCCCGTCGAGAGGTCGGATTCCGAAATCGTGATGCTGTTGCCTGACGTCACATCGGTGTCGTACGATGCCATCACTGTGCCGTTGACCAGCCACTCCACACGGTCGATGCAGTTCTGCGGGCTTGCACCCGAGTAATTAATTGTCGTCGAATCAAATGCGTCCGTAAGGGGTACGGTTTGTTCGGCGGAAGTCCAAGTTCCGTTTGTCCTGAAGCTGTCGGCAATCGTTCCCTGTTTCACATACACGTCGTCGAAATATCCGTCGATTTCCGAATTGAAAAATTGCGACGTGTAAACGTACAATATCGCCGACATCGGACCGGTCGCCGTGCCGACTGCCTTCTGGCAGGTCAGAGTCCAACCCGTGTCGGAAGTGATGTCCGCCCCTCCATCGAGCTTGTAATAAGCGGCGATGTTCGACCCGTCCCTCACTATTCTGACGAGCCGGTCCACATCCAATCCGTCGCGTCGGGTGTCTATGTCTGCAACCCCGTTCACGTTTAGTTGCGTCTGGATATAATTCGCTGTATCGTATCCGAACTGTATCAAAGCCCCGTTGTTCGAATTTTGCCACATCCTCAGGCAGATGTATTCGTTCTGGTTGACAACCGCTGCGCTCGTCCCTCGCATGTGAACTCGGATGTCGAAGTTGCCAGTAATTTGCTGGTTCAGATTGACCTGCTCCCCTCCTCTTACACCGGTGTTCTTTGCATAGAGGTGGAGCGTCCCAGCGGTAATTTCCTTGGTCCTCACCGTTGCGGATATCATGCCGTCGGGAACTATCCGTTCCCACTTCCAAGTGAGTGCGTCCGCGCTAGGGCATGTGAACGAGTCGCCGAAATGACTGCCCAAGGACAATGTTCCATCGTGTATCGCCAGGTTGTCAGTCCTTGTTTCGATTTCATAGTTCTCCAGGGAGCTGCTCTTGATTCCGGCATCGAAATCTGCCGTTGTGTCTATCACGCTGACTGGACTTTGAGGGATCATGTTTATGAGGAGTTTATCCACTATCACGGACCCGCTACCGTCTCCGACCAAAAAAAGTCTTACATTGTACGCTCCATTAATGTTTAAGAAAGAACCTGTGGTGAGGTCGGACTCCCAAATAGTAATACTGTTCCCTGACGTTATATCTGTGTCATACGATGCCATCACTGTGCCATTCATCGACCACTCGACTCGATCTATGCAGTTTTGGCTACTGGCACCCGAGTAATTGATCGTCGTCGAATCAAGTGCCTCCGAAGGCGGCACGCTTTGCGCGGCGGAAGTCCAAGTCCCGTTTGTCCTGAAGCTGTCGGCAATCGTTCCCTGTTTTATAAATAAGTCATAGAAGTATCCCTCGGCTTCCGAGTTTAATATATTTGCGGTGTATGTGACAAATGACACCCACATGGGGCCAGTTGCAGTTCCAACAGGATCCTGGCGGGCTTGAGTCCAACCTGTATCGGTAGTGATGTCAGCGGTTGCATCCATTTTATAATATGTCGTAATCTTCGTCCCATTTCTTACAATCCGGAAGAGCCGGTCAACATCAGAACCATCATGATAATTTGTAAAATTCATCACGCCATTTACCACTGTAAGAGCCTGCATATAATTTGAGGTATCGTATCCGTAAGTCATATGCGCATAATTAGTGGGACTTTGCCACAGCTTAATCGAGACATATTCGTTCGCGTTAACCGCCATAGCATTAATTCCGTTTACACGAATCCTTATGTCGATGTCGCCTGTCAATTGCTGGTTCAAATTGACGTTTGTACCACCCCTGACCCCAGTATTTTTTGAATACAGGTGGAGCGCCTGGGCAATAATATTTTCAGTCCTGACAGTGGTGCGTATTATTCCATCGGGATTCGCCTTGTCCCATTTCCAAGTGATCGCATCCGAGCTTGGAGTGGTAAAGGAATCTCCGAAATGATTGCCCAAGGACAACGTCCCACCCTGTATTGCCAAGTTATCAGTACTTGTCTCCACCTCATAGTTTTCTGAGGAATTGCTTTTGGTTCCCGCATCGAAATCTGCCGTTGTGTCTATCACGCTGGTTGTGCCCCCAGTCGACGGAACGCCGATTGCGATTCCCCTCGCATTGCCTGCGATTGTGTTATCGTGGATGTCCACGTTGTTCGCTCGGACGAGAATGCCAGTCTGATTGGGTCCGTAGCTGCAATTCGCAATCGTGAAGCCGCTGACTGATGTTCCGTTCGCGTAAACCTCGATTCCGTTGCCCAAGCCGCCGTCTATCACCGTGCCGTTTGCGCTGGCACCCACCAGTCGAACGGATTTGCAGACAATCACGTTCTCCCTGTAAATGCCCGCCTCGGCCTCGATGGTGTGCCCGTCGAGTGTGTCGATGTCGTCTATCGCGGCCTGGATTGTGTCGAAATCCTCGCCGGTGTCGACGTTGTGCACGCATCCTGCTATCGAAACCGTTCCAAGGTTGAAGTAGCCAACGTTCGACTCATAGTACTGATGAATTGGATTGCCCGTATTCACGCGACCCACTGCGCTGTAGCTTCCCGGAGCGAGAGTTGAGGTGTCGATTATAATTTCATACGAGGCACTCAACCATGTGCCGTAACCGTACCCGTATGTGAAATCGTATCCATACCCATAGCCATTCCAGTATCTGTAGTCGTATCCGTGGAGTTCCCCGTAGCTTTCGGTCGATGAAACATACAAAGGGCTGACGGTCATCCACGTTGGCCCTGAAGTCAAGTTGCCGGAGATGCCAAACGTCTTGGTCGCTGCCGTTGGCCCGGAGAGGACCACCGACAGGGATTGTATCGGAACCATCTCTCCGCTTTCAAAAGAGATGTTCATATGGAATGAAATTATAGACCCTGCTGGGTACTGGCCGAATGGCGGGTCGGGAATGTCCACGTGAATCGCTGCGGCGTCATGGGATATCGTGGTTAAAAGGGCCGATATTGACAACATTGCCAATGACCAGCAGAATATCTTTTTCCCAACAAATGACCCCCTTATCTTCATCACGCTCTCTTCAGAGAGCTATAACGATATAAATATTTTTCCTAATACTAATATACCGATATCCACATTTGGGGTCATGGGTTTCCTGGACATACCGTGGATATTTGTCTCAATGGCATTCGTCTTTTCTTTTCCGGGTTTGCCATTATCATTAATTTTGATGCGAAAGAAGTTGTTCACGCGGCTTGAAGCGATCGCCTTGATGCCGATATCATCGATTTCGTTGTCGTTTGTTACGATGGTTGTGGCGTATTTCGGCTTTGGCGTCAAATTTGGCGTCCAATCATGGGCATTTGCATCAGCAATCGTCACCTTCGTTGGCGCATTATTGTACATCATACTCCTTCGCGAGTCCAAAGAATCGTTATTTTCCCACGTATCCTGGATTTGGAGGACGGGGAAAGAAAACGTGGCTTTGAAAATGAAGTCCCGAAATACATGGATTCTTCTTTGCATCATGGCTCTCGGCGCAATCTTTTCGCTCTGGCCAAAGTTCGGCTATTACCGCCCCATCCACACGGACGAATGGCACTACTGGGCTCACGCGCAGAGCATGATGGGCCAGGGAGTATGGAATTTCCAGGAAGCGTACTACGGTTATAACGCAGGGAATCACGCGGAAGGTGGTTTCCTCCTCACCATCGGCACATTTCAAAATCTGAGCGGAATCGATTGGGGCTGGCTGTTTGCATTCGGTCCAGTTTTAATTTCTGCCATGACAATCATGGCGTGTTATGCCATAGGAAAAAGCTTCGAGGCAGCCATTCCCTGCGCGCTCCTGGGGGCGATGCTGCCGACCACGCTCAGGTTCCTCGGGCCAGGGTTCCTGGTCCCAATCACGCTGGGTTTTCTTTTGATACTCGGGCTTATTTTAATTCTCCTTCGCTTCAAATCGCTTTGGTTGCTGCCCTTGATAATAATCATCGAGGTTTACGCGCTCCTGATGCACCCGCCCACGGCGCTTGCAGGGCTGATCATAATCGTATCTGCCGGATTCGCGTTCATCTTGTTCAAGGAATGGCGGTTGGGCGTTATCTTGATTGGGGTAGGCGCCGCATCGCTCCTTATTGCGATTTTCACACCATTCCTATGGTCGGGGGGGGTATGGGCGAAACGCGGATTGACCTTGCTGACGGGAGGCGCACTCTTCCTGCCGCAGATGTCGCTCACATCTTATGTGCAAACGTTCGGGTTCTGGCTCTTCCTTCTGGGTTTCCTTGGATTGGGGCTCCTCATTTGGGAGAGGAAGCGCCAAAGCCTGACGTTGGCCCTGGCAACAATGTCTATAGCAGGTCTCACGCTGGCTTTCCAATTTGTCCTCAATCGGATGCAAGATGCACAGGCCCTGATGGATAGGACGACCTTTTTATTCTTCGGATTGCTCGCGTTATCTTCGGGGGTGGGTGCGTCCAGGGGATGGAAATGGAGCAAACCAGCCATCGCGATAGTTCTGGCAACGGCTGTGGGAATGGCCTTCTACAGCCATGCGAACGAACCGTATTACATGATTGTCAGCGAGCAGGAGTTCGACGACTTCACCTGGATTCGTGAAAATCTCAACGCAACATACACAAAGGCTGTCCTAGACCCTTGGAAGGCCATCGCTTTCAGCCCGATCGCAGAAAAACAGGTATTGTACAAAATCCCGCAAGGCCCTGACGCCGCAATGGAATCCATGGTCGAAAAGATTGCATCTTTCTTTGACGGACGTTGCTCCAACACATCATTTTTAGTCGACAACGGCATCTCAATCGTGTATACTGCCGGTCCAGTCCAAAATGATGGCCTGAGGGAGGTTCATCCGAGGGTATACGTGTTGGACGTTTGAGCGCCCGCAACCTTTTCCTACCCCTCGCCCATCTAGGCTCGTGATACCATGGGCATGACGTACGCGAAGGCGGGCGTGGACATAGACGGGAAGTCGAGCGCCATATCGCAGCTCGTGCGCACCCTCGCATTCAGGCGCAAGGGCCGGGGCAGGATGCTCGACCTGGACGGCCATTTCACCGGGCTCATAGACTTCGGGGAGCACGCCCTCTCGCTCTGCACCGACACCGTAGGCACGAAGATTGTCGTCGCCAACGAAATGAAACGGTGGGACACGATAGGCATAGACTGCATGGCCATGAACGTCAACGACATGATTTGCATCGGAGCCGAGCCGCTGGCCTTCGTGGATTTCATCTCCATCGACAGGCCCGACCCTGAGAGGGCGAGGCAAATCGGCGTCGGCCTGAACGAAGGGGCCAGGATGTCGAACGTCAGCATCATCGGCGGTGAGATTGCGGTCGTGCCAGACATAGTGAGCGGCACGGATCTCGGCGGGACCTGCCTGGGCTCGGTCCTGAAGAAGGACATCATCACAGGCGCGAAGATTTCGGCGGGCGACTCTATAATCGGAGTGGGTGCAAGCGGCATCCACTGCAACGGCCTCACGCTGGCGCGGAAGATTATCGAGAAGGCGGGCAGCGGATACCGTCAAAAAGAACCGAAGCTCGGGCGGACCTGGGGGGACGAGCTCCTGGAGCCGACCGAGATTTACGTGCGCGGCGTCATGGCAGCCGTTGCCAAGCACGGTATTCACGGCATGGCCAACATCACGGGCGGAGGCCTGCGCAACCTCATCAGGCTGAAGAAGGGGCTCGAGTACCGCTTCGATGAGCCGCTTGCGCCGAACAGGGTCTTCTCTGCCTTGCAGGAGTTGGGCAAGGTCGATGACAGGGAGATGTACCAGACCTTCAACATGGGTATGGGATACGCATTCGTCGCGCCCGAGCGGGAAGCGAAGGGAATCATCCAAACGATGAAGAAGGCGGGGCACAGGGCGAAGGTCGTCGGGACCGTTGCGAAATCCAAGGTCACGAAGGCCACGCTACCGGAATTGGGGCTGAGCTACGATAAGTACTGAGGGAATACATGCCAATCTACGAGTTCGAGGGAAAACGCCCGAAAATCCACGAGACCGCATATGTTTTCGAGAGCGCCGACGTCATCGGCGACGTTACGATGGGCGCGGGCTGCTACGTCGGGCCGGGAGCCAGAATTCGCGGCGATTACGGAACGATTGTTATCGGCGAAGGCTCCGCCATCGAAGACAACTGCGTCCTGCACGCGCGACCGGGGGAGAAGCTGGTCATAGGCAACAACGTCACGCTCGGCCATTCGTGCGTGATACACAACTGCACAATCGGCGACGGCACGGTCGTCGGCATGGGCGCTGTCGTCTCCGATTACGCGGTCGTGGGCGAGAACGCGACCGTTGGCGAGGGGGCCGTCGTGAAGAACAAGTCCGTCGTCCCGCCGCGTGCAATCGTCGTCGGCATCCCGGCCAAGCAGGTGGCCGAGGTGAACGACGAGTACATAGCCCAGTGGAAGAGGTTCAAGGCAATATATCGCGAGCTGGCAGAGAAGAGGTACCGCGCCTCGATGAAGAGAATCTGAGGATTGCCCATGGACTGGCTCGTAGCTCTGCTGCTCGGAATCGTCCAGGGGGTCACTGAATGGCTGCCCCTCAGCAGCTCGGGGCATCTGGCGCTGGCGCAAATCTACCTCGGCGAGGTCTCGGTCGCGTACGACGTCGTTCTGCACCTGGCCACTGTCGCCGTGGCTTGCATATACCTTAGGAAGGACATCGCGGCCATAATCGCCGACTGGCTTGCCGGCGTCGGAGAGGCGTTTGGCGCCGAGGACAGGAAAGAGGCCCTCTTCGGCAGGAAGGAGAGGCTATGGGGCTGGCTCATACTGCTGGCGAGCGTACCGACAGCGATAATCGGCTACGCAATCGATAGGCATCTCGGCGGCGGCGATTTCACCTCGCTGGCAATAATCGGCGCCGGCTTCGTCGCCACCGGATTTTTCCTGGCGGCCACGAAGCTTGCTAGGCCGAGGGGCGGGCGAATCGGAGCAGGCGGGGCGCTGGCCATAGGCACTGCGCAGGGCGCGTCGGTCCTGTCGTCACTGTCGCGCTCGGGGCTGACGATAGGGACCGGCATCTTCCTTGGCGCGTCGCTGGAGGACGCGGCGAAGTTCTCGTTCCTCGCCCTGATTCCGGCGACGTTGGGCGCGGCCGTGCTGAAGCTGGGGGAAATCGGCCACATCGCGTCGGCGGATTTGGCGCCGGCCGCACTGGGGGCGCTCGCCGCCGCCCTCGTCGGCTACGCCTGCCTGGAGGCGATGATGCGGGTCGTGAGGCGCGGGGGCCTGCACTGGTTCGCCCCGTACTGCCTCGCTCTGGGCGTGGGCGTGCTGTCATGGTCCCTACTCTGAGCCAGGCTCCTTCTTCGCCGACGGCGAAGCGGCCGCGACGGACCTTAGCTCCTCCCGCATCGAGTCCCTGAGCTTGCGTATCTGGTCTGCGGTGTCGCGCACTTTCTGGATCATGTCCTTCCTGGCGATGATGCCCTCGTGCAGCAGCATTGCCGCGCACTCAGAGCGAGACGAAGCCAGCCCGGCCTCGACGAGTATGTCCAGGGTCTGCAGGTCCTCGTCCGAGACGCGGGTCATGATTGTATTTGCCCTGCCGCCCATCTGCTCGCGGACCATGTCGAAGCCTATGCCGTTCTGCGGGGCGCTGGGCGCGGACGGAACCGCCGGGGGGCGCGGGGCCAGCGGGGCAAGCCCGCGGTCGATGGCATCCCTCATCCCCGCCTCCAGCCCCGCGAAGTCTATCACCTTTATGCGCTCCATCGCTTTCTGTATCTTCCTCTCGATGGGTGCCAGGTCGGGGAATTCCGCGTCGGCCTCGTCCTCAACCTCCTCGAGCGACTCCTCGGCCTCCTCCTCGACGGATGACAGCTCGTCCTCGATGTCCTCCATCGCCTCCTCGGCGCGCTCCATCTCCCTCTCGACGCGCTCGAACGCCTTCACGCGCATCTTGGCCGCCTGGTACTCCGCCTTCGCCTGGCGGTAGCGCTCCTTGACCTCGTAAGGGTCCTCTCCGCGCCTCGGCGGGGCACCCATCGTGCGTTCGAGGACGGCCATCTTCTTCTCCTCCTCGGCCTGCTGGCGTCCGAGTTTCTCCGCTTGCGCCCTCAGCGCCGCCTCCTGCGCACGGAGCGCCTCCGCCTGGGCGCGGAGCGCCTCCTTCTTCGCCTGCCAATCGTTATTTTGTATCATAATTACACGTAATACAGTTACAGATATTTAATATTTTCGTTACACTGGCGGAAAGCACGTCGGAAATCGCTGCTGGCCAAGATGGGCGTCACTTCAATGAGTCGAGGTGCGCATGAATCGCGGCCGGAACGGCGCCAAGCGCCGTCGCTGTCTCCATCGAGAGCCCGCGCCCGGTGACGTCCAGATGCCTGGGGCACATGGCGTGGATGTCCTTGGGGACCCCGCGCGGGCCTAGGCCGAAAATGAGCAGGATGGATTGCCCGTGCGCGAGCTCTTCCGCAGCCTGGCGCGGCATCATCGCCTTCTTCGGGTCCGGGCGGCATGTCGTCAGCACCGGAAGCCCGTACTGCGGCTGGAACCCCCGATCGGGAAAATCGACGGCCTGGAAGCGCCCTGCCTCGGCGAGTTTTACCAGATACTGGCCGTCCTTTCCGATACTCGTCGTCTCGGATATCCAGGCGACGATTTCCGCGGGCGTGCGCATCTCGCGTCCGTAAGGAAAACCTATTGTGATAAGGTTGCAGTCGAAGCCCAGGCAGAGCGGCCCGGCTCGTGCCAGCGCCCTGCGATGGGCCTCGTGCATCTTCACTGGGTCGTAGGAGTTGTAAAGTCCTAACGTCATCCTGCCGGGCATCGGGGGGTGGATGAGTCGTGGGAAATAATCCTTTGCAGTAGAAGCCTTTATTAGACAATACAATTATTGGGAGCCGCCAGGGGGAATACCATGCCAAAACGCGTGAAGACATACGTCAAAAGCCTGGACGAGCAGCTCGCCGGGGGAATTCCGGTGAACCACGTCGTCCTCATCGCGGGGAAGCCCGGAACCATGAAGTCGTCGCTTGCGTTCAACATCCTCTACAACAACGCCAACCGAGACGACATCAGCGGCGTCTACGTCACCCTGGAGCAGAGCCGCGAGAGCCTCCTCATAAACATGGAGGGCCTGGGGATGACAATGAGCGGGCTGGAGCGCGAAATCAGCGTCCTGGACCTGGGTATGATACGCAAGAAGCTCACCCAGCTCACCAACCAGACCTGGATGGAAGTCTTCCAGATGTACCTGAAGAACCTGAAGAAGAACATGGACATCAAGCTCGTCGTCATAGACTCGCTCCCTGTCCTGGAGGTCATGGCCAGGTTCCAGTGCCCGCGCGACGACCTTTTCAAGTTCTTCGAATGGCTGCGCGACCTGGAGGTTACCGCCTTCCTGATAACGGAGATGGGCCAGAACACCGAGGAGTTCGCCGAGTACGGCGAGGACTTCCTTGCTGACGGCATAATCCACCTGGACCTCAAGAGGGACGCGAACAACGTCAACCTCTTCCTCAGCATTGTGAAGATGCGCCAGGCCTCCCACAAACGCGGCTACTTCCCCCTGATATTCGACAAGAACGGGTTCGAGCTAGTGTCGGATTGAGTCGGACAACAGTTCATTCTGAGCATTACAGCGGCGCTGCTCACATTATTCTGGGGCCAATCAGAGGCCACAATATCAGGGCCAGCACGAGGAACGAAGTCGCAAGGACGATTTTGTCGACGAGCTTCACCTGCTCATCCCTGTTGCCACCCTTCAGACCGAGCTTGCCGAACAGCTTCTCAAGCCAGTCTTTGTAGATGTACCCGCCGTCTAGCGGCACCGCGGGCAGCACGTTCGTCAGGCCGACCATGAGGTTCAGCCAGAACACCCAGTAGACAGCGTTCGAAAGCAGCCAGAACGTGCCCTCGTCGAGCGGCCCGCTCACAGTGTAGAAGTCCATCTGCGCCCCCTCGACAGGCGAACCGCCGCTGATTGGCAGCGTAATGAATATCAGGAAGTTCCTAACCAGCGCCGTGGAGTTCTTCGCGCCTGCGATGGGGTGGAAGCGGTCCGTGGACACCGTGCCGCCGCTGATGCCGAGGTAGCCCCTGCCTTCGTTGTCGGCTCCGCCGACGTAATCACCTCTGTCGTCGAGCGTGACGTTGAAGCTCCGCTCGGCCCCTTGGTAGTAAACGGTTATCGCAACCGTCTGGTTGGCGTGCGTTATGGCTATCGCGTCAGAGAAATCCGCATAATCAGCCACGGCCGTCCCGTTGAACGACGTGATTATCATCGTCGTCTCCAGCGTTCCATCTGCTGGAGTTCCCGCACCGACGTTCATCACGCCCACGCCCTCCCGCGCCGGCTGGACCGCGGGCATCAGGACAGACGAAAAAACAGCCATGCAGACAAAAGCCAGGAGAAGGTTGGCCATCGGCCCCCCCGCGAAGACGCGCATCCGTCCCCGCCGCGACCCGTTCCTCATGTCCTCCTCGTCCTGCTCGGCGAACGCGCCCACCGGCACGACGAAGAAGAGTAGCCCGAGGCTCTTGAGCCTGATCCCCCCGAGGCGCATCAGGATGCCGTGCGCGCTCTCGTGAACGATTATCGCAATCGCGAGCCCGAAGATGCCGTAGCCGAATGGTATGAACTTGTTTATTCCCGGCAGGCCCAGCATCGTCTCGGGAGATGGAGCGTCCTCGCTCGCTATCGAGGGGACGAGAACTGACTGCCACATCAGCAGGCCCATCATGACGATGGCCGCGGCCGCGGCGCACGCGATGGCCGCGTCGCCGTAGAAGCCCCAGAGCTTCCTGTATTTCGACAGGTTCTCAAGAAGCTCCCGCCCGCGCTTCGTGCGCCACATGATGAACGGACCGTACATCGAGAAACCCGCGGCCTCCGCCCCCTTGCCCCAAGGGCTCCTGGCGAAGAAGTAGTAGACGCAGAGAATCCAGAGCAGTATGACCGTCCCGGCCAATATCCAACCAGTCGCGTAGTCCATTCGGAGATGCCAACGCGAGGGGGGATATTATAGTTGCGAAACTAACAGATAAATCGCTGATTTCGCAATCGGCATGGCTAACACATGTTCAGTAGGAATAGGTGGTGAGTGTTCGCGGCATTTGTGCAGGGAAACGGTCGAGCGAGCAGGCTCGCCCCGAGTTTCTTTGCTCCAAACGCTTTCTTTGCGAGGGGCGAGCCAGCGCAGCGAGACTCAAAGAAAGCGTTTCGGTCGAGCCGAGCTGGCGAGGGCGAACTTTCTTTGCTCCCAATGCTTTCTTTGGTGAGCCCGAGCAGGCGAGGCGAGACCCAAAGAAAGGGTTGAGGGGAAACCTTTTATTCCCCCCGCCGCTTCGACGTTCCGATGGTATTGGACAAGTTGGGGGGCTCGCTCCGCGACGTTCTGAAGAAGATAGCCAACGCCTCCAACGTCGACCAGGCGCTCATCAAGGAGGTCGTGCGCGACATCCAAAGGGCGCTTCTGCAGGCGGACGTCAACGTCCAGCTCGCGCTCCACCTTTCGAAGGAGGTGGAGCGCCGCGCTCTGACGGAGAAGCCAAAGCCTGGTATGAGCTCCAGGGAGCACGTCATCCACACGATTTACGAGGAGCTTGTAAAAATTGTGGGCGCGAGGCGCGAGGTCGCCAAGGGTCGCCAGGTCATCATGATGGTCGGCCTGTACGGCCAGGGCAAGACCACGACCGCGGGGAAGCTGGCGAAACATTTCAAGAAGAAGAAGCTCAGCGTGGGGCTCATAGCCGGGGACGTGCACCGCCCCGCGGCCTACGACCAGCTCAGCCAGATTGGTAAACTGGTTGGAGTTCCCGTTTTCGGCATGCCCGGGGAGAAGAAGGCGGACAAGGTCGCGGCCGCAGGCCTGGAGGAGTTCGCGAAGATGGACGTCGTAATACTGGACACCTCAGGCCGCCACGCGCTCGAGGACGACCTCATCGACGAGATAAAGCGCGTTTCGAAGATCGCCCAGCCTACCGAGAAGATACTGGTCATAGACGCCGCTGTCGGCCAGCAGGCCGGCCCGCAGGCCAAGGCGTTCCACGAGGCCGTCGGCGTGACGGGGGTCATAATCACCAAGCTGGACGGCTCGGCGAAGGGCGGCGGCGCCATGAGCGCGGTCTCGGAGACGAAGGCCAGCGTCCTCTTCACTGGCACGGGGGAGCACGTGGAGGACCTGGAGCCGTTCGTTCCGGACAGGTTCATCTCCCGATTGCTGGGGATGGGAGACCTGACCTCCCTCCTCGAAAAGGCGAGGGAGTCCATAGACGAGGGGGAGGCCGAGGAAACCGTCAAGAAGATGATGTCAGGCCGCTTCACCCTCATCGAGATGAGGAAGCAGATGGAGATGCTCTCCAACATGGGCCCGCTCCAAAAGGTGATGGGGATGATTCCGGGCTTCTCCGGGAAGCTCTCGGACGAGGACCTGGCGAAGACCCAGGAGCGCCTCCGGAGGTTCAAGGTCATGATGTCTTCGATGACCCATGCGGAGCTGGAGGACCCGAAGCTCATCAAGGGCTCGCGCATCACTCGCATCGCCCGAGGCTCTGGCGTCGACCCGTCGGAGGTGCGCGAGCTGCTGCACCAGTTCAACCAGTCGAAGAAGCAGATGAAGGGGCTGCTGGGCAACAGGAAGATGCGCAGGCAGCTCATGAAGCAGTTCGGTAAGGAAGGCCTGGAGCAGTTCAAGGAATGAGGGAATTCGTCTTCGTCGCTCATCGGGTCCCCCGCGGCGGGGACTTCACTCTAAACGACCTTACGGGAGCGGGCGGGCGCGTGGATTTGGTGGCGCGCTCGGTCGGAGCCGCGCTACTGCTCTCGCACGGGATTCGGAGAGACACGCTGGCCCACGTCATAATCAACACCAATCCGGCAAAGCCCAGGCACATCTGCTTCGATTGGGAGAAGGTTCGCTACCTCAATCCGGACGAGAGAAACGGAGCCTCGCTCATTCGGAACGCGCTGATGCGCTGCCCGGCGGAAGGGGATGTGGAGTCGTCGCCCGGCGTCACTGTCGCGAGGAGAGGGCTGCCAGAAATTCTGGAGAAAGCTTCGAAACCCCTGGTCCTGCTCGCGGAGGGGGCGCCCGCGCCGGACTGGAAAGGGCTTTCTGGGGGGGCGACGTTCATTCTCAGCGACCAGCAGGATTTGACGGCGGAGGAGCTGGCAATCGTCGAAAAGGCCGGAGCGACCAGGGCCGGGCTGGGAGAACGCTGTCTGCACACGGACCACTGCGTCACTGTTGTAAATTACCGCCTGGACGCGGTTGACGGCACATGATGCGGCGCCAGCTGGACCGGGCCGAAAAGAATAAATAGTTAGTACCTCATGTTATCACTTGGTGTAATCACACGCAGTTCAAATGGAAAGGGATGGAACTGAAGCCGTCCAGAACGGCCTGCAGGGAGCTGTCCGAACTCGGCCTCGACCTCTTCGATGTCCTGGATATACTGGAGAACGGGTATGACTGCGAGCGCTCGAAGCGCAAGGTCGGGACTGTCGAGCGGTGCAAGCGGGACGGCAGGAAGGTGCTGAAGGTGGTGGTGGTAGACAGCCTTCAGGAGTGGGACGAAAGCCGTGTGTGGCTCGTCGTCCATGCAGGGGCGATACAATGAAAGACGAACTCAAGAAGGAAAAGGTGAAGTGCGCGTGCGGCAAGTGGACCCGCCCGAGGCACTTCAATCTGGATGGATTCGCAGTGCGCGGCTCCGAATGCCCGGGCTGCGGCGAGGCGTACTTCAACGCCGAGGACGCGAACAAGGCGCTGGTGTACAACAAAATCAAGAACGCCATCCTGACTGGGAAGGTCGCGAAGGCGGGCAACTCGTACGTGCTTCGCCTGCCGAAGGCGCTGGTCGAGGCGCTGGGCCTCACTGTCGACTCGACAATAACGATATGCGTGGAGGGACCGAAGACCTTGAAGCTTGTGGTGTGACGGTGAAGTGAGGGAAGAGGCTGCGCGTGGACCATTGTGTGATAGTCGTGTATCACAGGTCGGGCGGGGCCTAGGAACAAGGCTGCATTTGATATATCGGACTACATCTCCCAGTACACATTTGCGTTCGAGTACACCCAGACCCAGTCTGGACAGAACTCGCCGTCGCAATCTATAATGTATGGATTCAGCACCGGAATGAAACCGTCGTTGTCTGCATAATCTTGCGCGATTTTAAACGTCACGAAGCCGTTTGCGTCGGTATTACTCGAAGCCACGACGGCCCCCATCAACGGCCTTACGTTGACGAGTTCCCCCGAAACGGGAATCCCGCTGCCTGACTCGACCAGCAACACTTCCAGCGCCCAATATTGGATGCACCTTCCAAGGCCGTTGGGACCTAACAAAGGATTGTCCAGCAACAGTTGTGCCGTATCGTTGCCAGCATTCATCGTGCTTGCGTATTCGCAATAAATCCCCCAACCGTAGTTGTCGGAAATCGCATTGCCCACGATGACGGGGGATGCCCAGCTACAGTGTATCCCATCGCCTCCGCAATTCAATATCGTATTGTCTGAGATTGCAGCGTCGGAGTAGTCATTGCAGAATATTCCATGCGATCCCATGCCGAATATCAAGTTAGATCCTACAGATACTGACGCGTCCTCAAGAAGGAGGCCGTACACGGCGGCAGGCCCGTCCGCATACAACGGAAGAAATGCGTTGTCTCGAATTATAGTGGTGTCACCTGCATCCACCACATGCAGCCCATATACGCACCCGTAGACCGTGTTGTTTGAAACGTTCATCTGGGAGGAGATGGATTGCACGCCCGTTTCTATAGGTCGCGGCGGGTATATTTGAATCAAGCCAGGCGCATTATCGAGAATCTCGTTCCACTCGATCGTTATGTTATCGGAATCGTATAGGTAGATGTTCCCGGTGTTGTACGAGATGTTGTTATGGAGTATCTGGACATCGCTCGAATCCCTCACCTTGATCCCGGTATACGTTGGTTCCAATGGCGGAGGGGTTGCAAGCTCGTGGTTGTTTATAATGACGTTCAAAGAAATCTCACCTTTGCTGTTTTCGAGATATATGCCTGGCCCTCTGTTCGAGAGTATGTCGTTACCCTTTATCGTGAGAGAGGCATCAATCACGTTTATCCCTTGCTCATTACCCATGACGGTGTTGTTCGCTATCACTGGCCTTAAGGCGTAATCGTCTTGGTTGGCAACGTTAATACCATACTCGTCATTTGCCGTAATATTATTATCGGCGACAATATCGGACGAGTGGATTAAATTAATCCCGCCACCGTGATTTTCATAAATTTCGTTGCGACATGCTTTGTAGGTTCCATTTATGATTACGACGCCACTCATTTCGTTGTGTCTTATCGTGTTATTCTCCATTCTCGCTCCCACAGTGTAATTTATATCCAATTCAGATATCGACAAGGATCCGATTGCATCTGAATGCACAGCGAATGGTATGTGCACCAGCCATTTGTAATCCGGTGTTCCTGCATCGATAAAGTCCTGCAACCTTTGGGCGAATTCATTCGAACCGTTGACAGAGCCTATGCCAATGCGCTGCGTGAAATTGCCTACCCACGCCCAATCAACGGCATTGTCTGCCCCAACATCAATTTTTACGTTCCTAGTCGCGTAGTATGAGTAAGTAGTTATCGAACGGCGATCTGGTGACATTATCAAATCCACTCTCGCGTCACTGTCAAATGGGTCGGTCGCTAGGATGCCAGGGAATGATGGCGTAAAGAGTGCTGGTGTCATTATATTTCTCATTATTGCCTGGTGGGATTCGTTCAGAGTGAATATTCTTAAACTGTCCGAAGACAATAAAATGATGTCGTCGATGCCATTATCGTCGAAATCCTCTGCTGACAGCTTATTCAGGTCGTCGGATAATCCGACAAATGCAATCGGTATCGGACTGCCGAAAGCGCCTCCGCCAACGCCTTCAAGAACGAATAGGTAAGATCCATTTTTCGCTACGATGTCAATCTTGGAAGAACCGATGAAAGACCCGCCCGTCATCTGATTCATGCCTCCGGGGATGTCGGCCACCTTCCCGTTATTTTCGAAAGTCCCGTCCCCGTTATTTCTGTAAAACCAAATCGTGCCGTTGGAGAATCCGCATAATGTGTCGATGTCGCCGTCCTCGTCGAAATCCGCCGTTACTATGTCTTTGCACCAAGAAACTATAACATATTGCCTTTCGTACATTCCATTACCTTGGTTGGCATATAAAAATACATATCCGCCTTCCAACACCAAGATATCATCCAGTCCGTCGCCAGTGAAATCTGCTAACTCCATTTCCCAGGGTTCAAAGATAGTCGAAATTATATTACCAGCGCTGGTGAAATCACCTTCTCCATCGTTGTACAGAAACCTTATACCGTGTATATTCGCCCCGTCATTATATCCTTCGAGTAAATCGATGTCCCCATCGCCGTCCAAGTCCCCGCCAGAAATCGTTCTCGAATCCGGCATTAAAAGATTGGATTCAGAATGGGTCGCGGTGAGGGAAAGGCCATCGATGGTAAGCGATGCGGCGTTAATCTTGCATCCTTTTGGCAGTGATATGTCCAGACCGGTATTTGTTCCGCCTCCGGTCGGGAATGCAACACGAGCAAGGCTCGAACTGTTCGTAAATTGATTGCATGTGTAATCAGTTTCACCTGCGGTTGCATTCTCCATCTTAATGCCAATTCCATTGCCCTCAATCGTGTTGTTCATTAGCAATAGATCGGAATGTGTTGAGTACAATCCTACGGTAGAATTCTGGATTGTGTTGTTGAACGCCCGCAGATAACCGTTCTCGACAACAATGCCATATGTGTTGGATTTTATTATATTATCCCGCAAAATGCCACCCACCGTTCCCCGACCTTTCTGGAAGTGCATCCCCCATTTGAAGCCAGAAATCGTATTGTTGTATAGGAAATTCACAAACGTTCCCCCGCTCGGTGAATTGTAATATTGCTGGAATCCATACGACAGCGGGGCGCCTCTGCCAACTATGCGGTTGGATGATATAATACAATTACCGCTAATGTGCGATATCCCATTCGTGCAATTCATTATCGTATTGTTCATTACTATCCTGGCGTGATTGTCTCCCAACGAAATGGCGGTGTCCAGGTCTTCAAGTGTATTATTGGTGATTGACAGCGACGTGCAATCGGCCATAAAAATTCCGGAAGGACACTGTTGAAGCCTGTTCCCATCAATGTAACCAGTACCGCTGTTGTGTACCCCAATCGGAGTGCCTTCAAAACTGTTTCCTTGCACGTCAAACCGGAATGCGACGCCTTCGAAGAAGAGCGAATTATATTTTTTAGTGTTAGAGAATGTATTGTTGAGGATTTTAATATAGCCGGTCACGAAATATCCTTGATAGCAATGCGCCGTCCCGGCCCCATTGTCGCTGAAATGGCATCCTTCGATAAGGAGATGTCCTGCACGGGAATCACCAACTCTGAGGTCCGTATCCACGGTCTCATTTACCTTTTGAATCACTTCCGACTGACTGTGTTTTATGCCGGTCCGTCCGTTGTTCTTGAAGGTGCAGTTGATGACCTGGCATGCCGTTGGTTTATTTTCTGTGAATGGCGGTCGAATGATTTCCACTCCGTCGATGATATTACCATCGAAGGTCGAATCCATCAAGACGACCGACGAGATATTCAGGTGCAGTCCAAATCCCTGGTTAGCACCAAGGTTGGAACTCTTTATTATCAAAGGCTTGGTCAAATTGAATGGCACTGTTGCTGGATTGAATTTGAACGTTCCGATGTAGATTTTCTGTGAAACTCTTGCGCCATCAATCCAGAGATCGAACCGCAGGACTTCGCTCTCCGTCAGAAAGTCGAATCCTTCCTGTCCATTGTTCTCCGAAGCGCTGAAGGTGATTTTGAGTGGCGTCGCACTCCAACTGTCTTGCGGGTATTCCATGCCGACTGTTGTGAATGAGCTAATCTGGTCAATGCCTTCGATTGTCCCGTTGAAGGCGTGGTTCGAACCATCGCCACTCCACCGCAAATGCCACCCCGTCTCGTCGAGCCACACGAAATAGCCCAGCTCATTTCCTGGGTCGCTTGCGGGCAACCCCCATGGGTTCAGGAGATTGTCGTTATCGACATTTATTCCGGCGATTTTATTGTTGGTCACGGTGACAGACTCAATCTCAGGGTATGAATTTGAGATAAATATCCCGTCTCTGCCGTTGTCGTGTATCTGCGAATCAACTGTCGATATGTTTGAATCCTCGTAGTATATTCCCGTCTCCAGATTATTACTGATTTCGCAGCCTGTGATTTTCGATTCCCTCATGTACGAAATGTTCAAATCCGACAGAGTGATGATTCCACTGGCGTTGGAATTGACCTTCAACGGCACCAAGACCATCCCGTTTTCATCCGGCGAATGGGCATCGATATAGTCCTGGATTTGCTGGCAGAGGAACGGCGTAGTGTTCGTGTCATCTATGAAAACGGAGGAGGAGAACCGCCCGGCTACAAGCCACTCGGAACTGCCATCGTTTCCCACGTCAAGCTTCGGGTCGAACGGAGCCTCGCTAAATATCATGCAACTGATTTCAGCCATAATCACGTTAACATTTCGGGGATAGCTCCACACGCTTGAGTAATTCACATCGATGTTCCAACCGGCATATAGCTGCACGTTGCCCGCGTCGCCAGTCCAGACCGTGTTGGCTGAGCAATACATCGCATAGTAGTGTCCCGGATACATATCTTCGGAGCCGGCCAGTGTCCTGTATTCCCCCTCAAAACTGAGACAGGATGGGCCAACTGATGCGTCCTTAGGCAGAGAAACGCTTATGGTCTGGCTTCCCTGGCCGTAATACGTGAGAACTTTCGAGGCCGAGCCGTCGGAAAACCTGTCCCTAATCCTCGTGCCACTCACGGTATCCACGCACTTTATCCCGTAGCCCTCGTTGCACCCCACCGTGACGCCATCGACCACAACGCCCGCATCGCCTTTGATGGTAATCCCGGCGCCCTTCGGATACGGCGGGTTCTTGTTCCCTTTTCCAACAAGGGTTCCAGGACCGTCGAGCCGCATGTCGGAGTTGTTGGCGATGACGCTATGGGTGTCCGCGAACTCCACGCGGCAGTCCGTCAGGTTGCACACGCTCCCCGGCTTGTTCTGGATTCCGCCGAACTTGGAGAGGTCCGTCGTGTCGCCGTAGGTGTATGTTACGTTCGCGCCTAGAAAGTCCACGACGCCGGAGTTTAGGAAGGGGTAGGTGTAATATGGGTCTAAAGAGGGGGACTGGATGGTCGTGGTACGAAGGGGGCTGTCGATGATGAAGGAGGCGCCGGATTGGATGGTGATTTCATTTTTGGTTGTGGGCCAACCGCCAGGGCCAGTGGGCTGCTCGATAACAAAAGTAACGTTGTCGTTGAAGATGAGAGTACCGCCAGACTGGATGACGAGGTTGCCTGGGTCATCCTCTGGTATTACGATTTCTGTGCTGTTATATCTTCCTCCCCAAGTTGGATTGATGCCTGGAAATTCATCTATGATACCATTAGGCACAATGTGGCCACCATACCAAATGATTTTCTCCTCTGCTACCATGGACACGGGAAATCCGAAGCTCATTATCGTTGGCGGACTTTCTACGAGCGCCGCAGGGGAATGATGCTCTATATGATTTGCAAGCATCTCGACCTTGAGGTAATGGATACCCGTTTTTACGGGCGTCCAGTTGAACTGGTAAACGTTCTCCGTTCCGGGCCGGAGTATCCCGATTTCCGACGAATCAATCAAGGTTTCATTCTCTCCACCGATGTCCGTTACATTGACGACGGTGTATAGCGCGGAACCGTTGCCAGCGTTGCCCATCTCCAACGTGATGGTTACAGGGCTATTCAGATAAACAACTGGCTTGTCCGCCGAGATGCCGACGATTTGCAGATCTGGCGGCGCGTTGTAATCCGGTGCAATCGTCAACTCTCCGCCGTTCAGCCAGGTAACGTAGAGAGTACCGTTTATAGTCTCGAAATCGAGTTCTGGATTTCCTGCGGCGTAGTTCAGTGTCCCGGCATAATGAGCCTCAAGCCAGAATATCGTGTCGGGGCTGACCGCGTACCAGAATTCGAGGGTTCTGTTGCTATTAACGACCCATAGCGCGTAGGCCATGCCCGAAGCCGAATCTATCGCAACCTGCGGGTACATCACGTCCAGCGTCGAGTTCGTTATCTGGTAGCCATCGAAGCCGCTGGTGTTATTTGTTAACTGCGTGTTCCCGCTTACAATGTTGTCGCTGACTTCCTGAATGATTGCTGGCTCTTTGACTTTCAGATTGCCATCAATCGTGTTCCCGACGACGTAGCATATTCCGCTTTTCAAATCGACATTGCCGTTGACTGTGTTGCCAGTAACGATGGTCGAGTAACTTTCGTCTGTGTTCGTCTTGGCTTTCACGTTGCCGTTGACGTAGCTGGTTCTTAGCTCCAAATCAGAATTTTCCACATCAACGTTGCCGCTGACGTTCGAGGATTCGATGACGAGGCTTCCGAGCTTGTGGTTGACGTTGCCATAGATTTCGCAGTTCTCTATGACCACTTGCGCTCTAGTTGTCTTGATATTGCCGTTGATTATGCAATTCTGGAGTGTTAGATAGCCGTCATCAAAGACTATGTTGGCGTTTATGGTCTGATTTACATAGGAATCGTTATTCTGGTCGTAAATTGTATCTACTATTTCGTACCCGTAGAACACCTGATATGTCCCGTTCACCGATTCGCGCCAGACCATGTTCTTGTTTCCTAGTGAGTCAATGAAGATGTCCATGTCGTCCCCTGTGTCATATTCGGCGACCGCGGATTGGGCGGCCAGGATGGTCAACAACGCAGCTATTGCGGCGGCTAACTTTCTCCTTCTGCCTTCGGAACTCATGCGTTTCCCCCTACCTTTGAACACGGGACTGACGAACAATTATATAAATTCGTAGTCGGGGGGTAGCCGAAAGTGCGTGCGAAAGCGTTATTAGCAAGGGATTCTATATATTGGAATGATGAAGGCAGGGCATCGGCTGGTTGTTTCCCTAGTTGTCGAGGCCGTGTTAGTTATGGCCGTCAACGCTCCGTTCGGCCAATCCGCTGGCTCGCCCGATGATAGAATTGCAGGGGTTCCTGCGGGATGGACAGATGATATCCGGTTAACGAATAATGCAATAACTGATTCGAGTGCAAACATCGTGGTAGCGGGTTCGAATGTCCATTTAAGTTGGACACGAAACATCGGGAATTACGAAATTTTTCATATGAAATCTGATAATGATGGAACAACATGGGGTACAGCGTTTAAGGTATCTAATAGTGGGGTAAGTGCTAGGAACTCTGATATTTCCATGGCATGGAACAATGTGTCTATAGTCTGGGAAGATTGGAAAACCCCTGCCTGGGAAATATTCTACCGAAACTCGACTGATGGGGGCGATACTTGGGATTCCGAAAAGAGGATTTCTGCAAACGATGGCTTTAACTCACAAGATCCAAAAATTGCTATGAGTGAGGACGGTCAGAACATCCATGTAATCTGGGTTGATTCAAGACACGGTGCTGAATCAGTTCCAGCAAATACAGAAATCTACTTTAATCGAAGCCTTGATGGGGGTATAACTTGGGAGGGTGAACAACGGTTGACGAATTCGCTTTATGCGTCTGCTGGCCACGATATAGCCCTGAATTATTCCAATCTCCATTTGGTTTGGGCTGATTCACGAACGGGTTCTTTTGAGATTTTTTACAAGATGTCCAAAGATAACGGAGTTACATGGCAAGACGGCCAAGAAAATGTAGGACTAGACCGCCTCTTGACGACAAATATCACTAGTACCCATATGTCTCCCCAAGTCGGTGTGAATGGCTCAGCAATTCATGTAGTCTGGGTGGATGAAGTTTTTCCTGGACCTTATTATTATATTTATTACCGTAATTCCACTGATAATGGTCTTAGTTGGAACCCAATAAAAATGCTCGTTAATTCTGGGTATGCTGTTAATCCTTCGATAGATGCTAATGGTGATGAAGTTCATGTGGTCTGGGATGATGGTAGAAACGGAGTCACTAACGAAGTTTATTACATTAATTCAACCGATGGTGGTGCAAGTTGGGATTCAGAACTTCAATTGACCTCTGATGATGGATTTGGCTCTGGAGGAGGGAAAATAAAAAATTCAGGAACGAATAAGCATTTGGTTTTTGGTGATAACCGCGATGGCAACCCTGAAATCTACTACAAACGCTTCCCCGACTTCCCATCCGACGCCACCCCGCCGACCGTGTCCTACGTCTCGCCCCCAACTCCCCCAGACAACTCCACTCTCGCCCTCAACCATAAAGCCACCGTCCGCGCCCGCTACTACGACAACGAATCCGCCTGCGCGAACGCCACCCTGTTCTGGAAGAACGCGACGGAGTCCGCCTGGCATAGGCAGCCGATGACAAACATCTCGTTCTGGAACGGCTCGTACAACAATTATTTCGAGGCGAACTTCACGGAGAGTAGCCCGACGACTGTCACTTATTACGTCAACTGCACCAGCGCCGCCAACCTCACGACGATGGCGTCGCCGAGGACCGTGAACTTCGCCGCGAACGTGTCGCCGAACGCCCCGTACACGCTGTACGGGCGGGCGTTCCTGTACAACGGGAGCATCGGCGCAGGCTACAATCCGAGAGCCAGGGCGGGTGCGGCAGTCATCGCGCAGACGTACAACGCGACCGGCGCCTTCCTGACCTACGGGCCGCAGAACACCGACCCGGCGGGGAACTACGTTTTCACAGTGCAGCCGGAGGACGAGCTGGTCTGGGGGAACCAGTTCTTTGTGCAGGCTACCGACGCGGCGGGCTGGACGGGCTGGAACCAGACCATCATTGTTCTGAATACCGATAAGGCCGGTTGCAACGTGACTTACGGAATCCCGTACAACCTGACCGTGACCTGGGTGCCAGACTGGACGACGATGGCCATCATCGGCGTCAACGTGGTGACGCCCGGAATGCTCGTCAATGTCGAGGCCGCGGTGCGGGACAACCGTTCAATAGTTTGCCCCGGCTACTACGGCCAGTTGCGGATATGGAGCAACGACACGCACCCGTTCGTGACGCTCTGGGGGCGGCGCGAACCCGACGACGATAACGCTCGACGGAGTCGGCGGCACATCTTCACCGTTCAATCCCGGAGACGACCCGCTGGGCGGGAGCGACGGGTACTACAACCGCACAATCCAGCTTTATTACGCCATATGGCATCCCTGGGTCGTCTGGGTCAACGACACCTGGAACGGCGACGCGTCGCTGATAGACCCGGCGACGTGGCTGGCCCCGTACGCGGCATCCACCGTGGCCGACAACACGCACATCAGAGTCCTCACCGGCGGCCTGATGTGGCAGCTCGCGGCTGGCTGGAACATCGTTTCCATGACCAAGGACTTCGCAGACACTGGCATGGGCGCCTTCACTGCCTCTGTCGCCTGCCAGCGCATACAGGACGCGAACCTCCTGTACGGCAGCCCAGCATCTTCCATAGTGATGGCAAGGCTCACGAACGGCCAGCCTTCCACCATCAGCTACGACACATACACCTACGGGGTCGGCGGCCCGAACTTTCCGATAGGGAACGATTACGCTTACTGGGTCTACGTCGACGCTGCGATACCGCGCGTCTACATACCAGGAATTGACATAACGTTGCCGAACGACCCGGGCGTCGGAATCGTCGCAGGTGTAAATACCGTCGTCCTGAACAACGGCTGGACGCTGGTCAGCACGGGCATGAACGAGGTCAGCGCCGTCTTCAACTGGGGCGTGACCGCACCAATCCTCGTCGACCCGATCGGGAACACGGGACACGGCTTCCAGGGCAGCATTTTCTGGACGGGGGGAAGCTGGCAGGCCGGCGTCCACTACGCCTGGTACGACCAGCCTGGCGGAATCGCGGACTCGAACGCGGGCGTAGACTACCTCACCGGAGGCGTCGCGCTCTCGTCCGGAGCTGTCTGGCTGCCATCCACGCAGACTTACGACACGTGCATCTACGACGCGTGGTTCGGCCTCTGGAACGCTGGCCTGGGCTACAACAACGAAGCGATGCGGATTTACTACGCGAGTGGTTTCTGGGTCTACTCAGGGGGCGGGGCGATAACGTACGACGTGATCGTGTAACGGCTCCAATCGTCCATACCAGGCGCCGGCCAGATTACGCCTCCACTCAACCGAAGCCGTGAAATACCCCCAACCACTTATTAGGTATCGACATGAGCAAGGGGGAACTCAAGAAGGTAATGGGGGGGCTGCTCCACAAGAAGAACAAGCGCGTCGTCACTGGCATAGTGCGGGCCGGGAGGCGCACTGACATCATGACCGTGGGGCGCATCGGGCGCTACATCCGCTACCGCACCCCCTCGACGTCCGATTGCCAGGACATAGCGCTTTTGCCGACGATAAAATCCGCCATCATGCATTCAGCAGGCGGAAAACTCGAAATCAAGAAGCGCGACTACAAGGAGAAGGTGCGCAGGCGCAAGATTTCCAGCCTCATCTGCATCGTCATGGACACCAGCAGCTCCATGGTCACGCACTCGCGCATCATGGCAATCAAGGCGGCGCTGCGGGAGCTGATGATGGACGCCTACCAGAAGAGGGACCGCATCTCCGTCGTCGCCTGCTTCGGACGAGGGGCGGACATGGTCGTTCCATTCACCTCCAGCATCGACAAGGGCCAGGCCTACGTCGAAAGGGTCCAGTACGGCGGGACGACCCCGCTCGCGGCGGGCATGAGGAAGGGCCTCGAGGCGCTCCAGTCAAAGCTCAGGATAGAGAAGGACACGCGACCGCTCCTGGTCATAGTCACGGACGGGACGGCGAACGTGCCGATCGTTCCTGGCGCGGACGTGCGCGGGGAGATTAAAGGGACGTCGCTCGCCATAAACGAGGCGGCCGTGCCGGCCTTGATAATAGACGTGAGCGAGGAGGGAAGCCAGCTCGCGACCGAGATTGCCAGCGTCTCGGGCGGGTTCTACCACCACGCGCTTCCCCCGGACGAGGCCGTGGGCTCCAAGAGCGTGGACGACCTCATGCATTTCGACGACGTGCTGCAGGCGCTTATGGGGGCGCTGGTCAACCCCGACATACGCGGGATACTACTCAGGGGGGCAGACACCAAAATAGTTGCGGAGGTGATGAAGTACCTGGACGACCTCTCGCTGGAGATAAAGGCGAACGCCGGATGCGACGTGGGCTGCTCGCCCGACCATCCGGAGGACTACTGCCACGCGTGCAGGCTGCGATACATAGATTCCGGCCACGTGGAAGACAAGTCGAAAGAGATACCGACGTCGCTCTGGACATACCCCATCGTGACCCTGCCAAAATCCGGGAGCGTGAGGGACCTCCTGGGGGAGATTTACATCAGGTTCATCGTCGTGCCTGGTCTCATCGGAAAGGCGCACAGGGGCATGCTGTACGCCGGGAAGCTGCCCGACATGGATGGCAAGCTCCTGAAAGCCACGGCCGCGCTGCTGAAGCGGGGCTTCTACGAGCTGGAGAAGGACGGCAACAGGATGAGGTTCCCCGCGCGCTTCACGCTGGTGGCCGTGGCGGAGCCAGGTTACGAACCGTCTGCGCACATCGCCGACATCGTGGACGCCGTGGTGGACATCGGGGCCGGCGACGACCTCTACTCCAGCGCCAGGAGCCTGACGTACCGCAAAGGCTACGACGTCGACCCGGCGCGCTTCGAGAGCCAGCTCGACAGGCAGCGCAAGGAGTCCATCTTCCAGGTCATCAAGGCGCGGAAGATGGTGCCCGGGATGAAGGTTGGCGCATACTCCGAGGAGGTTGTCTGGTCCATAGCCTCGAGGTATTCGGCTAACCCGGACTTCATCAGCAAGGTCAACAAGCTCGCCAAGACCTTCGCGGCGAAACGCATCCGCTCCCAGGTCGACGACCTGGACATCGCGAACGCGCTGGTGGCCCTCAAACCCCTCTGGGAGCTGGACGGGACTGGAGGCCAGGCGGCGCAGTTCATGAACGTCGCGCGCTCCGTTGCGGAGAACGAGGTGCTGAAGGAGAAGCTCCTCCTGGCCTTCGCCTCGCCGGAGCTGGTGAAGGGGCTGATGCTCTCCGGATTTTCCACGGAGGCCGTGCGGAACGCCCTCAGGTACGTCCAGGACATGGGGTTCGAGGTCGATACCGTCAAGGGCTGCAGGTTCCTCTGCGACCCGGACGACCCAGAGGCTTATTGCAACTATTGCAGGATAAAAGCCGACTCGGGAGAGATGGAACGAGTGAAGCTCAAGATGCCAGTGATAAATGTCCCGCACACCGCCACGCGGGACAGGCTCAAGGGACGGGTATTCGTGCACTACATGCTGACGCCGAACCTGCTCACCAGGGCTCACCGCGGCGTGGTCTTCGTGGAGAGCGTGGACGAGCTTCCCAGCGAGGCGGCGGAGTCCATCGCCGAGGTGCTGGCCACCGGACGGAATTTCATCGAGGGCGAGGACTCGGACATCGACGTGCCGTGCAGGTTCACAATCATAGGCACGCTGGGAAGCCCCGACGGCGAGGTGCACCCGATGCTGCTGGAGCACATGTCCGCTCTAGTAAAGTACGACGAGCTGGATGCGCTGCGCATCTCAGTGAAGGCCGAGAGGTTCGCGCGGGTCTTCTCCGAATCGCCGGAGAGCTTCGCCAAGGTCAGCCAGGCGGAGAAGGCGGCGACGCTGGAGCAGCTCGAATCCGCCCGCAAGGCGCTAGCGCGCTCGACCCTTAGCGAGAGCCAGCTCGACATGACCGCGAGGATGTGCGCCGAGCTGGGCGCTGGTGGAAACACCGCGGAGCTGGGAATACAGAACGTTGCAC
This sequence comes from Methanobacteriota archaeon, assembly GCA_043799545.1. GTDB lineage: Archaea > Thermoplasmatota > Thermoplasmata > SG8-5 > DAIRED01 > DAIRED01. The sequence continues at coordinate 87,843 of JAZDNO010000004.1, read as the reverse complement.
GGGTCTTGGCCGCGCTGCGCGGCGAGGGACGGGTGGACGACGTGGACATCCTGAACGCGGTCAAGCTGGTCCTGCCCCTGTACGGAACGGAGCTAGGCGAGAAGGCCGAGGCGGAGGCGTCGCTTCGCGGGCTCGTGGCGCAGAACGGTGGCTGAGCCACGGCGGGTTGACATCGGTTGCGCGAGCGCAACCATAATATCCGTAGATTTATTGTGGAATTGAAAGGCGGGATTGAAATGCCGGCGAAATACGTCTACATGTTTTCCGAGGGGAACGCGAGAATGAAGCCTTTGCTCGGCGGGAAGGGGGCGAACCTGGCCGAGATGACGAGGCAGGGGCTCAACGTCCCTCCGGGCTTCACAATCACAACGGAGGCGTGCGTCCACTTCCTGAAGAGCGGGCGCCAGTTCCCGAAGGGGATGTGGAAGCAGGTGACGGATTCCGTTAAAAAGCTTGAAGCCTCGACGGGAAAGAAGTTCGGGGATTCGAAGAACCTGCTGCTGGTCTCGGTGCGCTCCGGGGCTGCGTCTTCGATGCCGGGGATGATGGACACCATCCTCAACCTGGGCTTGAACGCGGACACGGTTGAGACGCTTGCGAAGCTCTCAGGGGACAGGCGCTTCGCCCTGGATTGTTACCGGAGGCTCATCCAGATGTTCAGCGAGGTCGTGCTGAACGTGAACATGGACCTCTTCGAAGTACAGCTCGAGAAGCTGAGGGAGAGGAAGAAGGCCAGTACTGACGTCGAGCTGGACGAGGGGGCGCTGGAGGAGCTCGTAGGGACTTACCTGAAGATTGTGGAGGAGCACGCTGGCAGGGCGTTCCCCGCGGAGCCCATGGAGCAGCTGGAGCTCGCGATAAAATCTGTTTTCGATTCCTGGAACACGCCGCGGGCCATCACGTACAGGAGGCTCAACAACATCCCGGACGATCTGGGCACGGCCGTCAACGTGCAGATGATGGTGTTCGGCAACCTGGGCGACGACTCGGCGACTGGCGTGGGCTTCACGAGGAGCCCCAGCACCGGCATCAAGGAATATTACGGCGAATACCTGAGGAACGCCCAGGGCGAGGACGTCGTCGCCGGAATCCGCACTCCGAAGCCGGTCACGGAGATGGAGAACGAGATGCCAGAGCAGTTCGAGCAGCTCCGGAAGCTTTACCCCGCGCTGGAAGCGCATTTCAAGGACATGCAGGACTTCGAGTTCACAATCGAGCGCGGCGAGCTCTTCATCCTCCAGACCAGGAACGGCAAGAGGACCGCGCAAGCCGCCATCAAGATGGCGGTCGACATGGTGGACGAGGGGCTCATAACAAAAAAGGAGGCGATTCTCCGGGTGGACCCGAACCAGATTGGACATCTGTTGCACAGGAGGCTCGACCCAAAGGTTCCAGTAAAGCCCGTATGCAAGGGTTTGCCCGCGTCGCCCGGAGCGGCCGTGGGAAGGGTCGTTTTCACCGCAGATGATGCGGAGGCCTGGCACAAGCGCGGGGAGAAGGTCGTTCTAGTCAGAGTCGAGACCAAGCCGGACGACATTCATGGATTCTTCGCCGCAGAGGGCATAATGACCGCGCGGGGGGGCAAGACCAGCCACGCGGCGGTGGTCGCTCGCGGCATGGGGAAGCCCTGCGTCAGCGGCTGCGAGGGTCTTTTGATAGAGAAGGCATCGTTCTCTGCTGGCGGGGCGACGGTCCGGGAGGGGAGCTGGGTGACAATCGATGGCACTGAGGGGCTCGTGATGGTGGGCCAGATAGACACCATCGAGCCCGACCTCTCCCAGGAGGCCGAGAGGATTCTCAAGTGGGCGGACGAGATGCGCCGCCTGGGGGTGTGGGCGAACGCCTCGACGCCGGCGGAAGCGCTCGCGGCTAAGAAGTTCGGTGCCGAGGGCATCGGCCTCTGCAGGACGGAGAGGATGTTCAACGCGACCGACCGGCTTCCCATAGTGGTCGAGATGATTCTGGCCGACGACGCCGAGGGGCGCAAGCACGCGCTGGACAGGCTGATGCCGTTCCAGAAGAAGGACTTCATCGAGATATACAAAGTGATGGGGGAGAAGCCCGTTGTCATACGTTTGCTGGACATCCCGCTTCACGAGTTCCTGCCCAGCGTGGACGAGCTGAACGCCGACGTGGCGAACCTGGAGAAGTTCGTGGAGTGGCTGAACTTCATGAAGTCCCTGTCCGGGGCGGTGGACCTGGTGCCCCTCCCGGACGAGGCAAAGTCCGTCGTCCACAGGCTTTCAAAGGAAACGGAGATGATACACGAGCAGGAGATTGCCCAGAAGACCCTGGGCGTGAAGCTCTCGATGCTCGCCAAGGTGCGGAACCTCATGGAGGTCAACCCGATGCTCGGCCACCGCGGCGTACGCCTGGCGATAACGTACCCCGAGATTTATAGGATGCAGATGCGCGCGATATGCGAGGCTGCGGCCGAGAGAATCAAGGACGGCTCGAAGGTCGAGCCGCAGATAATGATACCGCAGGTCTGCACCAAGGACGAGCTGGCGTGGGTGAACAGCCAACTGATGGAGGAGAAGGAGGCTGTCGAGAAGGCCTACGGCCTGAAGATTCCCATGAAGTTCGGCACGATGATTGAGGTCGTGAGGTCGTGCATGCGCGCCGGGCGGATCGCGGAGATGACCGACTTCTTCTCCTTCGGCACGAACGACCTGACCCAGGCCGTCTTCTCGTTCAGCCGCGAGGACGCGGAGAACACCTTCCTGCCGCTGTACAACGAGCGCAAGATCCTGAAAGACAACCCGTTCGAGGTGCTCGACCAGAAGGGAGTCGGGCGCCTGATGGCCATCACCGTGCAGTTCGGGCGCAGGACGAAGCCTGGACTGAAGATAGGCATCTGCGGCGAGCACGGTGGAGAGCCGAAATCGATAGGCTTCGTTCACACAATCGGCGTGGACTATGTGAGCTGCTCGCCGTACAGGGTGCCGGTCGCGCGGTTCGCGGCCGCGCAGGCGGCGCTGAAGAAGCCGGAGGAGCTGAACGCAATCTGGGGGACGTTCTGAGCGAAAAGCTGGCCCGATGAGGTTTCGTGCGAGGAAAAGCTATTAACGCCGTTGCCCCTTTAACGCCTTAGTAGGTGAGGCGATGAACAGGCTGTTGGCGGCGGTTTTGGGGCTGATGATGGTGGCGAGCGCGGTTGTCGTGATAATTCCATCCAGCGAAGCCGCGAATGCTGAGACATCAGCGATGGTTGATCCATCGCTGGTCGCGGAGTGGAAGTTCAACGAGGGGGCAGGTACGGTTGCATACGACACGAGCGGCAACGGAAACGACGGGACGCTTATGAAAGGACCGGCATGGGTTCCCGGAATTTCTGAAAATGGATTGGAATTCGATGGTCTAAATGATTATGTGAATGTGAGCCATAACCCTGCCCTAAATATCGGCGGTGCCGGTGCTGGTTTTACCGCTGAGGCGTGGATTAAATTAAACAATCCAGCTACTTCTTTCATGCAGATAATGAGAAAAAGAGATCCCTCAGGCACAGGATATGAATTTCAGATAAGAGACACTGGAAACAACCTGACATTCCGATCGTACAATGCCGGAGTGTCTGCTTCTGCATCAGTGTCAGCAAATGATGGCAGGTGGCATCACGTATCCGCAACAAAGAACGCTACCGACGAGCTATTAAGGTTATACTTTGATGGAATGTTAGTGAACACAAGTTCTAGCTCAACACCAGGAACCGAGGGATGCACTGAAACGTTAAACATTGGTTGCGAGTTTGGAACTGCCGCTTTTTTCAACGGTTCAATCGACGAGGTTCGCATCTGGTCCCGCGCCCTCAACGCCACAGAAATCTGGGAGAGCTACACCAGATTCAGCATGACGCCACATCTGCCCATCCGCATCGACTCCGATGGCGATTTCGACGCTGGGCACGGCGTCGTAAACTGGGCGACGGGGAACGGTACCGTTTGGAATCCCTGGACGATCGAGAACTGGGACATCAACGGGACCGGGGCGGGATGCTGCATATACATAGGCAACACGACCGAATACTTCGTTATTTCGAACTGCTCATTGTATAATGCGAGTGGCGGTCTGGACGTTTTCCGGCCGAACTCCGGGGTCGACCTTTACAATCTGCAAAATGGAAGGATTTCCAACCTGGCTCTCCACAACCAGACTCACGGAATCACGCTGTATTATTCAGACAACAACGAGATATCCGACGTCACGTCGCGAGACACCGGGTCCGGGGCATACTTCCTCACGAGCAGATTGAACACTGTGCGCGACAGCGCGATGGGGAACGCGCTCCAAGGCTTAGTTCTCAACAGCCAGTCCGATAGAAACCGCATAATAAACTGCACATTCGCGAACAACACCGGAAACGGCGTCTTCCTTCAGGACTCAGAGTGGAACAACATCACCAAATGCACACTGTCCAACAACGACGGTTGCGGTTTGGAGACTACAGCTAATTCGGATCGAAACACAGTGACAAATTGCAACATCTCGTACAATGACAGGGGCATCCACATGAACGGCATCACTGCAAGCTGGATCGTTTCCAATGACATCCATAACAACGTTCAGGATGGCATATGGCTTGAGACTACTTCTTGGATCAATATTACGGACAATACGTTCGACGTGAATGGTCAGTCGGGCGTCTTGCTTCTCCCTTCGTCCTACGCCACCATCGCGGATAACACGTTCACAGGCAACGCCATGGGCGTACACCTTTCCTCAGGAACTGAGAACCAAGTGAGGAACAACACCATATCAGACAGCACCAACACAGGCATATACATCGGTTCTTCGGACTACAACCTGATATACAATAACAACCTAATCGATAACGTGGCGCAGGGTATGGACAACCAATTAAATAACGACTGGAGTGCGCCATATCCCCGGGGCGGCAACTACTGGAACGATTACGCGGGTTTGGATGCAATGTGGGGGGTCGACCAAGACTTGCCCGGGAAGGACGGTCTCGGAGACGCGCCTTACGATGTCGACGGGAACACCCAAGACCGTTATCCGCTGATACACGCATTCGGGTCGGTCTCAATCGCCCACATCCGCATGAACACCGGCGCGGGCAACTCCGGCGAGAATCTCACGGACACAGTCGCAGATGTTGGCTTCTCTGGCGACGTCTTCGCGTCGGCCTACGACGCCAACTGGACCTATTTATTTGATGCTAACGTGACGTGGTCGCTGCAGAACTTCTCAGGCGCATCCGCATCGCTCACGGGTGCATGGGGATTAAACAACACCCTATCCTCGGGAGCCGCGACTGGCTACGCGCACATGACCGTCGTTTACGCGCCGGGAATCAATTACACCATCAACATCACAATCAACCGCTACTTCCCGGACCTATCAATCGACGGGGTCGGTGGCAACATTTTCCAAGACCCTCCTGGGCCGGAACAGACAATGACGCGAGGCATAGGGATTAACGGAGCGAGAAGCTACAGCGCCAGCGCCACCAACAACGGGACAGCGCCAGACCGCTTTACACTGATGTGGGTGACAACGGGATTGAATGGCGGGTGGAACGCGACGCTCTACTGCCATTGGAACGGCACTACAATAGATGCTAATTTCGGCACCATCGTGTTGGACTTGGGAAATCTCAACCCTGGACAGAGCGCCAACTTCTCAATGAACGTTACTAGCCCGGCGAACGCCTCGTGGGGAGACATGCGGTCGGTAGGCCTCGGCCTCTTCGGCGGCAACGCCACGAATCACGACAGCTTCGGCGTCACGTCGCAAATCTGGACGCCGGATGCCATCCAAATCGTGCACCCGTCGAATGGCACGGAAATCGGCACAGTATATGTGGACGGCGGACAGGCTGTCATGGCTCGGGCAATCGCTTCCAACGTCACGGGCGGAGACCTCGGCCCAATCTCTGTCGCATGGTCCGTTGCACCTGTGCTCGGGACCTTCGACAACGCCACCGGACCCAACAGCACATTCACAGCCGGGTACACGGGCGGCTGGACCATAGTCACGGGGACGGATTCTACCTGGGGCTCCGATTCGTTCACGGTATTCATCACCGGAGACAGCACGGCGCCGTCGAGCGGCTGCGACGTGACTGGTGCATACTGGCGCACAACCACACCGATAACGCTCACGGCGACGGCCATCGACGCTTCGCCGTCGAGCGGAATCGCCAACGTCGAACTGTTCTACAGGTACGGCGCAATCAACGGAACCTGGACCGTACCCTGGACGAGTGCCGGTATCGATAATGCTGCACTTTGGTCGTGGCCGTTCAACTTCCCTGATGGGCAGGGATTCTATGAATTCTACACCATAGCCACAGACAAGTTGGGTCAAACTGAGGCTGCCCAGGCGGTGGCGGACTTGCGCCATGGCTTCGACTCCGATGCCCCGGCCACGACGATTTCCATCGGGACTCCGAAAAACGGCACGGCGACCGTCTACGTCAACAGGTCGACTCCTTTCAACCTAACGGCGACGACGGATTTGTCTGGCGTAGCGGCCATCAAGTACCGAATATGGGACGGCGGCTGGAGCGGGCTGAACATTTACACGGGCAACTTCACTCTGGAGGACCAGATCGGGATTGCGTACATCGAATACTTCAGCATCGACCTCGCCGGAAATCAGGAGGCGCCAAATAACGTGACCGTGTGGCCAGACGAGGAGCCGCCAGTCGTCACGCTGACAATTACGGCCCCCAGGTTCGGGCTGAATCCCGTCTGCATCATGCCATCGACCGTCTTCAACTTGACTGCGACGGACGCGGGCTCAGGCGTGGCGGGGATGTGGTACCGCATCGACAGCGGAGCGTGGGTTGCATACTCAGGCAATTTCGCTTTGACCGCCTCCGGGGCGCACAACATCAGCGTCATGGCCAGTGACAATATTGGTCAGAACTCGACCCTTGATACATTCTACGTGTTCGTCGACACCATCGTCCCTGTCACCTCTGTCGAAATCGGAGCGCCGTCGTATGGCACGGCGCCGGTTTACATCAGCTCTTCGACGCAAATCAACCTCACAGCGAACGACTCAGGTGCGGGCGTGGACCTCATCAGGTTCCGCGTCTACAGAGACAGCACGGGCACATGGACCAGCTGGGCAACATACTCCGGTCCATTGAACTTCTCGACGGCCGGCGCGTACGCCATCGAATACCGAGCGCTGGACAACCTGGGCAATACCGAGGCAATCAAAAAATTAGACATAATCGTCGACCTCAGCGCCCCGGCGATTGACGCGACGGTGGGAAGCCCAAAGTATGGAAACGCGCCCACCTATATTACAACGGCCACGAGCCTGACCCTGGCTGCAAGCGACAGCGGTTCCGGCGTCGCGGAAATGCGTTACTCGGTGGATGCAGGCGCATGGACCGCATACTCGGTTGCGCTGACATTTGCGACTGAAGGGGCCCACGCAATCCGATACTACGCTGCCGACAACCTGGGTCACGAGTCCGCAGAATCGACAATCGAGATTTTCGTGGACGTGACCCCGCCGACAGCCTCGATGTCTCCCACACCCACTGGAGGTGCTATAGTACTGCATGCTGGCGAGAACGTCACTCTCATGGCCATCGATGCGGATGTGGGCGGTGCAACCATCTTCTACAGCCTCGACGGCGGAACGACGTGGAGCCAGTACACAGCGCCGCTGGTCTTCGATGCAGACGCCACGCTGATGTTCTATGCCGAGGACGCGCTGGGCAACCGGGCCGCGACTCATACCGTAAGCATAGATGTCACCGGCGGCGGAGTCGGAGGCGGAGGGTTCGGGGATTACTGGTGGATAATAATCATCGTCCTGATGGCAGCCATGGCGCTCATTTACGTGATGATACGTAAAAAAGGGAAGGATGCCGGCCAAGATGCCGAAGAAGACCCCAAGGCCCCGGATGAGATGGCGGAAGACGTTTCGGGCGACTCGCCAGACCCCGGCAAAGGGGAAAATTCGCCGGGGCCCTAAGCCACGCAGACCAATGGAGCCAGAACATATCGGGAATTGAGCGCAGCAAAGGGTTTAACCACCAAGCGCATACCCGCATTTAGGAGCCAAATATCAGATGGCGGACGAGGCATCGAAATCCAGGCGCAAACCAGGCTCGGCGGGCGACCCGCCTTTCCCGTTCACGGGGGTCGTCGGCCAGAACGCCCTCAAGCGCGGGCTGCTCCTTTCTGTAGTGAACCCGAGGATTACCAGCCTCCTCCTGTCGGGCGAGAGGGACACGGGCAAGAGGACCGCCGCGAGGGGGCTTGCCGCGCTGCTGCCTGAGATGGACGTCGCGGAAGGCTGCCCCGTCAGCTGCATACCCACAGCCCGCGAGAGGTGCCCTGCCTGCAAGGCCGCTAGCAACCCCAAGAGCCGCGTCAGGGCTCGGATGCCGTTCGTCGAGATTCCGATATCCGCGACCATCGAGAAGCTCCGGGGCGGGAAGGGCAACCCCCCCAGACCGGGGCTGCTGTCGAAGGCGAACCGCGGTTTCGCCCTAATGGAACGTGCGAACCTGTTTTCGGAGGACATTTTGAAGTTCGTCCTGGATGCAACGGAGAACCGCAAGGTCGAAGCCAACGGCGCGTGGCCGACGGCGATAACGCTCATCGCGACGATGAACGACGACGAGGGCGAGCTCCCGGAAGATCTGAGGCGGCGGTTCGTTTTGCGGGCCTCGGCCCGCTCGCTGAGCGACATCGAGGAGCGCCTCGAGATAGTTAGGAGGGTGGAGGCGTACAAGGCGGGACCGGCCGAGTTTGCGGGCCATCACGAGAAGGAGAGCGCCATCGTCAGGGGCAAGCTCGCGGCGGCGCGGAAACTCATCGGGCGCGCGGATGTCCCCCAAAAGGTCGTGCAGGCAATCGGGCGCGTCGGACGGAGGGTCGGAGCCGACGAGAGGGCCGTCGCAAACCTGCGCGAGGCGGCCATCGCGAACGCCACCTACGACGGAAGGAGCTGGGCCACGATGGACGACGTGACGGAGGTCGTGGATTTCGCCCTCCAGCACCAGAAGGGGTTTAATAGCGGTTCTGTTGCGTAGGCGGGTGTTTTGTTGCATCTAAACGGGGTGTTGCACGGTGGGTGCCAATCTGAGCCAACCGATTATACTGCCACCACTATCAGTATATATTCGTTGTCGCTAGATTTATTTACTAGTTGTCTAATCCTGAACTGCATGTCGGATGGGATGCGTTGGTGATTAAGATGGTAGGTAGAATAAAGAGTTTAAATGCTGGGCCATGTGGTGGAAAAAACTTGAACTCATACATGCGCGAAGGATTAAAATGCTATACAATGAGAGATGCACAATATAATCAGGATTTAATCATCTACGAAGAATAAACCCTTTCATTCTGGTGTAATAATGGGAAGTAGGAATAAACCATCGCCTATAACAGTTCAAAGGATTGCGAAAATCATTAAAAAAACATATAATATTAAAGACAATGAGCCGAATGATAAACTGGATGCAGATATTAAAGAACAAGCTAAATTAGTAAAAAATCTGTTAAAAGGTAAGAGGACACTAGCAGATGATGAAATTGAAAAACAAGTTCTAAGTTTCACGCATGTCCATACCGGATTAATGATAACTACTAATATTCAATCGAAAATCAAGGAACTGTACAGATTGTCTGGTGGATATAGCGGCGACCAAGTTTATCGCACAAAGCATTCCATTTCAATTGGGGGGGAGAAAGAAGATGGACAAACGACATTATCTGAGTATACTACTGTTTTAAAAATAAGTAAATCGGATATACCCGACTACGATAAAATTGAATCCGAAGTTCCGGGGCCAATATTGCATTTATTTGCTCAGCCGCATAAGCCCGAGCAATTTACCTATAAAAATGACCGACTCCATGTAATGCGAATTGAATACCTAGCTGATTTTGAACCACTATACGAATTTATCTGGAATAGGTCTTTTGGCTTTGATAATAAACATTTAGAAAGTTTATGGGGAGCATTTAATTTAATGTATTCACAAACAAAAAAAGTCGACTCTGCGAATCAATTGCTAGCTTTGACGAAACCCCCATATCTCGAACATTTCTATCGAGACATATTGAAATTTAATGACACGATGTTACCTTTGATTTATCCTGAAGCGGAATATATTGTAAATGGTTTTAAATATAAAAATGTCCGATTTTACGTTGAGCGAATTTTAACTAATTATCCAAAATTTATACCGCCATTTAATACAATCCAGCATGGGGATTGTCATGGTAGAAATGTTTTTATGGAAAAAGTATCGAGACATGCTAATAGCGTCAAGTTCATTGATATTGACCAATTATCCCTGAGGGGTGATTATATTTATGACCTTGGTGAATTATTATCGGATATTGCAATATTTAGTCCGATTCATACCGAGGAAATTAATGGTAATAAAGTAAAATATAAATATGCACCTATTAAAATAAATTATCACGTCGTAAAGAATGAGCATCGAATCAATTATACCTTGCCTAAGAACGAGCGCGTAGACCGATTTGTACAATTTATAGAGGGCAAATTAGATATTTTTGCCAAAGAAAATAAAGATACTGGATATAAACATCGCTTATGTGTTAGCAAAGCAGCTGCACTTCTTAGGGTTGCATCATTTACTCCTTTCCCAAAATCATTAATCCCTTTTTCCGAAGCAATAAAATTACTGGATGAGTGTGAGAAAATCGATATTAAATAGATTTTAGTATTCCGGTATAACATACGTTATATGTAAAAACTAGAAAATTGGGAGCGCGCTTTCACACGCCCCCGAACTGCTTTTGATTCGCAACCAGGCCAACCATCCCGGCCCAGCGGTTCTCTCCGAGGTTTAGGTCTATGTCGGCCTCGATTGCCGGGGTCGTGCCTAGTACCGAGTGCTCTCTGACGTAGTTATAGTACGTCTGGATGCCCGCAAGCATCCGGGCGGCGCTCTCGGGGTTGTCGAAGCTCCGCATCACCTTGAAGCGCTCTCTGAGCGTTCCATTCAAGCGCTCTAGGATATTGTTGTTGGGCGCTGTGCGGAAATCCTTGTATCTGTGGTGGCGGCTCTGCGTGTCGAACTTCTCCCCGGGTCCGAACTCCTTTCGGGCTGCTATCGGGTATGTTGGCAATCCATCGGTAACAAAGAAGTCCGGGCGCTTCCCGGCCTTCTCCTTGGCTACCCTTATCGCAGCCCTCGTTTCGCGGATGCTGCGCCCCTCTGAAATCTTACAGGCCAGCAAGAAGCGCGTTTCGTGGTCCATGACGTTCCAAACCCACATCTGCTTACCGTTCACCTTCTGAGCCATTTCGTCGCTGTGCCACATGCGCCCCACGTCTGGCTGGTGCTTTTCGGCGTAATCTCCGAGCATCTTAAGGTACTTCGTCACCCAGCGCATCGGCGTGGTCTGGCTGACAGTCACGCCATAGAACTGCTTGAGGTGGTCCACTATCTTGCGGTAAGAAAGCCCCTTGAAATAGAGGTCCACCGAAGCTAAAATGCTCTCGGGAACGGATTTCATACCACTAAAGCCCTTGTCTATGGTGAATCTGAATCCGCAAGCCTCGCACTTATAGCGCTGGATTGGCCCGTTCTTGGTTGCGCGGTTGCCATTCCTCTTGATTTCCCCGGCGTGGCACGACGGGCAGCACATCGGGTGCATGGTTGCGTCGATTACGGGCCTCGGCCTCTCCTCGGTTTTGATGAGTTTTCGGAGCTTCTGGCTATACTCAACGGCGTAGATGTGCTTGCAGTACACCTTTCGGTTGGTGAAGTCTGGGCATGTGCAACCCCAAAGCCCCATCTGCTTTTTAACCGTGTAGAACCCCTCCCCGCTCTGGCTCTTGACGTGGTAAGTTTTCTGGCTTATGCGCACTACTGCGCTCTCGTCCTTTAGTATCTCTAATCCCCGCGCCTGTCTCGCATCGTCCATCATCATATTTGTTGCCTCTGTGGTTACTACCACAGTTACCTATATAGCAAGGGAGGATATAAAGGTTATGGTAACTACGATTATCAGTATATAGGTAACTATAAATACGGCCAGAGGCATATCCTGTATCCATGCCTAATACCAAGATTTCAAAAGCAAATACAACCAGTCCCTCGTTACGAACCACTATTCCCGAGGCCGTAGTCGAATCCCTTAACTTGAGGGCAGGAGATGAGGTAAACTGGCTCATCCGTAACGAGGGTAAGAGTATAGTCGCTGTCGTTCGTAAGGCATGATTTATTATTTTTCACACCGCCCAGAGAATAGAGAAGGAGTTCAACTTTGATGTCAACATTAATCTGGGTCGAAAGGCCCGGTATAGGCAAATGAGCTGGCAGCGATTATGACATCGGGGTGAAGTCAATATATATTTGTATTAACCGTTTATTGTTGGACACAAATCAATCAATTCTTGTCTCGCCTCACTTTGCATAATTCGATTTCGTAAGGAATCTTTCAACGGGATTGCATTATCGAGCGCCGCTGCTCGATATTCTTCACCAACTGCAATCAATGAGGCACAACGGGTTCTTCTCGCGTATATCGACGCCTCCTTATAATTTTCGTCCCAATATGGCTTCGGTTGCATACACGCCGGCACAGGGAATGAACCATATTTATTGTAAGTTTGTTTGATGATGTCGCTTCCCACCTCGGAAAGTGTGCTTCCGTCGAATACGGAAGGAATCCTTCGTTTACCACGCTTCCCCTTGCTTGATTTAATTGGCACATCGATACGCATTCCCCCAGCCACTTTGAATGTAGCTAAATCTGCGCCGCTATCCAAAATTCCAAGAGATAGATTGGCAAAATTATAACCAATGACAAAACCATCGGCTCCTCGAACCTTTGATGAAAGCTCTGTTACAAATTCGCTGAATAATCTGCGCCTTACTGAACCCGAGTCAGCTTCTCCGAATAAGTTGTTTGGGTCATAGAGCTTTATGCCTACTATTGAACCCCGATATTGCTGTTTCTCGGATTTCCAAGACTCGAACTCAGTAAGTATCTTGTTTCGAGCAGCGTCAGCTTCATCCGTATCGGAAAAAATTTCGATATGGAGCAACGTGTGAATCCCATTCAACGCGAATCGAGCCGAACTGACGGCATTTGAGAGAAGGAAATACCCACTGGTAAAAGCCTCTTCAATGCTTTTAAGTTTTTCATCGGCCCGCATTATCGGGGTCGGTGCAAGATACAAATCGGAATTGATGGAGTCGTGAAGATTTAACGACCAATCTAACAAAGGAGCAAGGCCATAGCGCTGCCTAATGGTTTGCCATCTTGTTGTTACATTAAATCTATCTGTATCCGGGTCATCGGTCAGCCCCGAATCCATAATCATACGCACTGTGGGGGGTGGATTTTCAAATTGCATATAATTCAATCTCGCAAGACAATTGACGGAAAGAGCCTCATATTCCGGGTCTGGCACAACAAACGGATGTATAACGCCTTTGCCAGAGGGGAGCATTGGCATTAATTTCACAATATATCTCTGTTTTGTGCTGAGATGTGGCGTAATTGCATGTGGGAAGGAGCCACCGCTAATGTTAGCCATCAATGCTTCCACATCTAAATTTTTCTGAATACCTGGACTTATTGTCGGCATTGAAAATAATCCTCGGGGAATTTTAAGATTCCCGAATCTACATACAGCCTTTTGCGCGTCCTCTTCCTCCACATACATTGATAGTTGCGTGTTCATTTTCTCACCTTGATATTAGACCTCTGTCGTTAATTTCAACACTCTGGCGCAATGAGTCATTTATCCTCACTAACTCTCTAATAATGGCGTCTAAATCCACGGCGTCTATTCTAATGCCTCCTTTGGGGTCTTGTTTACCCGAATAATCTTTTTCATACTCAGTTATTGTTAAATTTCTACCAGTGACTCGGTCTATATATGTTCTAATTGTGTATTCCTTCCGACCACAAATTATACGCCCCTGATAGAGGGGGTGCCCCAAACAACCATTCGGGAAATATACTGGATTTCGCGAACCCCATTTCTCTGAATAAATTTGACGAGTATGAACCAAGTAATCCAAAGCCCTTTTTAAGCTGTCTTCATGAGTCGTGCCTATCGCTTTTCCGATTACTGATTTTGGAGCCGGTCCATTGTTATTAAGAAAAGTTAAAACGCAAGATTTAATAGCTGATGCCTTTTCAGTTGGTGTCATGGTATCGTATAATTCGGGCAAACGCCAGCCTTCTTCTTGGTTTATTAACATGGGAACGAACTCCATAGTTACTACCATCGGTTAAAGCAGCATTACTATAAATAATTTACTGAAAAAACAGGCAATATATATATTTATCGGGGGATTGACTACGGTTTCCCTTGAAAAATAATGTGATAAAAGCCCTGAATGCTTCCTAAATTGATGTTCGTCTCTTCGTAAAATTCGAATAGGGGTAGTCGAAAGGTGAAATGTAGTTATTTATACGAGTATGATGATGTACGTTAAACAGAGTATCCGGGGGAATTTAACATGGAGTATCAAGAACTAGATATTGAGATGCTAACGCCGAATCCGATGCAACCGAGAGAGAAGTTCACAAAAGAGAATATTAAAGAACTCGCCAATTCGATTAAAATTCATGGAATATTACAACCAATTGTCGTTAGAAAAAAAGGAAATAGGTACGAAATTATATGTGGTGAGCGTCGTTGGAGGGCCAGTAAGCTAGCTAATAAAGCTACAATCCCGGCAGTAATAAAAAACGTTTCGGATAACCAGGTTCTGGTGGAATCCCTTATAGAAAATTTACATCGCCAAGATTTATCATCGACTGAAAGGGAGCATGCGATACAGGAAATATGGGTGGCGGGCATATATAAAAATCAAGGTGACCTCGCAGATGCCCTGGGGTACTCCGATAAAACCGCTATCCAGCACATATTAAAAGCAAGAGAAATTAGGGATGAAGCGAAGACGCCGTCTTCGGTGCCTACATCATCACTGTACGAAGTCTCACGAATACCCGAAAAAAATCTAAGAGAATCATTTCTTAAGAGAGTAGAAAAGGGCGAAATACAAACCAGCGAGGTCGGCGATGTGGTTACTCTAATGAAAAAAGCGCCGGAATCTGTACAAAAGGAATTTGTTAGTAAAACATCAACATTAAATCCTGAGAAATTAAAAATATTGTCTGAAGTCGAGGATGAAAAAACACAAATTGTAGTTCTCAATGAAGTAAAGAAATACGATTATTCAGATAGGGAATTAAAAGAGCGGGTGGAGGATATTCGCGTAAGCCAAAGAAAAGGAATCGAGACACCCGCCATAGATGTACCAAGAGTGCACGATTCAAACCAAATGTTTATCGAAGAGTTTCAGAAAAGTTGTGAGCGTATCTTATTAGTCAATCATAAACGCATCGTAAAATTGATACCCAAGCAAAAACAACAAATTATAAAAATGGTAGATGCTATCGAGGAGAAATGCCAGCAAATTAGGGAGGCGCTAGAAGAGTAATTGCATCATCTGCTACGCCCCCGTGGGAAGAAGAGGTGGTAAAAATGAATAAAAAAACACCCATAGCGATGGGAAAAGTTAGACGCCAAATCCTGAGGTGGATTAGGGACCGGGGGCCAGAGAACAAGTTCACATTAGAGGTCATGATTCGGGGAATCGGTTGGGACCCCGATAATACTAAAGACCATAATAGGGCATATAATGGATTAAGGGGGATTCGTGAGGCCATACTATCGAAATACATGTATTATACGCTCCTCGAACCAGACCTATTAAAGCATGTGGAGGATGAGGAAGAATTTTATAGTAAGGTACTGGAATATCTTCATTCGTATGGGATATACCTGACTGTATGTAATGACGATAATGAGTATTTTGAGCCAACATTCGATGACTTGCAGGATTATCAAAACAAGCACGTATTACGATGCTGGAAAACGTTTTATAGCAAAGTAAAACGGTCACATGAATTAAAGCTTGAAATGCCATCGGGGAGAAAACCCGCAGAGTTAATGGGTAAACTCGGTGGGGTCGAAGAAGGATATATGGTAAGGGGCGGTACAGTCGAAAGAAAAGCGCTACCGTCAAGGGGGGCGGAGGTCGGTAGTGAGTTAAAAGACCCATTGGAAGGGAGTAGCCCAAAATGCCATGTTTGCAGCGTTGGCGACCTTAAATGGCTGGGAAAGAATTATAAATGCTCCAATTGTGGCTCTGAATTAGATGGAAACGATGTCAGAAGGCGTTATGGGCGAGGTGAAAATTATGGAAATTAAAGCCTTTGAACAAAAAGACCGAGAAATCGCCGATAAAATGATAAAAGATTTGAAATATTTATTGGCAAAATACACATGGCTTGAAGTATATCATGGTGTCTGGAATTCGATGGCAAATAGGATGTGCGGTAGTGTCGAAGCCAGTTGTCTAATAATTTCCGAGCGAAAAAGAGCGGCTTATGAACGGTTGGCTCGGGAAGAGCAATACAATCAAAAGAAAAAATGATGCCTATAAAATGGGTTTGACCGCGATGGAAGAAAAATTAACCTTGCAGGATTGGTTGTCGTATCTGGAATGTGAGCACGCCAGCGCTGTTTCAATTCTGGGCATAGTCAATCAGCGACTCCTCGTATCAATATCGCTATTTGTGGGCTCAGTTATCGCATGCTTACAGGATTTCCCCATGTGGATGCTAGGTTTGATAGGCATTGCGGTTTCATTATTCTGGATGTGGTTTTTTCAAAAGGAATGGATGAACTGTAATGAGTGGAAAGTTTGTGTTACAATGGTCCAGCAAGGCATTCTATCTGGTGATTTGAAAAAGACAGATGAAATCGTTGCACAATTAAAGAACAGACGAAATTTCAACCAGATAGTCGAAATTTACACAAAGGTGCAAGCACAGAAACAAAATAAATAGTATTGCAAATTGGGCGCCTTGCACCCAAAGTATTACTGGCCGTTTATCGCAACTTCATACCACAGCCTTTACAAAAATTACTGGCCGAATCTTTTGCCCCACAATTGGGACAAGTATATTTGACGGGGGAGGGGATGCCAGCACCCAACCCCATGAAAAATGTGCCCGCCGCCATCATTAAAGCGCCAAACACAGCCATACCGATGCTCGTTGGCGGGTAGTAGTATGAATATCCACTGCTGGTTGGCATAGTGACATAGGGGTTATCAAGGTCGGCCTGTATTCCCAATAAGGCGACGACCATACCCAGCACTAAGATTACAACTCCGACGGCCAATATACTCAATCGCACCCCTAGCACTCTCCTATGCTGCGGGCATCGTGGAGCGCGTATAAGCCACTTTCGGATGCCTTTAATCGAGGTCAGCACCCGCCGTGCAACAGGGCACTAGCGGCGGGTGATAGCACCCTTAAACGCAACAGAACCTTAATAGCTAACCTTTTTATATAAATAAGCCTTCTAACGACATGTATGCTTTGGAGGGGCGAACTATGAGAATGCGAGCGCTCTCGGTGTTGGTGTTGCTGGCCCTCGGATTCTTGGCCCTGACCCCATTGGCCGGTCCCGCGTCCGCCGCCGTAAGCTCCGTCAGCTTCTACATACCCGGCGAGAGCCTCAGGTTTTCGGCCGGAACAGTTCCAATCATGGTCGCTGGCGTGATACACTCCATCGATGTTTCGCTGGATGCGCCGCATGCGAACGTGACCATCGTATGCCACCCGGGAGCGACCGCTCCCGCCGTCCAGGATGATACCAACTACTATTCTTGGGCATGCGTCAACAGCGTCTGGTCGGACGCGAAGTACGGGATGTATGTAAATCTCAGCCAGTGCTCGATAGGAGCAAACAACATATACAAATTCGCGGTCGGAATGTCCGCGAGGGCGACTCCGGGCGTCTGGAACTTCACAGTCTACGTCGACGGCGCTCTCGATTGGGCAGGCGACGTGGTCGTGGAGGTGCCGGAATCCGGATTCTCCCTGTCAAGGCCGGACTTTTTCTTCGCCGTGTCGCCGTTCCAGACCCAGAGCGTCTCGTCCTTCGACCCGGCGGACCAGAGCTTCTACGTCAGGGCCAACAACGTGGAGAACGTCCCGCTGACGCTGTCGCTTCGCTTTGAACCCTTCGGCGAATACTTCTCGACCAGGTTCAAGTGGGACAAGAACAACGAGTCAGAGCCCCTGAAGGCCGGCGACAACTACCCCATCTTCCACCCCGGCGAGGAGCGATTCTATTTCA
Source organism: Methanobacteriota archaeon (assembly GCA_043799545.1). Taxonomy (GTDB): domain Archaea; phylum Thermoplasmatota; class Thermoplasmata; order SG8-5; family DAIRED01; genus DAIRED01. The sequence goes on along the minus strand of JAZDNO010000004.1, from coordinate 69,684 downwards.
TCGATTTCGCCGCCCCCGCATGGAGCCCGCGCGAGCTCAAGGTCACGGGGACGGTGCGCGGAGAGCCGAAGTACCTCATCACCCCCGCGACAGTCGCGCTCGTTCCCGCATTCGAGCAGCAATTCTCGATAAACGTCAACGTCCAGAGGACCGGGTACACCCTCCTGGACTTTGGAAAGGTCATAGTCCAGTATGTGAAAAACGTTCCGCTCCTGAAGTTCGGCAACAGCACGACCGTAGACGCGTACTTCACTGGAGAGGGGAGCGCGACGCTCTCGCTGGTGGGTGACAACATCACGATTACCTCCGCCACAATCGACGACGTGGCCGTGGATCCGGCTAGCATCGTGCTGAGCCTTTCGAACGTCACTGAGAGGCACCTTCGCATCACAATCAAGGCGGAGAAGGCATCGACGACCGCGTTCACCGCGCGCATAATATACACTCTTGGCTGGTCGGACGGCGGGGCCGCGCGCGAGGAGTTGTTCTCGACCGCCGTCACAGTTGACAGAGTGCCGTCCGATTACAAGGAGCCTGTGGAAATCAATTGGATGGCCATCATCGCCATCGTCGCGGTCGTGGCAGTGATCGTCGGCTTCATGGCATACTACTCGAACCTTAAAAAGAAGGAGAAAGAGCAGCGCAAGCAAAAGAAAAAGGGGCGAGGAAAGAGGGGATAGGGCAAATGAAGGCCAGGAGCATGTTCGCCGTGGCGCTAGTCGCAACGTTCGTTCTAGCCTTGGCCATTCAGGGCGCCAAAGCGCAGAGCGGCGTGGGGGTCTGGGGGATCCCCCCGACGTTCAGCGACATCCGGGTCGGATTGAACGGGGATTACGTTGAAGTCAACGTCACGGTTTACGACCAGAACGGCGGGCTGGACATATACAACGTGAATGTGCTTGTCATCGACGGGAGCGGCGACGAGGTCGCGAACGTCACCTTTTTCCAGCACGACACGAACACGACCTACGACGTCAACGACAGATTCGTTGACAACGCGGGAGGCACCCTCCAGGCGGGGAGATGCATAGTCGACCGCTTCGTTGGCGATTACGTGAAGAACAACACCATCCGAATAATCTTCGTCTTCGAGCAGTTCCAGGGCAAGACCATCAAGGTCCTTGCCGCGGACAATACGTGGAGGACCGCATACTACGAGGGGCCGTTCTCCTCCGAGTACAGGCCACCGCCGATAATCCAAGAGGAGTACCAGGTGTACGCGCTCGTGGCGGTCTCCCTGACCGCCTCAGCCATACCGGCCGGGTTCACTTTGTACAAGCGCGTCCTCAGCAACAGGCTGGCCAGAAAGATCGAGAAGATAGAGCGCAAGGGCGCTGAGGAGGCAGATTAGGGGTGGAGCGCTACTGCTCGAATTGCGGAACCGTCAACTACGACGACCAGGCGGCGCAGTGCACCAATTGCGGCGCAGATTTGCCTGAAGACGCAGCAACGCAGGAGGCGCCGCATGAGCGGGTGCCTACAGCCGAGGTGCCCGGCGATCAGATGAGCTGCCCAGAGTGCGGCACGCTGGTCGGCTCGGGGGCAAAGATCTGCCCATCCTGCAGCGCCAGCCTCGAGCACTTCGTCAGATGCCCTTCATGCGGCAAAGGGGTGGACGAGATAGCCGAGATCTGCCCCAACTGCTTCAATCCCATCAAGAAAACTGAGGAGAGCTGGGACGCGGGTTCCGTGGGAGGGGGAAAACCAGGGCCTGTGCCAGAGGATGAGCCGAAAGCCGAGGAAAAACCAAAGACACCAGAGGCCCCCGCAGAACCTGAAGCGGAGCCTGAAACCGTTGAGGAGGCGGAAGCCCCGAAGAAAAAGCGCTTCGGTTTCGGCAAGAAGAAGGCGGCCGGGGAAGAAGAACAAGCCGCTGAAACCCCAGACATTGCCGTGGAAGAGGATGATGCAGAATCCGGGGAACCGGCGGAAGAGGAGGTCGCCGAGGAGGAGGCTCCGAAGAAGAAACGCTTCGGTTTCGGCAAGAAGAAGGCCGAACCGCAAGACGATGGCGAGGGCGACGAAACCGCTGAGGACGAAGCGGCGGAAGACGGGGACGATTTCGAGGAAGACGATGACCTGGACGAGAGCGAGAGGGCCAAGCTGCGCAAGGACGAGCGCAAGCGCAAGATTAAGGAGATGCTGGAGGAGGAGAAGAGCGAGGGGTTCCTCAACTACTTCCGGGTCAGCAACATCACCGTGACCTTCTTCACGTTCCTCGCCCTGTTCATGTTCATCGAGTTCATACTCTTCACGTTCAACATTTCCAACAAGATACCCCGGTCAATGCTGATCTTCGCGCCGATGCTGGGCGGGGCGATTACGGTCAACCTGCTGCTGATAACCGTCATCATCACCGCGGTCGACGCCCTTCTTCACACGTGGGACACGAAGCTGAACGTCTTCGCCAGCATCTGGGTCTCGTTCGCCATGCTCATTGGGATATTCATCACCGCGTTTTACCAGCAAGGCGGTTCGGAAACCATCGACCTCCTGGGCGGCATCGTGATGATCATCGTGCTCGCCACGATGATAATCCTGGACTTCATCGCCTACATGAACTACCCGGCAGTCCTCGAGGACCCGGGCCGCGCGCACTTCGAGCTTTACCTGGACAAGGAGAACGACATCGACCAGATAAAGACGGACATGGAGACGGAGATGGAGAAGATGCGCGAGGAGGAGGAGGAGCGCCTCCGCCTCAAGGACGAGGAACTGAAGGAAATCCAGCAGCGCCTCGAGAGCATGACCGAGCAGATAGCGCAGGAGGAGGAGAAGGTCCGCCTCAAGGAGCAAGAAGTCTCTGCCATCCAGGCGGAGCTGGAAATGAAAAACGAGGCCCTGGCAGCCGAGGAGGAGAAGCTCCACATGAAGGAGCAGGAGATGGAGAGCCTGGTCCAGACCGAGGTCGAGCGCAAGACCGAGGAGTTCATGATGGAGGAGGAGGAAAAGATCAGGATGAAGGAGCAGGACCTCATCAAGGCCCGCTCCGACCTCGAAATCCAGCGCAACCTCTTCGACGAGTCGCGTGAAAAATTGCGCATGAAGGAAGGCGAGCTTTCGCACCTGAAGCAGGAGCTGGAGAACCAGATACGCCAGCGCCTGGAGGAGGAGGAGAAGCTCAAGCTCAAGGCCGCGGCGGGCCGCATGGTGGAGCAGACCAAGCAGAAGCGCGTGCTGTTCCCGTTCGTCGCGCTCGTCGGCCAGGAGAAGATGAAGAAGGCGATGATTCTCAACGCCATCTACCCGGAAGTCGGAGGGGTGCTCATACGCGGACAGAAGGGGACGGGCAAGTCCGTCGGCGTACGCGGCTTGGCGGAGGTCTTGCCGGACATCGAAGTGACTGGATGCAAGTTCATCTGCGACCCCAAGGAGGTGGACAAGCTCTGCCCCGAGTGCGCGGCTCGCTACGAAGCAGGCAAGCTGGAGACTTTCACGCGCCAGGTCCAGGTCGTTGACCTGCCGCTGAACATCACGGAGGACCGCCTCGTCGGTTCGATAGACATAGAGAAGATTCTGTCAGAAGGCACAAAATCGTTCGAGCCAGGAATCCTAGCGGAGGCGCACCGAGGCATCCTTTACGTGGACGAGATAAACTTGCTGGACGACTATATCGTTGACATATTGCTGGATTCGGCCTCGTCCGGGAACGTGAACGTCGAGCGCGAGGGCATTTCCCTCTCGCACCCGGCCAGGTTCATCATCGTCGGCTCGATGAACCCAGAGGAAGGAGAGCTGAGGCCGCAGATACTGGACCGCATCGCGCTCCAAACTGACGTCATCGGCATCCAGGACGTCACGTCTCGCATAGACATCGTGCGCCGGAGGGAGGAGTTCACAGTCGACCCGGAGGGATTCCGCGCCAAGCACGAGCCAGTGCGGCAGGAGCTGCGCGAGCGCATCACGAAGGCGAGGGAGATACTCCCCAACGTCAGGACGCCTCAGCACGTCTACGATTTGATAGCGCAGGTGTGCATAGACTTCAACGTGGACGGCCACAGGGCGGACATCATAATCGAGAGGGCGGCGCGGGCGAACGCGGCATTCGAGGGACGGCTTGAGGTGGCGGCTGAGGACATCGTCGTCGTCTCGGAGATGGCTTTGCCGCACAGGATGCGCAGGCGCCCGTACGAGGAGGAGGAGTTCAGCGAGGAGATGCTCCGCAAGCTCGTGAAGCAGCGCGAGCGCGAGTCCATCGACGGCAGGAAGGGGTGAGGCGTGCCTCCCGAAAAGAGGACGGAGAAAAAGACACCATCGCCGGCCGTTCAGGGCTCGAGGAAGCGCCATTCGCCCGAGAGGATTTATCCGTTCACGGCCATAGTCGGCCAGGAAGTTCTCAAGAGGGCGCTGCTGCTCAACGTCGTCAATCCCCAGATAGGGGGGGTGCTGATAAGGGGCGAGAAGGGGACTGGCAAATCCATCGCGGTGCGCGCGCTCCAGGACATACTTCCGAAGATGGACGTGACGGGCTGCAAGTTCAACTGCCGCCCCACCGACAAGCCGGAGAAGTTCTGCAACGAGTGCAAGCTGAAGCACGAGAAGGGGGAGCTCAAGGCCACGAAAACGGACATGAACGTGTGCGACCTGCCCCTCAACATCACGGAGGACCGCCTCGTCGGCGCGATAGACATCGAGCGCGTCCTCAAAGAGGGGGTGGAGGCGTTCGAGCCGGGAATCCTCGCGGAGGCGCACCGCAACATCCTCTACGTGGACGAGATAAACCTCCTGGAGGACAACGTCGTCGACGTCCTGCTGGATGCCGCAGCCATGGGGATGGTGACGATAGAGCGCGAGGGGATTTCCCTGAACTACCCGTCTCAGTTCGTAATAATCGGCTCGATGAACCCCGAGGAGGGGGAGCTACGACCGCAGCTCCTGGACAGGCTGGCGCTGCAGGCCGAGGTCAAGGGCATCAAGGAAGTTGACAAGCGCGTCGAGATAATCAAGCGCTCGCGCGAGTTTCAGGAGGACCCGGTCTTATTCAGGGAGAAGTGGGAGCCCGCACAGAACGAGCTGCGCAAACGCATCCTGGAGGCCATGGAGAGGCTCCCGAAGATAAAGACTTCCATGAAAATCGTCGAGCTCATCACGCGCCTGGGGATAGACTTCAACATCGACGGCCATCGCGGGGACATCATCATCGAGCGCTCGGCGAGGACGAACGCGGCGCTCGAGGGCCGCGACGAGACGACCGTCGAGGACGTCGTACTGGCCGCGGAGATGGCGCTGCCGCACCGCATGCGCAAGCAGCCCTTCGAGGAGGAGGCGTTCTCCGCGGAGATGCTCCGCAAGCTCGTGAGGAAGTACGGCGAGGACATTGCTTGAAGATCGAAATCAGGAAGCTTGACAAGGGCGAGCTGGCGGGGAAGATGGACGACTTCGCCTACACGTCGGACGGAACGTACCGGCTGAGTTTGAAGCGCACCAGCGACGGGTGGGAAATCGCCCTGCGGAAGGAGCCATTTCCAGAGACGTTCGTCAAGGACCTCAACGAGCCCCTGCTGAAGCCATACAAAGGCGAGACAGAGGTCTATGCGGCGTTCGCCGGCGGAACCGAGGCCGGGCTGATCCAAATCGAGCACCAGGCTTGGAACAACAGCATCCGCGTCTGGGACATCTCAGTCGACGAGTCGCGCAGGCGAATGGGGGTCGGCACAGAGCTGCTGGACGTTGCGAAGAAGCGGGCGCGGGAGCTCGGCGCCAGGCGCATCGTGTTGGAGACCCAGACGTCGAACCTCAAGGCAATAGATTTCTACCTGGCCAACGGTTTCGAGCTGGTCGGCTTCGACGCGACCAGCTACTCGAACGAAGACGTGGAGAGGGGGGAGGTCAGGCTGGAGATGGCGTGGCGCCCAGATTCTCTGAAACCGTGATTGCGGTGAGGCTCGACTGCATTTGAAATACAGCATTACAAAAGTATATAAACCGAGTCGTCTTTAATTGCCTTAAGGTGGAAGCGATGGAACGCAAATACGAGGTATTCCTCGGAACTGGGGTATTGATTGCCGGCATCGTCATCCTGTTGTTCGTCTTCTCGATGATGTTGCCAATCGCACAGAATCCGGGCAAGTTCCTCCGCGAGCAAATGCCCGAGGATGAAGAGCAGGCGCAACCGCCCCAATGCTCGTTCTACTGGAACTCGAACGAGCTGAATGTGGGCTTCACAGATTCATCCACAACTGGCTCGGCATCCATCACTTCGTACAGCTGGGATTTCGGCGACGGGGGAACGAGCGTCCAGCCAAACCCGACACATACGTACAGCGACTCGCGGGACTACAACGTGAGATTGACAGTCCGGGACGGCAATGGGTTGAGCGCGTCGTCGATGACCACCGTTTATCCTGACGCCATGGGCCAGAACAGCGGGAGCAGCCAGTCGGATGGCGATATGGGTGATTTTGGCTTCAGCATGGATTTCACGCCGTTCGCGATAGCCGCGCTGGTATCCATCGCCTACATCGTCCTATACCTCATCGGGGCATCGATACTGAAGGCCGGATGGAACCTGATAACGCCCAAGGCCGAGACGATATCCGTGCGAGTCAAGCCGAAGCACCTTCAATTGGAACCGGTTGAAACGCCTGCAAATCGGCCGCCAACGCCTCAACAATACTATCCTGCGCAGCAACAACCACCAATTCAGGGCTACCAGCAGCCGCCGACGCAGTGATTCACATAGTGGTCGGAGAGTTGCCCGCGGCTTTAGAAGGCTCGGTCAGTATCTGGCCAGAATCACCCTGCATTCCTTGCAACGCAGAGAGTCTATATAGACCATGCCACTCATATCCGGCTCCTTGAGCTTCTCCCCGTCGAGCGCCAGCACCGTCTTCTTCAGGTACCACTTCGCGCCCCCGACAAGGCTCTCGGTGCCCAGATAACCCGCTTCCATCGGCTGCCCACATTTTGGACATTTTACGTCCATGAAGATAGCATGCCTTTAGGACGATAAATAGTTAATTGTCCCCAAAAACCATAAAGATAATTACAAACCGCGCCATCCATGGTCGGAACCATGTTCGAACCGATAGACAAATGGACGCCGCCTGAGAAACCCCTGTTTCTCTCCGATTTTCCGCCTCCCAGGGTTTTCTCGAAAATGGGCAGCTTCGTCTGGTGGTGGTGGATGCTCCTCTTCGACGAGGACGGCGTCAAGAAGCAGATAGTCGCATTCTGGACTGCGAAGACCTACAAGGATGTCCTCGCCAACGGCGTCGATTGGGGACCCGCGGCGGAGATTTCCGGCTCGCCGGCAGACTTCTCGTACAAGGGCATCGCGACGTTCTGGCACTGGGACGGTGAGGGGTTTTGCGAAACCCCTCCGAAGAACCAGACCTTTAGGACGAAGGTCGCGGAGGGCGCGCTCTCGGTTGAATCGGACGACGTCCGGCTTTCGTCCGGCCCCAACGGAACGTCGTTGTCATTCTGCCGCGACCCGTCCGACTTCCGTCTGGACGTGGAATCGGTTGCGCCGAATCCGCCGCCGGTCGGTTACAGGCGCACGATGCTCACCAAATCCATGGGCTTCGACGCCCTGAAAATCTATCACGCCAGGTGGAAGGGTAAACTCTCGACGAAAGGGCGCGAAAGGGAAGTGTCGGGGAGCCTCTACATGCAGCACATCTGCCTGAACACGCCGGCGTTCCCCTGGCTATGGGGGGTGTTCCACAAGAAAGACGGTTCGTACCTCACCTACTTCACTACATTCCTCGGGCCCCTGATGTTCAGGCGCAAGGCCGAATGCGAGCCGGGCTGGGACAACACCTTCAGGTTCCTGAACAAAAACCTCAACTACACGCCTGCCGGCTCCCAGACGAAGCGGTTCAAGCACGTGCGCTACAGGGTATTCCGCCAGGAGAGCGGCCTGCCCGGTTTCGAGGCGCGGGGCGAACTGGGAAACGAGAGGCTGCGCGTCAGGGTCAAGGCGGTCGCAAAGTGCACTTACGAGTTCGAGAGAAAGAAATTCTGGCGCAACAGGTTCTTCTACAACGAGTTCCCTTCGGAGGTCGTTGAAATCGAACACACCGACGCGGCAGGAAAAACACACAGGGAAGGCGGGGCCGAGTGGAACGGCAACACGGAGTACTCGTGGGGGCTGCTGCTCAGCTAGGCGGGACGCATGACGAAAAAACTGTCTGGCGTGACCTTCGATTTCGACGCGACTTTCTACAACTACCCGCGCATGGTCCTTGGGCTGCTTCACCGCTTCGGCCCGCATGTGAAGCTGATTCGAGACCTCACCGACGAGAGGGCGAAGCTCCGCAGGCTCGGGCGCATAGAGAACTTCAGGGAGCGGCAGACCGAGGCGATGGCGAAGCGCTGGGGGAAGTCGATCGAGTGGACTGACAAGAAGCTCGAAAGGGTAGTCTACTCGGGCTGGAACTCTGCGTTCGACAAGGTCAAGCCCGCAACGGGGGTCTTCGAGGCGCTGGACATGTGCGTCGCCAACGGTCTGCCAATCGCTGTCGTCTCGGATTACCCGCCACGTGACAAAATGGAGAAGATGGGATTTCTGAAATATCCTTGGGCGCTGGTGCTGAATTGCGAGGATATCGGGTTGCTCAAACCCGACCCGGCAGGGCTGAATCTGGCGATGGAGAAGATGGGCACCAAACCCTCGGAGACGCTCCATATAGGCGACTCGCTGCGCTACGACGTCCAGGGGGCGAAGAACGCCGGCATGATGAGTGCCTGGCTGAAGTGGTGGTGGAAGCGCCCGAGGGAGGGAATCGTTCCGGATTACACTGTGAAGAGCTTCAACGAGTTCATCGGGATGCTTGAAGCGGATTTCGGGCTGAAAAAGACTGGTTGAAGCCCACTGAGGGGGAAAGCTATCGCGAATGATAGCCGGATGCGCGGGTTGAATACGCCTCCCGCCAATTCAACAGGCATGTCGGCCATGCTCTGCCGCGAGAGAATAAAATGCAGAAAGTGCCGGGCGTTACTCCCGCTCGACGCGAGGCGGTGCACCTGCGGGGCCGAGATGGACGGCAGGAACGTCGTGTTCGCAGTCTAGTTATCGCAGATGATTTTCACTCCAGACCGTTGATATATCCGTCACGCCGTCCGAGACCTCATGTACGACGAAGAAGAGTTCGGCTCACCAGTCAAGACGAGGGGAAGCGGAAGGATGTGGATAGAATGCCGCAAGTGCCGTTCGACGATGTTCTCGACCTTCGACACCTGCTGGTCCTGCGGGGCTCCGATGACGGAGAAGAACAGCTCGGCCGTGAGGTTCTAGAGTACCAGCTTCTCGGCCTTCTGCCTCCGCTTTATCGCCTTCGAAAGCGCAGCTCCTTGCCTCGAGCGCTGGCTTTTCTTCACTGAGATTATCCAAAGCTCCCTTTGCAGCCGCTTGTAGTTCTCGAACCGTTCCTCGGCCAGATGCCCGTCCGCAATCGCAGCCTTGACCGCGCACCCTGGCTCCGTCCGGTGCTGGCAGTCGCGGAACTTGCACAACGCGATGAGCGACTCCACATCCTCAAACGCCGCCGCCACCAGCCCCTCGTCCCCCGTGACGCCGATGCTCCGCATCCCTGGGTTGTCGATGAGCATCCCGCCGCTTGGCAGGATGACCAGCTCCCTCCACGTCGTTGTGTGGCGTCCTTTGAAGTCCCCGCCGCGCACGCCGCCGGTTTTCAGCCTTCCCTCGCCAAGGAGGGAGTTGATGATGGATGACTTGCCAGAGCCGGACGGGCCGACCATCGAGCCCGTCACGCCCGGACCAATCAGTTCGGCGAGTTCGGGGATGCCCGCGCCCGTGACAGCGCTGGTTAGCACAATGCGCGCCCCCCTGGCGGCCTTCATGGCGGCGTTCATCGCTTCACAAGCATCCTCGCTAAGGTCCGATTTATTGAGGACGAGAATCGTCTTCGCACCGGAAGCCGAGCCCTGCGCCAGGTACCGCACTATGCGATTTTCGTTGACCTCCTGGTCCAGGGAAGCGACGACAATTATCACGTCCACGTTGGCGCTCACCGTCTGGTCGCCGATGTACGCGCCCCCGTTGTAATCCGCGCGCTCGAACTTCGTGCGGCGCGGGAGGAGGGCGTGGATTGTCATCAGCCCCGTTTCGGGATTCGCCTTGACTGCGACCCAGTCCCCGACGACCGGGAAGCTTGCGCCGTTTGCGCACTCGTATCGCAGACGCCCCGAGACCTTGCCCCTCGTCTCGCCACACCCGGCCAGAGCTATGTAGAGGTTGCCCTGGCGCCCCGTAATCCTCGCCGGGACGAAGCCCTCGCCGTCGTGCGCTTTGAACGCCTCCTCGAAGAAGGGGCTCCAACCTAAGGATGCCAAATCCATGTCGGGGGATTCGGGATGCTGGCATAAATATATTTCGTTATTTGAATAAAAATTCAGCTCCGGCTCGCCCGCTGCCTAAGGCGCGCCCGGAACTCGGCGCAGGATTGCTTCTTTGGACTCGGTTGCCACCATCATGAGAGAACCTCCTGCTGGGAATTTGATGGTAAAGCCTCTATTTAAATCCGTCGTTATCGCTTTTGATACGGGCGCAGCGGGGTTTATAAAATCCACGGCGGTTGCCTTCCCGTGGATAACAATAATAAGGTCGCCATGAGGCGGCCCGGGACCAGTTCCCGCGAGTGGCTGGAATGCCTCAACTGCAGGGCCCAGGTGTTCAAAACGATGGCCCGCTGCTGGGCATGCGGAGCGGAGATGACAGCGAGCGCTTTGCCCAATGACCGATAACCCCACCTGAAAAAGTCCGTTGGGCCGTTTTTGCCTATTTGATGCTCTTCAACTCGTTCTCGGCCATCAACCTCATCGCCTTGGCGCCCGCCTCGTCGAAAGCGCCGATGGCCAGCCGGATGACGGATTTGGCTTCTTCTGTCTTCTCCTGCTTGATTAAAACGCGCCCGTGCTCGAGTAGGACTACCCCGGTGTCGTAAGGAATTCCTAGCTCCATCATCATCTGAGTCCCCTTCTCGAAGCACCCTTCGGACTTGGCGTGCTCTCCCTGGCTGGCGTGAATTATTCCCCACGCCGTCTGGAGATTCGCCTTCGCGTACTTGTCCTCGACGTTTTCGAGTGCCTGGCCGGAGAGGGTTGCAAATTTCTTAGCCGCCTCGGCGTCACCGCTTTTGACATGGCAGACCGCCAGGTTGTTCAAGATGTGCCCCAGCGTGCGCTTGTTCTGGTGCTGCTCCGCTATCTTGCGGGCCTTGTCAAGAACCTTGATAGCCTCTTTGAAATCGTTCTGGGTCATGTAAGTTTCGCCCAGGTTGCTCAGGTTTCTGGCCAGGTCGTAGTGGTTGTCCGTCTTCTCGAGCGCTTCGATGGCAAGCTTGTACTTGGCGATCGATTCCTTGTATTCGCCCTGGTCGCTGCGCACGACCGCCAGCAATCCGAGCGCGAGCCCCAGGAGCTCGTAATCGACCTCCTTCTTGCCTATGTTCGCGGCCTGTTCTGCCATCTGAAACGCCTCCCCGTACTTGCCCTGCCTCCAGCAAACCGAGCCAGTGCCGAAGAGAGCCCTCCCGAGGAGTGGCTGATTCCCGTGCTTCCTGGAGATTTCCTGCGCCTTCTTGAAAGCCGCCAGCGCCTCGACCTGCTTTCCCTTCCTGGTCAAGGTCATCGCCGCCTTGATAAGGCTCTCCGTGCCTTTCTTGTTGTTGCCCAACTCGAACCACGTCCTCGTGACGCTGTCCTGATAAAACATCGAATCTATCCAGGCGCCCTTGAGGTTTTTTATGTCCGCCAGCATCGAGAATATCTCGGCGCGCATCCTTTTCGCGTCGTTGCCGCTCATCCCCTTGTCTGCGGCAGTGAGCGCCTCTTTGCACAGCTTCTCGGCGTCGTCGTACCGGAGCTCCCTAAAGGCTACCCTAGCCCGTTCCAAGATCTCCGCGGCTCCCCCTGCAGCCATGAGCCTTGGATGCGGATGTATGTATTTAATTGTTATTTAGGCAACTTGTCAGGGTCATTCGAGTTGCGCGAGCGCTTCTCTGACCATTGTCGCATTTTTAATCAGGCCGAGTTTATCGAATTCTTCCAGCGCCTTATCATAATGCTTTTTAGCAGCGCCGGGGTCTCCCTTGTCCCTCCAGTAATTTCCGAGCTCGTAAAATGTCTTCAGAATCTCCTCAGTCTCTCCCGCCTCCTCGAAAATGACGAGCGCCTTGTCCAGTTCCATCTTCGCCTCGTCCCATCGGGCCGCTCTCCACAACCCCCTGGCGACGTTGCGCCTCGCCCATCCCTCCTCGCTCTTCGCCCCAATTTCCACAGAAAGCTCCAGGCCGCTCCTGGCGCCCTGCGCCCCCTTTTCATCTTCACCGACAGCGAAGTGCGCCTCGGCCAGGCTGCAATAATCGTATGCCATGCCATGCTTGGAGCCGATGCGGCGGTTCGCCTCGAGCGCCTTCTCGAAATAGGCGATTGCCTTCTCCATGTCCCCCTTTCCGTTGTAGGCCACGCCCAAGTTATGGTAGCCCGTCGCCTGGCCATGCACGTCCCCTATCTGCTTGCGTATGGCCAAGCTCTTCTCGTAGTATTCCAGGCTCTTGTCTATGTCTCCTTTGTCGTCGAATGCTATCCCTATATTGTTGAGCGCCTTGGCGATGCCCGTCTTGTCCCCCAGCTTTGTGTAAATGGCGAGACCCTCGTTCTTGAATACCAGCGCCTTGTCCAGGTCACCTTTTAGATGGTGCACGGTGCCCAGGTTCAGTGTGGATTCGGCCAGGCCCGGAACGTCGCTTATCCTCTTTCGGATGGCAATGGCCTCCGTCAAGTGCTCCTCGGCTGCGTCGTATTCACCCCTCTGCCAATCGGACACGCCGATGTTGTGATTGGCCAGCGCAATCTCCTTTTCCATGCCGAGCTTGCCGGCCACGCGCATCCCTTCTTCGAAGTACGCACCCGCCTTGCCGTAATCACCGACCTTGCTGTGGTTTGTGCCCTGAACGAGAAGCAGCCTGGCTCGCTCGACACACTCCTCATCGCCAATTAACGCGATGCCCATCTCGTACTCATCGCTGCCTTTCTGGCTCTCGCCCATCTTGATATGCACTTCCGCGATTCTCCGATGGATGTCCGCCTTCCTGGGGTCGCTGCTGGTTTTTTCTAAAGCCTTTGCGTAATCCACCAATGCGGCTTCGAACTCGCCGACCAGATTGCGAATATCAGCGAGACGCTCGTGGATTCCCGCTTCCGCATCGCCCGCGCCAGCTGGTATTTTCGATGCGAACCTCAAGGCGTCGCCATAGAATCGTAAAGCCTCACTGGCTGCGAAGACGCTCTCTGCCTTTTCTCCAGCCATGCTGCAATATGCGAACGCCTTCGAATGCTCGCTCGTTTTCGAGAAATGCCTGGCTAGCTCGTACGCATGCTCTTCCGCCCCGGCGCCGCTAACCGATTCGTAATGTTCCCCGAGGCTTTTGTGGTACGCTGACTTCCATCTCGCGTCAATGCTCTTGTAGACTATGTCCTGGAACAGTGCGTGCGCGAACTCCGCCTTGCCATTGGTCACACCTACAATCCCGGACGTTCGAAGCTTGTCCAGCGCCGCTTCGGGGTCGACCATGGATTTCAGCGACTTGGCTGCGCCGGTCTCGAACTCCCGTCCGGCGCACGAGGCATATTCCGCCATGGCCATCGCATCGGGCTCGAGGCTCTCCAGCCTTCTCTCCACAATCCCCTCTACGCTCGCAGGGACCGAGTAATCTTCCTTGAGTAGCGAGAAGCATTCGCCCTTACGCCCTATTCCGCCCTCCGAGCCCATTTGCCTCAGCGTCTCAATGACGAAGAGCGGGTTCCCGGAGCATTGGTCCGCCAGGCGCCCGAGGAATTCGCTCGGAAAATCGTTAGGCTCGTAGATGCCGATGGCGAGTTTCGCAACATCCTCCGCTCCCATCTTCGCGAGATGGATTGCCTTCACCGTGCCCTCCTCGCGGATGCGCTCCGACGCGAGTTCCATCTCCTCGCTCTCCCCGGGCCTGAATGTCCCGATGAGGAGGATTTTTTTTCCCACGAGGTTTCTCGCGATGTGGACCAGCGCGAAGAGTGACGACTCATCCGCCCAGTGCAAGTCCTCTAGCAAGACCAGCAACGAGCCTCCTCCAGCTGCTTTATTGAGGGAATCCAGTATTCCATCCGCCACCTTCAGCCTCTCGCTTTCGAACTTCAAACCTCCGAAATCCCTCCTGACCAGGAATTTCTCAGAGGCGAGGGACTCCAGCTCGTGTACCATCGGCGCAACGTCGGCGTCGTCCCCACCCGCCTCTATGACCAAGCTGAATGTTCTTTCGATGCGTTGGGCCGAGGCTTTCAGCTTCCGCCGCATGTCCGGGTGCTCGTTCCCCCTGAACATCGCCGCGAGGAACAGGTTTTCCTCGTGTTCGACGAGTATCCTGTATTCCCCGTACTCCAACCTACCGAGGGCGCCGTCCGAACCTGCGAAAGAATCCTTGATGAAACTCTGGACGGCGGAGAGCATCCCGGCAAATGCCCCGAGGTTCTCTTCGGAGCCGTGCTTTGCAAGCAGGGCTCCAGTGCGGTCGGCGGCCATCGCCTGTTCGAATGAGACGCGCTCGAGGTCGCCGAGCACTTCTCTACCAAATGCCTTGGAGAACACTTGGAATGGCTGCATCGAACCTGAAGCCGCAGCGCCTGACAAAACCCGGACGTTCATGCCCTCGGCAGCGCGCACAACCTCGGCGACGAGTTTCGACTTGCCAATTCCGGGCTCGCCCGATACCAGGATGGATGCCCCGCCGCCCTTTATGGCTGCATGCAAGCCCACCATCAGTTCCCCGAGTTCCAATCCCCGGCCGACTAGAGTTGGCTCCCCCAATTCCACATCACGTCTGTACATGCGGGTCTGCCGTAAATAACCTTTCGGGATGCTTCGGCCCGTTCGCGGATGGCACGAACGCGTCACGCAGCCAGATTTCACCTAACCGAGGCGCATTTGTTTGCCTGGACCAATCCAAGAGTCAACTTCTGTAGGCGACGTAGATGTCCGCCTCGAATATCTCCCCGTCCTCGAGGAAATGGTGGACGAAATACAGATTGCCTTCGGAATCCAGCGTGGGCTCGCCCGCAAAATTTGCGGCGATTTCCACCGGGGCGCCCCATTCGCCGCTCGGCTGGCGCAGGCAGCGGTAGCACGACGGCCCCGCGCGCGAGCCCCATTTCGTGAACCACAACTCCTTACCGCCGTCGCTGACGAAAGGCTGGTTCTCGTCCATGGCGCTGTTGGGCGAGCCAACGTTCACCGGGTCGGACCAGCCGTCGCCCTCGCGCTCGCACATCCAGATGTCCAGCCCTCCTTTTGTGCCTGTGCGGTTGGCAGCGAAGTAAAGCTCGTCTCCCCATATGTGGAACTCGCCAATGTCAAGCTCGACATTCAGGCGCTCGCCCGCGTTCCGTATGTTCCTCCACCCGCTCCCGTCGTAATCTGCGGCGTAGATGTCGATTTCGCCCAGGTTGCCCTTGCGCACGGAGCCGAACCACATCTCGTCCCCCCGCACGCATTCCGCGCCGTCCAGGCACTCGAATGAGCCTAAGTAGGCGCGCTTCGGCTCGGTCCAGCCGTCCCCGGCGCGCTCGCTCCACCATATGCCTGTCATGCCGTCGACGGCCTGGTCGGTGAGGGGGATGTTCATGTCCGGCGTGAAGAAGAAGAAGAGGCGGTTTCCCGACGCGAACGGGGAGTCCTCCGCGCCAGCGGTGTTGATTGGACCAGGCAGCGGCACAGGCTCGGTCCAGCCGTTTTCGAGCATCACGGGCGGGTAGTTGTCCTCGCCGGGCGACCACTTGTGGCTTCCCGAAGGTATCGCGGCGAGGCGGTCTGCGTTGTCCGGGATGTTCGGGCGCTCGACCAGGCCATTCAGGACCGCCGCCCCTACTAAGATTAATAACACTGTCAGAGTCGCTCCCACTGTAATAGCATGGCCCTGCTTCACGGAGTTGGATTGCACGGAGCGGATAAAGATGTTGCGGTGCGTTGGCGCCCTGTGCTCCATGAATTCGTCATTTCGTCTTGCGGCGTTCGCTTTTCAGCTTCGCCACCAGCGCCAAAAGGCTCTCCTCGTCCCCGGGCATTATTTCGAACTCTGCCTTGTGAGGGCAGTCCCCGTCAAGGACCGCGTGACCGCCAACGTGTACGACCGGGTAGCTCCTGCACCCTTCCGGGCGGTCCTCGTAGACCAGGCACTTCCCGCCGTCGTTGAAGGCGCACCTCCCGTTGACATTCTTGAGCTCAAGCCAGCCGTTGATTTCGCGCGCGAAATAGCTCCGATGGAAGCCCGCCCTGGCGAGGCGCTCGATGTCCTCGTTCGAGAGCAGCATCTCCGTGTTCTTGCAGCACTCGGTGCATCCGTGGCGCAGGCAGGGGGAGTCCATGTTATGGTAGGCCGATGACAGGCGGGATATTTAACCGTAGTCCCGCAAGCGGCTGGACCGGATTCAAGTATTTGCATGGAATCTTGAAATGGCCACTTTTCGCCCACTCCTTTTCACTTCGCTTATACCCCGTGACCGCGCATTGGGTAATACGGAGGTGCAAACGACGTTCGAATACGCGCTCATCGCGGCCGAGGCCACGAGGAACCTGAGAACGAGGCGGTTCAAGAACACCTGAAAACCTTGAACATTTTTCAGTTGTGCGAACCGCTTCTCGAATTATTGAGAAAAATCCTTATACCTCGCCAGCGATATTTGATTCGTGGCGTACTACGGCTGCCCCGTCTGCAACCGCCCCATGGACTGGGTTCCGGCCTACGGCCAGTATTTCTGCCACGCCTGCCAGAGGTATTACCCCGCGCCGAGGGACGCGGTAGACAACTTGTTTGCCGGACTGGGAGCCGAGGTCACGCCTCCCCCTCCCGCATGCAACCACTGCGGAGCGCCGCTGCAGTTCATGCCCCAATACCAGCGGTGGTTCTGCCACAGATGCCAGCAATACAAATGACGGGCGAGCCCGAAAAGGACTGATTCTTCGTCAGAACCTTCTGAAGGCCCACGCAATCCCCTTTCTGTGCATGACCTCGAAGTATCTGAATTTGTCACCGTTCCTGGCCTTGAACCCTTCCCAGACTGGCAAGAGCCCATACGATTCCTCGGAGATGTCGTCGAAGACCAGCACGCCCCCCGGCGCAACCGAGTTCTCCACGTTCCTGAGGTCCGATGCGGCTGTGTCCTTGTCGTGCCCCCCGTCGACCAGCACGTAGTCGAACTTCGCTTCGGGGTGCTCCTTGAAGAACTGCGGGACGGTCACTGTCGAATCCCCGCTGTGGAACTCTATCATCGAGGTCGGGATGCCCATGTGCTCCAGGTTCGACTTGACCTTCTTCGGCGAGCCTCGGTTCACACTCAGCATCGGGTCGTGCCAGATGTCGAAACTCTCCACTTTCACGCCGGAATAATCCTTGTAAGGGCGCAGAAGGGCGACGAGCGAGCCTCCGTTGCGCGTGCCGATTTCCAGCACGCGCTTAGGAGCCATCTCCAGCCCTATCCAGTTGATTACCATCCATGTCTCGAAGAAGTATTTTTCCTTCGAAAGCTCCATGATTGCCTTGTAGTAGTAATCGTTCCAGTTCGACAGCTTTTTCCTCAGCTTCCTGACGTCGTCGAGGACCGGAGTCTTCCGCGCCTCAATCCTGCGCACCATCTCCTCCTTGGAAAGGACGGCTATGGGCTCCATTTCACGTCCCCCCTTATGACCCTGGCCGGGTTGCCGGCCGCGAGCGAGCGTGCTGGCATGTCCGAGGTGACGACCGAGCCAGCCGCTACGACCGCCCCGTCGCCGATGGTCACGCCCTTGAGCACCGTCACCCTGTAGCCCAGCCACACCTTGTTCCCGATGGTCACCGGCTCCACCCACTCGGTGCCCTCCAGCCTGTGGCCGTCATTGTCCCGGATGGCCACCTCCGCCGCGATGAGGCAGTCAGAGCCTATGCTGACCTTTTTTATCACGCTTATGGACGTTCGCATGTTGACCAGCGTGCCGTTGCCCATGTGCAGCTCTGCCCCAGGTTCAACGCGGATGATGTTGCCGCCGTAGAACTGGACCGATCCATCCACCTTGACCAGCGCTCCACCATCGACCTGAAGGTACGTCGGTTCGTGGGTCCAGAGCCCGTGGTGCACGCCCAGGACGAGTTTTCCTTCAATTTTGCCAGATATCCGCGCCACGACGTCCCCCGTGTATTCTACCCCGGGGATGGGCGCCTTGATGCTGTTTATCTTGCGGTCGAGCCAGCGCATTTCACACAACCAGGACAGCCTGGGCGGCTGCCTTCTTGAGGATACGGATACGGATATATAAAATATCCCGAATCTGCCAAGAGCTAAGGGGGTTAAGTACTCGCCACGCACATTATCCCCCGACATGCGGGAGATACTCATAGAGCCCGGCGCGTTCGTGGACCTTTGCGCGTCCGCAATAGAGACCTACAACCGCGAGTGCACGGGATTCCTGCTGGGGAAGTGCAAACGCGGGGAGGAACCCGGCAGAAGGCTGAAGATATGCAGCGCCCACCCCCAGCAGACGGCGAGGCGGAAACCCACCAGCGTTGAGGAGAGCGACGGCGGGGGAGTGCGCACGAGAAAGGTCTTGCGTGCGCTATCATACATGCGTGGCGTGGCGCTTGTGGGGGGATACCACAGCCACCCATCCAACGAATGCGGTATTTCCATGGTGGACGTCAAATACGCCTTGGACGAGCTTCGCGAGGCCGAAAAAAGCGGATATCCGATTCCTGCCGAAGCCTGGCTCGAGTTGATTGTCGCCATTAGGAAGAGAAAGTACGTTCTCGATTACTCGCCAGAACTCTTCTGGAATGTCAGGTACTCCCAGCGCAAGATTCATTGCCTCATCCAGACCGCTCCCAGGGTCGGCTACCATCTGACGATAGGTGCGTTCTGGGTCTGGGAGGAGCGCGGAAAGGCCAGACACAATGAAGCGAAGGTCCGGATATCCAGATGAGAAACCGAAAATTAAAGGGATTTACTGGAACGATTTTACGCCCCTGAGTAGTACGCCTCGTTGTACGGCTCTGGCTTGAGGCCCTTGCGCGTGCGTATCTCCGCCACGACCTTTGTCTGCAGCTCGCGAGGCAGGCGTTCGAAACCGGCGTTCTCGGTAGACCAGAGCGCGCGGCCCTGCGTCGCGCCGCGTATCGCGGAAGCGAAGCCGAACATCTCGGCGACTGGCGCCTTCGACAGGATGTCGGCGTTCTCGCCCTCCTGCTGGATGTCCTCGATGACCGAGCGCCTCTGCTGCAGCTCCCTCATCGCGTCACCCATGACGTCCTGCGGGCAGTTGATGAAGACCTTCTGCTTCGGCTCCAGTAGGATGCGGCCGCCCTGGCACATCGCACCGTAAATGGAAAGCCTGGCCGCCGGAATCACCTGGCCGGGTCCCCTGTGTATTGAGTCCTCGTGCAGCTTGGCGTCGACGAGCCGCAGCTTCATCCCCATGCACTTCTCGTCGGCCAGCGGACCCTTGTTCATCGCCTCTCGGAACGAGTCTATGACCAGCTCCATCGTCTCGTGGAGGTTCTGGATTCCCTTCGTGGCGTCTATGAGGATGTTGGTCTCCTCCACGGCGGCCACGCTCTTTGACTCGTCCTTCTCCATGCCGAGGTCCTGCAGCTGCTTGGCCAGCGCCTTCGAGTCCTTTATCCTCTGGCCGACCTGTATCTCGCCGGACTTGATGGCCTTGACTATGGCCGGGTCGAGGGGCATGGCCTCGATGTAGAACTTGTTGTGCTTGTTGGGAGACTTTCCCTCGAAGGGGCCCCCCAGGCCCTCGACGCACTCGCGGAAGACGACGATGGGTTGCGAGGCCTTTATCTCGACCCCGTGCTCCTTGACTATCCTGTACTGGGTGATTTCCAGGTGAAGCTCGCCCATGCCCGACATCAGGTGCTCCCCGGTCTCCTGGTTGATTTCGACCTGGATGGACGGGTCGGCCTTTGCGATTGTGCGCAGCACCTCGACCAGCTTCGGCAGGTCCTTCATGTGCTTGGCTTCTATGGCGACCGTGACCACTGGCTCGGAGTAGTGAACCATCTTCTCGAACGCGTCCATCGACTGGTCAGACGATATGGTCGAGCCGGAGATGGCGTCCTTGAGGCCCACGACGGCGACGATGTTTCCGGCCGCTATCTCGTCCACGGGGATACGGTCCGCACCGACGGCGAGTGCCACTTGCTGGACCCGGTTCTTGTTTGGCATGCCGCTGACGAACAGGTCCAGCCCGCGGGCAACCCTGCCCGAGAACAATCTGCCTATTGCCACCTCGCCGGCGTGCGGGTCGACAATAATCTTTGTGACCATCATCGCCACCGGGCCGTTCGGGTCGCAGTGGACCATGGCTTTGCCCACCTCTGACTCCGGGTCGCCCTTCCAAATCTGGGGGACTCTTAGCTTCTGGGCGTCGAGCGGGTTGGGCATGTGCTCTATGACTATGTCCAGGATGACCTCGTGTATCGGGGCCTTCTTTGCCAGCTCCTTCTGCTTTCCCTCTGCGCAGAATTGGTAGATGTCCTTGAACGAGATTCCTGACTTCTTCATGTACGGGACGGAAATCGCCCAGTTATGGTATGCGGAGCCGAATGCGACGGTGCCGCCAGTGACGTCCAGCGCCCATTCCTTCTTCAGCTCGTCGGGCAGAAGCTTGAGTATCTTGCCGTTGACTTCCGTGATGATTCCTGTCAGTCGAGTTTGCATCTGCTCGGGCGTGACCTTCAGCTCGTTGATGAGGCGGTCGACCTTGTTGATGAAGAGGATTGGCTTGACCTTCTCCTTGATTGCCTGGCGGATGACAGTCTCTGTCTGGGGCATTACACCCTCGACGGCGCAGGCGAGGATGAAAACGCCGTCTATGGCACGCATCGCCCTCGTGACGTCGCCTCCGAAATCCACGTGGCCTGGCGTGTCTATGAGGTTGATGAGATATTCCTGGCCCTTGTATACGTGGACCATCGAGGCGTTCGCCGCGTTTATCGTGATTCCGCGGGCCTGCTCCTGCTCATCGAAATCGAGCATGAGCTGCTTGCCTGCCAAATCCTCCGACATCATACCGGCACCAGCAATCAGGTTGTCGCTGAATGTGGTCTTGCCGTGGTCTATGTGCGCGGCCGTACCGATGTTGCGTATCTGCTTCGGCTTAGTCATCAATGCCTGCGATTTCTTTATGTTCTCTTCCTTGCGTCCCATAACTACACCGTTCCGTTAATCAAGCTGCGATTACCTGGCAGAGCCGGCTACGCGCTCGACCTCCTCTTTCTTGGCGACAGAGAAGCTGTTCATGTCCTTCTTGGCCGCGAGCATCAGCTCGTTGGCAAGGCACTGCTCGATGCTCTTGGTGCTCTTGTACGAGGCAGCGATTGTGCCGTTCGCGAGGTTCCTGAGTGCGGTGTCGAGGCGCCTGGCCGAACTCACGTCGACCGCCTTCGGCACGGAGATTCCTCCGTACTTCAAACGGGTGACTTCCTCGCGCGGCGCCGCGTTCTCCAGAGCATCGACGAATACCTGGATGGGGTTCGTTTTGGTCTGGGCTGCGATTATCGCAAACGCCTTCTTTACCGCTGAATATGCCTTTACCTTCTTCCCTGTGTAAACCTCAGTCCTCATCATGCTGTTTATGAGACGCTCGACGATGTTGACGTGCGATTTGCCGAAAGAGCGGTTGGCGTGGCGCGCGCCGCTGTACGGCGTGCCGACCGGATCTAGGTTGACGTATCTCAGCAGGCCGGCGTCGTGAACCACGACCTCCGTGAAGTCGTACTTGCCGAAGAGCCTAAGCTGGGTCGCCGCGTGCGGGACCTTCTTTTTCGGCTTGACAATTTTTGGGGCATCGGCGGCCAAATCGTCGGCTGGGGCGGCGTCTCTGAGAGGAGCCTCGCGGGGCGTCCTTGCAGGTACCGACTCCAGTGCGGGCACCTCAGTTTTCGGTGTCTCGGGTTTGGACGGCTCAGGCTTTGGCGTCTCGGGTGCAGGTGCAATCTGCTTGTCTTCGTCGGCCATTTCATCACCTCACTGGTTTCTCCTTGCGCCCGCGGACAAGCTCGTCCAGCGAAACGTTGTTGACCTTGATGACCTTGAAACGCACGCCGGGGATGTCACCGTAGGAACGGCCCATGCGGCCCCCGATTCCCTCCACAAGGACTTCATCGTGCTCGTCTATGAAGTTGATGGCCCCGTCACCGACCGCGAACGCGGTTATCTGGCGGCCGTTTTTTATAAGCTGGACCTTGACGCACTTGCGGATGCCGGAGTTGGGCTGCTTGGCCTCGACTCCGACCTTCTCCAGGACTATGCCCCTGCCCTGAGCTGACCCCTCCAAGGGATCTGCTTTCTCCTTTAGGTGGAGAACCCTCTTCTTGTAGTACCTGTCGCTCCAGCGGGAGGCCTGCCTGTCGTCCCGGAGCTTGCGTGCTGTGTGTAATCCCCTTGCCATCAGTTCACGACCTTTTGGTTTAGTATCGCGCATCGTGTGCGCCCGTCGCGCACCGAGTATGCTTGTGACACACGAGGTGCGCCCGCCGTAGAAGGCCACAGACCCTCAGAAGGCGGCTCCCCCTATGAAAGGGAAGGGGTTTATAACGGTTGTTATATAAAAGAGTAGCAGATGGCGCTGGTGCATGGCCGTTTGGAATTTCGAGCGTTTTTAAACCCGATGGCCATCATCAGGATGTTATGCACAGTATCAGTTTTATACCTGTTGCATGATTCCACTGCGGGGCGAGCACATGCCTGTTGGAAAAACGATAGCGCAGAAGGTTTTGGCCAGAGCTGGCGGAAAGGAATCTGTGGAAGTGGGTGAG
Source organism: Methanobacteriota archaeon (assembly GCA_043799545.1). Classification (GTDB taxonomy): domain Archaea; phylum Thermoplasmatota; class Thermoplasmata; order SG8-5; family DAIRED01; genus DAIRED01. Next base: position 46,891 of record JAZDNO010000004.1, on the reverse strand, counting down.
ATTGTCGACGCGAAGGTCGACAGGGCGATGTCGCACGACAACGCGGCGCTCGTGTCGAAGCACTTCGCCTCAATTGGTGTTCCCAATGTTTGGGACAAGGACAAGATAGTCCTCCTCATGGACCACAGGGTTCCGGCGAACGACATCAAGACCGCCGAAGGCCACAAGAAGATACGCGAGTTCGTGGCCGCGCAGGGCCTCCCGAACTTCTTCGACATCAAGGAGGGGATATGCCATCAGGTCATGCCAGAGCACGGCTACGCCCTTCCGGGGGAGCTAATCGTCGGCACGGACAGCCACACGACGACCTACGGGGCGCTGGGGGCATTCAGCACCGGAATCGGAGCGACCGAGATGGCCGGAGTCTGGGCTACTGGCTCGCTATGGCTGATGGTGCCAAAGAGCATCAAGATTAGCGTCCGGGGCAAGTTTCCGAAGGGGGTCTACCCCAAGGATTTGATATTGAAGATAATCGGCGACATCAAGGCAGACGGCGCGGACTACGCTTCTGTGGAGTTCTACGGCTCCACAATAACCTCGATGTCAGTCGGCGGGCGCATGACCATCTGCAACATGTCCATGGAGATGGGCGCGAAGGCGGCGATTTGCCCGCCGGACAAGAAGACGCTGAAGTACCTGGACGGCCGGGCGAAGAGGCAGTTCACACCCGTCTACGCCGACCCTGGCGCGAAGTACGATAAGAAGCTCAAGTACGACGTCTCGACTCTCGAGCCGCAGATTGCCTGCCCGCACGCCGTGGACAACGTGAAACCGATTTCTGCGGTCGTTGGCACCCCAATCAACCAGGCGATTATCGGCTCCTGCACAAACGGTCGCTTGGAGGATTTGGCCGAGGGGGCCGCAATTCTGAAGGGGAAGTTCGTGCACAAGAACGTGCGCCTCATCGTTGCGCCAGCGTCACGTGAGGTCTATATAGCAGCGTCGAAGAAAGGGATTCTGGCTACGTACGTTACCGCTGGCGGGGTCGTCATCAACCCCGGATGCGGGCCATGCCTCGGAGCGCACGAGGGCATCATGGCCGCAGGCGAGCGCTGCATCTCCTCGACGAACAGGAACTTCAAAGGAAGGATGGGCGACCCCACGTCTGAGGTCTACCTGGCTTCCCCCGCAGCGGTGGCTGCTTCCGCGCTTGAGGGCGCCATTGCAGACCCAAGGAGGTATGTGCAATGAATGGAAAGGTCTGGAAGTACGGCGACGACATAAACACGGACGTCATACTGCCCGGAAGGCATCTGGCCAACTACGACACCAAGTTCCTGGCCTCTGTGGCGATGGAAGACCTGGACAAGGAGTTCGCCAAGGGCGTCAAGCCGGGCGACATAGTCGTCGGGGGGCGCAACTTCGGCTGCGGTTCGTCAAGAGAGCAGGCCGCGACGTGCCTTTCCGTGGCTGGAGTGCAGGCGGTTGTAGCAAAATCGTTCGCGCGCATCTTCTACCGCAATGCAATCAATCTCGGCCTGCCAGTGATACAGGCGCCGGAGCTAGTAGACAAGCTGCAAAAGGGTGACGAGATAGAGTTCGATATGGCTGCAGGGACTGTGAAGATACTGCGCACTGGCGAGGTCGTGACGTTCAGACCACTGCCGCCGTTCATCATGGAGATTCTGACCGACGGCGGGCTGATACCGCACCTGAAGAAGAAAATGGCTGGCCAGAAGGCGTAGAGGGGAAGAAAACCCTTTCCGTGTTGCTCGCTTCTAGCGGGCTGTACAAACACTCCAGCCGTCGCAGAAGCCTGTCGTCGTCCAGCAGGTCCACAGTGCTCGAAAACTGGTTGACCGACCCCAGGTTCGGAGGCAGCCGTTTCACCACTGGGTCGCGAATCTTCTTCCGTATCTCGGACGCGAAAGAATCGCCGTGGATGACTAAATACGGTCTGTCATGGAACTGCGACACCTTCGAATCCAGCGGTTTGGTGATTCCCTGCTCGTTGTGCTTCGCCGCGACGAACTCGTAAGCCATCGAGAGGTTCTCCTCCCGCGTTTTCCAGTCCCCCGCGGAGAGCGCGCCGTTGAGCGACGGGGCGATGACCCGCGCGCACTCCAGCTTCGAGAACGCCGTGCCAAACCACTTGCTGTAAGGTGCGTACTCACGCTCCATCAGGAAGCAGAGCCGCATCACCGTGTGGACGAGCCTGGCGGCGACGAGCCGCGAGCCCATGTCGTCGCCGGCCTCGCCGCATCGGCCCACGAACGGCTCCTCCTGGCCAAGCTTCGCCCATTCGGAGGCCAGCAGGTAGAGCCAGATGTCACGGGGATAGTATCGTAATTTCTCCCGCAAGCGTTCCATGTCCAGGTCGTCCCTGAACAGCGTGCCGGCGCGCACAGTCGCAAGCTTCTGCTCCGACGTCGTGAGCCAATCGATTGGTCTCATCTTTCTCTTGATGTCCAGCCCCATGTAGTCCTTGAAGAAAGAAGCGGCTGTGTGGACTTCGACCTTGTGGTTGATAGGCGCCCCCTTCCCGGACCGCTTCGCCACCCTGGATTCACCCGGAGCATCCCTCTCGAAGTTCGTGCAGAATCCCATGAACTCAGGCGGGAGCTTTTCGGCCAGAGTCCTGAGGATGCGGTTTCTCTTTCCGAAGTCTGCTGGTTCGAGGAATAGCTGGACGCACGGCCCCCATTCGTGGTCCGTGGAGCGCGCAGAATCGAGCCCCAGCACCTCGGAACCGTACCCGAGCAGGCCTGCGGAATATTTCAGACCGGGATGCTTGTCGTGCACGATGCTCTCGACGACTTCGCGGAAGAACCGCTCGCTGAGTACCATCCCCTTGACGAAACGCGGCATGACGGGCGCTCAACGCACGACGACGGATATAAACGTAACGAGATCGGCACGATGGATGCGTCACTTTATCTTCTTCGCTTTCTTCTCAATCATTTTCCGAATCTTCTCGTAAGTCGGCGGCGGTCCCGTCCTCACCTGTTTCCCGTCGATGAAGAACGCGTCCGAATGGCCGCACTTGCAGACGACAGATTTATCCGATGTATCTATCTCGACGAAATTCACCTTGTCGCCGAATTCCTTGGACGCTCGCTTGGCCCGCTCGTACACTATGTTGCTGGCCGGGCACCAGCCGTTCGTGAAGGCGGTCACGTTCACTTTGCCTGGCGCCAACGGCACGTCGAATGCCTCCGGAATCCACTTTGGCTTCTTCGCGTCCTCAGCGAACGGCTTCCATAACAGCACTATCATGCCGTTCTTGTCCGCAACCTCGAAGCCGTACTTCTTGAACCACGACGCCTTCATCCAGAAAGGCATCGAGATGCCCCAGGCGGCGATTCCCTTCGCGCCGAGCGCCCTCGCGTCCTCCTCAGCGGCCTTGATGAGCGCGCTGCCCATCCCCTTCTTCCTGTAGTCGCCGCGCCCCTCCTTGTAGCCGTGGACCCAGATGCATAGAATCATGTAGAGCCCCTCGCCGTCGGCGAACGATTTCTCGATTGGCAGATACTGAATCATGCCGCCGACTGTGCCTTTGTCGTCCACCGCGAGCTTGACGCGCAAACCTTGATCTTTGAATCGTTGGTACCACTGGCGCTTGCGATCCCCCGCCTCCTTCATCTCGGGGCTCCAATCCTCAAGGCACACGAGGTATTCGTCGACATACGCCGGGTCGAGGTCCACAACTTTCATGTTATCACCGGGAATGAATCTGATTTCGGGCATATCAAGATATTGACGAGGGCTCAGAAGGCTAGCTGCCAAATCCCTTTCCTAGTTCTCAATATTGCCTATAAGGTCGCCTTCGCCCTCTCCTCATGACCCATCTCGGAAAGCTCCCCGACCCTCTTGATGTCCAGACCAAGACCTTCGGCGACCCTACCCCCGTAGTCCGCGTCGGCCTTGTAGAAAATCGCAGCCTGCCTGAGCTGGATGCGCTTCTGGGCGCCACCTAAGTGGGCAACGATATTTCCGATCAACCGCGTCCGGTCGGTATCCGTCATGACCTTGCGATACAGGTCTCCAGCCTGCACGTAGTCGTCGTTGGGGTGGGAATACCTCTGCCTCGCGGCCTTCCCCGAAATCGCCAGCTGGGGCATCTGAGCCTTGATGTCGGGTGCGGGACCGCCCATGCTGTTCGGGTAGTAGTTCGGATGCCCACCGCCTGGCGGCGAGGCATACATGAAGCCGTCGCGCTGGTAGTTGTCCATCTTTGCAGCCTTGGGCGCGTTGACGGGGATGAGATGGTAGTTCGTGCCCAAGCGGTGCAGGTGGGTGTCGTGGTAGCTGAAAAGCCTCCCCTGCAGCAGCTTGTCCGGTGACGGCCCTATTCCTGGCACGAAGTTCGCTGGCGAGAACGCGGCCTGCTCCACCTCGGCGAAATAGTTCTCGGGGTTGCGATTCAGAACCAGGCGACCGACCGTAATCGGCGGAAACTCCGCATGCGGCATCACCTTCGTGACGTCGAACGGGTCGAAGTTGGCTTTCTCAGCCTGCTCCGGAGTCATAATCTGTACCTCGAGCCGCCAAGATGGGAATTCCCCCTTTGCGATTGAGTCGTGCAGGTCCCGCGTCGCGTGGTCCGGATCCCTACTCTTCATGGCGTCTGCCTCCTCGCGAGTGAGGTTCTGCACCTTCTGCTCCGTCTTGAAGTGCAGCTTGACCCAGCAGTGCTCCCCCTTCACGTTGTACCACATGAAGGTGTGGCTGCCGTACCCGTTCATGTGCCTGAACGTTCTCGGCGTCCCCCTGTCGGAAAAGAGGATGGTGACCTGGTGGATGGCCTCCGGCGTGAGGGACAGGAAATCCCAGAACATGTCGGGGTCCTTTAGGTTCGTCTTTGGATTGCGCTTCTGTGTGTGTATGAAGTCCGGAAACTTCAGCGGGTCGCGGATGAAGAATACCGGAGTGTTGTTGCCGACCATGTCGTAGTTGCCGTCCTCGGTATAGAACTTGACCGCGAAGCCGCGCGGATCCCGCTCTGCATCTGCCGAACCCTTCTCCCCGCCCACGGTCGAGAAGCGGGCGAATACCTCGGTTTTCTTGCCGACCTGGCTGAGGAATCTCGCCTTCGTGTATTTCGTCACGTCCGCCGTGACCTCGAAGTAGCCGTAGGCTCCAGCGCCCTTGGCGTGCACAACTCTTTCCGGTATCCGCTCGCGATCGAAGTGCCCGAGTTTCTCCAGCAGGTGTGCGTCCTGCATGAGGATCGGCCCGCCGCTCCCGGCGGTCGCGCTGTTCTGGTCGTCGTCCACCGGTGCGCCGAAGTTGTTGGTCAAAACCTTCTTCTTATCATTGTCGTTGGACATTTTCTTTCCCCCAATTCATACATGATACTCATCTGATAAATAATTACCCCCGGCGAATTCACCCCTCCCAACCTTTTTTTACCCCCACGCGCATCCCCTTCCAGGTGCTTGCATGGACTGGGGTATGGCAAACAGGATGTCCAGGATTATAAGACCGAAGGGCCGAAAGACCGTGATGCTCGCAGTGGACCACGGGTACTTCATGGGTCCGACGACCGGGCTGGAGAACATAAAAAAGACAATCGACCCGCTGCTGCCTTTCGCCGACACGCTCATGCTCACTAGGGGAGCTCTCCGCCATTACGTGAGCCCGGACACGGACGTGCCTATCGTCCTGCGAGTCTCCGGTGGAACCAGCATACTCAACAAGAACCTACTGCACGAGGGCATCACCGCGTCCATCGAGGACGCCATCAGGCTCAATGTCGCCGGCGTTGCGTTCTCGATAATGGTCGGCGCGGAATTCGAGCGCGACACGCTCCTGGCCTTCAGCGAGGTCGTCGACGAGGCGCAGGCGTATGGCATTCCCGTCGTCGCCGTGACTGCCGTCGGCAAGGAAATGGCCCGCGACGCCAGATACATGAGCCTGGCTTCGCGCATCGCCGCGGAGCTGGGAGCGTCGATAGTCAAGACCTATTATGTAGACAACTTCAAGGAGGTCGTCGACACCTGCCCGGTTCCGATAGTGATAGCCGGCGGCAAGAAGCTCCCGGAGCTGGACGCATTGAAAATGGCCAGCGGGGCAATCGCTTCTGGCGCGGCGGGCGTCGACATGGGGAGGAACATCTTCCAGTCGGAAGACCCTGTCGCGATGATACAGGCGGTGCGGGCGGTGGTGCACGACGGGACGAAACCGAACGACGCCCACGAGATTTTCAAGAGCGTCAAGGCGAAGCGCAAGTGGGGCAAGAGATAATGCGGGTGGCTGTTTACTATAATAATTCTGATGTAAGGGTGGAGGAGCGCCCCCAGCCCAAGGTCGGCCCCGGAGAGCTTTTGGTCAAGGTAATGGCTTCTGGCATTTGCGGTTCAGACGTGATGGAATGGTACCGCGTCAAGAAGGCGCCGCTCGTCCTTGGGCACGAGATTGCAGGTTTCGTCGTAGAGGCCGGACCAGGTCCCTCGCAATTCAGGCCGGGCGACTGGATTGTCGCAACGCACCACGTCCCTTGCTACTCGTGCGATTACTGCAAGGACGGAAACGAAACGGTCTGCGATTCGCTACGCTCCACCAACTTCGAGCCCGGCGGCTTCGCTGAATTGGTCAGGATTCCAAAAGCCCAGGTCGAAACGGGCACGCTCAAACTGCCCGAGGGCGTGAGCTTCGAGGAGGGCACCTTCGTCGAGCCGCTCGCTTGCGTCGTCAGGGGCCAGCGGAAGGCCGGGATGAAGAAAGGCAAGACCATCGCGGTCATAGGGAGCGGGATTTCCGGATTGCTGCACGTTCAATTGGCGAAGGCGTCGGGAGCAGCGCTGGTCATTGCAACAGATATCAGCGGCGCCCGCCTCGAAATGGCGCGGAAGCTCGGCGCCGACGCCACTCTGACGGCTGACGAGGACGTCCCCGCCAGGATACGCGAACTGAACCGCGGAAAGGGGGCGGATATCGTAATCGTTTGCGCCGCCGCCCAGCCAGCCATGGCCCAGGCTTTCCGTTCTGCCGACCGGGGAGGCCACGTGCTGCTGTTCGCGCCGACAAAGCCTGGCGAGACCGTCCCTTTGCCGCTCTGGGAGCTATGGCGAGACTGCGTGACCGTGCACACGTCCTACGCCGGCACGCTCCAGGACATGCGCGAGGCTCTGGACATCATCGCGGCGCGGAAGATCAACGTCAAGGACATGATAACCCACAGGCTCCCGTTGGCCCAAATCCAGGAGGGGTTCAGGCTGGTCGCCGAGGCAAAGGACTCGATGAAGGTCATAATTGAACCGCAGAAATGAGCAATCCAAATCGATTGTGATGATAAATGGATGAGCGTCATCTCTTAAATATATCTACCTGTTTACTGCATACTAAGGTAAACTAATGGTCTCCGAAGAATCCCCGAGCTACATCCTGAAATTCGCCCTCGTGGGCGACCCGATGGTGGGAAAGACAAGCCTGGTCACCCGCTTTGTCATAGACAAATATGACGACTCGTACATCCAGACCATCGGTGCGAAGGTGATGAAGAAGATAGTTAAAATCAAGACCGGGGCGGGGACGGAAGTAGTCGCGATGATGGTATGGGACGTGATGGGCCAGAAGCACTTCAAGATAATCGAGAGCGTCGCATTCGCGCATGTCAAGGGCGCGCTCGTGGTCTGCGACTGCACAAGGAAGGAAACCCTGGACAATGCCTCGTACTGGGTGGAATCGCTTTGGAAGGTAAGCGGCGAGGTCCCCATAATCATCTTGGGCAACAAGTCTGACCTCGAAGGAGAGGCGGCGTTCGACGAGAATGACGTGGCGGAACTCGCAAAGAAATACCAGTGCGGATACCATCTTACGAGCGCGAAGACTGGGGCCAATGTGGAGCTCGCTTTCGAACAGCTGGCCAAGCTCAGCCTGGAGGGTACTTAAAATGAACGGTGACGACTCAGAAGCGCTGGAGTTGCGCAGGAAGGAGCTGATTGAGCTCGAAAAGGACACGAAGAAGGAGCAGCAACTCCTCCTGGCGATGATTATGGAGCGTGAAGAGCACCTCAGCAAGCGGGAGGCTGCGTTAAACGAGAGGGAGCACGAGCTTCTGGCGAGGGAAAAGAAGCTGAACGAGACAAAAAACCGTCTCCTGGAGCTGGCGAAAACCTTGAAGGAAGCAAAGGACATGAAAGAGTGAGGGGTTTCTTCCAACCTGAAAATATTTTAATAGCCACAACCGCTTGCCCCGCCATATGAAAGTGGTTGAAATATTCAAGTCGCTGCAGGGGGAAGGGCTGCACATCGGGGCGCCGACTGCCTTCGTTCGCTTCGCCGGGTGCAACCTGAGATGCGAGTGGTGCGATACGAAATATGCGTGGGAGGGCGGAGCGGAGAAATCGTCGAACGAGATTTTCGCCGAAGTCCTGGCAATGAAAACGCGCCACGTCTGCCTTACCGGAGGCGAGCCGCTGCTCCAGCCGGGCATCACCCGCTTGATAAACAGGTTCCTGGCCAATGGCAACCATGTCACGCTCGAAACCAACGGTACCCATTCTCTGGAGGAGATGCCGTGCGACCCGAGGCTGACTGTGAGCATGGACGTCAAGTGCCCGTCGTCGAAGATGGAAGGGAAGACCAAGCTGGAGAACATCGAGGTCCTCGGCCCGACGGACCAGCTCAAGTTCGTCATCGCGAACCAGGAAGATTACAACTTTGCGCGGGGGATTCTGAAGTCAAACAAGGTCGCTTGCGAAATCATCTTCACCCCCGTCGGAGGTACGAACCTAAAGTGGCTCGCAGAGGCCGTTCTCAAGGACACACTGGACGCGCGCGTGATGCCGCAGCTGCACAAGCTGATATGGGGCGACGAGAGAGGGCGGTGACGGTCCTTCAAACTCCGACCCAGACAGTCCCCGCAATCTTCTTAACAGCCGATATCGCCGACAGAGCGGCCAGGTAGCTCGTCCGCGGATTGCTCGGGAACGGCTCGTTGCGTGTCCACGCCTCTATCTCGCCGAACTTCCACTTGACAATCAGGCGGTGGGTGTTCTTCGTCGCCTTGGGGTCCACGACGAGCTTTACCCGCGTCTTCTCGAACCCCAGCCCAGCTAGGGAAATCGTCGCGGCGACGTTGATGTTCTTCGGGAAGAGCTTCACGGCCTCGCGCGCGGAGCCGTCGAAGACGACCTTCGGCCCGTCGATTTTGGTCAGGTCGATGCCTCGTTTTTTAAAGTATTCCGCCCCCTCCAGAGCTGCCGGCGGCTTGTACGACATCAGGATGACCTCGTCAATCTGCTCCTCTCCGGCTGCGCCTAAGCCGTCGATGCCGGCAACCGCTCCGCTTGGGATGTAAATCTTCCGACCGTTCTTTGTGGCTAGGTCTTTGCAGGTCGCCCTGAAATCGTAGTTCAGGAGCGCCCCGACGCTCAGCACGAGCACGTCCTTCCTGGCAGCCAGCGCCTTCGGTAGAAATTCTATCACAGCATCCTGATTGGCCGCCTCCACAATGAGGTCTCCGCCCGCGATTGCCTCGTCCAGGCTCGCCGCGCGCTTGGCTTTCGGGAGAGTGGCTTGTAGCGCCTCAGACTTGTCTGAGTGTATGTCGTACAGCACGACGCCGCTGATGCCATCCATGCCTTGTAGCGCCTTTGCCAGGGTACCGCCGATTGCTCCGCAGCCGAGGATGGTGACATTCATGGCCACTCCCAAGTTGTGCGTATTATTAAAATCTATCAGCAAGTAATTTAAAGGCAGGGAGATTATTGCGGAGCAATGTGCGGGCGATACGAATATTTCGAGCATACTGCCGACGTGGGCGTCAAGGCTTACGGTTCCAGCCTGGCGGAGATTTTCTCCGAGGCCGCCAAGGGTTTGGCGGGAGTCGTCTGCGACCTGGGAAAGGTGAGGGCGCTGGAAGTGAGGGCAATCACCGTGGAGTCGGGGGACCTGGAGGCGCTCCTGGTCGCCTGGCTAAGCGAGATGCTGTTCTACATGGACAGCGAGCAGCTTCTCCTGTGCGAGCACGATATTGAGATAGAATTGGGCGGGGCAGAGAAGAGATGGACCCTGCGCTCAAAGTCGCGCGGCGAGCGCATGGACCCAGAGAGGCACGGGCTCAGGGGGGGAATCAAGGCTGTGACGTACCACATGCTGGAGGTCAACGAGGAGAAAGGGTATGCCAAGGTTCTGCTGGACATTTAATCCCCGGCGTGCCGGAGACTCCCATCGGAATCAATTTCCAACGGCCTTTACTGTTTTTAGAAACATGATGAGCCTTATCTCCTCGTTCGTGAACCGCGTCGTTTCCTTGAGGCGGGCGAAGTCCCCCGCGGCTATCAATTTCAAGGCCTGGGGCGAACCCTTCGTCAGGAGGTAGATGCGCTTCATCGCATCGGGGTCTATGCCCTGGACGCCGAGCAGCATACGGGAATCCTCGGGGCCCAGCCCGCGCAGGTGCAGCTCCTCGACGATGCCGGACTCGACCTCCCTCCGCCCGTAGAAGCGGTTGTAGGACGGCGTGTCCTCGCGTAGCGATATGACCAACCTGGCGCCTCGCTCCGGAACCTTCATCGCCTCCACCATCGCCTGGAAGAATTCGACCGTTCCCTCTGGCACATCGTAGTAATCATCGAAAATGATGATTCCGTCTCCCTCGTCCAGCATCCTCGCCGCCCTGCGCCCGGCGGCGTCCGGGGCCGTCGGCGAGCCCTCATCCTTTCCGAGGCATCCCGCCATCCGCGCGAAGATGGAATCGTATGTGCTGGACCGGTGCAGGTTTATCCACGCGATGCGCTCCCTCGCCCTCTGGCGCTCGGCGAACTCGCGGGCGAGGGCGGTCTTGCCCAGGCCGACACCGCCGATGATTGCCAGGATTCGCGAACCCCGCGTCTCGGCGAACGACTCCACGTGCCGCATCTCCTCCTCGCGGTCGTGGAACTGCTCCCGCTCGGGCGCCTCGGAAAGGTCAGAAACGGGCGATTTCTCCGCCTTGCGGGCAGCGTCGCCCATCTCGAGCACGCCATTCTCATCGAGCTTTCTGATGACATCCAGCAATCCCGTCCCCGGTCCGGCCATCTCCAGGGCCTCGCCGAGCTTCATCGGTATCAGCGAATCCCCGCGCCTCATCGTGATTTCGGACGCGAGCAATTCCGCCCTCATGCTGGTCGCGGTGCGCATCCCGTCATCCGTGAGGAAGTACGCCTTGTATCTCCTGCGCTCCCCCTCGATGTGGCCGCTCACCTCGCGGATGAGCCCCTCGTCCCTCAGCCTCTTGAGCGCCCTCGGAACGTGCGTCAGGACCAAGTGGGTCGCGTCTGCTATCCCGCGCTGGGTTATGTTGGCCGGAAACTCGAGCTTCCCGCTGGCGAGCCAGTACTCCCTGAGGTGGAGGAGAATCTTGTCCGCGGCCGTGAGCTGGGCGTGACCCGCGTTCATCACGCTTTAATCCCCTTGGGCGTATTTGATTGTAGCGGTAGGTTATTATCGGCGCGCGCAATCCCCCGGACGGTGAGCAGATGAACGTGAAGGTCGGCATAATCGGCGGGTCAGGTCTGTACGAGTCAGGCATATTCCAGCCGAAGGAGACTCTCAAGATGTCAACGCCATACGGCGCACCGTCCAGCCCCGTGGAAGTCGGGGAGCTGGACGGCAAGCTGGTCGCATTCATCCCGCGCCACGGAAAGGGCCACGTCTTCCCCCCGCACGCCGTGAACTACAGGGCCAACGTCTGGGCCATGAAGGAGCTCGGCGTGAAAGCGATAATCTCGCCCTGCGCGGTCGGCTCGCTCAAGGAGGAGATGAGACCCGGCGACTTCGTCATCCCGGACCAGTTCATAGACTTCACGAAGACCAGGCAGTACACCTTCTTCGACGGCGGGAAGACCCATCACGTCCCTGCGGCAGACCCGTTCTGCCCGGAGCTTTCGAAGCTCTTCTGCGAGCACGGCAAGAAGCTCGGCCTTCGCATGCATCCCAAGGGGACGTACGTCTGCGTCGAGGGGCCCAGGTTCTCCACACGCGCCGAGAGTTGCATGTTCAGGCAGTACGCGGACATCATCGGGATGACCCTCGTCCCTGAAATCAACCTGTCCATCGAGGCCGGCATCTGCTACGTCTCGGTGGCGATGATAACCGATTACGACGTCTGGGCCGAGAAACCGGTGGAAGTTAAAGCGATATTGGCAACGATGGCGGCAAACACCGAGAACGTCAAGAAGCTGATGAGGGCGGTCGTGCCGCTCGTTCCAGAAAGGCCAGCGTGCAAATGCGAGGACGCGGCGAAGTATTCTGGTGTTTAAGCGCGCCTCCCGTCCATCGATTCGTCGATGACCTTCCGTATCCCCTGAATCAAAGGTTGGGAAGCCGGGTCGTCGGGTCCCACGTACACCCGCGTGAAAGTGCTCCTATCGGATATTTTCACATAGACCTTGGTGTTGGTGAGGACCGCCTCCCATGCGCATTCTGGAGCCGTGAAGCCTTCGGGGCTGCCGGTCTTGCGCCTCTCGTAAGCTATTCCCCGCACCCGGAACCCATCTTCGATGAACTCGCGGACCTTCGACGGGCTGGGTTTGTAGTCCTTGTGCCACGCGTTCACGCGGACGTAGTTGAAAAACACCATCGCAGTGAAACCGAGCATAAGCAGCAGAGTCGTCCCGCAGCAGCAGTTCCATGCGAAGCTCTCCGGCAAAATCTGGATGGCGAAGACCGTTCCCAGAATGGCAGTCGTTGCGACCATCCCGACGAACAAGGCCTGGGAGTTCGGATCCTTCCTCTGCCATCCTCCGTCGTTCACGCGACTCGTATCTCGCTAGAAGGGTAAATCGCTTTCGACTAGGGAAAATATTAATGGTAGGCGGGTCATGGAGTACCAAGGTGACAGAATGAGTTTGATCAACAAGCCAGCGATGTACGCGGCGATTGCGGGCGGATTGTGCCTCCTCCTGGCCGGTATCACGGGCTATGCGGCGTGGAGCAGCATACGGGACATCATAGTCACTTATGTCAGCAACGACCCGCTTGTACACGACATATTCTACTATTTGCTCATCATCGCCGGGCTTGGCGGGTTGGCGGTCATACTCGGCGGGCTTCTGATAGGGTGGGACAAGGTGGGGGTGGGCAAGTTCCTAATCGCCCTGGGCGCGGGGATGGGGCTCATAGGCTTCCTCATCTCGTTCGTCCTCTGGTACCTCAACGGCATGGAGGGAGCTTTCGCAATCGGAGGCTCGATACTCGGCTTCATCGGCATCGTGCTCTCAATAATCGCCAGGCAGATGGCGTATTAAACTGGAACATGGCCGAAGGGCGGCTTTGTCCGAATCCCTCGAGCACATTGCGGGCGCCCTGAAGTATTAATATCCCATCCATCAATCGGCTTTCGCGCGGGGGTACCCGAGTGGCCAAAGGGGCAGGGCTTAGGACCCTGTGGTTAGTCCTTCGAGGGTTCGAATCCCTTCCCCCGCATAATTAAATTTTATTACTAAGGGGGAGGGGATAGACCTAACGGTTTTCGTCAATTGGTCAGCAGAGAGTTAGGTCGTATCTGGCCTGAAATCATTTTCCGCCATTCTCTTGGGCCAAAGGATTTATAAATTGTATTTGAAAAGTCGAGAAAATCGAAAATATAAGAGAAATAAAAGGTTTTAGGCTGTTTGCGCGCGCTCAGGCTTCTTCCTCGGACTTTTTCTCCTCGGCCGGCTTCTCTTCCCTTGGCTCCTCCGCCTTCTTTTCCTCGGCCGGTTTGTCCTTCTTTTCGCCCTCTTCTTTCTTTGCCTTCTCCTTAGGCTTCGCCTCGGACGCTGGCTTCTTGCGCATCATCATTACGACGACGAGCAGGACCACAACCACAACCGCGACCACCGCTCCAATCACAATCGGGTCGATGCCGCCGCCTCCGCTCTCCACGGGAGCGACCGACGACCTGACCGCGAATACGGTGAAGTGGGTGACGTTCGCTGTGACCTTCTTTCCCGCCACGTCCACCTGGGTGTTCTCCGCCTCGACCCACGCAGCGCCGTTCCAGTAGTACATCTTGAAGTCGGCGATGTCGAATCCGTCGGGGAGGGTGTAACCGCTCAGGTCTATCACGATGATGGCGTAGACTAGCGTGCAGTTCGGGTCTGTGGTCACGAGGCTTATGTCGACGTAGACACCGATGGCCATTTCGTCATCTGTGTCCGGTGCAGCCACTTCCGCGACCGATATCGTCCCATCGCCGTCAATCACAGCGTTGACTGTGACCACAACGCCGGTCGATAGAGTAGCCGACGTCGTCGGCGCGACCGTCAGATTCCACTCGGTCGTGAACGTGCTCGTGAACGCCGCGGCCATCGTCAAATCTGCGTAGTCGGCCGTTCCCGTGCCCACCGTCACCGTGTAGACATCCTGGTTTCGGAGCCTTGAGCCTGGCTTGAAGGTCATTACCATTCCAGTCTCGTCCCAGCTGAACGTGCCTGCGACTGCGACGCCGTCCGTGCCCTTCAAGGAGAAGGCGCCTTCGGCCGTGGCCTGCTTTACCGGTTCGCTGAATGTGACCTCTATCGAAGCGTTGTCCCTCGAGATTTCAGTGGCGTTCGCCTCCGGTGTCACGCTTGTGACCGTCGGAGGTGTGACATCGTTGCCCAGCGAGAAGTATAGGTCGGTCGTCGTCGGTGCTTCGGACTCGCTTCTGTAATCGTCGTAGTAACGCTGTCCCATGGATGGGTCTGATGGCCTGACTGTCACGCCGGCCCTCGTCTGCAGCTCGTAGCCGCCCTTCCATGCGTCCGCGTCGTATATGCCGGGCGCGAGTTCGCCGATGACCGCCGTTCCGTTCTCATCAGTGCAGTTCATCTTGATGTACGTGCGCGGGCTGTTAACGGAGTATACGAAGACGCTTGCGTTCTCGATTGGGTTGCCCTCCGCATCCTGGACATGCGCGACTATCGTGCCGGTGAAGCCAGTAAGCTTTATGTTCACGCCTGTCGCCTTTCCGTCGACCAGCGTTACGTTCGTCGCCTCGCCGTAACCGTAGGGCCATATGTAGACCCCGACCGTCAGGTTGCTTGCGGTCTTGTTGATTCCCGTGTATATGTGGTAGTATCCGTTGCTGTCGGTGACGCTCAACCCGTATCCGTTGCCGTACCTTCCAGACCCGCCGTACCACCAGTACCAGTAGCTCCAGTAGTATGAGTACGCGCCGTACTCAGGCGTCTCGGGAGATTTGGCGTATACGTATGCGCCCTTTATCGGCGCGCCGTTGGCGTCCGTCACGATTCCGGATATCTCACCGGACTTCGTCAGGGTGATGTTCTGCTTGGTCAGGTAGGTGCCGTTGCCCAAGACTACGCCCAGTTTGTACGCGGGTTCGCCCATGCAGCTGGACACCATTATGTCGATTGTCTCGTACCACTCGCCCGTATAGGTTGTCTTGTATGAGAAGGTGAGGTTGTAGCTTCCCAGGCTGCCCGTTGTGTACCTCTGCTGCCAGCTTTCGTTGGAGCCGGCCTTCTTGTAGAAGATTACCGCCCCATTGACAGGGTCGCCGTCCCAATCCAGCACATAACCTGCGATGCTCTTCGTCTTGTATTCAGCTGAAACAGGAGCAACGATTGTTGACTCGTTTATGGTTATCGTCGGCGCGGTCAGGTTGGTTCCCACGACCAGCGTCACGGTTATGTTGGCCTCCTTGTATCCATAGAGAGTTGCCTTCAGTTTGTACGTTCCGCTTGGCAGTGCGGAGTCGAGAACGTAGTATCCAGTTGAGTTCGTGTATCCGCTGCACACCTGGCTGCCGTCCTCGTCGTATGCGCGGACAGATGCCCAGTACAGGCCCGTCGTAGCGTTCATAACGCGCCCGTGCACGTTCGCCGATCTGGGCAATGTCTTGCTCAGCGTCTTGACCTCGCCTGCGGCGACGACTACGCCGGTCTCGTTCGTGCTCTGGGACTTGTGCGAGTACTGGACGGCGTATGCCTCGATGTTGCCGGAGGTCATGAGAGTGTTGGAGTTCACGTCGAAGTCGACCGTGAAAGTCCCCTCGAAGTCATAGCCGGTGACGTTGTACCAGCCGTTCCAGTTGACGTATCCCCAGAAGCTCTCCTCCATCTCGTAGCTCCAGTTCCAGTCACCGTAGATGAAAGTCTTCAGAATTGGCTGGCTGCGCACGTTGATGCTGCATTCGTCGACAGTCTTCCCTTCCGCGTTGGTGATTCTGCCCATCAATCGTCCGGCCTTGCTCATCGTGTAGTCAACTGCCTTCTGCTCGCCCTCAGTGAATGTCAGGTTTTCCCGCTTGGTCATCGAGTAGACGACCTGCCCAGTGCTCGGTTCGTAGTACTGCGCCTTGATCTCTATCTGGTAGTTGCCAGCCTTGAACCCGCCCAGCTGGTATCCGCCTGTCCAGTTTATTCCCGTGGCGGCTATGGGGAGGTAGTTCGAGTAGCTAGTGTTGTAGAGATAGACCGTTCCGCCCGTGGCGTTCTGCGTCGCGTTGAACTTCACTCGGCCGCTGATTTTCGTCACAGGAATCACGAAGTCGACCTTCACTGCTTGATCGACTGTGAGAGTGACCTTTTTCGACGATGTCGGCTGGTACCAGTAGTAGTTCCAACCGGAGTTCGGGTCGTAGTAGCCCATGTTTATCGTGTAGTTGCTCGTCTTGAGCCCGGTTCCCATCTCGTAGTACCCCGTGGCGTTGGTCCAGGCAGATTGCCAGGTCTGGCCCCATATGTTGTCGTAGAGGTAAACGTAAGCCATCGAGACACCCTTGCCGTCCGCGTAGGTGATGTTTCCGAAGACCTTGGCGGACTTCTGGAGTTTAATGACTGCGGTCGACGTGTTCGTGTATGTGTCATGCTTCGTCGTCTCGAGGTAGCCATCAGCGGTTACTTTCAACATCCAGTACGGAACCTTCTTCGCATACGGGAGGTTGGATATGAAGAACGAGCCCGCCGGAACGCCGAAACCGTTGCCGGTCCACCAGGTTCTGGCCCCTTGGCCCGCGTGTTGGTCCGAGTACCAGCTAGTGTCGCAGTTGTGGACCGCGGAGACCGTCGCGTTTCCGATGACCTTGTTGGCGCTGTCCGTGACCTTTCCACTTATGTATCCACCCATTCCAGCGAGGGTGAAGTTCTTCCACCTCAGCCAAGTGTACGGAGTCGCGGCGTTGAACGCGCCGAAGGCGGCCATGAGAGCGGTCGAGTTGGTCTTGTAGGAGGGATGTGACGCGTTCATTCCATACTGCCTAACCGTGTTGTATATATTATTAATTGCATAGAACCCGTCGTCCCAGCTGGAGGTCGTTGATATCGTGTTGGTCAAATTGACGTTCGCCGCCATATCGGACGCGCTGCTAAGGCTGTACGTGAAGCCGACGATGGTCGGAGCGTACGGTGTGACGGTCACAGGCGCTGAAACCGGTCCCGCGTTGCCGGACCAGTCCTCCGCCCAAACCCAAACCTGGTATGGCACGAAGGTGTACGTCGGGTTGATTAACGTATAGTTCTGCGGGAGTTCGCTTGAGATGTAGGTCGACTCCATGTCTGATACAAAGGTGGTTGACGTGGGGGTCGCGCTCGCGGTGTACCAGTTCTTGTCCTCATCGTAGTTGTTGTTCGCGTTTCCCGCGGTCCTGTAAGCGATGTAGTAATGCTGCGTGTCCGCGTCCGAGTGCTGCCAGCTGACGTTCAGCGACCCGTCGTGGTTATCCACGACCTTGACACCAGTAACTTGGGTGGGAATGCTGTCGTCCGGTATGGTGGCTGTGAAGTTTACGCTGAACGGCGCAGCCATGTAACCGTAACCAATCGAATTATTGGCCCTGGCCCCGGTGCCGATGTATAGGTTGTACATGGTACCGCCCATGAAATCGCTCGTGGTGTTGAAGTAGACCGTCTTGAAGTCCGATGTCCACTCTGCAACACCATCAGAAATCAAATCGCCAGTGGCCCAGTTGGTAAACGCGATGCTGCTGTTTATGCTGTCTGGGTCCATCATTCGGTCGAACTGAATCATGATGCTCCTCTCGTCGAAGGCTATGGAGCCCGTGGCCGGACCGGTTCCGACGGATGTGTCCTCGACGACCGGCCCTGTGGTCGTTATCGTGAATGTCGTGTTCGCCGTCGGCGCCCACGTGTCGTTGAATGTCAGGTGATAGACCATCGGGATTGTACTCGATGCGAAGGCCGTCGTTGCCACACCAGCTGCATCTGTGTTGACTGTGTCGGAAACCAGGCTGCCATTTTCCCACTCATAGACCGGAACCGGGATACCCGCTCCGACAGTGTTGTCGTACTGGTCGAATACTGTCACCTGTATCGGCCCGGTGTTGTTACCAGCGTATATCGTCCTGGTCAGGCCGCCGACGGGGACGAGGTGGTCCGGCCCGGCGGGGTTGACTGTGTAGGATGTGGTGTCATTGGTTAGCCCAGTTTTGTTGACCGTGATTGTATATGTACCGGCCGTCGTGTCGTTGTAGTTGAAATTTACAACCACATTTCCGGTCAGTATAGTCACGGGATTAACGAGGAAAGTCCCAGTTCCTGAGGTTGTGAAAAGGCTGACAGGCGTATCCACAAGTGCCGGTGTCGGGTTGTCATAGGTGTCGACCAAACGAACACTGAAACCTCCACTCGGCGTGCCAGCAGGTGTTGCGACCGGTATCGCATATATTTCCAAGGCTGTCGGTGCTCCAGCGATAATATCCAGTTCCGGGTCTGTCCCCAGATAGCCAAATGCTCCGTTCCCGTCAGTATCGGAAGTCATGGACCAAAAGACTCCGGTTGCTGAAGAGGTTGGCGCGGTCATCTGCCTGAATACCACATGGATGATGTCGCCTGCGACCAGCGCGGCCGTTGTGACGATGATTGTAGCGGTAATTCCATCAGTCAAGTTTGTTAGGACCGTCGCCTGCGCTGTCGTCAGCGACGTGTCGATGTAGCCGGCCGTTCCGGGGGTCGTGCTCTGAAGCAATGGCGTCCATCCACCAGGGCGCGAGATGTTTATTCCTCCGTTGACGAGTATGTCCCCCGCAGGCACGGTGTAGTTAATGTATATATCCTGCGTGCTGCCTGCCACGACAGTTCCGGGCCATATCGTTGCCGTGCCATCCCCGTCCGCCGCGGTTGTCACCTGCGGTACGTTGGCTACTGCGAGCCCCGAGACCAGCATGGCTACGACGACCATCACTGCGGCTAACGTGTTCAATATCCTAGTCCTAAGTTCGTGCATTCCTATTCCTCCATTCCTCGCTTTCGAGGATTTAACGCCCTGAAATTGTGCTAGTATATAAATATGCCGTTTTAGTCTGTCGAATCTGGATAGCTATCCAAACATAATAGTGAAACAAAATGGCTTCATCGGTTTTCCAGCCCGGAAAGGTATGACCTTGCCGCCAGGAGCGCGCCATCCCTCGTCGCCGGATACGCCACGACCCTCGCCCTGACGTGGACGACATCCCCGCCGCGATCAAATGAAAGCCTATCGGCGTACGCCTCCTGCTTGTCGAGCCGCAGGCCGAGAGCCAGGTCGTCGCCGATGCGCCCGTCGAGGTTTGCCAATATTTCGGCTGTGAGCCCAGCCTCTGCGAGACTTGACCAGAAGAGCCTCATCTCTTTCTTCTTGGTCAACTGGGATTCGAGGATCGCAATCCTATTGCCGTGGTGGCCCTTCGTCGCGCTGACCTCGATTGGAGCGCCGCCAGTCACGAAATGCAGGGCTTTGCGAACCTTGCTCTCGTCCTCTGTGGCGTGGCAGAACGTGCGGAAACGCACTGTTGAGAACGTCACGCGGGTGGATTGCGGGCGGTGGAAATGAACTTTCCGCACCATTTCAGCAAAAACCGCCTTATACAACCTCGCCATTCACCAATGGGGCACATGGCATGATAGAAATACGGTTTCACGGACGGGGGGGGCAGGGCGCGGTCGTGGCGTCCAACATTTTGGCCGAGGCGGCTTTCATGGAGGGGAAGGAGGTCTGCTCTTTTCCGTTTTTCGGAGTCGAGCGCCGGGGTGCGCCAGTCACCGCTTTCACACGCGTCGACTCGAAGGTCATCCGGGTGAAGTCCGGCATCTACGCTCCCGACCACGTCATAGTCATGGACCAGTCTCTGCTGAAAGCTGTTGACGTTCTGGCAGGGCTGAAGGAGGGCGGAGTCGTGCTAGTGAACGCCCACGTCAAGGCGGGGGAGCTCAGCATCAAGGGCCCATACAAAGTCGCAGCACTGGATGCTACCAACATCGCCATCAAGCACAAGCTCGGCAGCAAGGCGGCGCCGATAGTCAACAGCGCCATCCTCGGGGGGTTTGCCAAGGTCTCGGGCGTAGTAAAACTTGACACGCTTGTAAAGGCAATCAAGAACAACGCCCCTTCCAAGATAGAGGAGAACGCGGCGGCGGCCATCGATGCTTACGATGCGGTGGAGGTGAGATGATGGTCTCCTACAAATCGTACAAAGACCTGCCCTTGATGCCGATAACCACAGCGGGCTCCGAGGCCAACAAAACAGGGGGCTGGCGCACGTTCCGCCCCAAGATGGACCAAGCGAAGTGCATCAAGTGCTACATGTGCTGGAAGTTCTGCCCGGACGTATCCATAAAAATCGGCAAGGACGAATATCCCGAATTCGATTTCGACCACTGCAAGGGCTGCGGCATCTGCGCCAACGAGTGCCCGAAGAAGTGCATCGAGATGGTACTGGAGGAGTGAAGATGGTCAAGAAAGTAATCACAGGCAACTATTCTGCATCGTACGGCGCGAAAGTCGCCAGGACGGACGTAATCGCAGCGTACCCGATCACTCCCCAGACCCAAATCGTGGAGAAGCTGGCGACGATGGTCTCCGAGGGCGAGATGGACGCGAAGTTCATCAAGGTCGAGAGCGAGCACAGCGCCATGGCCGCGTGCGTTTCTGCCTCCCAAGCCGGGGCGCGCACCTTCACGGCAACTTCGTCGCACGGCCTGCTGCTGATGC
Source organism: Methanobacteriota archaeon (assembly GCA_043799545.1). Lineage (GTDB taxonomy): Archaea > Thermoplasmatota > Thermoplasmata > SG8-5 > DAIRED01 > DAIRED01. The sequence continues at coordinate 26,050 of JAZDNO010000004.1, read as the reverse complement.
ACGAGATGCTCATCTGGGCTTCGGGCGCGAGGGCGCCGGTGGTCATGGCAAACGTCAGCCGCGCGAACGGCCCGCCGTGGAGCGTCTGGGCGGACCAGGGCGACTCGATAGCGCAGCGCGATACGGGCTGGATGCAGTTCTACTGCGAGAGCAACCAGGAAGTGCTCGACACAATCATCCAAGCATATAAAATCGGCGAGGCAAGAGATATCATGACGCCCTCGATGGTAGTCATGGACGCCTTCATCCTCTCGCACACCTCCGAGCCCGTGGACATCCCGGACCAGGAGGTCGTCGACGGGTTCCTTCCCAAGTTCAACCCCGAGTACCGGGTCGAGCCGGAAACGCAGCCTTACGGCTTCGGCTCGCTCGTGATGCCGGACTGGTACATGGAGTTCAGGTACAAGATTGCCGAGGCGATGGACCTGGCCAGGGAGCGCATCCGAAAGGTCGACAAAGAGTTCGGCGAAACGTTCGGGCGCACGTACGGCGGCGGGCTCATCGAATTCTACAAGTGCGAGGACGCAGACGCTGTCCTGCTGCTTGCTGGTACGGTGGCCAGCACCGCCAAGGAGGTCGCGGACGAGATGCGCAAAAATGGGAAGAAGGTCGGCGTTGCCAGGCTGCGCTCTTTCAGGCCGTTCCCGTTCGAGGAGGTGCGCAAGCTCGCTGCGACGGTGCCGGCAATCGGAATACTGGACAAATCGTTCACATTCGGTTACGGCGGGGCTTTCGCTTCCGAGGTCCAAGGTGCGCTTTACAACTGCCGGGATAGGCCAGCGATTAAAAACTACATCGCCGGCATCGGCGGCAGGGACCTGACTCCCGAAGTACTGACGAAGATATTCGAGGACGTCCTGAAGCTGAGGAATGGCAAGCACGCGGAAATCGAGTGGGTCGACGTCCGCGGGCTGGGGGGATTGTGATGCCGAAGCCAACGATTCCGGTCGAGGAGTACATGCGCTCGGGGCACGTGGGATGCCTGGGATGCGGCGCGACGATGACCATGAGGTACGCGCTCAAGGCGCTTGGGCCGAAAACCGTGATGAGCATCCCGGCGTGCTGCTGGGCGGTGATGCCGGGCGTCTTCCCGCTCAAGTGCTTGGATGTACCCATGCTTTACACCGCGTTCGAAACGACGGGCGCGTCGATCTCCGGCCTGCGCGCCGCTTACGACAAGCAGGGAAGGGAGGACATAAACGTCGTCGGCTTCGCAGGCGACGGCGGCACGGCCGACATAGGCATCCAGGCGCTGTCTGGGATGGTGGAGCGCGGTACGAACGTCTTCTACATAATGTACGACAACGAGGCTTACATGAACACGGGAATCCAACGGTCTTCCGCCACGCCGGTCGGCGCGTGGACGACGACGACGCCCGTCGGCTCGCGGCAGGACTGGAAGCGCCAGCCGAAGAAGAACATGATGGACATCATGGTCGCGCACAAGATACCCTATGCCGCGACTGCGTCGGTAGCCTACCCGGAGGATTTCATCAAGAAGCTGCGGAAGGCAAGGGACGTTAAAGGGCCGAAGTTTTTCCACGTGTACGCCCCGTGCCCGACGGGCTGGAGACTGCCTCCGGAGAAGACAGTGGAGATTTCCAGGATGGCGACGGACGCCTGCGTCTTCCCGATTTACGAGGTTGAGAATGGCGTGATTAAGATTAACCGCAAACCGGCGAAGAAAATCAGCTTCATGGACTACATGGCGATGCAGGGGCGGTTCAGGCACCTGCCGGCCAGCGTCGTCGAGGAGATACAGAAGGGCATAGACCGCGAGTGGGAAATCCTCCTCAAGCGGGAGGCGTTCACGCAGGGGTTGTGATGTCCAAGCGGATTGGGGGGCGAGGTTCCGAGGCCCCATCTATCGCACCATCATTCGAGGTTGTGGTCACCCTCGTCATCGTCGCCTCCGTCGTTTCGCTCGCCATCGGATACGAGGTGGGCTACGATGACGCAACGGAGACATCGGGCCTGCCACTACCGGTGCAGTCTGCGCACCCAGGGAATGGCATCGACGATCCGGTCCCACCTTCGAAGCGCATCGTCGATGAAATCGGATACATCCTCAACCATACGACTTCGACAAACTACGAGCATCACCCGGCGCTGGGTGCCAACATCAGCAGGGCCGGTGGAATATACAACACCGACTGCTCCGGATACGTCGATTACGTCCTCAACCTGACGGTCCCTGCGTGGTACGACGCGATATCGTATTACGATGCTGGGGAGCGCCCGCTGGCCGAGGACCTTTACGGGTTCTTCGCGCAGGCCCGGCCCGAGAGGGGGTGGACCAGGATAAGGAAGATGGCCGACGCGCAGCCCGGCGACGTCCTCGCTTACAAGCATCCCATCCACGACCCCAACACGGGGCATGTGATGTTCGTCTATTCCACGCCGGAGCCGTCGACCGTCAACGACAACGAATACTGGGTATGGGTATCGGATTCCACGGCGAGCTACCACGGCGACGACCCCCGTAAGGACATCGGGGACGGAGTTGGCAAGGGAAAGATGTGGTTCGGCGTCGACCACGACGGCAGGCCGGTCTACTTCAGGTGGAGCAGCGTGGACGGGGAACAGCTGTACTATCCGATATCGATTGCCAGGGCGACGCAGGCGAACGACACGCTCGTGCCTTCCGCAGACCGGGTCGCAAACAGGGCCGAATACGTCGTGCACATGCAGCAGCTGACGGTCTACTGGCACCACACGATAATCCAGGAGGAGGACTTCGCTTACATCGCCGACTGCTCGGGATTCGTGGACTTCGTCCTGAACAGGGAGCTGCCCGGCCATTACGCGCAGATTGCGTTCGACCAGAACAACGAGTCCCGGCCCCTCGCCCAGGACTACTACGACTATTTTGCCAGCCTCGGCGCGGGCAATTCGACCGCAGCCTGGAGCCGCGTGGCGGAAATGAAGGACGCCAGGCCGGGGGACATCATCGCATACAAGCACGACCCGCCCTCCGAGGGGAGCACAGGCCACGTGATGATAATCGATTCCACCCCGCAGCCGTCCGACACGCCTGGCCAATACTGGGTCTGGGTCATTGACTCGGCGCTGAGCGGCCACGGCGACGACACGCGCGACACCGACGACGACAACGTGAGGTTCACGGACGGAATCGGAAGGGGCAAGATGTGGTTCGGCGTGGACGGGGAAGGGGGCCCGTCGTACTACCGCTGGAGCGCCGTGGACGGAGAGACGCATGCCGTACCGCTGGCCATAGGCCGCCCGAACTGAGCCGCACGGAGCCTGCAGGATCTTTCGGCCCGCCGCGAAGGCACTTTTTAATACGATTATGCTATTACGCTGGACGCAGGTGAGTTGCAGATGGAACCTTTGCTCGACAGGATCGAGGGGAAGAAGCTCTTCCTACTTGGCAACGAGGCCATAGCCCGGGGGGCGCTCGAAGGTGGAATGGGCGTCGGCGCGGCATATCCTGGAACACCCTCTTCTGAAATCGGAAACACACTCGCCAGGATTGCCAGGGAAGCGGGCGTTTACTTCGAATTCTCGACGAACGAAAAGGTCGCTTTCGAGGTCGCGGCCGCGGCGTCGGCCTGCGGTGTGCGCGCGTTCACCTTCATGAAGCATGTCGGGCTCAACGTCGCGGCGGATGCCTACATGACAGTCGCGTACACTGGCGTGCGCGGGGGATTCGTGATTCTATCTGCGGACGACCCGTCGTGCCATTCGAGCCAGAACGAGCAGGACAACAGATATTACGCTTTGCTGGCGAACATCCCAGTGTTCGAGCCGGCGGACTGCCAGGAAGCGCACGACATGATGCGCGAGGCGTTCGCGCTCTCCGAAAGGTTCGAGCTTCCGATTCTCGTGCGAACGGTCACGCGCATGAACCACATGCGGGCGCCAGTGACGCTGGGTCCGCTTCCCGAGCCCAAGACCAAGGGCAAATACGTCAAGGACCCCGGCAGGTTCGTCGTCGTTCCCGCGACGGCGCGGAAGAGCCACGGTATTTTACTCCATCGGATGGCAAAAGCGCTGGAGTATGCGGACGATTGCCCGTGGAACCGAACCGAGGAATACCACGGCGGAGGCGGGCTGGGAATCGTCGCGTCGGGCGTTGGCTACAACTATGTTGCTGAAGTCGTTGACACAGAGAAGATACCTTCGCGCATCCTGAAACTCGGGCTCTCGAATCCGTTGCCAACGAAAATGGTGGCGGAGTTCATCAAGGGCCTGGAAACACTCGTGGTCGTCGAGGAGATGGAGCCGATTCTCGAGCAGCAGATAGCGGCGATGGCCAAGGACCTCAACCCGAAGTTGAAGATTATCGGCAAGGCCAGCGGCCACTTCTCGAAGATGTTCGAATACGACATGGACGTCGTCAAGGAGGCGCTGGGCAAAGCCCTGGGCAAGAGCATGGCCGGCTCGTGCCTCGCCCCGAAGCCGCTCCAACTGTCGAACCGTCCTCCCGTTCTCTGCCCCGGCTGCCCCCACCGCAGCACCTATTACGCAGCGAACAAGGCGCTGAAAGGCAAGAAAAGCGAGACGATTTTTTCCTCGGACATCGGCTGGTACACCCTGGGAATCCAGCCCCCGATGAACGCCGCGGATTTCCTGCTCTGCATGGGCTCCAGCGTTGACGCCGCCTGCGGCTTCTCAATCGCCGCCCCGGACCAGCCGACGATGGCGTTCCTCGGAGACTCGACGTTCTTCCATTCGGGGATTCACGGGCTCATCAACGCCGTCTACAACAAGCACAGGTTCGTTTACACGATACTTGACAACCGCACGACGGCCATGACTGGCCACCAGCCCAACCCTGGAATGGGAAAAACTGCCATGGGCGACCCGGCGCAGGAGGCGGACATAGAGGCCATAGTCAAGGCCTGCGGCGTCAAGTTCGTCCGCGTCGTCGACCCGAGCGACCTCAAGGGCGTGACAAAGGTTTACGAGGAGGCGCTGGCCCAGCCGGAGGTGAGCGTCGTGATTGCGAAGCGAGCCTGCGTCCTGCTCGAAGCGAGGGACCGCAGGAAAGCAAAATCGTTCCACCACTGGCGCGTGGACCCGGTCAAATGCAAGTTCTGCCACAGGTGCATAAAGGAATACGGCTGCCCGGCGCTTTACAACGGCGATGACAAGAAAACCCACATCAACCCTGCATTGTGCAACGGATGCGGCGTCTGCGCCCAGGTTTGTCCTTTCCAAGCCATCGAGGAGGCGAAAGAATGAGCAAGCCTTTCTCCGTTGTAATAGTGGGCGTGGGCGGCCAGGGAGTCCTCTTCGTCGCCCAGCTCGTGGGCGAGGCGGCGATGGCCGAGGGCAAGCGCGTGGTGATGAGCGAGGTCCACGGGATGGCGCAGCGCGGCGGCGTGGTCACGGCCACCGTGAGAATCGGCGACCGTGTGAAAAGCCCGTTGGCAGCCAAGGGCGAAGTGGATGTGCTGCTAGGGCTGGAACCCCTTGAAACCTACCGGGCGCTGCCTTGCGGGTCCGCGACGACGAGGGTCATCACGTCCGACGAGCCGGCAATTCCTCCGGGGGTTTCGATGGGCTTCGAATCGTACCCTCCCCTCGCGGAAATCGTCGACGGATTGAAGCAGGCCTCGGCCCTAGTGAAGGTCATTCCATCGGTGAAAATCGCGGGGGAGCTGGGCATGCCAGTGGTCGCCAACGTCGTCATGCTGGGAGCCTTCGCGGCCACTGAAGGATGCCCCCTGAAGCGCGAGAGCTTCTCCAAGGCCATGGACAATCTTCTTAGCGAGAAGGTGCGGGCGGTCAACGTCAAGGCTATCGAGCGCGGATACGAAGCTGGCAAGGCGTAGAACACAATTCGCCAGGGTTTCGCCGGATATAAGAATGCAAACGTTTATATACTGTAATCTATATCGGGTATTGCCCGACAAAATAGGTACAAAAAGGGTACAGAAGGAGTACGGGGAAACATGCAAGACGACACGGAAAAAATCACCATCCGCCTGCCGAAGCGTTTCATTAGAAACATCGACGCCTTGGTCAGGATGGACGATTTCTCCTCGCGCTCCGAGGCCATACGCACAGCCGTCCGGGACATGCTCTACGCCCGCGCAAAAGAGGTCCCTGGAAAGGTCTCCGAAATGATGAAGATCGAGGGGGCGATCGCGGAACTGGAAGAGACCGAGGCAGCGTATATGAAAAGGTAGGAAGAGCTGTCAGAAGGGATGGATGCACACTCACGATTACCTCCCCCCTTTTTTTTTATCTAATCAAGAGCGGTAGCGGTCCTTTCTGTTCTCGGGGGTCGGTGGAAGAACATGCAGGAAACGAAAAGGTATTCTTCCACCCCTAGCCTAATCCAGAAATCGCTTTCATTTGATTACTGGATTCGGCTCGCTCGCAAAATCATTCTGTTTCTTAGCGTTTGATTTTACTCGTCCCCCCTTTTTGTTTTGCCTGAGCTGGGTAAATGAGATGGAGATTGGTTGGCTTTACTTTCGAAGCGACCCCCGCTATGGGAAATTATTTACCTTCGGGGAGGCTTCGGCGTGCCATGGCGGAATTCCAGCGCCCGCGGGGCACTAGGGACTTCGGTCCGGACGAGATGGCAAGGCGCCGAGCGGTCGAGGAGCGGATGCGGTCGGCAGCGCGGCTCTTCGGATTCGGCGAGGTCCAGACCCCGACTTTCGAGGAGCTGGGGCTATTCACCGCCAGGTCGGGCGAGGGAGTCGTCGACGAGATGTACGCCTTCAAGGACAAGGGCGGAAGGGATATCTCGCTGAGGCCAGAGCTTACGGCGCCGGTGATGCGCTGGTACCTTAACGACATGACCTCAGCGCCGAAGCCCATCAAGATTTTCTATTTCGGCAACTGCTTCAGATACGAGAGGCCCCAGTCCGGGCGATACCGGGAGTTTTTCCAGTTCGGCGTCGAGATAATCGGAGCCCCTCTGCTGGCTGCGGACACGGAAATCGTCGCGCTGGCCGACGCAATACTGAAGGCTGCCGGATTGTCCGGATACCAAATCCGGCTCGGCCAGATTGGAATCCTCCGGGGGATGCTCGAGAAGCTCGGCGTTCCGAAAGACTCGTGGACGAAGGCCCTCCATTTTCTTGACAAGGCTGAATACGAGGAGCTCCGGCGAGTCCTGGACGAGTGCGGAATCTACGGCGAGAAAGGGGACGCCATCGTGAGCCTGGCTCAGATGAGGGGCGGTGTGGACGTGCTGGACGCGGCTTCAAAGCTTGCCGGCGACCTAGAGGGCCTGGCATACCTCCGGCTGCTGGCCGCGCGGCTGGAGAGCATGGGCGTGAGCGGACTGCAGTTCGACCTGGGGGTCGTCCGCGGCCTCGACTATTACACGGGGATGGTCTTCGAAATCGACGTCGCAGAGCTGGGCGCAGAAAAGCAGGTCTGCGGCGGCGGCTCTTACGCGCTGGCCGAAGTCTTCGGCGGCAAGCCAATCGACTCGACGGGCTTCGCCATCGGATTCGACCGCGTGATGCTGGCGCTAGAAAAACAGGGGGCAAAGCAAGAAGCTCAAGGGCCGGACGTTTATGTGGTGCCGGTCGGCGAAGAGGCAATACCCGCCGCTTCCATGCTGGTCACCAAGCTGCGGGCGGCTGGAACGGTCGCAGACATCGAGCTGATGGGGCGCAACATATCCAAGGCGCTGAAGTACGCCGACGCAATAAAAGCGAAAAAAGTCGCAATCATCGGCGCCAAAGAGCTTGCCGACGGAACTGTCACGTACAAGGACATGAAGACAGGGGAGCAGACTGTAGAGAGAATCGATACCATATCGAATGCGCGGAAGAAATCCCGGAACAGATTAGATTAGAACATATGCAAAGCCCCGGTCGGGAGCGAGCATTAGCGCATTTAATGACCGGTGTCTAATGCGAGTGACGACCAGAGCACGAATATAAGTGTCAAAAAAAAAAGCGCCCTGGTCGGGATTTGAACCCGAGTCGAGGCCTCGACAGGGCTTCATGATAGACCGCTACACTACCAGGGCTCGGATTGTGCGATATCCAAAGGTGGCTAATATACATTTTGGATGGTAGAGATGACCGTGGGATTACGATTATATCCGATATGTTGATAACAGGCGCGGTGCCCGACAACTACTGCCCTTTCTGCGGACGGTTCATGCAGATGCGCGAATTCGAGCACGCCTGCGACAGGGTGAACGTACTTCGGGGCGTGCGCGAGTGGTGCAACACCTGCGGCGGGCGGCTCGACATCACGATTGACAACACGGACGCTGGCATCTGCCAGAGGTGCGCCAGCAAGCGCGACCCGTTCGCCGAAAAGCTGGACGACTAGCCTCGCAATCCTTATTAGCGCATTCTTCCATACACCGCATATCAGGTGGAACATGGGCTTGGACAAGCGGGGCAGGAACAAGGAATACGTCGAGGGATATAAGGACGGCGTCAACGCCACCTGGGAAGAGATCCTCAAGATGAGCGGCAAAGGCTACACTCCCCAGGAATTCCAGATAATGATAAAGTCCAAGCGCTATGCGATGCTGAAGGAGATGGACCCCACCTTTTCGCAAGAAGCCCCCGCGAGCCAGGCGAGGCCGCCCCAGCAGGGCAGGGAACCGGACCCGCAACTCACAGCGGGAACAAGCTACCTCATCAAGGAGGTCAAGCCCGACAGCAGCTTCGCCATCTTCAACTACGCCATGAAATCCGGGAAGAAGGGGCTCTGCGTGGCGCGCACGCCCCCGGACATTGTGAAAAACAGGTACAAGATTCCCGACTCGAAGATTGTCTGGCTCGTCTCCGACGGAGGAAACGAGAGCAGCCCGCTGCCACCGTCCGCGCTCGGCCTCGGAAGGGACGGCTCGGGCGGAGCCGACGACGAGAAAATCGCGCCCGACAAGCTGCCCTGGATATTCTCCAACATCAGGGCGTTCATGGACGGGAACGGCAACTTGGGCGTTGTTATCCTGGAGGGGTTGGAATACCTCATCGCCAACAACGGCTTCAAGTCGGTCCTCAGCTTCGTCCAGCAGCTCAACGAGTCCGCCGTCAGCACAAAGTGCATCCTCATAGTCCCGGTCAGCCCCACGACGATGGAGCCGAAGGAGTTCGCCCAGCTCGAGCGGGAGATGGGCGAGACGGTGGACGGAAGCCAATGACCGTGCAGAACCCATACGTTTTCAATTCGATAGCAAATGTCTACGACTCGACTAGGAGCCTTCCGCAGGACGTGATGGCTCAAGTTGTGGAATCACTCTTCAGGCAACTGGGCGGAAGCGAGAGAGTACTTGAAGTCGGCGTCGGGACGGGACGGTTCGCTGCGCCGCTTTCCAGAATGGGGCTGAAAATCATCGGTGTCGACCTCGCGGTAGGGATGATGGCCAGGGCGCGAGCAAAGGGCTTCAACAATCTCGTGCTGGCGAGTGCGACGGACCTGCCGTTTTGCGACAAAAGCTTCGATGCCGCATTGATGGTGCACCTCCTGCACCTGATACCGGATTGGAGGAGAGCGCTGGTCGAGATAGGAAGGGCGACCTCGGGCTCGTTGTTCACTGTCGCCATGGAGCGCGAGAAATACCACGAGCCCAGGGCGATCTATGAAAAGAGGCTCGGCGAGCTCGGCTACGGTCCGGCATTCCTGGGTTTGCACGAGCGCAAGCTGGCCAGCCTGTTGAAACCGGACGATATCTGGCCCGTGTGCGAGTTCGAGGAGACTCTCGGGACGGACGAGATGATAGGGACGATAGAACGGAGGGAATACTCCTGGGCCACGAGGATGCCAGACGACTTGCATTGCACGGTCATCCGGGAGATGCGAGAGAGATGCGGGGACACAACGGAATCCGTATCCAACTCGATGAAGGTTTACAGGTGGGACGCTGAGCGCTTGTCCAGCATTCCCGAATGAGCATTTATCAGAGCAATTCCAAACTCGACGGATTAACCAATATAGAGAGCGTAGCACTATCTTGGCGAAATCTTTTTGACCACGCCCAGCAATAACCCTTTGTGAGGCCAAAAAAGAGCACGTACACATTCTCGGTCGCGGAAAGGATTTTGCTCTGCCTGAAGGAGCACCACACCACCAAGACGTATGACATCCCGCAAGAGATCACACAAAGGGGCATAAGTTCCTTGCTGAACATCAGGACGTTCAATGTATCCAGATACCTTATAAGCCTAAAGAAGAAAGGACAAATACAAATGTTTGTGGGAAGGCCTAAAAGATGCCGAAAACGCATGCAATTCTACTTACTTACGGAAAGCGGTTACCAGCAGGTAATAAAATTACATGAGCGCGCTGCAGACACAAAGGTAAAATTGGTATTTCCTTCGGAAGAGATCATTACAAATTTGTACGATGCACCATCGCTGATGCCTGGGAAACCTTCCCTAACTGAACTTATTACAGCAACAAGAACTAACAGCATTGATGTCACTAATTTTATCGGAGACCGGGCAAGAAGAGGTGGCGGCATATACCGGGCGAGTCCAGAGATGCCGATAGTCGAACAGTTTTATGGGAGGACCGACGAGCTGGATGAAATAAACGAATGGTATCGTTCAAACACTGAGAAGATACTCTCGATTGTCGGTATGGCGGGGATAGGAAAGACCGCGCTTCTCGCGCGTGTAGCTCGGGGCTGGATTCAAGATCGTAACGTATTTTGGTACAAGCTCCGGGAATATGACACGCCCTGGTCTGTTGCGCATGCGATATCAACCTTTCTTTCCACATTCGAAAACAGACTCGCATCGAACCCCATAACCGAGCGCGATGTCGACATCGGCCTGATATCCTACATTCTTACCGAAGAAATAAAAAACATTGAGATGGTCTTTGTTTTTGACGATTTGCATAAAGCGAGTGAGGAAGCCTTGACGGCAATCAGAGCAATAACGGATATTGCCATGAAAAATAAAAATATCAAGATAGCCACTACGAGCCGTAAATATATTAAAATGGTTGATAGACGAATCCATATGGCGGGGGTTCAGTTGGACATGAAAATCGATGGCCTCGACCCGCCCGCAGCAGCATACCTTCTGCCCAAGGGATTGAATGGGGAGAGCGATATAGCAAAAAGCCTCATCAGAAAAACGGGGGGCCATCCCCTCTTGATAAAGAGTGCAATGCTCGGTATTGCGGGCGATTTTGGACTTCTAAAGTATGTCCAGGATGAGATCGTTGCTGGAATTTCCAAGGCAGAGAGGAACACATTGAAGATACTCGCTCTTCTCAGGATGCCGGTTAAAAAGGACGGACTGTACAATTTAAACATAAAGATCGATGACGTAGAGTCCCTGGATGGTCGCGGTCTTATAGAGAAGGACGAAACGAACGGTTGCGAGATACATGAGGTAATAAAGGAATTCATGATTTCGAGGATGGGCAAAGACGAAAGAAAGTCGTTAAATATGAGAATCGCAGAGATGTACTCTTCGCGTCCCGGCGAACTCTTTTCCGTAGAATCCATCTACCATTCAGTGGAAGCCGGCGACTACGAAAGAGGAGCGGCGCTTCTTATGAATTTCGGGGAGTCCATCGTCACCTTCGGCATGGCGCCGCGCATCGCAGTTCAAGTCAAGGACATTGCAAAAAATTTCAGGCCGGTTGCGAATTCTGCGGCAAAGTACTTTAGGATTTTAGGAGACGTGTTCGAGCAATTGGGGGAATGGGACGAAGCATCCACGATGTACAGCAAGGCGTGCGGCAAAGGCGATGATGTGCAGGCCGCGTTGGCTCTGACGCGGCTGGGCGAGATTTATTTCAGAAGAGGAAAACTGGATGATATGGAGACTGTCGTAAAAAAGGCGGTGAAAATCTCAGAACGAACAGAATCTCCCGAAATCCAAGGAGAGTGCCAATATTCGCTGGGCACTCTTGCATTAAAAAGAGGCCTTAATGATGATGCTCTGAAAGCATTCGAAATTGCAATTAATAAGGCACAGAAATCTGACAAACCTAAGCTATTAGCGAAGGCGTTAATCGGTAGAGGGAGGGTTGAGCATGCGAAGGGAAACTTTTCGCAAGCAATAATAATGAGGCAAAAAGCTGCATCGATTTTCACAGATGTGGGTGATAAGAGAGGTTTGAGTAAAGCCTTGACTGGTATCGGATCGAGCTATTTTGCCATCGGTGACAACAAAATGGCGCTTGAATATCATGAAAAAGCCGCAAAGGTTATTGAGAGTATAGGTGATGTTAGACTCCTCGCTTACGCATTAGCAAATGCGGGTGGAGTTCTTATCAAGACCCCCAATTATAAGTTAGCAGAAATCAATTCACTCAGAGCTATTTCAATATTAGAAAAATTGGGGGAAACGGATAAAACAGCACCGATATACCAGAATCTTTCTTTAATTTACAGAGGAGAAAACAATCTAGATAAGGCGTTAGACTATGCTTTAAAAGGGCATAAAATATCATTAAAAGTAGGAACTCTGAGGGATATTGCCAGAGCTGATGCATTCTTAGGTGAAGTATTGCTTGAAATGAATCGATGTTTAGAAGCTAGAAAATACTATCGTTCCGCGGTTTTATATGCCAGGAAAGTTCAAGATAAGCCGTTTGAAATGGAGATGGTAAAGGGTTTAACTAGTTGTCAACATAAAATATCTTCTAATTTGGCTCAATCTGGTTCGGTTCCATCGTGAGCGGTATCGCGCCCCCCGTCACAAGCCCGTCGATGCTCACGTGAAATGGCCCCAGCCGCACCGTGCGTTCGTCTAAGAAAGTCGCCGCCAGTCCGGTATGATTGCAATTAAACCTCACAACCACGCCGTTCCCGTTGGCATTGCCCTTCGGAATCACCTTGTAAACCTCCCTGTGTATTTTCTCGTCAATTTTCACCGCCGTCATGCCCTGGTAGCCGCCTCTCTCGTCCACTGGCGCGATCAAAACCTTCTTCGGGACAATTGCAAAGTTCATGGCAGAATCCCACGGGGTTTCCGAAACGATGGTTATCGTCAGGAGATTGTTCTGCGTGTCGAGGACCACGTTCATCGTACCTTGCGTGGCATTTGACCCCGCACTCGCGCGCACAGGCAGTGCAGTGGTCGCCGTCAGCATCACGCACATCACACATACTGCTGCTTCTTTCATTTTCGTTCAATCACCTCCGGGCAAATGCCCATTGGTGTGTGTGACGAAGTGCCTAATAAAACCAAAATGATATTCATCATTTCTTTGAAAAAACGCTTTTTCACGCTATGGCGAAAAGAAAACTATTTGGCCAATCCCTTGACTACTTTGCCATGGCCGCGCAGGCAACCAGGATTGCCGAGGCAGCGAAGGCAACCCGGATGTCCCCCGTCATGAATATCACGAGGGCGCAAATCAGCCCTCCGGCCACCCTGCCGGCGTTGAGCAGCAGTTCGCGGGTCATGGCCTGGCTCGGCATGTCGCGCTCCATTCGGTCGGACGACATGGTGAAGAGGAATATTGCCATCATGTTGATGGTGAAGTTGAGGGCCATCATCGCGATGGCGTAGAAAGTTGTGTCTCGGGTCGTCGCCGCCAAGAAAATGAAGGGCGCGGAAGCGAGCGCACCACCGATTGCGTATGGAGCCCTGCTGCCCTTTTTATCTGAAATGCGTCCGATGAAGACGACTGCAACACCTCCCGCCAGCGCGAAAATCCCCAGCAGTATCCCGAGCACGAATTCGTCCTTTGCGAAGAGCATCGCGAGAAGGGAGTTGCACGTGAACCACACCCCCTCCTGCCCCCCTTCGAAGAAGAAGCCGGCCGAGAGCCGCTTGCCGATTCCTTCGATTGAGAGCTTGGGTTCGAAAGGCTTGGAATCGGTGACGGGCCAAAGCCATATCAGGACGGCATTGCTGAGCAAAGCAATCAGCGCGGATATGAACACCATGTCGTAGCTCACCCTGCTAATCAGGAAACCCCCCAGTATTGGCGAGAAAATCGAGACCAGGGGGAACACCAGGAAGACTATGCCTATTATCTCGCCCCGGTTGCCCTTCGACGTGAATTCGAGGAAGAGGATATTGAACGGGACCCAGAAGGCGACGATGTAGCAGCCGAAGAATATCGGCGCAACCATCAGAAGCGCGGGTTCTTCGAGCACGACGAACGACAGGTAGAAGCATCCTTGCAAAAGGACACCGGCGAGCATCATCAGGCGCGGCCTTTTTACCCCGAGCCTGAACGAGAGCAGCACGACCGCCACCGCGACCGCGAAAGCCTCGACGTAAAAGAGGCTGGCAGACTGGAGACTAGCCCCTCCTTGGGTGACTAGGAAAACCACGCTGAAGACGCCTGCGAGGGAACCGGCCAGTGTCACCAATCCCTCGATGATCAGAAGCTGGAGCAACGCCTTCCTGTCTAGGGGATTCATCGCCGCCGTTATTCAAGTTGTGGAGATAAACGTATCCTTCATTCGCGCGAGACGATGGCGACGATGGACTCCCGGAGATACCGCTTGCCTCTGAAGGTCACATGTCTCGAAACGACATCGAGCTCCAGGATTTCGAGACCGGCCTTGGCCACTGCCTCGCGTATGTCGCCCTCGCTGAAAAATCGCCACACCAGCCCCCCGCCGTGCAGGAAAACGCCTGGGGCCAGATCCCTTCCCTTGCCGTGCCGCATGTCTTCGGGTGTGAATACTTCCACGAGCGCGCGCCCGTTTTTAGACAGCAGGCGCCGCACCTCTGAAAGGATGCGCGATTCGTCTCCGGGAATCGCATGGGTGAGGACGTGGCGGACTAGGACGGAATTGAAAGAGCCTTCGCGGAAAGGGGTCGCGCGGGCATCCGCGACCGCGGAAAAGACACGCCCATCATTGCGCAGCCTTTGGGAAAATTGCATCAGCGCTTTTTTGGAAACGTCGAAGCAGACCAATCGCGAGCCGGCGGGCATGGCATTGGCAAGCTTGCCTGCGGCGTTGCCGTTTCCAGCGCCCATCTCGATGACCGCCCCGGACAGGTCGAGCATTTCGAGGTATTTGGACAGGTTGAGACCTCCGCGCCACTGCGGGCCTTTTTTGGAGTAGGATTCGTCCCAGGCAAGAGGGTAAGAGGCGGGGTCGACCGGGTCGCTGACCATGCACGCCCATCGTCGAGCGCGATAAAACCGTTTCGCTCAGTTCGACAGCTCTAGTTTGGCGAACGAACGTGCGGCCCCCTTTACACCGAGGTGCAGGACGAGGAATCCTATGTCCACAGAGAGTATGAGCAACAGCAGTCCGAGAATCTGGTCACTGAATGCGAGCGCGACCGGCGGGAGGAGCAACAGGGCGCAGAGCATCATGCACGCGAGCATGCCCACGTACATCGTCATCACGTCCGGCGCGTTCCCCGACGCCTCGTCGAAGTTCGGGTACTTGGCGCCGATCCATATCGAGACGCCGGTGCTGGCGGCGCACATGCATATCGCTCCGAGCGAGGCGTACAACCATGCCATTGGCGGCGAACCCAAGAGAATCGGCAGCGGCAGCGCGACGGCGACGACGATGAACGGAGCCATGAGGAGTATGGACAGCGCTTTGCCGTTCACGATGTCCTCCTCGGGCACCGGCGCCACCTTCAGCGCCCAGGCCCCTTTTCCATCCTTGCTGATTATGCCGAGCGCGGGAATCACGCACAGTATCACGACAGCCAGGAAGAGGGACAGCCCGACTACGAGCGCCGGTATGACCCTGAGGATTATCCCCTCCATCTGGAACATGGTATCGAGCTGGTTGAAGAAGTAGAACGCGAAGGCGACGAAACCGAGAAGGGTTATCGCGTTGCCCACGCCCTCGCGCCTCCTCAGCAGGTTGCGGACCTCCTTCTCGAAAACCGCGAGAGCGTTGGCCCCCGCAAGGCGCCTGATTGGCCCGGAGAGCATCGAACCTCGCATCCTCCTCCGCGATGCGTGGGACGTCGCCTTCGACGTTGTCAGGGTGTTCCAGGATTCCACCAGGAATGACGCCGGTATCGGGAGTACCGCCAGGGAAAGCAGGTACGTCGCGAGGTACGCCTGGGTCAGCGCCCATCCGTCCAGCTGCATCCCCATCGTGAACAGCCAGACCAGCGTTGCGATGGGGCTGTAGAGGGCCGCGCCCGCGAACTTGCGACCCCAACTGGAGAGCCCGCTCAATATCGAGTATGCGAATCCCACGGAAGAGGCCAGTAGAGTGAGTATTATCAAGTCCGCAACGATGAAAGGCGGTATCACGAAGTACAGCCAGATGTTCACGAACGTCATCGCGGTCATGATTCCGAGGCCCAGGGCGAGGAGGGCGAGGTTGAAGGCCGACACAGTGAGGAGCTTGCCGGCAACGATGTTCCTCAGGCGCATCGGCTGCGACAGCAGGAATACCGTCGCCTGGCGCTCCACGAGCAGGTGGTAGAAATCTACAAGCGCCTTGCCGACGAAGGCCATGAAGAATAGGAATAGGATGTCGTTCACTGCAAGGGGAAAAGCGACCAGATCGTCGGAGCGCGAGATGAAGGCTATTATCCACGCCACGGCGCTGAAGGCGAATATCGCCAGAACAACGAACCAGAATGTGTAAAAGGCGTTCTTCCTCGCCCTGCGCCCGGTGTTGCGCCACGCTGAAAGCGCGTCCGCCGCGAATATCTCCAGCCACGGGGGCAGCATTCCGTCAGCTCCCGGCTTCCACCAGTCGGACGAAGGCATCCTCCAGGTTTTCCACCCCAAGCTTGGCGCAAAGCTCCCTCGGCTTGCCCTCACCGACGATGCGCCCCCTGCTGACGATGGCCACGCGGTCGCAGAGGCTTTCCGCGATTTCGGTGACGTGAGTGCTCATCAACACCGTACCCCCCCGCTCCGCGTACTCGCGAATCCACCTTTTGACCATCTTGGCGAACCTGGGGTCGAGGCCGCTCGTGGGCTCGTCGAGTATCAGAACCGGGGGCTCGTGGAGCAGCGCGGAGGCGAAGGCCACGCGCTGGCGCATCCCCTTCGAATACGTGCCTATCTCCATGTCCAGCGCGGCTCCGAGTTCCAGCTCGCGAGAGAACTTCTCCACGCTCCTGTTCAAAGCCTCGTTCTCGAGCTGGTGAAGGGTTCCGAGCATGGATAGGAATTCTCGGCCTGTAAGCTTCTCGAACAGCGACGGCATCTCGGGCAGGTAGCCCAGCCGGCTCTTGACCTCCAACGGTTTGGCTGTGACGTCGAGGCCGTCCACGAACGCCGTCCCGCCTGTCGGCTTGAGCAGGCACGCGAAAATCTTCATCGTCGTCGTCTTGCCCGCGCCGTTCGTGCCGAGCATTCCGAATATCTCGCCCTTCCGCACTTCGAAAGTAAGGTCGTCGACCGCGACGACGTTTCCGAAAACCTTCCTAAGTCTGTTGGTTTTTAGCATGGCACTATGTGAATCTAGGGCATTGTTAATAAGGTTTGTTCCAAACAGCATTAAAACCTATCCAACAATTGAACATAATATTACAAATTTCAATACATCTATATAATAGTAATGTCATTAATATCAATGCACGGTTCATTTGAACATTGAACCATTAAAAGAGCCTGAATGAGATTCCAGCATTTCGACCCGTGCGCGAAGGAGGTTTCGGAATGCGCGGAAAAGAGCCAGCACGGTTGTGGGTTGGAATTGCGAGCCTAGTCCTGGGCGCGATGTTCCTCGTGCCGATGGGCGTCGGCAGCGCGGAGAGCCCCGTCATCAGCGATGCGTCGCAGGGTTACGGGGAGGTTTTGTTGGTGACAGGCGACACAAACTACAGGATTTACCCGATAAAGGACTCATCATCGGGCAAGACCACCGTTGATTGCAGCGCGAGCCGCGATGGCGGTGCGACTTGGACGACCCCCGCACACATCTCCGCAGCGATGCGCGGAGTCATGAAGATAGCGGCTGCTGTTTACGGCAGCGATGTCTGCGTGGCCTGGGAGGATGCGACTTCGCGCGCCTTTACGACATTCTGCGCCATGAGCGCGGACTCTGGCAAGTCCTGGAGCAGACAGCTTGAGATAGGAGGTTCGCGCCCCAGTGTTGCAGTCAACTCGGATGGCATTTTCATCTCGACGGTAAACGAGAACGGAAATGTAAAAATCACCGTTTCCCAACATGGGCAGGCGACTCAGGTTTCGGAGACCAATTTCGGCCTATATTGCACGGAGGCCGCGCTATCTTTCGACGCTTCTGGAAATCGGATGCTGGCATTGTACGGCGGAACCGCTCAGGAGAATGGTGGCGCGCCGAACGACTGGGGGATTTACCAGACGATCGACAACGACGGAGATTGGCAAGAGCCCGAGTGTCTTTTCAAGCTGACTGGCTCAAATCGCGACCTGTTCATTGAGAATGGCAAACTCGCTTGGCGACAAACAACCGCCAAAAGAATGAGCAACTTGCGCACCGAGCTGCCCAAGTACGGCAGCCCCGCCAACACCGTGACTATCGCCTCGTCCTCGCTAACGGAAACCAGTGTCGACTCGCAAACAGCCATTCCAACGCGCCTGCCGCCGAAAAAGTGGACGTTTGTCGTCTACGGGGACGGGGATAACAACTTGGCAAAGTACATGGCGGAGAACGTCGACCAGATGGAGCTCGTTGGGTCTAATGCGGATTTGAATATCATCGTATTGGCCGACTATCTGAATTACGGTACATTCACCGAAACCCAGACCAGATGCTACTACGTCACGTACGACACTCAGATGGGGCCGACCGGATTATATACAAGCACTTCGACCATCCACTCGACCATCATCCCGTTGAACAGCATCAATGCCTCCTGGGGAACGGAGCTGGACATGAGCAATCCCCAAACCGCCATTGATTTCATGAATTTCGTCTACGACACCTACCCCGCGCAGAAGTACGCGTGGACTTTCTGGAACCACGGCGGGTCTTGGAATGGACCGGGCGGAATGCAGTGCTGGGACGATACGACGGGCGGGAGCGATGCGCTCACCGCCCTCGAAACCCGAAACATGTACGAACAGTGCCGGGCGCACAACAATCGCAGGTACCTTTTTGACGTCCTTAGTTTCGACGAGTGCGTCGTGGCGGATATGGAGGCTCTCTATGATGCCAAACAATACTCCAATTACACGACCTTCTCCGAAGATAGCATTGGCGCCATGGGGTATCCTTACGACGACAACCTCGGGCACTTGGCAGGCAACACAAACATGGGCGGAGAAGAATTCGGATACTGGCTTTGCCATGAATATTTCGACCATTATCCCCCAGGCGATGACTACACGACATTGTCGGAAATAAACAACACCGCCTTCGATTACGACCTGATGGAGGCAATAGAGAACTTCGGCCAGAAGATGAGGCACAAGGCATCAACGTGCAACGCGGCGATAAAGACGGCGGCGAGTAACGCTATGGACTGGCAGGGCGTGACATTCCAGCCGGACCTGAGGCACTTCGCACAGCTTATAACGACGGGCATCAGCAACGCCACTGACGCGCAGATAAACGCCGCGGCCTGGCGGGTCGTCCAGCTCATGGCAGCCAACGCCGCGACCGACACGTACGGCAGCGGAAGCTGGCAGCACAACCGTCCTATATTGGTTCACGACGCGAACACGAACGCGAATGGCCTCACGATTTATGCCAACGAGGCGTACGACACTACATACAACACGCTCGCCCTCTCGACCTACAGCAACTGGGGCAAATTCGTGCAGAACGTCTGGGGAACGCCATCGAACGTGAACAACGTCGAACCCACCGTGGCAATAACAACGCCATCCGAGGGCGCCTACGTCGTCTACAATACCGTGGCGACAATCACCGGAACGTCAGCCGACTCGGACGGGACGGTCCAGCGCGTCGAAGTAAAGATAGACCGGGAAGCCTGG
This sequence comes from Methanobacteriota archaeon, assembly GCA_043799545.1. Taxonomy (GTDB): domain Archaea; phylum Thermoplasmatota; class Thermoplasmata; order SG8-5; family DAIRED01; genus DAIRED01. The sequence goes on along the minus strand of JAZDNO010000004.1, from coordinate 6,298 downwards.
CAGACCGCCACCGGGACGACCTCATGGACGTACAACTGGAACCTCGCAGGATGGGCGCCGGGCCCGCACAGGATACAGGCTCGTTCTTACGACGGAACCGATTACAGCATGGTTTGGATGGACCGAAACGTGACGGAAATCGTCGATCCGAATCTGGCAGATTTGACCCTCTGGTCGAACCAGATAACTTTCAGCAACCCGACGCCGAGCGAGGGCGACACCGTGACGATTGGCGCTACGATACACAACGTCGGAACGGTGAACGACGCAGCTAACGTCCAGGTCGGATTCTATGTCGGCGACCCGGCGGCGGGCGGCTCCCTGATAGGCACCTACGTCACGACGACGCCGAGCACGATAGTCCACAACAACAACACTGGAACGGCCTCGGTCATGTGGAATACCGCCGGATGGGCGGGAAGCCGCCAGATATACGTCATGGCGGACCCAGGATACACCATCAATGAGCTGACAGACGCGAACAACACCAAATCGAAGGCAATATCGGTCAGCGGATATGCCGTCGACCTCACCTGCGCGGCAAACACATCGACCGTCCAGGCGGGGGCATCGCACACATACCCGATTACCGTGAAGAATCTGGGAACGATGACCGACACAATTCAACTGACTATCGACAACCCGACGACGTGGGGGGCTAACTTCAACGACAATCCGCAGGGGAAGTCCGTTGCAGATTCCGCCATTGAGCGATTGGTGGACGGCTACCACACATACGCTGAGGTCCAGGCCGAGCTGGCCGCTATCGAGGCGGCGCACCCGACCATCGCGAAACGCTACAAGCTCGCTACGACCGCCGAGGGTCGCAACGTCACGGTTCTCAAGATATCGGATAACGTCGCGACCAACGAAACCGAGCCGGGCGCGCTGATTATCGGCAACCACCACGCGCGGGAGTGGATGACCGTCGAGATATCGCTCTACTTCGCGAACTACCTCGTCGACAACTACGGCGCGGACCCCCAGGCCACCTGGCTTGTGGACAACCGGGAGATATACATACTCCCCAACCTCAACCCAGATGGGTTGCAGTATTCTCAGTTTACAGACAATATGTGGCGTAAGAACCGTCGCAACAACGGCGACGGCACGTACGGCGTCGATTTGAACCGCAACTACAACGGTTCGCAAGACGGGAATCCGACGGGCGCCTGGGGTGCAACGGGTACGAGCCACGTGACCTCCGACGACACATATTGCGGACCTGCACCTTTCTCAGAGCCTGAAACGCGTGCCGTGATGGAACTCATGTTGGCGAGGACGAACCTCGCCCTCAGCATTTCATATCACAGCTACGCCGAGGAAATATACTGGCCGTGGGGCTACTCGACCGGAGTGCAGACTCCTGACGATGCGTTCCAGGAGATTATAGCCAACGACTTCGCAGCGATCAATGGCTATGCCCCGATGCAGAGTGCGGTCCCCTATGCCACTAGCGGTGACACGGACGACTGGGCGTACGGTTACTTCCATTACAACACCGCGAGGACATTCTTCCCATTCACAATAGAGACCAACAGCGACTTCCAGCCGGCAGCCAGCGAAATAATACCGACGTGCCAGCTAAACCTCGGTGTTTGCCTTGAAGGCGCGAAGCGCGCTGGAGACCTGTTGAAGACGGCGCCGACGATAACGCACACGCCGCTGCCCAACACAATCAACACGGCGACCCCTTACAACGTGGTGGCTTCTTTCTCATCTTCCGCGGGTGTGGACGCAAGCTCGCTCCAGATGTTCTGGAAAACAACCGGAAGCTACACCCCTGTGGCTATGACGCCGACAGGCACCCCAGGGGAATACGAAGCCAGCATTCCCGCGCAGCCAGACGGAACGTGGGTCAGCTACTACGTCAGGGGGGCAAGCGCTCCCGGGACAGTCTCGACGAGCCCCGACTACGCTCCGAATGCAAGGAATTCTTTCTTTGTGGGCAACGATGTCGTCGTATACAACGTCACGCTGGCACCGGGGGCATCGAGGATAGTCAACCTCACTGTCACTGCCCCTCCTGGTGCGCTGCCGAACGAGCAGGCGAAGATTGACGCGATAGGGACATCGGTCAGCAACCCGATGAAATCCGACAGCGTCGAGACTGTCACGACAGTATCTCCTTCGATATTGCTGGTCAACGACGGCAACGCGGCCATCGCGCAGTACCAGACGGCGCTGACGAACGGGGGATATAGGTACGACAACGGAACGCCGTCCTCGGACCTTTTCAAATACCGGATTGTAATCTGGGCGACCGACGGCAGCTCTACTCTTGCACCCGCTGAGAAGTCCGCCCTCATGGACTTCATGGATGACGGCGGAAGCGTTTACATAAACGGCGAGGACATAGGTTACGACATCGCCACCGACGACGACACGGCAGTCGGGCTGGGCGCCACCGCCGCGACGAATTTCTACGGGGCGCGGCTCCATGCGACCTACGTCGCGGACGATAGCAACGGGCTGACCGCGAAAGGCGACGCGGGCGATGCCATCACAGACGGAATGACGGGATACACTGTAACCGGCTCCTTCCCGGAAAGCATCACCGCCCGTGACCTCTACGGCGACTCGATATTCACCTACGACGCTGGAACAGTCGTTGGTGCCATCAAAGTGGATACTGGAGTTTACAAGCTTGTCTACATCGGTTTCGAGTATTTCGAAGGGACTGACACGCAAGCCCATAAAAACCTCCTCATGCAGCGCATCCTGGAGTGGTTGAATCCGGACAATGCACCAATTGTCACCGTTACCGCGCCAACCGCTGCGAATACAATTGCATCGGGTTCCTACACCATACACTGGACCGCAACGGATGACAACCCGTTCCCGGCAACGCCCACCAAAATTGAATACTCAGCGGACGGCGGCACCGCTTGGAACACGATAGTCACCAATACGGCGAACACCGGAAGCTATGTCTGGAACACGGTTCCCAGGACCGACGGCGTGAATTATCTCGTCAGGGTCACGGCTACGGACAGCATCGGCCAGGCAACTTCGGACGTTTCCGACAATCAGTTCTCCATCGACAACACCGCCAACGACCAGTGGCACCTGCAGGTCCAGACTTCAGTCGCAGGGTTCAAGGACCTGGACATGAAGCCCGTCGAGCTCGCCGACAACACGTATTACAGCGAAATCACAGCGCCGGGCCAGTTCCTTCTGGGCGACCAGAGGTTCCTGAGCGGGGCGATGGCGGCGACCGTGAACGTGCAGGGCACCTGGACCTTCGGTGTCTGGGGCCGCGTGACCGCGGGGGCGGCCAACGGCAGGCTGTACGCCAAGGCATACAGCTACAACGGCGTTTCGACATCACTGCTGTTCCAGACAGGCAACGACGACGAAACAGTCGGCTCGTACACGGTCTTCCACGAGTTCAGCTGGACCTACAGCGCGCCTTCGGCCACCGTCCCGGCCGGACAGAAGGTCTGCGTCGAGATATGGCTCGATGCGACTGCTGGAAGCGGAAGCTCGAATGTCCAGAACTTGGCGAACGCAGACATCCCGGTCAGCGGAACAGTAACTGGCACCAACGCTCTGACACAGGCGCAGGACGACAACCCCCAAACGGTGAGGGAAGTCGCTGGCTGGACGCCGGCGAGTGTCATGACGCAGAACTTCGACAACGGCGGCGCAATGCCGGCGGGATGGACCCTGACGACGACTGGCCGTGCGTGGGAGATGACGAATGACAACGCTCGCTACGGAGCCATCGTGGGGGCGCCGACGACAGATTACGGTGCGGTTTGCGATTCGGACCTCGCAGGTTCTGGCGTCACCGTCAACTCGTGGATAAAAAGCCCCGTCTTCGACTGCACGGGCTACACCGTTGTGACTTTGAAGTTCACGCACAACTACAACTGGTATGGGGAGGTCAGCCCCGAAGGGATATACGTCTACGTCGCAAACGACGGCGCGGTCACACAGGCGGACACTCAGGTTTACTTCTCCACCGGCGCCGACATAGCCCTGTCGACCCTCAGCATCAATATCACATCGGTGGCTGGTAACAGCAACAACATCCAAATCGGCTGGAACTACCGCGCCAACTACGACTACTGGTGGGTCATCGACGACGTGGAGGTCACAGGCAACCGCTCGACGAGCAGCATGGAGCACAAGTGGACAGCGAGCGTTCCGGCGGGTAAGAGCCCCTACACCTTCAGAATCGATTCCCACCACACCGCGAACGCGGAGGGAGACGACTTCGTGTTCGCCTACTCGACCGACGACGTCGCCTACACGAACATGGTCACGGTCACAGCGACGGCTGACTCGGACACATACCAGACCTACGCTCTCCCGACCACGCTCAGCGGGACCGTGTACATCAGGGTGCGCGACGCGGACAGGACTGCGGGCAGAACCATCCTGGACATCATCCGCATCGACCACATGTACATAGAGTCCGTCGAGGGGCCTCCGCAGATGATAATCGGTTATGACTGGGGGGCGCATCAGAGCTTCGTCAGGCCCGCATTGTCGACCTCGTCAGCGTACTTCAGGGTGCCTGTCGTAACGGGCTGGAACTTCATATCGATGCCCATAGTACCTGCTTCGACATCCATGCCCGCGGCACTGACCGACGGGGACGGGGACACAACATGGACCAGGGCGATGTGGTTCAACCCCAACACGCCGGCGGACCCCTGGAAGCAGTACAACTCGGCCTGGCCAGGATTCATGAACGACCTGTCAAGCGTGAACGTCCAGATGGGAGTGTGGGTTTATGTGACTGTTGTCGGCGATGGGTTCATCAACATCACCGGCTCCGCGCCAGGAACCCAGGGAATACTGCTCAAGGCGGGCTGGAACTTGGTCGGATACCCGGCTTCGAACGACGCGACGTACAACGTTGGCAATTTGAAGACGGACACGGGAGCGACCATTGTTGAGGGCTTCAGCGCGCCTGCGACATACAAGACGGCGGTGCTCCTCAACGCGTATGTGTTGAAGAAAGGCGAGGCATACTGGATATGTGTCCCAGCGGATACGACGTGGACTGTCAGCTGGTAACGCACAGAATAAAAACCTTTCTTCCTTTTCCATTTTTCACAAACAATTAATACGCCAACCGCCATCCATGAACCATGACTTTCTGCCAGAAATGCGGCGTGAAGAACGAGGAGGACGCAGTCTACTGTAAGGGCTGCGGCGTCTCGATGCTGCCCTCTGTCCCGGCACAGCCATCGGACTGGGAGCCCAGGATGAGGATGAGGCGGCGCAGCTTCACCGGCTGGTCGATATTCTGGGGGCTGATAGTAATCGTATTCGGCCTATGGGTGGCCATAGAGTTCGGCCTCAAGCATATCGACGGCGTGCCCGAGTGGATAACCAGCATGGAGTTCTGCTGGGTGCTCCCCGTGATAATCGGGTTCTTGATCATCCTGGCGGGCATAAGGATGCTCGTCAACTGGGATTGACAGAGAAACACGAAACGGAAAGAGCGAACTGGCCATTTTAGATGCTCTTGCACAGTCCGGGCGGGAGGAGCAAAATAAGATAGAAGCAGCTGTCAGTATATTTTGCGACTGAGCCGGGAGCACGGCTTAAATTAATTAAGAAAAAGAGTGCTCCCGGCGGGAAGTCTTTCGGGAGTGCTGGCTAAATTTCAATCTGGCGGAATTGACGACTGGCTAATGTCTGGCTCTGCCAGGCGGAGGAAGCGCGAGCCCATCCAAAACCTTTACATTCTTTTTTCAATTCGCTTACTTATATATCCTCCTTCTCCCATTTCTATCCGGATGCACTCCCTCGACACGCCTATCAAGGTCACCGGCTCCTGGGACGAAACGCGCAGGACAACCGTCGCCCTGCCGGATATCGTCCTGCGTTACCTGCGGCTGGAAAGCGCCGCCCAGGACCGCGCCATGCAGGAGCTGATACTGGAGGCCATAGTCGAGTATTACCGATTGAAGCCGCCCGCATCTTGATGCGTAGATGCTCAGGCATTTTTCCGACGTTTTATATCATTGGAAGCCAATTCTTCCCCGTGGAACCTAAAAAGCCCTACACCGGCAAACCCAAGTGGCACAGCTTAGGCGGCTCACCCTACCGATACTTCACGGACGACCCGGAGGGCCAGGGGCGCGGAAGAGGCTGGTACCACAAATATCATGGCAAGTTCTTCAAGAAGGGCGGAGCCGCGAGCTGAGCCTTCTCTTATTTAAAACCAGCATCGATTAATCGTTCAGGCCATATAAACCACCTCGGCCAATCTCTCCCATAGGTGATCTCAAATGAAGATCCGTAACATATTCGGCAACGAGTACTCCGGCACGAT
>JAZDNO010000012.1:0-2741 GCA_043799545.1 Methanobacteriota archaeon | reverse complement strand
TTTCCGGCGCAGTGACACTCAACGGCGGTATCCTCAAGATGGGATCGGGGTCTTCTTCCGTCGCTGGCGCCATCAACGTGAATTCCGGCGCGGAACTCCAGGTGCAGACCGCCACACTCACAGCCCAGGGGAGCTTCTCTGTCGCTTTCGGAGGCGAGCTCGACATGACAGGGGCCGGCACCCTCAGACTCTCCGGCTCAGGGGCAACTATCTCGGGGACCTTCTACGCCCTTGCCGAGACAGGCGAACCTACTGTCACCCGCATCTCTTCCGGTAACTACCCGTTTGCCATTGCCGAAAGCGGGATTATAGACGTCTATGGTCTGACCATGGTGTACCTCGACAGCAATGGGCTTGACATCACGGATGCAAACGCGGACGGGATAATCCGCATAGATGATGTGAACTTCTCGAACGGTCAGGCAAATTGCACGTATCTCAGGCTCCGCAACCTCCCGTCTGGGAACGAGACTTTCCGGCTCAATACGTTTGATGGCAACTGCCTCTACAACGTCTGGCTCGATGCGACCGGCTCCACCGCCGTGATCAAGATGGAGAACTGCAGCGGAGCGAAGGGCGACAACGACATATCCGACGGCTACACCGGCGAATCGTGCGACAACGACCCCGACAGCGATACGCATATCACCTGGAAGTACTTCAAGACGTGGATCGGAGCAACCAACAGCATGTGGTCGGTTGGTTCCAACTGGGAGGGTGGCGTCGCCCCCAGCAACACCACCCCGGAGGACGTGCTCATCAATCCGGGAACACACACCTGCGTTCTCGACACGAACGCGACTGTCCGGGATCTGACGATCGGCAACGGCGGAACCCTGAGCCTCGGAACGTACACCCTTACCATAACAGGTGACAATTTCAGAACATTTGGCGGCACCATGAACCCCAACACGGGCACTGTCCGGTTCACCGGGCCCGCGGAACAGGTGGTGAACGTCGGCATAAACCCGATGTACAACGTCATCATGGAGAAGCCCAACGGAATCCTCAACCTCGCGGCCAACCTTGTCGTTCAGAACAACTTGGACATCGTGGACGGGAGCTTCTACTTGAACGGCTATGTCCTGACCTTGACTGACGACGCCCTGGATGATCCGGCAAATACCTGGAGCCTCAAGGTGGACAGCGATCAGGACGGGGATGGCGCCATCATTACCCAGACAACGTCGTCGATGACGACGAACAAGATTGCGTACGTGTACGGTGACATCACGATGAGCGGATCGTCGACATGGACAGCCATCGGCAACATCACAGTTTACGACCCCGCGAGCACGCCCGTGGGTACCCTTTCAATGAGTGGTTCCTCAGCTCTGAGACTCGGAGACTCTACCGTTTTCGCGGTGAATGGCGAACTCGCGACCTCAGGTTCAGGTACAACGCTTCCGACCATCACGAAGACCGCGTCAGGTTCCGGCGGATACACACTCAAGGTTAACGGCGCGATTGATTGCGATGGTCTCATTTTCTCCTATGCCGGCAGCGGGGAAGTAGGGAACTGGAGCTACGATGCCGATTCGGCCTTTGGCTTGAACATTCGGTCCGGCGCCACAATCACCCGGCTGAATAATGTCGCCTTCTCCAACCTGGCAACCTCGAACGGCATTCATCTGGCGATCTCCAGGGCTGTGGACAACTTCTCAGCGACTTTTGTCGGCTGTTCCTTCGATCGCCCGTCTTCACAGACGAACATCACATTTGACGACAGTACCTACGGCGGCGGCTCAATCGTTATGAGCAACTCGACTGGCGCGGGTGGCGGCCCCACAAACGGCCCTGCATACGACAACCCGCAGAATGGTACGACTATCACATGGACGAAAGAGAGGACATGGGCGGCAAAATGGAAGTACAGGTGGCGGATCCCAGTATCTTCGGTTGCGTCAAACAACGACACCATCATACTCAAGTTCGACGCGTCTTCTACTCCCACAGGGGCCGCGCTGTATGCAAACCTCATGGCTACAGGAGACGACAACAAGAAGAAGGAGTTGCGGATCCTGTGGTACAACGACAACGACGAAGGCGCCGGCTACGCCGCCGACACGTGGTACGAACTCTCACGGGACGTCTTCTCCTTCTCTTCCACTGTGATCAAGATCGCTTTCCGTGTGCCGGAGGCGTTCGATACAGGCGGCGGAGCGATTCCCGACCCCAATGAGCGGCTCTATTTGTATTACGGCAACGCCTCGCCATCGGATCCGTCGACGTACACAAGTTCAACCACCCTTTTCCAAGATGGCTTTGAGACCGGCGGCTTCACTGCAGGATCGTATCCGGACTGGTCTCTTCTCGTGGAGAATTTGCCAGCGACAGAACCAAGCGTGCCGACGGTGGACAGCACGGTCACGTATTCAGGAGCGTACTCGGCCAAGCTCACGAGCTACACAAGTGTAGCGCCTGACGAGGGCATCAGGATGGCAATCAACACGGCAGGCTACTACGAACTTCGGCTTGGCTACGCTTGGACGCTAAACGACACGGGCGACGACTCCGGACCATCGACCAAAATAGACTACATGAAGTCCTACTATTCTACGGACGGATCGATTTTCAATGTGTTGGAATCGATAGGCGCAGACACGGGAGACTCAACCGCCCCCTGGGCTTCGAGCACGCAAGATCTCCCTTCCGGCACCTACAACAATGCCAACTTCAAGTTTCAATTCGACAACACGGGGCACTACATCGAGGACTGTGCGCATATTGACGACGTCCTA
>JAZDNO010000028.1:0-25046 GCA_043799545.1 Methanobacteriota archaeon | reverse complement strand
AATCGAAACCTCTACGGTATCCGTCAAACCAGGAACGGAACCTGGAAATACGTCTGCGTCTACAATAGTGTAATTTAGACCAATCTCTGGGTCAATTCTATCGTATGAACCGATATATGTGATATTCTTACCAGGGTAATTTTCTTGAATGAAATCCAAACACATCTGGGTATAGTTCGTTTCGTTGCTTTGTCTAGTCGTCGTCACGGTTCCGCTATTTATTACCGCAGTTTCTGATTCCACTTCGAAAGGGGTCAACACGCTCAGGACTAGTGATATTAACACGAAAATGCTCGCAACCGTAGTCATTCTACGCTCGCTCATTTTATTTTCTCCTCATATTATCATATGATGTAATATTTTGCTTCTATTTAATCATATCACGAGAGTTCTCATTTTCTAAAGGATTTACGCCAAACACCCCCCGGCTACGCTTCTTCGAAACGAGCCCACAACCTGTAGCGGAACCGCTCATCCCCAAGTGACGGTTCCCATCCGTTAGAACAGCCCAAGGAGTGCTTCCATGCTCTGTCGTATAAGCCAAACTGATAGAAACCCAACAAAAAGTAGGTCATTGGAAACCTATATGTATTATATTATCCATGGTTGAGAACGATGGCGACCGAGGAGCAGGACGACACGCGCAAGTGGGTGGGCGTCAGGATTTCCAAGGCGATGATGCACCAGGTCGAGGAAATCATCGCCGCGCATCCCGAATACGCGTGGAGCACTCCGAACGACTTCATCCGCGACGCCACGCGCAGGTACATGGAGTACGTGCACCAGCAGGACGCGCTCAAGGGCGCGGCCGTGCGCGAGATGCCCGCGAGGGTCGAAGGAGTCCTCGAGGAGACGCTCGGCGAGGGATACGCCAAGGAGTTCGAATCCATTCTGGGACAAAGGACGCGCGGAATAGACGCCGCGGCCGAGCCAGAGAAATACGTCGAGGCGGTGAACGGCGCGCTCTCGGAAATATTCGGGCCGACCGTGGCCAAGCTCGTCACGCAGAGGATGGCACGCGGCAACGGGGCTGCGCTCGCCGGGGGGGGAGTAAAATGAAAAAGATAGCTACTGGTGTCTCGGGTTTCGACAAGATATCGAACGGGGGTTTCAACAACGGCTCCGTCAACCTTGTTTCGGGAGGCAGCGGGACCGGCAAGACCATCTTCACGGTCGGGTTCCTGCTCAACGGAGCCAAATCTGGGGAGCCAGGGCTCTTCATCACATTCGAGGAGAGCCGGCAGAACATCCTCGACAACATCCCGGAGGCGATGCGGAAGGACCTCGACGCGTTGTCGGAGAAGGCGTGGTTCTTCGACCTCTCCGTGATACGCAGGATGTCCACAATTCCAGACGAGCGCGGCGGAGCCCACTCGGTCCTCGACGCGGACGTGGTCATTGAGATTATCGAGAGCTGGGTCCGGGACAAGGGAATCAAGCGGGTCGTGCTCGATGGCATAGCATCGCTCGGAATCCGCTACGGCTGCGACAACGATTACAGGGGGGCGCTCTTCCGGCTCACTAGCGCAATGAAGACATTGGGTTTGACGTCAATCATCACGACCGAGGTGAACGAGGAGGGGAAGCTGTCGCGCAACGGCGTCGAGGAGTTCGTGGCGGACAGCATCGTGCTCCTCTCGAACCGCGCTGGCAGGAGGACTTTGGACATCCGCAAGATGCGCGGCTCGTCCTACTCGGCCGGAGAACACGGATTCGGGATTTCCAACGCTGGTCTGGCGGTCTATCCGATGATGCCGCCCCCCGAGGGCTCGAAGTCCAAGCAGGAGCGGGTGAACACCGGCCTGCCGGGCCTGGACGAGATGCTAGGCGGGGGCGCGCTCGCCGGAGATTCGATACTCGTCACCGGCTCAGCTGGGACAGGTAAGACCATCTTCGGCCTGCAGTTCGTCGACGAGGGAGCGAAGAAGGGCGAGAAGTGCCTCGTCGTCTCGTTCGAGGAGCCTCCGGAGCAGCTCAGGCGCAACGCGATGAACGTGGGCATAGACATCGCCGGACACGAGGCCAAAAGGCTCGTCAAAATCATCTACACCCACCCGCGCAACATCGAGGCCAGCCGCCACATGAACGAGATTGTCGCCAGCCTTGACGGCGTTTCCAGGGTTCTGATTGACTCCATAACGGACTACGAGCCCGCAATGAGCGAGGGCATGCTTCGCGCACTGCTCTCGACCCTCACGTCCGAGTTCAGGAGCAGGGGCATCACCACAATCCTCACGTCGGAGGCGCCGGAGCTGATTGGAGCTGGCAAGATAACCAACACCGGCACGTCGTTCATTGTGGACGCAGTCGTCATGCTCAGGTTCGTGGAGATTGGCTCGGAGATGAAGAAGGCGCTAAACGTCCTCAAGGTGCGCGGCAGCAAGCACGTCAGGGAGATTCGCGAGTATTCGATATCCGAGCGCGGAATAACCATCGGCAAGAAGTTCGAGGGCGTGGTCGGGCTGATGTCTGGAACCCCCCGCAAAGCCATTGCGGACGAGGTGGAGGGTTTCTTCGAGAAGTGAGCCGGAGCGAGGGGGAAGCTGTGGTCAAACGGGGGAAGGCGGCCAGCGCAGATGCGGCGGGCAAGCGCGATGCCAGCTTCAGCGGCGAGCGCCCGGCTGAGCACGCGAACGGTACGGCGGGCTCATCCATGCCGATAGGCGACGCGGAGCGCCTGAAGATTCTGGATGCGATACTGGAGAACATGAACGAGGGGCTGTTCCTCATCGACGAGGACTTCAAGTACGTGCTTATAAACCCAGCCTCTGGAAGGATACTCTCCCACGACCCGAAGCAATGGGTCGGCAAGAGGGCCGGAGGCTACGTCCACCCAGACGACAGGGTGAAGTCCCACGAGACTGTGATGAGGACCATCCAGGGGGAAAACTCGAGCTGCGATGTCCGCATCATGGGCTCCGATGGAAAGTACCGGAACCTCGAGATGCACTATTCCCTAATCGTTGTGGGGGAGACGTTCTACGTATTAGGCCTCGTCGAGGATATCACCCAGAGGAAGAAAATCGAGGACGACCTGAAGGCTTCCGAGGAGAAGTACAGGCAGCTCGCGGACACCCCTTCCATCGCCATGTTCACGCTCGACCTCAAGGGGAGCCTCATCTTCGCGAACAGCACGTTCCAGAACGTGTTCGGATACTCGATGCAGGAGGCGCACAGCATAAACTTCTTCACCGTCATCCACGAGGACGACGTCGACAGGGCGCACCGCCAGGTCTCGAGCGTCTCCCGGGGCAAGGGGATGCACAACATCGAGTACAGGGTGCTGACCAAATGCGGAGCCTACGTACCGGTGCTGCTCAGCGCGACGCCCATCCACGACAAGAACGGCAAGGTCGTTTCGATTCTTTGCGTCGCGAACGACATCGCGGACCTCAAGGCGAGCGAGGCAGAAATCTCGAAGTACCGCGAGCATCTGGAGGAGCTGGTCGAGAAGCGGACGGCCAAGCTGAAGGAAGAGATGGCGGAACGCCAGCGGGTGAACGAAGAGCTGAAGGTTGTAAAGGACCGGCTGGAGTACATCCTGGGCGCCACGCACACGGGGTTCGACATCGTCGATGCCGATTACAACGTGATCTACGTCGACCCGGCGTGGGCCAATACCCTCGGGGATTACAGGGGCAAGAAGTGCCACGACTACTTCATGGGCACATTCGCTCCATGCGATACCTGCGCAATCAAGACCGCCCTCGATACCAAGAAGACAACCATTTCCGAGGAGTACCTGATAAAAGAGGACAGGCACATCGAGGTGCACACAATTCCGTTCAGGGGCGATGACGGCGAGTGGGTCGTCGCCGAGTTCAACATCGACGTAACGCAGCGGAAGAAGTCCCAGAAGGCGCTGGAGGAGAGCGAGGCAAAGTTCCGCGAGCTGGCCGACAACTCGCCAAACATGATTTTCATCAACCGCTTGGGGAAGGTCGTCTACGCCAACAGGAAGTGCGCCGAGACCATGGGCTACGCGCCCGACGAATTCTACGCAGAAGGTTTCGACTTCCTGAGCCTCGTAGCGCCGGAGGACCGGAAAAGGGTCCGTGAGAACGCGCAGAAACGCTTCGATGGCATTGAGAGCGCCCCTTATGAGTACACGCTGCTCACAAAAGACAAGCGCAGGTTCGAGGTTCTCATCAACTCGAAGCCCATCAGATACGAGGGCGAACCCGCCATCCTCGGCATAATCACCGACATCAGCCAGCTCAAGCGCGTGAGCGCGGAGCTTTCGCAGGCGGAGGACCTCCAGAGAAACATACTGAGGATGATGCCGGAGGCGGTCGTCATCAGCGACCTGAACGGCAGGCTGACGTATGCTTCCCATAGGGCGCTGGAAATCAGCGGCTACGAATCGATGGATGAGGTCGCCGGGAAAAACTTCATGGAGCTGATAGCGCCAGAGGACAACGAACGGGCCTTCGAGGATTTGTCAAGGCTGCTGAAGTCAGAGACCCATCTCGTCACTTATTACACGCTCCTGCGAAAGGACGGGACCCGCTACGATGGCGAGGTCAGCAGCGCTCTGTTGAAAGGCGCCGATGGCAAGGTGCGCGCCATACTGGGCATAGTAAGGGATGTGACCGAGAGTAAAAAGGTCGAGGAGGCGCTGCGCGAGGGTGAGGAAAAATACCGCAATCTGGTCGAGAGGGCGAGGGATGGAATCGTAATCGTCCAGAACGAAAAACCCGTATTCTTCAACGAGAGCGCCTTGCGCATGACTGGATACAAAGGCGAAGACGCATACAACACGAGCATCCTTGAGGCAATCTCGGACGAGGAAAAGCCCAAGATTGCGGATATGTACGCCCGCAGGATGAGGGGGGAGCCGGCCCCATCGATATACGAGACCAAGCTCAAGCGCCCGGACGGATCGATATTGCCAGTGGAGGTAAACGCCGGAGTCATCCAGTACCTTGGAAAGCCGGCGGACATGCTGATTATCAGAAACCTCAGCGAGCGCAAAGACGCCGAGGCGATGCTTTACGAGAGCGAGACGAAGTACAAGACCCTCTTCGACATGGCGCACGACGCCATCTTCCTCATGGACGGAAACACATTCGTGGACTGCAACCTCAAGACGCTCGCTATGTTCAAGTGTACACGGGAGCAGATTATCGGCCAGCAGCCCTACAACTTCTCGCCGCCCAGGCAGCCGGACGGGAGGGCTTCAGACGAGAAAGCCAAAGAGCTCATTCAGACTGCGTTCTCTGGAAAGCCGCAGTTCTTCGAATGGATGCATGTCTGCCCCGACGGCTCGCTTTTCGACGCCGAGGTCAGCCTCAATCTGGTAAGGTTCAACGCAAAGGAATACCTCCTGGCGATGGTGAGGGACATCACCAAGCGCAAGAAGACAGAGAGCGAACTCGTCGCCTCCGAGACGAAACTCCACAACATAATGAGCTCGATGGACGATCTGGTCTTCGGCTTCGACACGGAGGGGAGATTCAATTTCTACCACGCTTCGAACAGAGATGACCTGTACGCCGAGCCAGATTATTTCAACGGAAAGCTGTACTCGGACATACTGCCGCCCCAGGCTTCGAAACTGACCGCGGACGCCCTTGAAAGAGCCAGGAGCGGCTCGGTTTCGGAGTATGAATACTGGCTCGATTTCGGCGAAACAAGAAGATGGTACGTGGCCAAGCTCTCGCCGACCATGGAAAGCGGCCGTTACCGGGGTGCGGTGGCCGTCGTGCGCGAGGTGACGGAAAGGAAGGCGGCAGAGGAGAATGTCCGGAGCTCCGAGGAGAGATTGAAGGCGCTGTTCCATGCGTCCATCGACGGCATCGGTGTCGAGAGCAAGGGCCGGTTCGCATACGTCAACCCTTCCTTCGCTAGCATGTACGGGTTCAGGACCGTCGAGGAGATCGTGGGCAAGTGCGCCGGGGACACAATCGCTCCTGAAGACAGGGAGCGCATGGCGACCTACGCGCAAGCCAGGGAGTCCGGCGAGCACGCCCCGAACAGGTACCAGTTCAAGGCGTTGCGCAAGGACGGCAGCACTTTCGACGCGGAGATATCGATTTCAGAGTACATGCTCGGCCACGACCTCTTCATCGTCGGAATCGTCAAGGACATCACCGAGGTCAAGAAGCGCCAATCGGAGGATGTCCAGCGCCAAGTCCTAGAAGCCCAGTTCAAGCTGATGTCGGTCATAACCGACATCGTTCCCGTAATGCTCGGCTCCATGGACAAGGGGGGGCGGGCCGACCTGGTTGATAAGCTGTCGGAGCGCCTCGACACCGTCCTGCTGGCCAAGTACCCAGTGGAAATGTCATCTCAGACGGCCCAGGAAGTCGCCGGCGCATACATCAGCGTGCTGGCCGACCTGGGCGGCAAATCTATGCTCGTGTGCCCCGACGAGGAGGCGTGCAAGGCAAACAAGCGTCCCTGCCCGGCGACATGCTCGGTGAGCATCAGCGGATGCCCGTGGGACAACCAGAAGAGCCGCAACATCCTCCTCTGCGTCCTCTGCAGGGGGATTGCCTGGAGATTCGCGTCCCGCGCGAAAAAGCCGTTCGACGTTCAGCTCAAAAAGAGCATGGCGGACGGGGAGAAGAACTGCCTAGTCGTGATATCGGAAGAAAAGGATTAATCCGCGAACGGCATGGCAGACGGCGATGAACGACCGGGACTGGAAGCCCCTGTACCAACGGATTCTCAGGGACTTTGGCCATATGGAGAGCCGGGACGAGGAATCGGCGCGCATGCTGGATGCGCTCCTGCCGACCGGGCGAGAGCTGGCCGAGGACAGCCTTGGTAGGATGAAAGGCGCACGCGTCACCGTCCTGGGACCGGCCCTGACCGGTTTCCATCCTCGCTCCCTCGCCGGGCCGCTGGTCGTCGCCGATTCCGCCGTCTCGCTGCTGGAAGATGGCGTCGTCCCGCTCGCCGTCGTCACGGACCTCGACGGCGACGTCGAAATCATCGCTAGGCTCTCCGCTGCCGGTTCCGTCATCGTGGTCCACGCCCATGGTGATAACCAGGACAGGCTGGACGCGGTGAGGAAATTCAAGGGGCCGGCCCTCGGCACGTGCCAGTGCGCGCCGATGGGAAACCTTAGGAACTTTGGCGGATTCACTGACGGCGACAGGTCGGCGTTCCTGGCTGAAGCCTTCGGCGCTTCCTCGATCGACCTGGTCGGCTTCGATTTCGAGAACCCGGCGCGCAAGGGCGGCGTGTATTCCGATATCAAGCGCCGCAAGCTGGCGTGGGCCAAGAAATTGCTGCGCCTCGTAAAAATCCCCGTGACAATGGGAGGCGAGCCGCTTGTTTGAGCCATTCGAGGGCATGGCCGGTTTGAGGAGGCTCCTGGACAAGGACCCGGTGATGAACGGAATCCTTATACACAAGATTTTCAGCGAAGGGGAGAAATACAAAGTCTGGACGGACGGTAACAGCGTCGTCGCCGTCAGGGGAAGGCATGCGATGTTCTGTGGCGATTGGAACGGGGCGGAGGTGCCGTTCCATCTCTTACCCAAGGCCCCGTTCTGGTCCTCGGGCGCTCCCTTCGGGGCTTACGAGCAGGTCCGCCGCAGGTACGTCATGGATTGGAAATCCCCCTGCTGGACCCTTGTGGCTCCGATGCCCAAGCGCCCGAATGGAGGGTGGGAGAACCTCATGCCACTGCGCCAGAAGGATGCGCCCACGGTGGCGAGGCTGTGGAGCCTGCACGACCACCCGCTGCCGCACATACGCGAATGCATCAAAAAATATCCGAGCGCCTGCATCCGAGTGGACGGCGAGCTGGCATCATGGGGAGGTAACCATTTCGTCACGGACAAGGTGGCGGAGCTGGGATTCGCCCACACGCTCAGGAAATACAGGCGCATGGGGTTCGGCAACAGAATAACCATCGACCTCACGCACAGGCTGTACGGCATGGACCTAACCCCCTACTGCTACGTGTTCAAGACAAACGAAGCCAGCTATGAGATGTGCAAGGGGGCGGGGTTCGAGGAGAGGGGCGACGTGGCGTGGTTCGGGGCGAAGAGGTTGAAGAAGTGATTCCGTGTTGCTTCGGCCACGGCAAGACTGAGTGCATGTAGTCCTTGCCGTGGAGCCGGCCTAGCTCCTTGTTCGGAAAATGACGGAGACCGCTAGGCCTTTCAGCGGCCTGAAAATAAAGAGGAAATACTAGGCCGCTGAACTTGTCGACCAGCCTTCGCACGGATTGGTCTGCGCACTTCTCGGTCCCGCTACCCCGCGAGCGTGGGTAATCCGCGGTTAGGCTGCTCCCTTCAGGGCCTGACCCGTTCCCCGCGACCATGGCAAAGAGCGCCGCCCTCCGGCTGCGCCGCGATGCCGCCACCCGCCCCGCAGGACAAGGCCTCACGGTCATGCGCAGGACCCGCACGGGACTGGCGCGCCGCATCCAGCTGTCACCCCCACTGACGACGATTTTGGTGTAAAAGGGGACGCCGAACCCCCCGGTCGAGCCTAGCGCCTCGACTAACGGTTGGCGGTATAAATATGTAGCGTTGGCTGCACGAGGGATTCCCCACTTCCAACAAATTTGCTTCCATTGGCTTGAAAAGAACTATTAAAACTGATTCCAAGCCAGATACGGCTCGACTCCCAGCCTGGGTACTAAATCCCTTTGAGAGATGCTCTAGCATAGGGGTGTCGGGACCGCCGAAGGCGGGCCAGCCGCGCGAAGCGCGGCGTATAAATTTGTCGTAGCTAAATGTGCTAAAATGCGGGTGTCGGGACCCGGACCAGCGTCGAACGTTTGTGAAGGTCCTTGTTCCTCCACCCTCTGCTGAGAAAACAATTCCATGCGGGTGTCGGGATTCGAACCCGAGTGTTCAGCTTGGAAGGCTGAAATCCTAACCACTAGATTACACCCGCGCTTTGCTAATTAAAGCGTTTATGCGCGCGGGTTCGCTCGGGAAAGACACCAATGAGGCTTTCTTTCCCTCACTACATCCGCTCCTGTGCCAGGGCATCAGGCTGCGCGCGGGTTCGCTCGGGTAGGCTTCCTGGTTGGCTTTCATACCCTCGTTACACCCGCCTCTGCATGTCAATGCTTTTACACCGCATTTGCCATCACGATAATATAGTTTTGTAGGGCTCGTGGACCGGATCTTGATACCCGAAAACAAGCGAAATGGTTCCCCTCTAGTAATTCACAGCCGTCCAGGCGGTGTCCGCACTGACCTTCACCCAGTACCCCCTGCCGGGGGCCATCGCCTCGTACGGCTCCAGAACATCTGTCATGTATTCCAATGCATAATCGAAGGCCTCGATGGCCTGGCAGGCCGGCCCGATTTCCGCCGCGACAGCTGCCGCGGTCATATCGTATGGATGAGGGTACGAGACAAGGTTCCAGCCCGTCCGCAGCTGGATTGTCATGTTCTGCACGATTCCGCACGTCGCCAGATACTGGCCCGTCTGCGCCTGAAGCCACAGCCCCATCCCGGGCCCGATGACTTTCAGGTCGTCCAGGTCGTCGGCGCGCAAATAATGGTTTGTTTGCCAGGTGTCGCCAGGGTTACCGGAATACGCCATTGCGTAATCCCACACCAGGGTATCCAGCGCCTGCGCGATGCCTGTGCCTTCCGCCGCGTACGGGCATGACACGAGCTCCCACTCGAATTCCATCATCATCGACGTCTTGCCGATGGCGTACCAAGTCTCCGCCGAGTTGCCGGCGACGTCCCAGACAGTTATTTTGGCGAATGCCCCGGAAAGGTTGGCGACGCCGGCATACGGCAGCACGAGATATGTTCCCGGCGCCCTGTAGACCGTTCCCGAACCGCTTTGGAGTTCCGCCCAATCCTCCGCCAAGCGGACCGAATAGCCAGTTACGTCGGATGAGGCGGACGGGCACCATTCTAGAACAAGCTCGTTTTTCAGGGTCTGCATCTCCCTCAACGCAATGAAAATGACCTCCTCGTAGGGATCGCCCTTGCCCGTGTAAAACGTGTATTCGATGCCGTCGACCACTACCGCGCTGGAGGCGCGGACGTACTTCGAATCGGCTTCCCACGGCATCCCGGGCATGATGTGCGCGCCAGTGCGCATCCAAGAGATTCCATCGACTGAACGGGCCTCCAGAATGCTCTTGACCGACATGTCCTCGGTGGCCGTGTACCTCATGACGTACTCGCCGTCGATTATCGAAACGTCGGGGTCCGAAGCCCCCATCCTGTCCCTGTCATTGAAACCGCCTCGGGAGAGCGCCACGCCATCTTTGACCCAGGTCAGCCCGTCCGCCGACGTCGCCCTCATCACGCGCCACTCGACGCCGTCCCATCCCGTGTACCACATGACGTAGCTTCCGTTCCGGGCGAGCACCGTGGGAGAGGAGGCCCCCCACGAATCTGGCTCGCGGCCCGTGCCATTGGCGATTGCGATTCCAAGCTTCGTCCACACAACTCCGTCGGGCGATTCTGCGTACAGAACCCGAGTGACATCCACGTCGTGCCCCGTGTACCACATCTTGTATGTTCCGTCGAGGATGACCGAGCAATCGGTGGCGCCTCTGTAGTCAGGCTCCCCCGCCGTCCCGACGTCTAAGACCACGCCCTGTTTCTGCCATGAAAAGCCGTCGCAGGAGCTCGCAGCCATTATCCGCCTGAATACCCCTTCCTGAAGGCCGGTGTACCACAGCCTGAACTCACCGCCGGCGTAAAGCACGGAAGGCGAAGCCACGCCGGTCGAATCCTCGAATCCCGGCCCCGCTGTCAAGACGGCGTCGGCCTTGTCGGGCTCGACGGCCAGGAACCTCGCGTTGGCAGTCTCCGGGGGGAGAGGCGGGGTCGTGTCCACCGTGAAGTTCCACCAGAAGACAGCCCCGTGCCCGCCAGCATCGGATGCCATCGCCTTGCACCTGACCGTGGACCCGCTCTGGAAGCCGCCGTCGTGCCAGTAAGACAGGGTGTACCCCAGGGGCGCGGGAGCCAAATCGCACATCACCCTGTAGCCGTTCACGTAGAGCTTGCACGAGCTGGCGTTGACGCCCGAAGCGTCGAAGAATCCAACGGAAATCACCGGGGTGGAGTTGCCGGCAGAATCCGGCGCTGGCGACGGCGCGGAGACCGCGGGCGGCGTGGAATCCCCGGCGCTCATCTCGGCAATCTCACAAGCCGCAGCAACAGCGTTCCTGAACGCCCCCTGCATGTACGTCATGTTTATCGTGGCAATCGTATCGTCCGTCGTGTGGTAGTGGTCGCTGAAATCAGTTTCGATGATGCATAGTGCCTGGAAGCCCCGCTGCCAGAAGGGCGCGTGGTCGCTCCATCCCGCATTCGGTTCGTTGATGACCGCCGGCTCTGGGTCGCCGATGATGTCCTTGTACTTGTCCCAGATGTCGTGGTAGCGCGAGGCGAGCGCGGCCGAATTGTCATCCGTGTAAACGTCTATCGTGTGGAGATCGTGGTTGTGTGAAATCATATCCATGTTCAGGACTCCGGCGATGGATTCGCCCGAAGACCACGCCAGCTCGGAGTAATAATCGCTCCCGACCAGGCCCAGCTCCTCCCCTCCGAACGCTATGAATTTGATGGTGCGGTTGAACTGCATGCCCACCAGAAGCCTTGCGGCAGCAAGGACCCCCGCGGGTCCGGAGGCGTCGTCGTCGGCTCCTGGCGCGGACCAATATAACATCTCGGAGTAAGAGTCGTAATGGGCGCAAACTATCACGGTTTCGCCGGCAGCGGAGCCAGTTCCCGGCAGCACCCCCACGACGTTCCTTATCCTATGGCCCATGTATTCCATGTCCTGGACGCTCGTCTCGAGACCGCACCCGATGAACTCCCCTTCGATGTACTTCGCGGCATCCATGCAAAACGGCGTATAGGCGTATCGTGTGCCGAAGTCCTGAAGCGTCTGGACGTAGCCAGACAGGAATGGCTGGTCAATCACTGACAGTATAGTCCGTATCTCGGCCTCGGCGGAGAAGTTCGCCGCCGCGGCCTGGACGGGCGCGCACTCGACGGATGCTGGAGCGCCTGTGTCCGACGGAGACGCCACGCCGATAAGAGCTGGAAAGCCTAGGAATATCGCAAGCGTCAGCGCGACGGCCTTCGCGAACATGCAGCAGTCATGCCCATGGGAGGGTTTAATCCTTTGGCCGCATCTACATGCCGAACTTCTTTTCCGCCTCGGCCACTATGAGCCGCGTCTTGACCACGGTGTCGGAGTTCAGGCTCATGCTGTCTATCCCGCACTGCACCAGGAATTCCGCGAAGTCGGGGAAGTCCGAGGGCGCCTGGCCGCATATGCCCACCCTCTTGCCCCGAGCCTTCCCTACCTTGATGAGCTGCGATATCAGCATCTTGACCGTCGGCTCACGCTCGTTGTATATGTGCGCGACGAGGGTCGAGTCCCGGTCCAGGCCTAGGGCGAGCTGGGTCAGGTCGTTCGAGCCTATGCTGAAGCCGTCGAATATGTCCGCGAAGGAGTTGGCGTCTATGCAGTTAGAAGGAATCTCGGCCATGACGTAGACCTCGAACTCGTTCTCCCCCTGGACGAGGCCCTCGTCCTTCATCACCTGGATGACCTTCCTTCCCTCGCTGGGGGTGCGGCAGAACGGAATCATAGCCTTGATGTTGATGAGCCCCATCTCGTCCCTGACCTTTTTAAGGGCCTTGCATTCGAGCGCGAAGGCTGGCCGGAACAGCGGGTCGTAGTACCTCGACGCTCCGCGCCAGCCTATCATCGGGCTCCTCTCCTTTGGCTCGTACTTCTCCCCGCCCAGGAGGTTCGCGTACTCGCTCGTCTTGAAGTCGGACATCCTCACGACGACCTCGTTGGGGTAGAAGGCCGCGCCTATCTTGGCTATGCCCATGGCGAGCGTGTCTGAGTAGAAGTCGGACTTGTTTTCCCAGCCTTTGGTCCGGCGCTCTATCTCCCCGGCCAGCTTCCTGTCCTTGGGGTCGTGCGAGTCCTTGAGCTTGGGGTAATCAATCATCGCCATCGGGTGAATTCCGATGTGCGACGCGATGATGAACTCGACGCGGGCGAGTCCGACGCCATCGTTCGGCAGTGTGCCCAAGGCGAACGCCGTCTCCGGTATCGCCGCGTTCATGCGTATCTTCGTCTTGGTCTTGGGGACCTCGACCCAGTCCTTCCTCGCGATGAAGCGGACGTCCCCCTCGTAAACCATCCCCCGCTCCCCCTCGCCGCACGACAGGGTTATCCTCTGGCCGTTGTGGATGGCCGTGGTCGCTGTCTGCGTTCCGACGATGCACGGAATCCCCAGTTCCCTGGACAATATGGCCGTGTGGCACGTCCTCCCGCCCTGCTCCGTGATGATGCCGGCCGACATCTTCATTATCGGCTCCCAGTCCGGGTCGGTCATCCGCGTGACCAGGATGTCGCCCTTTTTGAATTTGGCTATGTCTTTCGGGCTGTCTATCACGCTCGCCGTCCCGCAGGAAATCTTGCGCCCGACGGAGATGCCCTCGGCCAGCTTGCGGTGCTTGCCATGGACCTCCTCCACCGGCACTGCGTACTCGTAGCTCTCGACGAGGAAGTAATCCTTGCCGTTCTCGTTCTTGCGTATCTGCCTGGAGCTCTGGACCGTCTCCGGCCTGGCCTGCACAATAAAAAGCTCGCCGGTCTTGCCGTCCTTGGCCCACTCGATGTCCATGTACCTGCGGAAGCTGGCCGGCAGGGGATTCCCCGCCTTCCTCGCGTTCCACTTCGCCTCGTTGCTGTAATGCTCCTCGATGATGCACGCCCAGTCCGCCAGCCTCAGGGCCTCGGCGTTCGTGATGCTGTAAGCGTTCTGCTCCTTCCTTGAGGTTTTCACGGTCTTGATGGGGTTCTCGGGGTCCTCGCTGTACACCCCCTTGATGTCCTTGGAGCCGCACCTTCGGCCGACGATGGCCCTCCGCCCGTTGGGAAGGACTGGCTTGAAGATTTGGAACTCGTCAGGGATGACCTTCCCCCCGACGATGCACTCGCCGAGGCCCCACGAGGAGTTGATGACTATCAGGTCCCTGAAACCCGACTCCGGGTCGAGGGTGAACATGATACCGGACGAGGCCCTATCAGAGCGCACCATCCTCTGGACCGCGATTGACAGATAAACCGAGAAATGGCCGTAGCCCCTCTCCTGGCGGTACGAAATCGCCCTGTCCGTGAAGAGGCTCGCGAAGCAGCGCTTGCAGGCTTGAAGCAGCGCGTCGGCGCCCCGGACGTTCAGGTACGTGTCCTGCTGGCCCGCGAACGAGGCGTCCGGCAGGTCTTCGGCTGTTGCGGACGAGCGCACCGCCACGTCCACATCGCGCCTGCGACCGCCAAGCTTGGCGTATGCCTGGACGATTTCCGCCTTGATGTCTTCGGGTATCTCGGCCCCCATCACCACGGCTCGCGCCTTCTCCCCGCAGGCATGTAGGTTCTCCAGGTCCGTCACGTCAAGCCCGGTCATGGCCTCCTTGAGCCTGTGCTCTATCCCCGCCTTCTTTAGAAAGTGCCTGTATGCCTTGGCGGTGATTGCGAAGCCGTTCGGCACGGCCACGCCCTTTTCCTGGAGCCTGGCGTACATCTCCCCCAGCGACGCGTTCTTTCCGCCGACAATGGCCACGTCCCCGATGCCTATGTCGCTGAACCAGAGCACGCTGCGTTCATGCTTCTCCATGGTACCGTCCCTGCAGGCTTTGGGCATCGCGCTGCCGCTAATAAGCCTTTTCCCGCGGACGCTATTATGATGGCTGTTGCGAACGGCTTACAAACACAATCACGCGTCCGCAGGCGAAGCTTAATTAAGCCAGAGCCCCATTTGAGGAGCGATGCCAAAGAAGAAGAAGGCTCAGAGGAAGGCGGCGCCCCGCAAGAAACCTGCGGGCGCGTCAACGGCGCGGAAGCTGCGCGAGCTGCAGGCCCGCCTCCGGGCCCATCAGAACAGAATCCAGAGCCTCGAGGGGCGCCTGGAGACGCGCATCAAGCGGGAGGAGATTATCCTCAACGCGATAGGGTTGGAGCCTTCGAAAGCCAAGCCCGGGGAGAAAGGCTCCGTGGGCGAGCTGCAGCGCATCCTTCTGAAGAACGAGGAGCTGCTGCTCAGCTCCAACAAGCGCGTCGAGAGCATCCTGACGGCGCTGAAGAACCACCGCGAGGTGCTGATAAAGCTCAACAAGAGGGTCTACAAGGAGGGGGCGCGCGACCAGATGAAGCTCGAACTGGCGGTCATGGGGAACACCCTTTCGCTCCTGGGTATGGGGGGGTTCGAGTTCGACGGTTCGCTCCCGGAGGAAATCCGGAAGATACGGGCCATGCTCGACAAGGAGGACGCCGAGCTGGCCAAGGTGCGCAAGCGCAAGGAGACTCTGGACAAGCGCTTCGAGAGCGAGCTACAGAAGTTCGACATGAACACGGTGTACAGCAAGAAGAAGGACATACCGGGGTACCGGTAGACTTCGAAATTACTTTTTCCTCAAATCATCGCCATAGAGCTTTGCCAATGCCACAAAAGTCGAAGGAATTGTCACGAAGATGGTGCCGAAAATCAAGGAGGCCATCGTTATTCGAGTCGATATATAATTGTTATATACTTGATAAGATTCAACTTGCAAGGGGGTGCTATTTACAGATAAGTTACGATCGAAAAACGACGATTGATTGAAATTTAAGTGCAACCCACCCTCTAATAGGTATATGCCTTCAAAGTAAAAAGAGAAAGAAGTATTAGGATGGGAGGTTGTAGGAAACTGCCAGCCGTTAGGAGGAGATTGAGGCGCCTTAAATTCATATTCATAATTAAGATAATGATATGGGTCGCCATCTACAGAGCCTCGGCCGTTTGGCATATATAAATAGAACATAAAATTCTCTAGTTGTTCATTTTCAGGTTCTGAAACATACAATTCAAATTTGTCTAAATAAAATGGTCTTTGGGCGCACAGTGGACCATCACAGCTGAAAAAACAAACAACTGTGTTATGAGGACTTGTCTGGTTTTGGCCTTCGAATCGAAAAATGGTTTCAAAGGATGAATTTTTCTTTGTGACTCCTTCATAGAAAAACCAACTAAAACCCAACGCTACCACAATCATGACAACAAGCATGCATACAGCCTTTTTAAAAATGCTTTGATTGAACCATTTTTTTATCTCGAACGATTCTTTCTCAAGCACCTTTTTAAAGTGATAAAATAGAATAATTATCCACGTACAGAAACTAAGGCTGACAAAAATATTAGATGAAATATCAAGTTCCGTTGATATTGGGGGCAAATAAACAAATGCAAAAATCAATATAAATGTTATAGAATGGACTATGAAAATACGTATTGTTTTTGATTGGGGTCTTGTGGGAAAATATTTTGATAGCACCCACTCAACCAAGATAGAAATCCCTATAAGAAGGCCTATCGCCGGAATGCAGAACTCTTGTGGTATCGTAATAGTCAACCGATGTCTCCATTAATCGGTATAGCATCCACATATTTATTTTCATGGTTTTTTATGAAATACGCATTGATTTTAGAGGAAAAGCGCGCAACCCTTTTCCCCTCCCCTGCATTACCGTCCTCCATGAAGCTCTACCACGTCGACGCCTTCACGGACAAGCCATTCGTCGGAAACCCGGCCGCCGTGTGCCTCCTCGACAGGAAGATGCCGGACGCCTGGATGCAAAATGTTGCGATGGAGATGAACCTGTCCGAGACCGCGTTCCTTCTCAAACGAGAAGACGGCTACGGCCTGCGCTGGTTCACGCCCAGGAAGGAGGTGGACCTCTGCGGGCACGCGACCCTGGCGAGCGCCCACGTCCTGTGGGAGTCGGGGCTGCTGGGCAGGGGGGATGCGGCCAAATTCCTCACGCGCAGCGGACTTCTCACAGCCAGCAGGAAGGGAGCCCGCATCGAAATGGACTTCCCGGCCGAGCGCGCGGTCGCAGCGCGGCCCCCCGCATCGCTGGTGAAGGTGCTCGGCACAACGCCAATCAACGTCGCCAAGAACCGCCTCGGCTATCTGGCGGAGCTCGATTCCGATAGCGCCGTCCGCTCGCTGGCGCCGGACTTCGAGCTGATGAAGAAGCTGCCCCTGGACCGCGTGATGGCCACGGCCCGGTCGGACGACAGCAGGTACGACTTCGTCTCGCGGTACTTCGCGCCAGGCGTCGGCGTGAACGAGGACCCCGTGACCGGCTCCGCGCACTGCTGCCTCGGGCCGTACTGGTCGGAGATGCTGGGGAAGAAAGAGCTGGTCGGATACCAGGCGTCGGAGCGTGGCGGCACCGTCGGGGTCAGGGTGGGCAGGAGCAGGGTTTTCCTTCTAGGGAAGGCGGTGACCGTCTTCGAGGGGGAACTAGCAGTCTGAAACCTAACTCGGGTCAAGACGCTTGCGCCTAGCATGGTTAAAATTATATTCAGGATGCACGTATTTACCTCCTGTGTAGGTGTGCGGAATGACGAATGAAAAGCTAATCCCCGACGACGCCCGCAAGATTGTGGCAGACCGCCTGAAGTCGTTGAAGGACCCCGTGAACATAGAGGTCTTCACCAAGGACGGCGAGCACGACGAGTTCAACGCCGTCAGCGCCGGCCTAGTCAGAGAGCTGGCGGAGATTTCCCCGAAGATTGTCCCGAAGTTTTTCAAGATTGGCGAGGCGCGGGCGAAGGAGATGAAGGTCGAGCGCACGCCGACCATCCTCATAGCGCCTGAAAAGTATCGAATCCGCTACACCGGCGCCCCCGCCGGAGAGGAGGGCCGCTCGTTCATGCAGATAATCGAGCAAGTCTCGTTCGCAGACAGCATGCTTTCGCCGAAGGCCAAGGCCAGGCTCGCCCAGCTGAAGGAGAAGCGCCACGTCCAGGTATTCGTGACTCCGACGTGCCCCTACTGCCCAGGGGAGGTGCTGAACGCCTTCAGCGCGGCGATGGAGCGTCCTGACCTCGTGTCCGCCGAGTGCGTGGAATCGATGGAGAACATAGACCTGGCGAAACAGTTCGGCGTGGGCTCGGTGCCGCACACCATCGTCAACGGAGCAACGGTCAGCAAGGGGCTGCAGCCCGAGGACAGGTTCGTCGAGGGCCTTCTCTCGATGAGGCCGTACGTCGAGCCGGCGCAAGCCCCTGCGGGGCACCAGCATGTTCACGACGAAGGGGCGAAAGAGCCCAAGGTGGTCGCCGTCGACCTGGTCGTCGTTGGGGCGGGTCCGGCTGGGCTCACCGCGGCGATTTACGCCAAGCGCAGCGGGCTGGAAACGGTCGTCCTCGAAGCGAAGAGCGTGGGCGGGCAGGTCTCAATCACCCCCATCGTCGAGAATTGGCCAGGCTTCAAGAGCGTCCCAGGGGCGAAGCTCATGGAGATGATGGCGGCGCAGGCCAGGGACTACGTCCAGGTCAGGGAGAATGAGCCAGTGCGCGAAATAAAGATAGGGAGGCACATCGAGGCCATAACCCCGAAGATGCGCTACGAGGCGAGGGGAATCATCCTGGCCATGGGCGCGGAGCACAAGAAGCTCGGCGCTCCCGGAGAGGACAGGCTGTCCGGCAAGGGGGTCGCATACTGCGCCACCTGCGACGGATTCTTCTACAAGGACAGGGACGTGTTGGTCATCGGCGGCGGCAACACCGCGCTGACGGATGCGATTTACCTTCACAGCCTTGGAGCGCGCGTGGCTCTGGTCCACAGGAAGGGCGAGTTCCGCGCCGAGAAGCACCAGGTCGATTCGTGGAAGGCCACGGGAAGGCCCACGATATGGGACACCGTCGTGGAGGAAATCGTGGGCGGCGACCGCGTCACGGCAGTCAGGTTGAAGAACCTCAAGACCGGGGCGGGGACGACGCTGCCGATAGAGGGCGTATTCGTCTCGATAGGCTTCGACCCCAAATCGGAGCTCGCCAGGGAAATCGGCGTGGGCGTCGACGAGGCGGGATTCATCAAGGCCGACCGCTCGATGCGCACGAACATCCCGCGCGTCTATGCGGCGGGGGACATCTCGGGCGGTGTGCGCCAGATTGTCACCGCCGTGGGAACCGGCGCGACCGCGGCCGTGTCGGCGTTCGAGGACTTGAGCGGTCCGTACTGGAAGAAGAAACCGTAGTTGGGGACTTCTATATAGCAGGAAGTGAACACTCCGTGACTACTTCTTCGCCGGGCTCTTCATCCTCACGGCCAGCGCCTCCCTCACGAGCCTGGCTGCGAGGCTAGCCGTGTTGCCGTTGTCGCACGCCGGGCAGACCTCGACCACGTCCATGCCCACGAGCTCGGGGGCGAGCCTCTCGACTATCCGCTTCGCATCCAGCGACGCGATGCCCCACGGCTCGGGAGTGCCTGTACCGGGCGCGTACATGGGGTCGATGCCGTCTATGTCAATCGATAAGTACAGAGGCCGGCCTTTGAGCTGCGCCAGCACATCGTCGATTACCCGGTCTATGCCCTTGGTTCGCACGTCGTTCGACGTCGCCCATCTGAGCCCGAGCCGCTTGGCATCCTCGTGCTCTTCGGCGCATATCGACCGCACCCCTATCGGGAATACGCCCTCGACGCCGACAATCTCCGAGATGCGCCTGGTCGCGCAGGCGTGATTGTATTTTGAATCGTGATACGAATCGCGGAAGTCCAGGTGCGCATCCACAACTACGACGGCCTTGGCGCCAGTTGCCTTCACCACCGGTGACGTCACCGAGTGCTCGCCGCCGAGCATTATCAGGAAATTCCCGTGAGCCAGCTCCTTCGCCCTGGCGCCAACGGACGAGGCCATCTCCTCCGGGGTCTTGAACGGGCCGATGTCACCCGCGTCGAAGAGCCTGGACGTTTCCAGGTCCGTCCCGTGCTCCCAGTGGAATGTCTCGAAGTTCCACGACTCCTCGCGGATGGCGCACGGGCCGTTCTCCGTGCCCTTGCGGAACGAGACCGTCCCGCCGTACCTCACGCCGAAAAGCACCGAGTCGGCCTCGGACGGACCCACGTTGGCATCGGCGAAAAGAACGTCTTCGCAATAGGTCCGAGCCAAATTTTTCTTCATGCCAGGACGCTCAAGCCCTCGTGATTTTCTTCTTGTCCATGGCTATCATGTAGAGAATTTCCTTGCCCGGTTCAAGCTGGCCCTCGAACTCCGGGTCCTTCGGCAAGGAGAACTGCTCGTACGTTTCCATGTCCATGAGCTGTATCTCGTCGTCCGTTATCGCCAGTATCTGCGCCGAGCGCTTGTCTATTATCGGGACCTTCACCTTGTGGGTGACGGGGTGCACTATGCTCCGCTTCTGGCCGTCGAACATCCCGACGACATCGAGGCGAGCTTTCGCTTCCCCGTGCTTCCCTGGCTTGGACATCGTGATGCTGAGAATCTTGCAAGGCTCATCATCGATGTTGACGTATCTGCCCTCTCTCAGTTCCCTGACTTCGGCCTGCTCCCAGGACATGGTTGAACCTCGGGGGAGGATTCATCTCATCGTATAAAAACGCGTTGGATGCCTACTTCCCCTTGGCCCTCTCGCGGTCCAAGCGCCCCTTCGCCTCCGGCACCCACTCGAAGAATTTCTTCAGGCTAGCGCAAGGGTATTCGTCGCATTGTCCGCAGTTCTTCGCCTTCTTCTTCTTTCCGCAGGCGCGGTAGTCGCACTTCTCGCAGTGGCCGAAGTGCTTCCCGTCGCCAGTGGTGCACCCGACGCAGAAAATGTCCCTGGACTTGATGTCGGCGTTGTAGATCTTGGACCACTCTGACGCTACCTTCTTCCGCGCGGCTGGGTCGTCCTTCCTCAAGGCTTTGTACGCCGGGCAATCTGCGCAGTCCAGTCCGCAAAACGAGACGATTTCGGACATAGCAACCATCCCTGGATTGGCCGGGGGGTCATTATAATGTCGCTTGAGGTATACCAAAAGAGCTTTTTACCCCTGCCGCCATACCCTATGCGAAGTGATGCACATGGCAGATGCGAAGAACAGCGCGGAAGGCGTGCGTTGGAACCTGAACGACATTTACAAAGGGCTCGGCGACCCGCAGATTGACAAGGACATCGCGGACGCGAAGCGCCGCGCGGAGGCGTTCGAGAAGGCGCACCGCGGCAAGCTGGCAGCCGGGATGTCTCCGGCCGACCTTCTCGCGGCCGTAAAGGAATACGAGTCCATATACGAGACGATAATGAAGCCCGCCTGGTTTTCCTCCCTGCTCTTCGCCGGCGACACGTCGAAGACCGAGCATGGCGCTTTCCTGGCGAAGGCGCGGGAAAAGATGACGGACGTGCGCAAGCACCTCCTCTTCTTCGAGCTCGAGTGGTGCGCCCTCGACGACGCAAAGACCAAGAAGCTCATCGACGCGCCGGAGCTCAGGCATTACTCCAATTTCCTCAAGTCCGCCAGGCGCTTCAAGCCCCACCTCCTGAGCGAGGCCGAGGAGAAGATAATGGACGCGAAGCGGAACACCGGGCGCGCGGCGTTCGTGCGCTACTTCGACGAGACCCTCGGCAGCCTGAAGTACCCCGTGACCCACAATGGCAAGACGGAGGAAATGTCCCTGGAGGAGGCCCTGTCCAGCCTTTACAGCCCCGACCGGGAGCTGAGGATCGCCGCCCACAAGGGCGTCACCGAGACCCTCAAGGCCAACGTCAAGATGTTCTCGTTCGTATTCAACATCGTCGCCCAGGACCACGGCATGGACGACGGATTCCGCAAGTATCCGGACATGATGAGCAAGCAGAACCTGGACAACCAGGTGGACGACGCCGTCGTCAACTCGCTAATCGATGCGGTGGGCAGGCACAGGGCGATGGTGGCCAGGTACTACAAGATGAAGCGCCAGATTCTGGGCCTGGACAAGCTCTACGACTACGACCGGTACTGCCCGGTCGGCATCGACCTTCCGAAGTGCACGTACGAGGAGGGGAAGAATATGACCCTCGACGCCTACGGCAAGTTCTCCCCGAAGATGAGGGAGGTCTCGGAACTGTTCTTCGACAAGAGCTGGATAGACGCCGAGATACGCCCGGGGAAGGAGGGCGGCGCGTTCTGCTCGTCCGCCATGACGTACCTGCACCCGTACGTCCTACTGAACTGGACCGAGACGGTCAGGGACGCGATGACCATGGCCCACGAACTCGGCCACGGCATCCACGCATACGTTTCGAGGGGCAACGGGTTCCTCCAGAGCGACACGCCGCTCACGGCTGCGGAGACTGCGAGCGTCTTCGGAGAGATGGTCCTGTTCGAGGACATCCTGTCGAGGGAGAATGACCCCAAGGCGAAGCTTGGCCTCCTCTGCGGGAAGATTGAGGACTCGTTCGCGACTGTATTCCGCCAGATAATGATGGTCAGGTTCGAGCGCAGGTTCCACGAGCACCGCAGGGCGAAGGGCGAGCTGACCGTGGAGGAGTTCAACAGATACTGGACCGAGGAGAACGTCTGGATGTTCGGCGACAGCGTCGAGATGACCGAGGATTATTCCTGGTGGTGGACCTACGTCATCCACTTCATCCACTACAACTTCTACACCTACGCGTACTCGTTCGGAAACCTGCTGGTGCTGGCGCTTTACGACCGGTACAAGAAAGAGGGCCCGAGCTTCGCTGGAAAGTTCATGGCGATGCTGGAGGCCGGCGGCAGCCTGCCGACGAAGGACCTCGTTGCGAAGACTGGCCTGAACATCACGGACCCCAAGTTCTGGGACGGCGGCCTGAAGCAGATAGAGGAGATGGTCGCGGAGGCCGAGAAGCTCGCGAAGGCGGCGGGGATGGCGAAGTAAAAGTATAAGACCAGCCGAGGCGAGGGCGCGGCGTTGACGTCGCGCCCAGCCGTGGGCTCCGAAAACGTTATAAAAGATGCCTTGATAATGAAAGTTGATGAACATCCACAAGCGCGTGAACCTCAACTTTGACGTGCGCGGGATAGGCCAGTCCGCCACGCTTGCGATCAACGAAAGGGTGAAGGCGCTCCAGCGGGACGGGCGGACGATTTACAACCTCGGGCTCGGCCAGTCTCCGTTTCCGGTGCCGACCGAGGTCGTGAACGCGCTCAAGCACCACGCGCACGAGAAGGACTACCTTCCGGTGAAGGGCCTGCCCGAGCTCAGGAATGCGGTGGCGGAGTTCCACAACTCAAAGGACCAGGTCAATGTCCGGCCCGACGATGTCCTCATCGGACCGGGCTCCAAGGAGCTGCTTTTCCTCCTCCAGCTTTCCTACTACGGCGAGCTGGTCGTACCATCTCCCTGCTGGGTCTCGTACGTGCCCCAGGCGGAAATCCTCGGGCGCAAGGTCCGGCTCATCCACACCTCTTTCGAGGACCGCTGGCAGATAACCCCCGCGAAGCTGCGCGAGTTCTGCGAGTCCGAGCACGACACTTATCGCCCGCGCATCCTCGTCCTGAATTACCCCGGCAACCCCGACGGGCTGACTTACCCTGCGGAAGAGCTCGAGCAGATTGCCAAGGTGGCCAAGGAGTTCGAGATACTTCTCCTCTCGGACGAGATTTACGGCCAAATAAACCACGCCGGGGCGCACGTCTCCGTCGCCCGCTACTACCCCGAGGGAACGATAATCAGCTCCGGGCTGTCAAAGTGGTGCGGGGCGGGGGGCTGGAGGCTCGGGACGTTCTCATTCCCGAGGGAGCTGGACTGGCTGCAGGAGGCGATGGCTTGCGTCGCGAGCGAGACTTACACGTCGGTGAGCGCCCCCATCCAGTTCGCCGCCGTCAGCGCCTTCAAGGGCGGCATCGCCATCGAACGCTACCTGGCCCACGCCCGGAGGATGCTCAAGGCCACTGGCAACCGCTGCGCCTCCATCCTCGCAACCGGCGGAATCCGCGTGCACCCGCCCGAGGGGGCGTTCTACCTCTTTCTCGATTTCTCCCCTTTCGCGGACGAGCTTGCGAGGCGCGGGATAAAAACCGCCCCGGAGCTTTGCGAGCGCTTGCTGGCCGAGGCGAGCGTCGCTATACTGCCGGGGATGCACTTTGGCAGGGAGGCTGAGGACCTGACGGCGCGGATGGCGTACGTGAACTTCGACGGCGCGCGCGTCCTCTCGGACAGCGAGGCGGTTCCCCTGGACTCGGAGCTGCCTGCGTCGTTCATCGAAAGGCACTGCAGGATGACCATCGGCGGAGTCGAGAAGATAGTCGAATGGCTCCATGCCAAAGGGGCTTGAGGCCGCTCACAATATTCTGTTGTAGACGTGCGACTCGGTCATCGGTTCGAACCCCAGGCTCCGGTACAAGGTTAGGGCTTTCTCGTTCTGGGCATCGACGCCGAGCAGAGCCTCCTTCGCGCGCTGGGAGGATATCCACCTCAGCCCGTCTGCCAGCAGCGCCCTGCCGAGCCCGTTGCGGCGGGCCTCAGGCACGACCCCGAGGATGTCGACCCATCCGGTCCCGCCATCCGTGCCGTGCTCAATCTCCGACAGGCAAACGCCCACGGGTTTTCCTCCCGCGCGGGCCAGCGCGAAGACCAGGTTCTCGCCCGGAACCTCCGTCCAGTTCAGGAAGTTCTGCGGGTCGGAGGGGGCGAAGTTGAAGTGATCCACGAACGCCCTGTTGAACGTTTCCGCCCATTCGAGGACGTAATCCTTCGGGGCGTTCCGGCCAGGCACGCGCTCGACATCGATTCCCCCGGGAAACGGAACGTCCGGCACAGGCGCTGCCATCCCCCGCTTGAGCCTGTAGAACCTGCGCAGGTAGGCGAATCCCGAGCCGTTCGCCAGCTTCAGCCTCCATGGGATATGCGGGTGGAATCCGTAAATCGCCTCGCGGATGCCATTTGTCCGCAGGTAGCCCAGCGCTTTTGACATGAGAACCTCCTCGACGCCCTGCCCTCGCTCGGAGGGAACGACCTCCACGCCTACGAAGCCCTGGCTCATCCCCGCCTCGATGCGCGTCTTCTGAATCTCTGCCTCCGAGAATCCCACCATCCGGCCGTCCCGAAAGGCCAGGAATATCCCCTCCGGGTCGAAGTCCGGGTCCTTGAGAAAGTAGACCTCCATCCGCTCAACCGACTCTGCCTGGTACTGCGGCATCTCCTTGCCAGAGTCGTCCTTGACCCTGATGTACTCGGGCAGCATCGCCCTGTCGAACGTCCTGTAAACCACGCTCATGGCCTGCCGGCCAGGCCGTTCGAATATATAACCGTTGCCCCCCGAACGCCGCGGTGGG
>JAZDNO010000015.1:0-19882 GCA_043799545.1 Methanobacteriota archaeon | reverse complement strand
CAAAATGGTTCACAGAACAACCCAAGTGAATAGCGCGCCGGGAGAAACCCCGGACGTGCTGGAGCCGATATCGGTGGACGCCACGACCCAGATAGGGACCGCGAGGAACAAGTGCACGGAGATCCTGGAGCTCTGCGACGGGCTGGACGCCCAGCTCAAGGCGCAGATACGCGCCAGGGTCCAGAACGTCCGCGCGGCGCTGACGGCGCTGCAGACCGACGTCGAAGAGATAATGGACATCGCCGAGCCGGTGACGCCCGGGAACCAGCAATGGCCCCAGGTCAACCAGGCGATGGTCGACATCGAGGCGCTCGGCCACGAGGCGCGCATCTTCGTGGTGGACATGACGAGGTACCACGAGGTGTACCCGTTCATGTGGCCCCCGGAACCCGAGATCGACGACTGAAGACCTCCACAAAACCCTTTTTCTTTAATTTCAAGGTGATAAAATGATGTCCCTGGAGCATTTCGCGCTGCTGGTCGCAATCGTCTCGTTCTTCGCTGTGCAGGTATACGCCAACGATAGGCTGCGCAGGCACGCAGTGGCCATCTTGACGAGGCACAAGTCGAAGCTCTACGACTTCCTGGATCCTCTGATTGACGACATCGCTGCGGAGCTGAACAAGGAGGTCGCGGAGCACGACCGTGAGTGGATAACAGACGAGGTCCAGAGGCAGATGCTCGAGGTCGGTGTGTACGTCTTCACGGAGATGGGGAAACAGAAGGCGAAGGAGATTGCGAGGGGAGATTGTAGAGTCGGTGTTGGCAGGGAAATAAAAATATAGTAACGGAAGTTAGATAACATACTGTTTTATTAAGGGTTCACCTAACTGTATGTTGTGGTGAAAATTAAGCCCACAGCCTACATGTTTGGAGTGATAATATGAAAATCTGCATGCCGACGATGGAGAGCAAGGGTCTGGAATCTAAAGTCTACTTTCATTTCGGGAGCGCCCCCTATTTCGCATTTTACGATGTAGAATCGGGCAAGCTGAAGATGGTTCAGAACAACCACGAGCAGCACGAGCACGGCGCCTGCCAACCGGTAGCCGCCATCGCCGGTGAGGGGGCCGGCGCAGTTATAACCGGCGGCATGGGTCGCAGGGCTGTCGACATGTTCAACCAAGCCGGCATCAAGGTTTACCTTTTGGATGGTGAAACCATCAGCTCTGCGGTGGCCAACTACAAGGCCGGTAAGCTCGTCGAGCTCAAACCGGACATGGCCTGCGCAGGCCATAGCTGCCATTGACTTCTTCCAAGTTGTAATGCGACACAAAGGGGAAACAGGCGGCTCACGCCAGGAAGAGCCGCGTCTCCTTCACGCCGACGATGGTCTTGAGCTGGTCGTACGATTCTTTCACCTTGGCCGCTTCCCCGCAGAACATCAGAACTTCGCAGCAGTCTTCGCCTTCGTCGAAGTCGGCATGCATGAATGATTTGAAAACGCCCATGTGGCGGTGCCTGACCTCCGAGACGCGCGCGGCGCAGCCATGGTCGTAAATGAGTATCAGGATGCCGTTGATGTGCCCCGAGAGAGCCGCCACTTCGGACCTCTCCCGCAGGAAGGAGCGCACGGCGTCCCGGACGAGCTCGGAGCGGCTGGGATAACCTATATCGGCTACGGCCCGGTCTATGTCGCCCAGTATGCTGTCTGGCAGGCTCAAGGAGACGACCTTTGCCGCGTCGCGGGCCATCTTAACCGAGCCTCCTGTAGGCTACGACGAAAGCGAGCATGGCGACCGCGGTGAACACCACCACCCCGCTCGCGGCGACGGCATAGATGGCCGACAAGGCGAGCCCGAGCACCGTGGCCAGCGTCCCGAACCCGATGGTGGCGGTGACCGTGCGCCTGAACGAAAGTCTTAACTGCAGCGCCGTCAGCCCCGGGACTATCATCAACGCGGTGACGAGGATGATTCCTATGACCTTTATCGAAACGACTATCGTCGTCGCGATGAGGATATTGAAGGCGATCGACATGGCGCCGACCGGAATGCCGGACATCCTCGCCGCCTCCTCGTCGAAGGTCATGGACATCAGCTCCTTGTAGAATGTCCCGAGGAACACCAACACCACGACCGCGAGGGCCGTGACTATGGCCAAGTCCTCCATGTTTATTGTCAGAATCGAGCCGAAGAGGTAGCTCATTATCTCGACGTTGAACCCGCCGGCCAGCGAGATGATTATCAGACCGATGGCAAAGCCCATGGCCATTATGACCGCGATGGCCGAGTCGGAGTTGGCGATGCCCTTCTTCCTCATATAAGCGATGCCGAGGGCCGATGCTATCGACACAACTAGGGCCGCCAGGAGCGGCGAAATCCCCAGCAGCAGCCCGAGGGCGATTCCCCCGAAGGCCGTGTGAGCTACCCCGTCGCCGAGCATCGATTCCCTCCGCAGGATGAGGAAGAGCCCGACCCAGGCGCACGCCGCGGCCGCCAACGTTCCGCCAAGGAGCGCCCTCTGGAAGAAATCGTACCCGAAAAGGCCAAGCCAGGCCGCATCAAGCGCCACGGAATTCCCCCTCGCAAGAGTGCCTGTGATAAACAAAGTGGAAGTGCTCCCCGTACGCCTTGCGCAGCAGCTCGGTCGGCTCGAACCCCTCGGCGATTTCCGAAACGTTGACCTCCCCGCTTACGCAGATTACTTTGGACATCCGGCAGAAGACCGCCGTCAGGTCGTGCGAGACGATGATTATCGTCAGCCCGCGCTCGGTGTTGAGGTCGCTCAGCTTCTTGTAAAACGCCTCCTGGGCGGTCGGGTCGACGCCCGCAATCGGTTCGTCCAGCAGCAGCAGCTCAGGGCCCCTGACGAGGGCTTTGGCGACGAAGACCCGCTGCTTCTGCCCGCCTGAGAGTTCGCCAACCCTTTTGCCGGCCATCTCTCCCAATCCGAGCAATTCCAGGTGCTCATCGACGGACTTCCAGTCCTCTTCGGAGAGCTTCCTGCCGAGGTTGCGACGCCCCACGCGCCCGAGCGAGACCATCTCCCTGACGGTCATGGGGAAGCTGGAGTCGAAGTTGACGGCGTTCTGTGAAACGTAAGCAACTTTTTCCCACTGGTCGAACGAGCGCGAATCCGTGCCGAAAATCTTCACGATACCGCGGTCCGGCTTCAGCGTGCCGAGGATTCCGAGAAGGAGCGTGGTCTTGCCCCCGCCGTTCGGGCCGATGATGCCTACATACTCGCCCCTGAAAATCTTGAAGCTTGCATTCTTCACAACTACCTCTTTTTCCCGGGATATGTTGAGGTCCTCGACCTCCAAGACTGGCACCCTGCCGCCTTCAACCGCCCCGTTTTCCATTTGACATCAAACTCCTGGCGCCTCAAGGCCAATCCTGAGCTGCTCCAGATTCGCGTACATTATCTCGAAATAGTCCATCCCGGAGTGGACGCCAGTCCTGCCGTGGATGCCGTCGAGCACGAGGGTTTGCGCCCCCGTTTCGGCGGCGATGGTCTCCATGTACTGGTCGGAGTAGACGGGCTCGACGAAGACGTAGTGGATGCCCAGGCCGTGGACGATGTCCACCAGGTCCGCAATTGCCTGGACCGATGGCTGTTCGTCGGCCGATATGCCTATCGCCGCATGGGCGTTGAAACCGTACCTGTTGGCCATGTAGTCGAAGCCCTCGTGGGTGGTTACGATGTCATTTTTCAAGCGTCCGGCGAGGCCATCCACGTAGTCCTGGTTCAGCTTGTCGAGTCGGCCCTTCAAAGCCTGGGCGTTGGCCTCGTAGAGTCCAGCGTTGCCCGGGTCGGCCGATGAAAATCCAGCCAAAATATTGTCGACTTGCAGCTTAGCCGACAGCGGGTCCAGCCAGAAGTGTGGGTCGCCGGAGATGGCGATGCCTGCGCTAGTATCGACGACGGTCAGCGCGCCGTTGTGCGCGGAATCCAGGAAATTCCCGATCCAAGGCTCGAAGCCACCGCCGTTATATATGAAGACGTCCGCCTTGTCCACCTTCAGGATGTCGGACGTGCTAGGCTCCCACGCGTGGGGTTCGGCATTCTCCGGTATCAGAACGTCGACCTTCGCTTTTTCACCCCCGATTTCTTCGGCAAAATAGGCAAGCGGGTAGAAGCTGGCAACGACCTTTAACCGCTCATCGCTTGAAGTCAAACCGCCGGTGAATAGCGCGGCGGCGACGAGCGCGCACGCGACGGCAGTGCTTGCCACGACGAGCGCCAGTTGCTTGCGATTCATTGTGAATCTCATATCCTATTAAATATTTAATGATTCTTATTAAGATGCTCCGCTTTAAAAGAGGACGAGCGGCGAGATTGCATCAAGTTTTCAATCAGGAGATAACTATTTATTTTAGGGACACCTAAACCTTGACTGTATGGCAAAGGAGAACATCGACGAATATCTGGAAGCGCTCTATGAGCTTTCGAGGGAAAACGACCAGGTGAAGACCGGCGATTTGGCCTCGAGATTAGGAGTCGCCCCGGCCAGCGTCACGGAAGTTTTGCAGAGACTCGCATCGAGGGGGCTGGTCGATTACAAGCCCTATGCCGGGACCAAACTGACCGACAAAGGGCTCAAGGTGGCTTGCAGCATCAAGCGCAAGCACAGGCTCCTGGAGGTCTTCTTGTCCAAGGTGCTCCGGATAGACGGGAAGAAGGTCCACGAGGAGGCGTGCAAGATGGAGCATGCCATATCGGACGAGACCGAGGAGGCCATTTGCCGATTGCTCGGAGGGCCCAAAGAATGCCCGCACGGCAGCCCGATACCGGAATGCGCATCGAAGTCGGAGGACTGTGAAGCTTGCATTTCCGAGGGGGGAGCGGTACCTCTCACGAGCCTCCAGCCCGGCAATAAAGCAATGGTCGCGACGATAAAGGGCGGCAAGGCGGTCGTCGAGAGGCTTTCGGACCTCGGGTTGACTCCAGGAACCATGGTCACCCTGGTCAGGGCTGCTCCCCTTAAAGGGCCAGTAGAGGTCTGCGCGAGATGCTGCAATCTCGTCATAGGTCGGGGGATAGCCGAGAAGATTCTAGTCGTTCCGCAGGAAGGGTGAGGATGGCGGACGCCGAACGAGCGGAGCGTACACAGAAGGGGAGTGCACTCGAGCCCGGTAACGCGGAGCTGGTCATCGCCCTCGCCGGGACCGCCAACGTCGGAAAGAGCGCGATATTCAACCAGCTGACGGGCGCGGAGCAGACCGTCGGAAACTGGCCCGGGAAGACCGTCGAGAAGGCCGGGGGCATTCTAGTCCACCATGGGCTGAAAATCAGGATAGTGGACCTGCCGGGCATCTACTCGCTCTCGACCTATTCGATAGAGGAGATTGTGTCGAGGGAATACATAGCGAGGGAGCACCCGGACGCCGTCCTCAACGTTGTCGACGCCACGGCGCTGGAGCGGAACCTCTTCTTCACGTTGCAGCTCATCGAGATGGGGGCTCCCCTCGCCGTCGCCGTCAACATGACGGACGTGGCTAAGAAGCGGGGGATATCGATTGACTACGAGAAGATGGCGGCGCGGCTCGGAATCCCGGTCTTCCCCGTCATAGCGACCAGGGGCGTCGGCGTGCACGAAGCCATGGACGAGGCAATCGAGGTAGCCTCCTCCGGGCGAAGGCCATATCCCATTAAGTACGGCGCGGAGGTAGAAACGAGGATAGAGAAGATTGAGCGGGCGCTCGAAAACGTGAAAATCGATTACCCGAAGAGGTGGGCGGCAATCAAGCTGCTAGAGGGCGACGAGGAACTGACAAAGCTTGTGGCCTCAAAGAACCCACGGGTCCTCGACACCGTGAAGATATTGCAGGACGAAATTTCTCGCACACACAGGGAGCCATGCTCCGTCGTCATATCCTCGGAGAGGTATGCGGCGGCCGCGAGGATTGCCGGCGAGAGTCAGAATTTCTCCAAATCCGGCAAGGTCTCGCCCGGCGAGCGCCTGGATGCGCTGAGCATGAACGGCGTCTGGGGCTACGCGATGATGTTCTTCGTCATGTTGGCCATCCTCGCATTCGTATCGACGGTCGGCGGATTGGTCTCCGGCTTCCTGACGAACGTGTTCGAGGGGCTGAGGCCCGCCCTCGCCGGATTCTGGCCCACTCTGGCCTGGGATGGTGGAGTTGTAGGGCTATATGCAGCGCTCGGCGTCGCGCTCGGTTTCCTATTGCCTTTCTACATCATTCTGGGGGTGCTGGAGGACTCCGGATATCTGCCCAGGGTCGCCTACCTGATGGACAGGCCTTGCCACCTCGTGGGCCTCCACGGAAAGGCGTGCATCCCGATGATCGTCGGGCTTGGATGCAATGTCCCGGCGTGCGTGGGCTGCAGGATAATGGAGAACAAGCGTGACAAGCTCATCGCGACCTTCCTCTCGACCATGGTCCCCTGCTCCGCGAGGACCGCGGTCATCCTGGGGCTGGTCGGGGTCTACTTGGGCTTTCAATGGGCCGTGCTCCTCTACGTCATAGACTTCGCTCTGATATTCGTGGTCGGGAGGGCGCTGAACAGGCTCGTCCCGGGAGTCTCGGTGGGGATTATACTGGAAATACCTCAGTATCGCACGCCGTCAGCGAAGGTCGTCCTCAGGCAGGCGTGGACGAGGTTCAGGCCTTTCTTGACAATGGCCGTGCCTCTGATAGTGGCCGGGAGCGTGGTCCTCGAAGGGCTGCGCCTCTCGGGGCACCTGGACGCTATAGCAAGCGCCATGAGCCCCGTCACAGTGTTTTGGCTCGGCCTGCCGGCATTCACAGGAGCACTCCTCTTGATAGGTGTGCTGAGAAAGGAGGCGACGCTTGTGCTGCTGGCATCTGTGGCAGGGACCGCAGACGTAATCGCCATAATGACTCCCCTCCAGATATTCATATTCGGTTTCGTCGTGATGGTGTACGTGCCTTGCATCTCGACGATCGCTGCGCTCGTGAAGGAGGTCGGGTGGAGGTGGGCTGCGGCGATATCCTTTGCAGAAATCAGCCTCGCGGTGCTGCTGGGCGGGCTTCTTTACAGAATTCTATTCCTGTTCATGTAGCTTCAGAGAAAACTTATATTCCCGCAATGGATTACTATGAGGCGATGGCAATAAAACAATTGACGAATCGGCGCTCCAGGCACCTGCCAGCCCCATCCAAACAGCGCGGCCACGCGTGATATGAAATCAGGAGATAATACAATGAAAATCGGAATAATCATTTGCGATCGTTATCACGCTTGTGCAGGCGGTAAATGCTTCAGGGCAATGCAGAATCGAGAGGGAGCTTTCAGCATTTACAAGAAAGAAGAGCCACTAGAAATAGTCGGGTA
Organism: Methanobacteriota archaeon; assembly: GCA_043799545.1. Taxonomy (GTDB): domain Archaea; phylum Thermoplasmatota; class Thermoplasmata; order SG8-5; family DAIRED01; genus DAIRED01. The sequence goes on along the minus strand of JAZDNO010000015.1, from coordinate 12,619 downwards.
CACTTCATGCGGGGGGTGTCCAGGCGGGAATGTCGAGTGCGCTCCGGAAGAAATGATAAAGAACGGGGCGAAAGCAATCCATCTTGCAACCGGGTTTGTCGTCGGATATCCGCCGTGCCCGAATATTGCACATTTTAAAAATTTCATCGAGAAGAAATACGGGATACCTGTGGTGATAGGAACCCATCCGATACCTCAAAAATATTATACGACGCACAGTAAACTGGGAACATGGGAGTCTGCAGATTGGCAGGAAATCATCAAGCCCACGTTGTCAAACGAATCGATTCGGAAATCGTATGATTGAAAACATACCGATTAATGCTCTGCGCGCCATGATAACAGGTGAACCATGGAAAAAAAGGATTACTGGGACGATATCTTTCTCTCGAAAGGGATAAAGGACTACAATGACAGTCCGCCGAGCCCCGAACTGCTCGATATTATCAAATTGATAAAATCCGGTTCGTCAGTCCTTGACCTGGGTTGCGGCATGGGCAAGAGCGATATACTCCTCAGCGAGTGCGGGTTCGACGTCACAGCGGTGGATTTTTCCGAGGTGGCCATTAAATCACTCGAGTCCGAGTGCAAGCGCAGAAATGTCAAAATGGACGCAAGGGTGCAAGACCTGTGCGATTTCCGATTCGAGTGGGAATACGATCTAATAATCGCGCACGGCTCGCTGCAATTCCTGGAACGTCGCTGCTGGGAGCGGCTGATTGCCGAGGCAAAGGCGCACACAAACCCTGGCGGGGTGAATTTCGTCGCTGTTTTCACGGACACTGTACCGACCCCTGACGACATGGCGGAAACCATGGGCGACGTCTTCAGGGAGGGTGAGCTCTTCGAATTGTACCATGATTGGAGCATCCTGAGCCAGGAGAGCTACATTAAGGAGGACGAGCACCCCGGCGGGATCAGGCACAGGCATCCGATAAACAAAATAATAGCCAGGAAAGGGATTTCGACCGCCAAGCGCTGAATGTCTCACGCGGATGGCCGCCTGACGGTTGGCGAGACCGGCTCACTGCGCCGATGCCTTCGCGCCGGCCTTGGACTCGAACCTGGATGCCACAGCCAGCATGACGAGCCAGACCGCGACGCATGCCAAAAGCATGGCCGTTCCTATGGTTGCCATCTCCTTCAGCATCACCATCGTCTCAGATGCGCTCGACATCGCGCTCAGGAACGGGAAGTACGGGACTACTTCCTGGTGGGCGATGTGCTCCAGCGCCAATCCAGCCGTTCCGCCCCATAGCAGCATGTTCAGCCAGTTGATGTGGTACTTAGCCGGTACCTTGTTCCTCAAACCTGTCGTCCCCATCCCCAGCGCCATCGGCACCAGAAAGCATGCCATTTTATTCACCCCTTAACTGCGTTTTTCTTATACATCGAGAGTCCGAGACAAACGCCCCATATCGCGACCACTGGGACGAGCATTATAATTCCCAACACGACACCGTTCTGAACCAATCCATCCGTCTCCATCTGCAGGAAGGCGCCGCCTTCGTAGCCGAGGACGTGGTCCACAAGGATCATCATCGTAAGCCCCCACAACATCAAGCTGAGAATGTCCATCCTGTATATCTTCGGGGCGAAACGCCACGCCGCTGTCACCGCAATCGCGGCGATGAGAGATGTCACGAGCCACATCTTTTTTCACTCCGCATTATATTCTGTGCTTGCGCGCCACGTAGAGCTCCGATGTACTTTATCTTTATGTAGCAACTATTTAATAATCGTAGCACGAACGATGTAGCCACGTGCTACGGTCGAAAAGTCCGAGTTGCGACTCTTTCTTGCTCAACCATGCAATAATTTTAATATTTATTCTCATATGTATTGAAAAGAAAGAAAAGGAGGTAACCAACAATGCCAGAGTTCGGAACGCCCTTTTCAGGGTTGAAAAACGCTCGGAAGCTCACGGTTGAGGAGCTCGTCAGAGCCATTCGTTTCATGGTGGCTGCAGAGTACGAGGCGATTCAGATGTACATGCAGCTTGCCGAGTCAACTGACAACAAGCTCGCCGTGGAAGTGCTCAAGGACATAGCGGACGAGGAGCGCGTGCATGCTGGAGAATTTCTGAGATTGCTCCGCGAGCTGGCCCCCGATGAGGAAAAGTTTTATGCCGAAGGGGCAAAAGAAGTCCAAGAGGAAATCGAGAAAATGAAGTAAGGGTTCTCGGGAAGAACCGCCCCACAGAGTATCCCAGTTAAGCCTGCGCGGATGCAAAATTCGGATTGCATAGATTTATTGCTCAAATCGGCAATAAGTTTAAATACTTTCTCTCATATGTGTAGAATTATGGAATGCAGACGCGGAAGACACAGGTCCCCGAGATGGATAGAAAACGTTCCCGAGGTCACCTACTACAAGCCTGCTGGAGTCCCGATGAGGTTCATGGAAGTCATAGAATTGAGCTTCGTGGAACTCGAGGCGCTGAGGCTGGTGGACCTTGAAGGGCTCACCCAGGAGGAGGCCGCGGTCAAGATGGGCATATCGCGCCGCAGCTTCTGGAACGACCTGGAGAGCGCCAGAAAGAAAGTAATTCACGCACTTGTGAACGGATGCGCGCTCGAGATCGTGGGCCTAGACTACCGCGTCAGCCAGACAGAAGTAAAAGAAAAGGGGAGTGAAATAACAATGCCAAAGAAAGATGGAAAAGGACCAAGGGATAGCTCAAAAGGAGCAAGAGACGGAAGAGGACAAGGTAAGGGAAGCTCTTCTGGTGTAGGAATAGGAAAGAAGAAAGGTGGAAAAAAGGGAAGCTGCTGATGCGGTTTCGTTTAATTGAGAGAAAAATAGAGGTGAAACCGACATGGCTATAGAACAAAAATGCACGAATCCTGAGTGTAAGGATCATAAACATGTGGGAGACAGTTGCTTACACAAGGATGGTACATCCCATAAAATTCATGAGTGTAAAATATGCCACCCATGAAAAATGAAGTGGTAAAAGAAATCGAAGAAGAAATAGGAGGGAAATTACAATGCCAAGAGGAGATAGAACGGGTCCCGACGGAGAGGGCCCGATGACAGGTAGGAATCGAGGATACTGCGCCGGATACCCGGCGCCAGGATATGCTAGCGGGCCCGCCCGAGGCAGGGGCCGAGGGATGGGTTTCGGCATGGGACGCGGCTTCGGAAGGGGCCGTGGTTTCGGCATGGGCTTCGGGCCAAGGCGGTTCGGACCAGCGCAGCCGATGCACGTCTACGACGAGCCATATGTACCTTACAGGGGTCCGACCAAGGAGGAAGAGAAGGCATACTTGGAAGACGCCGTGAAGGCGCTAGAGAACGACCTCAACGGGGTCAAAGACCGGCTCAAAGAACTGCAGAAAGAAGACAAGTAGTCAGGCCTTCGAGGAGAGCGAATACTTTGCACGGCAATGCTGATGCGGTCGAAACCCAACGAAAAATCAAGAAAAACCTGGATAACATCGGCCACAAGGTGGTCGTGATGAGCGGCAAGGGCGGCGTCGGTAAAACGACTGTAGCGACGAACCTGGCGTTCGCCCTGGCTGCAAAAAAGTTCAAGGTCGGCCTGCTCGACGCCGACATCCACGGCCCGAACGTGCCGAAGATGCTGGGGGTCGGGCGCTCCAAGGTCACCCAGGGAGAGGGCGGGATGCAGCCAATCGAAGTCAGGCCAGGACTGAAAGTGATGTCGATGGCGTTCGTGCTCGACAGCGAGGACGCCGCGGTCATATGGCGAGGTCCGATGAAGATGAGCATCATCAACCAGTTCCTCGGCGATGTCGAGTGGGGAAAACTCGACTACCTAATCGTCGACCTGCCGCCTGGAACCGGCGACGAGCCTCTGAGCATCGCCCAGCAGGTGCCCGGCGCGGGGGCAATTATCGTTACGACGCCCCAGGAGGTCGCCCTTCTCGATGCGCGGAAGACCGTAACGTTCGCCAGACAACTCGGGATGCCCGTAATGGGCATCGTCGAGAACATGGCCGGATTGACCTGCCCTCATTGCGGCAAGGGCATCGCCCTGTTCAAGGTCGGCGGGGGCGAGGCCGCGGCAAAGCAGATGGGCGTGCCGTTCCTAGGTCGTTTACCGATAGAGCCGTCGATTGTCGATTGCGGCGACGACGGTGTGCCGTTCGTTACGAGGAAGACGAACTGCCCTTCGACCGTCAAAGCGTTTTCTGGAATCGTCGATGGAGTGGTTGCGTTCAATAAAGATGGTGGCGGAAATGGCAAGAAAGATTGAAGAGATTGGCAAGGGGAAGGGCCCCGGCGGCGAGTGCGTCTGTCCCGAGTGCGGGCACAGGCAGCCTCACAAGCGGGGGGTGCCATGTTTAAGGCAGGAATGCCCGAAGTGCGGGCACACGATGGCCCGTGACGAGGAGCCCTGAGATGATGGGGCTGGAGCGCACTAGAAGCGAGAGGTGAGGCGAAATGAAAATATTGGTTACGGCAAAGGACAGGGGACTCGATGCAGAAGTGGACGGAAGGTTCGGGAGGTGCCCGTTTTTCGTCGTGGTCGATAGCTCGACGATGGCAGCGACATCTGTAGAGAATCCAGGTACGAAGGCCACTGGCGGCGCGGGGGTCGCGGCCGCGCAGGGTGCGCTGGACCTCAAGCCCGACGCGATACTGACCGGCGAGGTCGGCCCGCACGCGATGAAGATGCTAGAAGGCTCGGGCGTGAAGATAGTCACCGGGGCGAAGGGCTCCGTCCGCGAGGCGGTGGAGCGCTGCACCAGCACCGAAACCGTAAAAATTAGTAGAAACGCGACATCAATGTGAATGGAGGGATAATATGATAATTGGAGTACCCACAAATGGAGACAAGGGACTGGACGAGCAGGTAGGGGATCACTTCGGGCGCGTCCCGACGTACACGCTGGTGGACACGGAGACCAACAAGGTCCGCGTCGTTCGGAACACCAGCGAGCACATGGGCGGCGTCGGTAAACCGCCGGAGCACCTTGCAAAGGAAGGCGTGAATGTGCTGCTCTGTTCCGGACTGGGCCCGCGGGCGATAACCATGTTTGAGGGCTATGGTATAGAAGTTTATGTCGGCGCTCAAGGGACAGTTAGAAATACTATCGAACTTTGGAAGGCTAAAAAATTGCAGGTCGCGACTGATGAGAACGCCTGCAAGGAGCACCAGCATTGAAGGGGACCGCTGGGTGAAAGTGAAAAGGAGGGATGAAAATGAAGAACGCTGACATTGTTGTCATAGGCGGAAGCGCTGCGGGTGTACCCGCAGCGATGACGGCGCGCAGGCACTACCCAGACAAGAGCGTCATGGTAGTGAGGAAGGAGAAACAGGTGCTGATACCATGCGGCATCCCTTACATCTTCGGGACCGTGGGGAAGCCGGAGAACAACCTGATACCAGACGCGGCGGTGACGGGGGCTGGGATAGAGCTCGCAGTCGATGGGGCGAAGACCCTCGACCCGTCGAAGAAGACGGTGACCCTCGATAGCGGCGAGGTCGTGGCGTACGACAGGCTAGTCCTAGCCACTGGCTCGAAGCCGCTCGTTCCGGCGATACCCGGGATCGACAAGAAGAACGTCTTCTGCATCCAGAAGGATGTGGATTACCTGCGCGGCGTCATGTCGGCCGTGGATGGGGCGAAGGACGTCGTCATCCTCGGATGCGGGTTCATCGGCGTCGAACTGGCGGACGAGTGCAAGAAGGGCCGCAACGTGAACGTGACCGTCATCGAGATGCTTAACCATTGCCTGCAAATCGCATTCGGCGAGGAAGTGTGCAAGTGCTGCCAGGAGGTCGAGCAAGACCTCTCTTCCAAGGGGATAAACGTCATCACTGGCGCGAAGCTGGTCGAAGTCCTCGGGAAGGATGCGGTCACCGGCGTCAAGCTCGGAGACGGGCGTGAAATCAAGGCAGATGTCCTTATCGTGGGGATAGGCGTGACGCCGAACGTCGAGCTGGCCAAAAACGCGGGGCTCGCTGTCGACAAGGGCGGCATAGTCGTCGACACGAACATGCGCACGTCGGACCCGAGCATCTTCGCGTGCGGCGACTGCGCCACCAAGTTCTCGTTCTTCACGGGGCAGCCGTCGGGGCTCAGGCTCGCATCGATTGCCACGACGGAGGCGCGAATCGCTGGAGCCAACTTGTACAACACCCGCCGGAAGAATCCGGGGGTCGTCGGGGTGTTTTCCACTGCGCTGGGAGGGCTCACAGTCGCCATGGCTGGCATGAGCGAGAAAGGCGCCCGGAGCTGCGGCTTCGAGGTGGTCGCCGGCGAAGCGGAGGCTCCAGACAGACACCCGGGAGGGATGCCTGGCATGTCAAAGATGTGGGTGAAGCTCGTATTCAACAAGGCGAACGGCGAGCTGGTGGGCGGTGCCGTAAGAGGCGGGCCGAGCGCTGGCGAATTAATCAACACAATCAGCGCATGCATACAGAACAAGATGACAGCTGATGACATCGCAACGTTCCAGATAGGAACTCACCCTGCGGTGACCGCTTCCCCGATCGCCTACCAGCTGGTCAACGCTGCAGAACTCGCGCTGAAGAACATGAGGTGATGGCTCTGCGTATCGCAGGATGGCTGTCGCATATGCTGTGAGGATGACTGATGACTATGAAGTGCGCTTTGTGTGATCATAAGGACTGCTACAAAGGAAAGGACTGCACCGGAAGCGGTGAGGATGCCGCCAAGGTGTACACTGGCATCGACCTTCAAACATTGCGGACATCTTCGGAGATCGAGGCGAAGTACTATATGAAAAAAACTCGAATTGAGGAGTTGATAATATTCGCCCGGCGCATGGGACACAAGCGCCTCGGGATCGCCTTCTGCATCGGGCTGGAGAAGGAGGCCCGGGTTCTGCACGGCATCCTCGAGAAGGGCTTCGAAACGCATTCGGTGTGCTGCAAGGTCTGCGGAATGGATAAATCGCGGTTCAAGGTCACGCAGCTTCACCCCGAGAGAGATGGCGTCGAGGCCATCTGCAATCCCATGTGGCAGGCGCATGTCCTCAACGACGCGCAAACAGACCTCAACATCATCCTGGGGCTGTGCATCGGGCACGACATCCTGTTCACGAAACACTCAAACGCACCCGTCACGACCATTGCAGTGAAGGACAGGGTTCTCGCCCACAATCCTTTGGGAGCCATCTATTCAGGGTACTATCAAAAAAGATTGAAGGAGGCAGCAGAGGGGGATGAAAACGGCTGAGTACAGATTTGATGTAAAGCGCGATGGAACGGAGGCTCCATCTTGAGCATCGTCTACGGCCCCGTGCCTTCCTGGCGCCTTGGCAGATCTTTAGGAGTCGACCTGTTGTGCAGCAGGGACAAGCGCTGCTCCTTCGATTGCACGTACTGCCAGCTGGGCAGAACCGGCATTCACACCACAGAGCGCGGCAACTTCGTCGATCTAGACCAAATGGAGGCCGAATTAAAGGCGCTCGGCGCTTCCGTGCGGTACGATGTCGTGACGTTTTCGGGGACCGGGGAGCCAACTCTGGCACGAAACCTGCCCGACGCGCACAGAGCCATCAAGAGAATGTTGAAGGCCCCTACCGCCCTGCTGACGAACTCCTCCATGATGGCCGATGTGGAGGTCAGGGAAGGCCTTTTGGATTTCGACATCGTGGTGGCCAAGCTCGATGCGGATTCCGAGGGGCATTTCAAGCAAATCAATCGCCCGGCAAAGGGGATTGATTTCGAGACCATGGTCGTTGGCCTGAAGAGATTCCGGGAGATGTACAGTGGATCCCTTGCCCTCGACGTGATGCTCATCGGGCAGAACATGAGATATACTGAAAAGATTGCTAGGTTGGCACACGATATCCTGCCCGATGAAGTGCATCTCAACACGCCGCTTCGGCCATGCGCGGCGAAGCCGCTGGGAATGGATGTCATGAGGAAGCTGTCGCTTCCGTTCAAGGGGCTGAACGTGCGCATGGTCTACGATTGCGTTGGCAAAGCTCCGAGAGTGGAGCCAATGGACGTTTTTCAGACACGGATGAGAAGGCCTGCAGTCACTGCCAGGAGGGGAAGCTGAAATGAATATCGTGATTGCGAGCGGCAAGGGAGGGACCGGTAAAACAACCGTCGCCGTGAATCTCGCCCTGACGGCCAGCCTCTCCAAGTCAGCTTCGGGCGGGGTCGCACTCGTCGACTGCGACGTCGAGGAGCCTAACTGCAACATCTTCCTGAAGGCCAAGCTGGAGTCCGTCCGCGAAGTCACCAAACCGATACCGGTCTTCGACATGGACAAATGCACCAGGTGCGGCAAGTGCGCGGAGTTCTGCAGGTTCCACGCCATCGCCGTGGTGGGCAAACAGCATCTGTTCTTTGGTGACCTCTGCCACGGCTGCGGCGGGTGCAAGATGGTGTGCCCGAAAAGTGCTATCGTGGAAACTGGCAAGCGCCTGGGGGTGATCGAGCGAGGAGCGTCGGAAGGCGTGACCCTTCTGCAGGGGACGCTCGACGTCGGGCAGCCGACAGGCGTACCGATAATCAGGGAGTTGAAGAAGATGGCCGACCCTACCGGCTTGACTATCCTGGACGCTCCGCCAGGTACCTCGTGTCCCGTCGTCGAGACCTTGCGCGGCGCCGACCGCTGCATCCTCGTCACGGAGCAGACGCCGTTCGGCCTGGGGGATCTGAAAATTGCCATAGCGGTCGTGCGGGGGTTGAAGATTCCGTTCGGCGTCGTCATCAACAGGGACGGGCTGGGCGACGGCTCGGTCGAGGCGTATTGCGCCACGGAAGGGATTCCCATCCTTGCGAGGATACCGAACGACAGGCGCATAGCCACACTGTATTCGAACGGGAAGACGCTCGTCGGCGACCTGCCGGAAATCGCAAAGGTCTTCGAGAGCCTCCTTTTCGCTGTTATTGGGGAGGGGGCACTTTGAAGGAGCTGGTGATTGTAAGCGGGAAGGGCGGAGCTGGCAAGACGACGGTCGCGGCTGCGTTCGCGGCCCTAGCGAAGGGAGCGGTCTTCGCTGACGCGGACGTCGACGCCCCGGACCTCTATATGGTGCTTAAACCGACGATCAAGGGCCGTACCAAGTTCTACGGTATGAAAGCGGCCATCAAGGAAGATTCAAAGTGCGTCAATTGCGGCAAGTGCCTGGAAGCATGCAGGTTCGGAGCCATCGACAAATCGTTCGCAATTCACAGGGACAGGTGCGAGGGATGCGCCGTTTGCACAATCGTCTGTCCAGTCGGAGCCATATGGATGAGCGACAGAGTTGTCGGCGAGGCGTACGTCTCCGAGACGCGCTTCGGCCCGATGTCACACGCGCTTCTCGACCCGGGCCAGGAGGCGTCCGGGATGCTCGTCTCGCTCGTGAGGGAGAACGCCAGGCGGCTTGCAAGAGAGAGCGGCCGGGACACGATTATAATAGATGGGCCGCCGGGCACTGGGTGCCCCGTCATAGCGGCGATTGGCGGTACGAAAATGGCCATCGTCGTCGTGGAGCCGACGCTGTCCAGCATCCACGACGGAAGGCGGATGGTCGATGTCGCGAGGCATTTCCACGTGCAAGCCAGCGTGCTGATAAACAAGTCGGACGTGAACGCGGACAATGTCATGTCGGTGAGGAAATACTGTGCCACCGAAGGGATAGAGGTCATCGGCGAACTGCCATACGACGACGTAGCTACCAGGGCAATAGTCGAGGGACGCCCGGTCACGGAGTACCCGGAAACGACGCTGGCCAAAGCGCTGTCCACTGCCTGGAAGCGCGTCGAGGAGATGCTTAATGATCGTTGACAGGCTGGAAGATAGCCACGCTTTCCGAGGGATATCTCGTATCTTGATAGAGGAGGCGACGAATCCCAGGAATATGGAAATGATGGACGACGCCGACGGCAAATCCATTTTCACGGGGCCGTGCGGCGACACTATGACGTTCTATGTCAAAGCGGATGGCCACGCAATCAGTAAGGTCTGCTTTCAAGCGAATGGGTGTGCAGTGACGCTCGCGTGCGGCAGCGCCACGACCCGTCTGGCCGAGGGGAAGACTATCATGGACGCCTTCAACCTGCGCCCCGAGGCAATCGTCAGCGCGCTGGGCGGCCTGCCGGAAGGGCACGAGCACTGCGCGACCCTTTGCATCACAGCGCTGAGATGCGCAATAGCCGACTGCGCGAAAAGGCGCGGATGGAGGTTCCTGGATGGTAAATGAGGAAGCAGCATTCGAGGTTTACAGCATAGGAACGATAGAGTCTCCTCTCAAAAGGCCTGAAGATGTCCCAATACAAGCTTGTTTCTCAAAGATTAAGGGGAGGATTATCGTGTTCGAGAGGTACGCTGACGGTCTGAGTAACTTAGATGGCTTCTCCCACATCACTATTCTCTACCGCTTCCATCTGAGCAAGGACGAGCCCCTCATGGTCAAACCTTTCTTGGACGACGTGCCGCGCGGTGTTTTCGCCACGAGGTCTCCTCAGAGGCCAAATCGAATCGGACTCTCGACGGTCAAACTTGTTTCGCGCAAGGGCAACGTTCTGGACGTAGAGGGCCTGGACGTGTTGGACGGGACGCCCCTCTTGGACATCAAGCCGTACGTTCCGCAATTCGACGACAGGGCGGCCACTAGCATCGGCTGGCTGGGATCCAAATTAAAGGGCAATACTTCAAAAGAAGAGAGAGGTGTTTGAATGGAACAGAACATAGAAAATGGGAACGTGCCACGGCACGTTTTCTTGACCAAAGGAACGGGAAGGCACAAGGAGAAGCTCAGCAGCTTCGAGATGGCGCTGCGCGATGCAGGAATCGAGAGGTTCAACCTCGTGCGGGTGTCGAGTATCTACCCCCCGGGGTGCAAGCTTATTCCCCGCAAGAAGGGGCTGTCCATGTTGAACGCTGGCCAGGTCGTATTCTGCGTTATGGCCGACAACGCATCGAACGAGCCGAACCGCCTCGTCGCCGCCTCTATAGGAATTGCGATTCCGGCTGACGAGAAGCACTATGGCTACCTCAGCGAGCACCACTCGTTCGGGCTGACCGAGAAGGCGAACGGCGACTACGCGGAAGACCTGGCGGCTCAGATGCTGTCCTCGACCTACGGGATAGAGTTCGACCTCGACGAGCACTACGACGCGAAGAAGGAGATATTCAAGATAGACGGGCGCATCGTGAAGACCGCGAATATAACGCAGAGCGCCATAGGCGATAAGAAGGGCTGCTGGACGACGACGGTGGCAGCTGCGGTGTTCGTGCCTTGATGAGTATTATCCGAACTCCACTCCCTTATATTTCTCCCCAGGCGTTGCCTTCGTCGCCCCCTCCACACCATCATCAATCCCCATCATCATCTCCAGCAGCTCCCTGAACTTGTCCGGGTGCATCATGATAAGGGCCACGCGCTCCTCGATCTCCGCGCCGACCTTGGTCTTGAACTCGATTGCGACGGCATCGCCGTTCAGCCAGACGACGAACTCGTTGGCGTAGACCGGGAGAGGCGTCATTTGCCTCTCCCGTTGTATCGTGTCCTAGCCGTGCGCACAGCCCCCTCGGCGACGTCCGGGAGCGCCACAGCAGAGAAGAAGGCCGTGAGCACGTTAGAATCGACGGCAACGGCCGTCACGAGCCCTATGAGCCCTGATAGCAGGCAGCCGAGGTATAGCTTCCCGTCATAGACGTGGGGGAGGACAAGGACGCCTCCCGAGTGCAGGGCGGTGTGCAGGAGGCCACCTGCGAAACCGAGGGAGGCGAAGAGCAGGATGTCGTTGGGGATCATGGTCACCTTTGGGCGGGTTTATGGTGGAGCGAAAGCGGAGTGGGTGTGGAGTCTTCCCGAGGCTAGGGCTTCCTGAGCTCCTCTTCCGGGTAGTTGGCGATGTATTCCCTCATGAACTCCGAGAAGGCGGGCTGCTCGTCTGCTAGGCTCTTGACGTACTCTCTCTCCTCGCTGGAGAAGGCGTGCCACAAGGTGTTGGCCTCACGGAAGAGGGCTCGCTGCCTGAGCTGGGCGGGGGTCTTCGGGTCGCGGGGCTTCACGTAGCGCCGGGAGTAGTATTTGCCGTTGCGCTTGTAGTGGACCCTGTCGCCGAACTTCCCCCGCAGCATGAGGCCGTCCGGCGTCTCCTCGATGAACGCCACGCGCGCCACCTCAGGCTTGGACTGGGGGCGCCACGGGCGTTACGGTCAGCGAGACGGTGCCGGCGGCGGAGGGCGTGAGGTCGACCATGCGCTGGACGGTGTAGCCGTCCGCGGAGGTCTCGACGTCATAGGGGGCGTCCTCGAGGGGGAGCACAAGGCTGGCGCGGCCGTTCGCGCCGGTCTTTATCTCACGGATGAGCTTCGAGCGCCTCTTGAACTTGACCACGACGCCCTGGAGGGCGTAGCCCTCGGCGTCAGTCACCTGGACCGCGAGGGGCTGCGGGACCGGGAGGGGCGTCTGGTTCCTCGCGGCCTCTAGCCATCTCTTGACGTAGAGGTTCATTCCCGTCATCTTGACGGCCATCAGCTCGTAGGCGTCCTTCTGCTCGCTCGTCAGGGTGTGCCAGGAGTCCACGGCCCCCGTGAAGAGGGCGCGGTGCTCCTGCTGCAGGACCGTGTTCGGGTTCTGCGGCACGAAGAACTTCCTGATGTACTCTATTCCCTTCCAGCGCGAGGCCGTTATCTTCTTGCCTATCGTGCCGGAGTACTCGTTGCCG
>JAZDNO010000026.1:0-140339 GCA_043799545.1 Methanobacteriota archaeon | reverse complement strand
TCAGGCCATACGTTGGAATCGTCCGATTTTATCTTCAACGTGCCCGAATACCGGGAGTCTGAGTTAAGCTCATTTTCGAATGGTCAAAAATTCATATTGACCAATCAGAAAAATGTTCCCCTGGGAGTGAATATAACCTTCAGCAATTTGACAGAGCGGTTTAGCGTGACGAATTTTTCAAATGTTATACACATCGCCGATAAGACCCAACACTACATCTTACTTCATACCGGAAATTGGTCGCCATCCATAATAAAAGTGGATGGGATAATAACAACAAAGGCCCTACATATGATACCTACGAACTCATCGTTTGGCATCTTTCAAACACTTCAAGAAATTATCAACGTTGAAATCCGAGTCGGGGTTAATCCTTTCGATTATGGTGTTGTGTTCATTAATGGCATAATCGCGCAGTATGAGATATCCCTAAGTGCGAATTACAACCAAATAGTCTCAGTACCTCTTAAATTAATCGGTACGGGGGATGTCACGATCTCGCCGGAGAGTGTAAATGCAAGTATTTTGTCAGTTGAGTATGATTCCGTTTACAGTAATTCACCCGTAAATCTGACTTTAAATAACAACTATAAAAATATAATAATCACTTTACTCTTAAATGTAGAAAATACTTTGGCTCTGTTGATATATAACATATCTGTGAACGGAACTGCACTGCGAGAGGATATTTTTACGGTTATAAACGTAGGTTCGGAAGCCATAACATATGAGCCTCATAACTCGCAGTTCTCGATTTTCATATTAAAATCGATTCTTATCCTAATTCCCACATTTGTAGCTATAATAACCCTTTTTCTTTTATTTAATAAGGAAGGCATTTTTAAGAAGAGGAAAAAACAATGAAGTTCGCCTCAATTACCTCGGTAGTGTTATGTATCTTCGTTCTCAATACAATAGTATTTAATGGAGGACAAATAGCGATGGCCGCCCCTAATACTCTATCAATCCAGAATGTTCCTCCAGAAATATCTTCCTTTATTTTTTCAAAAAGCAATGAATACGACAATATCGCCTTGACAGTAATCGATTACAATTCTTGGCAGGATATTTCAAATATTTCAATCCGTATTTTAGATAGTAATAATAATACACTTTCGCTTTTCATGTTCGAACAATACGAAAATTTATCAATCAACGTGCGAATAAACAGATTTAATGAAATTATCGGAAATGAAAATATAGTACTCAACCTTTGTAATGTATCACGACCAGAGTCTGGAGAAGATTACATCGTGAGAACGACGCTCACAGTTTATTTCGTTTTTCACCCATTCAGAAACGCACAAAGTATAGATATTTTGATCAATGATCTCGGAGGACTGTCTGCGTCAATACAAACGCCTTACAATTTTGTTGGTAACCGGTCATCGTTTCAAATCTGGATTTTTTTGGCATCAATAATGCTCGCCATAGCTATTGCTACCCTCGTAGGTAAAAAGCGCTATAATCGTAATAGGTTGCTAGAAATAATCGATGAAAAATATGGGGAGATATAAATATATGCGACAAATTATGCATTACTTTACGTTGACTTTATTTCCAACTAGGGGCCCAAGACTTTATTGGAAACTAAATATTATTCTGATCTCATTTTTTATTTTTATATGGTTTTTTTTCCTTGCCAGTTTGTCAATATGCCTAGCTGGCGTCTATTTAAATCACAGCACAGCTTTATTATCCTATCCAACAGAATTATTTATCTCAGATACGCGATGGTTGTTCTCAGTCACCATTCTTTCAGGAATGATTATATATTTGCACATGAGGGATACAAAGAAAAATTTAATATTAGCTACGATCCCCACCACGGTTCTAATTTGCATAATCTCTATTATGTACGTCGATTCTGAAAATATATCTTTTTTTTTCTACATACTACTCACATCCGTGATGTTTATGTTAATTTTTAATTTAGTGTGCATCGTCGGTTACCCAACGGAAGCTATGAAAATTATACATAGCCATGACTCTTCATTAAGGGACTATGAATCTTCAGATGTAGATAGAAACTTGATGATTAGCGATGTTATCAAATTGATGATCCTAGGCGATTACAAAACAGCGTCTACAAAAATGAAAAATCTTATAGAATTCAATTCTACTAATAATCCCGATGAAAATAAAAATCGCAAATCTGTTATCGATCCGTTAACGATTGGGCTTGGGGAATCGAATATTGAGGAGACAAATAGGAAGGATAAGATTTCGAATGAAACCTACGAGAACACCATCGCCCCGTCCCAGGAAGACCTAGCGATCGGACAGACAGAAAACGCCTTGGCTCAACGGACTAATCTAGCAGTGGCGGTACAGTTCCCAGACCTAAAAAAATCCATTCTTGAGGATACTTCTAGAGCGGTTGAAGACGACGATATTCTATCCCAATTAGATTCCCTGTTGATGACCAACAAAGGAGATGATTTGACACGGCGTCGGGCGAAAAAGAAAGAAGAATCGCTAGAGGAAAAGATTTTAAAAGAGATTGAAGATTTGGAAGATCTCTGAGATATACCCCAAGTTTGACACTTTGCTCCGCTTGCTCCGTGAGTAATCGAACCCGTCCTCAAGTATCTCGACAACTTCATCGAGGTCTACGCCGTTGCCGTATTCGTCCATCGCTGATCTCCTGAACTCCTCAACTTGTAGGCACCATGTCTTTTAGCCCTAATCTAGCAAAAATGTCCTTGATGCGTTTTGTATATTCTGTGGTGACTTCAGGTGATCTCGATAGCATCAGCCATTTGCCTTGCCAAGAAGGATACAATATGTTTCATCAATATACATCATCATATAATCTTCTGTTATGCAATCTGCACCCTGGAAAACGGTAAATCGCCGCTAGAGCAAACGCAAAGCCGACGATTTAGGGTGACGCCAACAACTTTTAATATCCCGTCCCCAATCCATCCGGCATGTCCATGCGAAGGCAGGAGAAGGACGAAGACAAGTTCGAATCCGAGTGCAGCTACTGCGGGGCGGGGGTCCACGAGAACGCGATGAGGTGCCCCAGATGCAAGAAGTGGTTCTCGTCCGGCAAGAAGGCCATCGTCTTGTCCGTGGTCGCGATAGTGGTCATGGCCAGCATGGGCGCGTTTTTCTACAACTACCTGGCCCCCGGGCACGAGGGCTACGACGGGGGTGACGAAATTCCTGACGGAGGGGGAAGCAGCACGAGCGGCAACACGAGCACGGGGAAGTCGTACATGGTCATCGGGACCAGCCTGGGGCAGATAAAGATTGAGCTAGACACGACGAACGCCCCCGTGACGGCTTCACACATGGCGAGCCTCGTGAATTCGGGGTATTTCGAGGACGCCGGCAAGTTCTACCGCGCGGAACCAGGTTTCGTAATCCAGGGCGGAACGCAATCCGGCTCCTCGGAAACGGTCGCGTGGGAGGATACAGGCCTGCTCAACAAGAAGTACACGATTTCAATGGCCAGGTCCGGAACTCCTTCTGACATAGCGTCGTCTGGCACGGGGTCCAGCGAGTTCTTCATAAACCTGGCGGACAACACCAACCTCGACAGCCAATACGCCTACGTGGTGTTCGGAAAGGTCGTTTCCGGATACAACATCGTCGACCAGATAGCGGGCATGCCGACCACCTCATCCGGTGGCATCAATATGCTCAACAGCCCGGTGGCGTTCACAAGCGTCGCGATTACCAACTCCTGAACGGGGGAGCGCTTGAAAATCCGCCTCTGGTGAATTACATCTCAGAAGTCACTGGACAAGCTTCATGTTCCTCAAGGCGACGGGGTTGTTCGGGTCTATCGCCAGAACGTTTTTGTAAGATTCCAGAGCCTCGGCATTGTGCCCCTCGGACTGCAGCGCCGCGGCCTTGTTGAGGTGTATCGAAACATCGTTCGGGGTTAGAGACAGCGCCTTGCCGTAGCAATCGAGTGCGTCCTTTGTTCGCCCCAGGACGCGGTACGTGACGCCCAGGTTCGACCAGATGCCCGCGTCCTTCGGCGCGTACTTGAGGGCAGTGAGGTAGCATTCGATTGCTTCCTCGGTCTTGCCTATCGAGCGCAGGGCGATGCCCTTGTTCGACAGCACGTCGGGGTCGTTCGGTTCGATTGCCAGCGCCTTGTCGTAGCACTTCATGGCCTCGCCTATCATCCCCATCCTGTGCAGGGAGACGCCCTTGTTGAACCAGGCCCATGAATCGTCGGGGCGCTCGAGGATGGCCTTGTCGAAGCAGTCGACCGCGTCGTCGCTCCTTCCCATCTTCTCCAGCGCGACTCCCCGGTTGAACCAGTTGTCGCCCGAGGGAGGCGATACGAGGACCTTCTCGGTCTTTTTCGGCTCTGGCTCCGGCGCCTGCTTCGCGACCTTTTTGGGCTCAGGCTTGATAGTGCCCTTCGGGGCCGGCCCCTGCTGGGCCGAGGCTGCCTTCGGTTTGGCCGTCGAGGGCTTCTCGAAGTTGTAACCGCAGATGTCGCACAGCTTCGTAGTCGCGGACCACATCGCGCCGCACTCGGGGCACTCTATCTTGTCTCCGGTGACGAGGATGTTCCTGACATCCCGCACGTCGTCGAACTTGGAGGTCATGGCTTTTACAACGTTGTCCCTCATCGAGTTCGGGTTGATAGGCACCAGCAGAGTGGAGTTCTTCTCCTTCGTCATCCTGCCGACCTTCGAGATGAACTTCTCGACCTGGTCGTAGCCGTTCTCCATTATCAGGTACTCCACGTCGTCTATGAGGATTATGGACTCGTGGTGGTCCTTGATGAACCGCTGGATGACGTCTATCATCCGCCCTTCCAGGGACTTGGGGTGGATGACTCCCTTGATGTTCTCGCACTCCGAGACAAGGTAAATCTTGGCCTCGGACATCTTGTACTCCTTGGCGAGGCGCTGCGGAGCCGTTGTGGTGAAACACAGGCCGGGGATGCCGACGTGGACCATCTCGGAGAACAGCTCATAGGTCACGGTCGTCCTGAGCTCGTATATCAGGTGCTTCATCCCTCGTTCAATCATATCTTAAGCCTGCCCCCTTTTCTTCAGCTCCTTGAGAGCGATTTCCCGGTTCTTCTTGGCCATCTCCCGCCCGGGGTTGATGGAGAGCGCCTTGTCGTAGCACTCGATGGCCTCCTTCAACAGGCCCATGCTGCCGAGGACGACCCCCTTGTTGCTCCAGACGGACGCGTCGTTGGGGTTTATCGAAAGCGCCGTGTCGTACGCCTCGAGCGATTCCTTGATGCGACCGATGTTGCGGAGGGCTATACCGAGGTTGCTCCAGAGGGTCGCATCGCGGGGGTTCAGCTCCAGCCCGCCCCTGTAGCACTCGATGGCCTCCTGCGTCTTTCCGATTCCGCGCAGGGCGATTCCCTTGTTGCTCCATATCTCCGGGTCCTTCGGGTTGAGCTGTATCAGCCGGTCGTAGCACTTTATCGCCTCGCCGACCTGACCCGACATCTGGAGGATGACGCCCTTGTTGAACAGGCTTTGGAGGTTGTTCGGGTCGATGGCCAGCGCCTCGTCGTATTTTTTCAGGGCCTCTGCGTACTTGCCCTGCCTCGCGAGCTGCGACGCGGTACCGAAGACCTCGTTCATCTTGTGCTGCTCCATCTGGGAGAACTTCCGTCCGATGCCCATCTCCGCGAACTGGGGCTCCAGCGCCTTGTTGATATCCATGGCCAGCTGATCCAGCAGCTTCCTCGTCCCGCGCAGCTTCTCCACGTCGCCGTCGTAGCTGCCAAGCACCTTTCCGAAGTTCTTCTCCATCTGCTGGATGTTCTTCCTCATCACGTCCTTGATGGTGTTCATGGCCTTGTTGATGATATGCTCCACGGTGCCCGAGAAGACCATGGCCAGGGAGACGTACTCGCCGTCGCCGATGAGTATGATGTACCCCTTAACGTCTATTCTGCTGAACTCGGATTTCTCCCCCGCTGCGAACGAGTTGTTGATGAAGTCCATGATGGCCTGGAACATTCCGCCAATGAGGTCCGGGTCTATGAGGTCGTTGTCTCGCCACGTGCGTCTCTGGATGAGCGTGCCGGAGGCACGGTGTATGAGATATATGTCTTCGATTTCAATCTCTTCGGCGCCTGGAGTCGGCGTTGTGATGGGCGGGCCCTTGTACTCTATCCTTGTCGGCGCGGCCTGGAACTGCGATGGCTGCGCGGGGACCGCAGAAGGTTGAGGCTGTGGAATCTCCCGCTGCGGGGCGGGCGACGCTGGAACTGCCGGTTGGGGTGCTGATGGTGGAGGGGCCACTGGCGTCGGAGCATCGGTCAGGCTCGCTATGTCCTCGACCTTGTCGAAGTCCCTCGAGAGGGTGGTGACGGTTTCCTTGCTGAAAGCGTTCGGGTTCACGACGACTATGAACGTGGACTGGTTCATAGATGCCAGGTCGTTCGTGCGCTTGATGAACTTGCGCACCTTGTCGAACTCGTTCTCCAGCGTAAGGTAGCCGAAACCGTCCATCAGTATGACCGCATCCTTCTGGTCCTTGATGAAGCGCGTCAGCTCGCGCGTGATTTCGAAATCGAGCCTCGTGGGGCTCAGGGCTCCGGGCTCGTCCTTGGAGTCGGAGAGCCAGAGTATCTTCGCCTCGCCCATCTTGTACATCTTCTTCAGCTTGGCCGGGTAGAGGGTCGTGATGCAGAGGCCGGGCGAGCCTCCGGCGACGAGCTCGGCGAACAGCTTGAACGTGATGTCCGTCTTCTCCTCGTAAATCAGGTAGTTGAACCCCTTCTCTATCATGCGCGCCCCCGCTTTGCTGTATGCTTGGTTGATGAATGAGGGGGTATAAAAGGTTAGCCGGGGGGACACCAGGAAAACACCGACACACCAAAGTTCTTGCATTCACTCCTTGAGCGCCTTCGCGACAGCCTCGGCGAACCCCGACGTCGTCGTCGTCCCGCCCACGTCCGGCGTCAGCGCCCCCGACTCCAGCGCCCGCACGACAGCTCCCTCCAGCGCCTTCGCTTTTGCGGCCATCCCGAGGTGCCTGAGCATCATCGCGGCGCTGAGAATCATCGCCGCGGGGTTGGCGATGCCCTTGCCCGCGATGTCCGGCGCCGAGCCGTGCACAGGCTCGAACAGCGCGTGCTTATCGCCGATGTTTCCCGAGGGCGCGAACCCCAGGCCTCCCGTCAACCCGGCGGCCTCGTCTGAGAGTATGTCCCCATAGAGATTGAGAGTCACGATTACATCGAACTTGGTGGGGTCCTTGGCCAGCCACATCGCCGCCGCATCGACGTGCATGTCGTCGCTGCGTATCTTGTTGTAGAACGCGTAGTTGACGGCCGAACCGTAGAATATGTTGCGGAACATGCCGTCCGAGACAGTCATCACGTTCGCCTTGTGGACGCATGTGACCTTCGACCTGGCGTTGTCGATGGCATACTTGAACGCGAAATCAATAATCCTCTTGCAGGCCTTTTCAGAAACGACCCTTTCTAGGACGACCCTGCCCTCCTCGGCGCGCTCGATTCCGGCGTACATCCCCTCGGTGTTCTCGCGCACGATTGTGACGTCCATGGGATGGACGCAGAGGGATGGCATGAGGCACCTGGCCGGTCGCAGGTTGGCGTAGAGTTCTAGCTCCCAGCGCATCAGGAGCAGCGGCGAAACGTATCCCCTGGTGTCCTTCGGGGTCGTGATGGCGCCCATCAGCGCCGCGTCGGACGACTTTACCAGATCGAGGGCGTCCCCGGTGAGGTATTCGCCGTGCTTCGCCTTGCTGCTCAGGCCGATGTCCGCACTCTCGAAGGCAAGCTCGGCATCCAATTCACCAAGAACTGCCAGGCAAGCTTCCATCACCTCGGGGCCGATGCCGTCCCCCGGCAGAACCGCGACGCGCATCTTCACCTCTTCTTCCTTTCGGATCGGGGCTTTCCCTGCTTGCCAGCGGTTTCCTCGACCGGAGGCTGCGACGCTTTCAGCGCATCACCCACGGCGATGTTAATCTCGGTCGTCATGCGGCGCTCCATCGCGTCGAGGCGCTTCTTCAGCTCGGCCACCTTCTCCTCTAGTCCGGACTCTCCAGTTTCCGTTTCGAGGAGGTTGAGCCTCTCGTTCATGTTGTGAAGGCGCTTCGAATCGCGGAAAAGCGTGTCCTTGATTTCCTCCGACACCTTGACATCCTCGCTCAGCCTAGCCACCTGGAAATCGAGGGCGTCCAAACGTTGGCCCATCGGTGCGACCGCCTCCTTGAGCTTCTTCCCCCCGGACTCCTCCGAGTCCTTGGAGAGCTTGAGGGCGTCGAGGTCGTCCGCGACGGTGTCGACCCTTCTGGCGACCTCCGCGAGCACTGCGAAGTCCTTCGCCGCCTTGTTCCAACGCTCGTCCACCTCGTCCTCGAGGTCGGATAGGCGCGACTTGACCTCCAGCACCAGCGCCTCGTCCCTTACCGCCGCGGATTCGAGGGGGGCCAGCCCAGATGCGAGGTCCGTCAGCGCAGACCTGTGGCTGGATGCCAGCGATGCCAATTCCCTTCGCAGGGCCTCAGACTGCTCCGCGAGGGTGCGCATCAGCCTCTCGGACGCGCCCAGGCTGGAGCTGGCGTACTCGTCGAGCCAGGGATTGGTCTTCAGGAGCCTCTCCGTGGATTCGAGGATTGAATTCGCCTCCTCGCGGGCCAGCACGAGGCTCGACAGAGCCTGTGAGAGGGCGCAGTCCCTGTCCGCGTCGGAGGAACCCCGCGACCTTGCCTCGCCCGATTGGGCCTCGCGCTTTGAGATGTAAACGGAGAAATCGTATGAGTGCGCCCCCATCTCCTCCCTGTCAACCGCCCTGAAGCTCCCTTTGGAGTCCCGCTTGAACAAGAGCATCAGCCCTCCGCTGCCGAGCGGATGGCAGTGCACTTCGTAAGGCTGGCCGCGGAACAATGCGGGCGACGCCTCGCCGGAGAGGCCCCTGTCCCTCACCCTGTCGAAATAGCCCTCCACGTACTCGCGGCCGCGCTCCACGGCTTCCTGCGGAGTCAACACCGTGCCCTTAGCCATGAACTCACCGTTCCATGGATGCTTGACAGAAGCTAAATAACTTGTGCTCACCGGGACCGGATAGCCTGCTCCCTGATGGCCGCTGCGAGCTTCTCTCCAATTCCCGGCAGGGCGGCCAGCCTCTCGGCCGGAACCTTGGCGACGTCCTCGGGCCCCCTGAAGCCATTGCCCCACAGCATCCGCGCCCTCACGCGCCCCACCCCCCGCAGCCTCGCCAGATCCAGCAGCTCCTTCTTCACCCCTTTTTGCAGCCTCAGAACGATGTCGTCAATCGCAGGCAGCATCGGGCTGCCGAAGAGCCTGGCCAGCTCGCGGAACGAGTACGCGACCCATTCGCCTGTGTCCACGCGCGACCTGATGTCGCCTGGCCCCACGTCGAACCTATCCGCAATCTCCCCCTCGGTGCGCTCGTCTATCCACCAAGAAAGCAGCAGCGCGGTCTTGTACTCGGCCAGGAAGAAATCGTCGCCGTCCTCCTCCTCGGGCTTCACGAGAAACTTCTCATCGTCCGATACCGAATCGCGCACCCAGTCGTCCTTGGAGCGGAGGTAAAGGGTCGAGACATCCGGAGTGCTGCATACCGCGTGCAGCAGCGCCAGCTCGCTCGGCGATTCAACGCCGCTCTCCAGCGCCTCCCGGAGCTTCACCGCGGTCATGGGGTCGATGTAAAGATCGGACGTGCGTTTGCCGAAAGCGGTCGCGCGCAGCGAATCATCGGAGCGCTGCACCAATCCGCTCTTTTCTAGGAATGAAAGCGCCTTCTCGAGGTTGTCGGAAATCTCCCACGTCTCCCTCTGGTGGGCGAAGAATGTGGAACCAATGAATTCTTCCAGGCCCCGCACGTCGGAGACGAAGCCCGTGGCAACTGTCGCCAGCACGTGCGTCCTGAGCGCGCCTTCGACCATAAGCTTCGACTCGACGGGCTCCGCGTCACCAAGAAGGTATACCTCCTGTATGCGCTCTGCGTCACGGGGGGATTTGGCCATGATGACCGCCTCTCCGTACGGGTCGTATTGTGGTCGGCCTGCCCGACCGCACATCTGCTTGACCTCCAGCGTGGGCAGGGGCATGTTCCCGAAGTTCGCGTCGTAGCGGTGGACGTCGCGCACTATGACGCGCCTGGCCGGGAGGTTGATGCCTGCAGCGAGGGTCGGCGTCGCCACGAGGCATTTCAGCACGCCGCCTTTGAAGCCATTCTCGATGGCCTTGCGCTGCGCGCTCGCCAGGCCCGCATTGTGGAACGCGGCGCCGTCCCGCGCGCAGGTCGCAAGCCTGTCGCCGACGGACGTCGGCTCGTCCTGGCATTCCCCCAGCTTGTGCGACAGCGTGGCCAGGGCTTCCAGGCCCTCGTCGCTGACGTGGCGCTTGATGCGCTTCCCCAGGCGCTCGGCGAGGCTTTCCGAGGAGCGGCGCGTATTGACGAAGACGAGGCATTGCCCGCCCTCCACCAATGTGTCGATGACCAGCGACTCCAGCTCGTCCTTGCAAGTCTGTTTTACCTCGCGGGCTGTGTTATCCGTGAACCTCACGACGCCCTCAAGGTGGTAACCTTCCTTGAGCGGTATCGGTCTCCATGTGCTGCGGATGTGAGTAGCCTTGAGCCAGTCCGCAATCTCCTTCGAGTTGCCGATGGTTGCGGAGAGTGCGACCACCTGCGCCTTGGGGTTGCACCTGCGGAACTTGGCGAGGGTGACCTCCAGCGTCGGGCCCCTTTCGGGGTCGTGGAGGAGATGCACCTCGTCGGCGACCATGAGCGTCAGGTCGTCCAGCCAGCGCGACTTGTGGCGCATGAGCGAATCCGCTTTCTCCGATGTGGCCACGATGATGTCGTACTTCTCAAGGTTTGGGTCAGGGCCGTCGAAATCCCCTGCGGAGTATGCGACCTTAATCCCCAGCGGCTCGAATGTCTTGAGGTCTTCCTGCTTCTCGCTCGCAAGGGCCCTGAGCGGAACGACGTAGATGGCCTTCCCACCCGAGAGCGCGTGCTTCAGGCAGGCGCAGTAGGCGACGAGCGACTTGCCGCTGGCCGTCGGGGCTGCCAGTACGACGCTCTCCCCCGCGATGACCTTGGGAATGGCCTCTTCCTGCGACGGGTACAGCTCACCGTAGCCCAGCTTCGAGAGCAAAAGGCGAGCGCGCTCTGGCAGGTCCAGGTCGTTCACGTGCAAGCGCGCACCCCGCGCTCAGCCCGCTTTGGGGGGCTTGCCCTGGGCAGGCGGAGCCTTTCCGGGCTTTTGCGGCGCATTCACAGGCACGTTTACCGACTCCAGCGGATGCTCTGGCTGGCCGACGATTCCCGATTTCGCGCGGGGGCGCCGGCGCCTCCTTCTCAGAAGATAAACCAGAGCCGCGAGCCCGATGGCTATGACCACGAGCGAGATGACCAGTATCACGGACAGCGGCGGCAGCTTTCCCTCCACCCACAGGGAGTATGGCTTCCCGTCGTTCATGCTTAGGGACGAGGCCGAGTTTCCGGACGGGTCGGTCGCGTTGACGTAGAACTTGAACGTGCCGGTCTGCTCCTGCTCCAGGATGGTCGCGGAGTATTCTCCGGCCGGCCCTGCGGGTGACATGTCCTTCTGGATGTAGCGCGAGCCTCCCACCGGGATGAAGTGCAGCGTGACGCTCGCAAGCTCGTGGTTGTCCGAGGCGGTCACTGTGATCAGGATGCTTCCGTCGGATTGCTGGCTCGCAACGGGCGTTGTCAGGGTCGGGCTCTGGAGGTCGACGGATAGGACGTTGTAGAACGATGTCGAAGCCGTGTTGTTCGAAGAATCGGTGGCCACGATGCGGTAGGAGTAAGTTCCGATGTTCCCCTGGACCGGGAGCGTACCCGTGTAGTCGCTGCCTACGGGCCCGTTCGTCATGTTCGAAACGTGGACGACGTCGCTCGAAACCGTGTTGTATTCGAGGCTGACGGCCGTGACGCCGATTCCGTCTGTCACAATCGCACTCACCGTGACTTCACGGTCGAATTCGAGGCTTTCAACCGGGGTGTGGGATATCTCGGGAGGCGTGCGGTCGACGACCTTTATCTCCAGATACCGGTCGGCACTCAGGTTTGCTGGCAGGGTGCCGATGTTGCCCAGTGTGTCGCTCGCCCAGACGTAGAAAACGATGGTTCCCAACACTCCCTGGGCCGGTATCGCCGCTTCGTAGTTATGGACCGAGTTGACGACCATGGCGGTGCTTGCAAAGGCTCCAGTTCCGTTCAATTTGTAGGTCAATGTGATGTTTGCGATGCCGGTGTATTCGACAACGGAAACCATGACTGTCGCCGTTGCGCCGTAGTCCACCTCCGCGGGAGCTGAAACTAGCTTGACCAGCGGACCGTCGAGGTCGCTTCCGGTCGAGAAAGTCCACGAATAGGGCGCGGCCATTACGTTGGATTTCATGTCCTCCACAGTTGCCGAGATAGTCGCGGTGTACGTCCTGTAATACGACAGATGCCAGCCAAACGGCTCCAAGGACACGGAATTGCCGTAAGCGGACCAGGTCATTACCAGGTTCTCGGCCGTCCATGCAGTGGTGCCGTCGGATATCCGGAACGCCGATTCGAAGGAAGTGCGTTTCACGGGCTCGGAGAACTTGACGACGATGGGCGAGTAGGCCGAGACAGTCGCCGCCCCTGGCGCGGGCTGAACGCCTATGACCGATGGCGGCCACTCGTCGCTTTGGACAGTGCTGGAGAAGTAGACGTTGGAGTCTCCCCGCCTGTAATCCTCCCACGCCGCATGGACATGTCCTCCTGCGATGACAACCGTCGGCAGGTAGCGCACGCCCACCGCGGTGTCGCTGATTACCGAGGGCAGTCCGAAGGAGGCGCCACCGTCGTTCGATTGCGCGACCTTGATGGAGACGCTGTCCTCCACCCAAACGATGGCCACGGTGCTGCCGTTCTTGGAGACGTCTATGTCGGCGCTCTGCTGCTGGACATCCACGGCGGTTGCGTTCACGCGCACGTTGACCCCCGGCGAATCCGACCTGCCGTAGTAGATGTCAAAACGGTCGAGGTAGCCCGTGATGTCCTTGTCCCTCTCATCGTGCCAGGCGACGTGGCCGACCCCCTTTTCATCAAGCGCAATGGATGGATCGAATTTGGCTCCGCCCCCGCCGCTCAGCCTCGTGTCCTGGGCGAAGGTCGCTCCGCCGTCCGTGGAATTCGCATAGTAAATGTTCGGAGTGCCCCCGTTTCTGGCCTCCCACCAGGCAACGCCTATGTCGCCGTTCGCGCCGATGCTGACGCTTGGCGAGCCGAGCTCGAACGCGCCCACCGAGTCCACCCTCGTCTGGATAGGCCAGGTGACGCCACCGTTGACAGATACCGCGCAGTAGACATGGCTCTCCGAGCGCCTGTATAGCGCCGAGTTGCCGCTGCCCGTCGCCAGGAACCGCCCGTCGGGCGAGAGCGAGACCCCGTGTATGGTGTTGGCGCCTCGGCTCGTCGCGGCGACCCGCGCGGCCGAGCTTGAGTTCCAGACCGTGGCTATCGCCGACATCCCGCCGGTGGCTATGCGCTGACCGCTTGCCAGCCAGTCTGTGGCCTTCACTGCTCCGGGCCCGGCGGACATGAACCCCCTGGCGGTGTTGTTGATGGCGGGGTTCCAGTAGGTCGTCACCGAACCGTTCTCGACGCCCGCGGCGAGCATGCCGTTTTGGCCCCACGACACGGAATTGACGTATCCGCCCGCGACGTTGATTACGCTAACCAGCGACAGCGAGCCCGCATTCCATATCCTGATGGAGTTGTCAAGCGAAGAGTCGCTCACTGCCCCGGACGAAGAAGCGATGTGCGCGCCGTCTGGCGAGAACCTCGCGCAGTTGACCGAGTTGTTATGCACGCCCACCAGGGTGGCGGTCCCAGACGCGACGTTCCAGACTGTCACGTTGAAATGGCTGTTCGGAAACCCGGGAATCTCCGAGGTGTATATCCCCTCGCCGTTGTAGCCCGCGACGACGAGCGCGCCGTCGGGAGACCAGTCTACGGAGTTGACGGGGTTGTTCGAATTGCTCAAAGTTTTGACGAGGGCGTAGTCTGCGGCGCTCCATATCTTGACCGTGTGGTCCCATGACGAGGATGCCAGCTTTGAGCCGTCCGGCGACCATGCGACGCAGGTCACGATGTCCAAATGCCCCGTCAGGTTTGAAAGGAGGGCCCCGCTGGTCGCGTTCCACACTTTTATTATTCCACTCTCCGAGGACGAGGCGAGCCTCTTTCCGTCGGGGGAGAAGGCCACCGAGGTCACAGAGCCGTTGTGGCCGGCCAAGTCCTTTACTAGCGCCCCTGTCTCCGAGTCCCAAATCCTCACGAGGTTGTCCGACCGCCCGTCTTTCCACGCGACTGCCAGGCTGCTTCCGCCCGACGAGATGGACGGCGAATCCTGGCTACCGTCGGTGACCTTGTGTATTATGCCCAGGGACTGGAACGCGTCCGCGAACGGGGTTTTCCTCGCCACCCTGACGTTCGTGTCCTGACCGTTGAACTCGTGCCAGGCCACGAAGGCAGTTCCGCTGGCGTTCACGGCGATGTCTGGCGCTCCATGGGTGTAGCCGCTCAGCCGCCCCTCGCTCACCTCTATGTTGGGGTAAAGGAACGATGTGCCGTTATCTCCGCTCATCGAATAAAATATGTCCGAGCCGGAGCCGCCGTTCCGGTTGTCGACCCAGGCGAAATGAAGGATGCCGTCCGGACCGGCGGTCATACTCGGGTTTTTCTGCTGCGCGCCCGACGGCTCGTTTACAACGGTATTCGTGCTCCAGACGGCGCCAGCCACCCCCCCGGGAAGCACGGCCATCAGAGCGCTCGACACCACCAAGAAACCAACTGCCGCCGCGATGAATCCCTTGAACCTCATGCAGTCACCCATGTCCATTTCTAGATACCGCGAGACCGTATTTATTCCTTCGCCCCCAATGCATGAAAACCTTTTTATCCGAGATTCGTTATATACAAGACAGCAGGATGGGATGCGCGTGGATGCTGCGTCGGATACTGTTCAGGAGCAATCTTCTTCGGAAGCTGGGGAACCAGTGGGGATAGTCTACGGTGAGATAGGTACGCAGGATTTCAGCTGCAGCGTCACGGCTCCGCTGGAGCGCATGGACTACGTCCAGGTGAAGCACGAGAGCTACGGGAACATGCTCTGCCAAATCATGGAGGTCGAGCGCCACAGCGACCTCTCAGAGGCGCGGGCCATGCGCCTGGCGAGCGGGCAACCGATGCCGATAAACGAGAAGGTCAGGGCGAGCGTGAGCGTCATAGGGTACAGGGACGAGCGCAACCTTCTCCAGAGCCCCGGAACGCCCGTCCGGGCCGGCGAGCTGGTTTTCAAGGCCGAGGACTCATTGATACGGCAGGTGCTGGGGCTGAAGGCTGGAGAGAAGGTCGGCGCTTACGTCGGGCTGCTGAAAGGGCACGACCTCCAGGTGTTTTTGGACATCAACACGCTCGTCAACAAGCACATGAGCATCCTCGCCAAGACAGGCGGCGGCAAGTCCTACATCAGCGGCGTGGTTATCGAGGAGCTGATGAAGCACAACGTCACGGTCGTCATCGTGGACCCGCACGGCGAATATTCCACGCTCGGCCAGAGCGGCAAGAGCGACGCGACGACCCATCGCTTCGGCGTGACGCCGAGGGGCTACAAGGACAAGGTTGTCGAGTTCTCCCCCAACACCAAGGCCAACCCGCACGCCAAGCCTTTGAAATTCACGCTGGCGAACATGGATGCCAGGGAGCTGCTCTCGCTGCTCAACGTCAAGGACATCAAGCACGTCCTTCCCACGCTAAAGAGCGCCATCGAAGCCCTGAAGACAGCCAAGCCGAACTTCACCATCGACGACCTGGTCAACATACTGGACGCGAACGAGGACGTGGACTGCGGCACGCTGATATCCGACCTGCAATATTTGAAGGAAATCGACATCTTCGCGGCCAACGGGACGAAGATAAGCGAGATCGTCCAGAAGGGGATGACGACCATCCTCAACATGAGGGGGGTGCACGCGGACATCTCCGAGATGATAGTCAACCGCCTGGCCACGGCTCTTTATGAGCTGAGCAAGGAGGGGAAGGTCCCGCCGATGATGGTTTTGTTCGAGGAAGCGCACAACTACTGCCCCCAGGGCGAGGTCAAGGCGTGCAGCAAGATAATCCGCACGATAGCGGCCGAAGGCCGCAAGTTCGGCCTGGGGCTCTGCATAATCACCCAGCGGCCTGCGCGCGTGGACAAATCCGTCCTGAGCCAGTGCAACACACAGCTCATACTCAAGATAACGAACCCGCTCGACCTGAAGGCCGTGACTTCGTCCATTGAGGGCCTGACCAAGGGGATGGACGACGAGATCCAGCGCCTCCCCATCGGCATGGCTCTAATCGCCGGGGGGAACCTCGGATTCCCGATGATAGTCGAGGTGAGGGCGAGGGAGACGAAACATGGCGGCGAGTCCATTAAAGTCATTGAAGATTAATTCACGGACTCGCTAAGCAGAATCAACTATGCTGGTATATTGCTGGGAGTCGTAGATTCTGCGGAGAGTCTATCAAAGTTATAGAGGATTGATTCATCGACTCTCTTGTAGAATCAACCATGCTAGTACTTCGTTGAGAGTCGTAGATACAGCGGCTCTAAATCAGATGATAGATGGACGGGTCACCATTCACAAAACCCCTACCAATCATTATTTACGCTAGAAAATCCATATTTTCCTTTCGATGGACCCGATATTCCACTTGCTGTTCACCAATCTCTACGCGAGGGACGAGCGGTGGCGCGACGAGGCCCTGGTTTTCTCGGTCCTGCCGGACCTGGGCTTCCTGCTCATAGAGCTCTACCTGTTCTTCTACGTGACGGCCAGCGTGAATTACGCCGACGCCATGGCGACAGTCCCGCAGTCGTTACTCGTTGTATACCGCCTGTTCCACAGCCTCCTCGTGTTCGGAATCGTGGCCGCTATTGTCTGGAGGGTGCGGCCCCGGCTGCTCCCCGCGCTCTTGGCCTGGCTGCTGCACATCCTCGTGGATATTCCGGTCCACGAGGGCACTTTCACGACGCGCGTCCTTTATCCAGTCCTTCCGGGCGTGCAGCTCCAGGGATGGTCATGGGGCACCCCGGCGGTCGTGTTCTCGGCCTACGCGTTGCTGCTCGCGCTCTACGCCTTCTCGGCCTGGCGCGACAGGCGGAAGCACCTGGCTGCGGAGGGATGGACCCCGGACGTATTCGACAGGCTAAACGCCCGCGCCGATGCGTTATTAAGGGCGAAGCGCTTGCCGATTTTGCATGCCTTCAGACAGAATCACGGAAAAGCACCTCGACGATTATCTGGCGAAGACTCAGAGAGCCCTCTCGAAAATTAAGCTGGCGGCTCCGGAGCGCTCCTTCAACCGCAAGCTGGCGGACGACTTCATGGCTATGGCGACGGCGTACTTCAAAGACGCCAGGCACTTCAGGGAAGCCGGCGACCTGGTCAACGCGTTCGCGTGCGTGAACTACGCGCACGGCTGGCTCGATTGCGGGGCGAGGATGGGGCTCTTCGACGTGGGCGGGGACGACGAACTCTTCACGCTTTACGAATGAATGCGAGCCAGTTCATCCAGAGTGTCCTCATGGCTGGGCACAATGGTTAATTACGTAATCGCCGTTCCCCGACCAAAGGTGAACAGATGGAGCTTGTCGACGGTTACGCGCACTTGAGGCACAGGTACCACGAATGGAGATACAGCCTGGATTTCGTCCAGAAGGTCATGCTGGCGTTGGGATTCGCCTGCCTGCTCGGTTTGCTGGCGCAGGTCAGGATACCGCTTGGATTTTCGCCGGTCCCACTCACGGGGCAGACGTTCGGAGTCCTCCTGGCCGGTGTAGCGCTCGGCACATACTGGGGCGGAGCGAGCATGCTGATGTACGTCGGCATAGGCGTCATGGGGATGCCATGGTTCCAGGGGATGAACGGGGGAGTCGAGTACGCAACGGGCGCGACTGCCGGATACCTGGTCGCTTTCATCATCATCGCCTTCATCGTCGGATGGATGACCGAGAAGAAGCTCGAGGCGCGTAAGGTGAAATACCTGCTTCCACTGATGGTTGCATCGTCCATCTCAATACTACTATTCGGGACGGCCTGGCTCGCAGTAGCCGTCAACGCATCAATCGGCGATGCGCTCGCCATGGGCTTCCTGCCGTTCATCGGGCTGGACATCTGCAAGTCCATAGCGGCTGCGGGAATTGGCTCGGCGATGACCACGAAGAAAGCCTACGGACCAGAGCGTTAGGGCGATTCGACATTCAGTTAAACTATTCCACAACCTTCGCCCCTTCGGACGCAATCCGGCATCTGAACATCTTTCCGTGTTTCTGCAGGACTTTCTCCAGCTCGTCGGCGTGCCCGAAGGCGAAGACCGAGCGCCCGAGCATCGACATGCTGGCGCATCCGTGCGGACTGGCGTCCGCCACGGCGCGCTCAATCTCCCGCGTCGCGAGCCTGGCATCGCGGGCGAACGACCACGAGACCTCGCAGAAGCGCTTCAGGTTTTCAGACTGGCCGAAATCGCCCATGGCCTTGCGCCCGGCTTCGATGATTCTCTGGCGCTGCTCGGCGTCACCGAGCACGGATTTCGTCTCCAGCGCCCCCCCGAGGACGCAAAGGACGACCTCGGTGTCCATCTTCGCGCTGGCGATTTTCCCATCGGGCGGAAGCCCAGGCTCCAGCCGGCGCTCGAAGCCGCCGACCGACTGGCCCGCGACGTCTCCCAGTCCCGTGTTCGATTCCACCTCGGCCAGGTGGGCCGCCTTTATCGCGTCCTCGCGGGTCAGCCCGTATTCGTCTCCGACTGCGGCGACGACCGCCAGCGTTGCCGAGAGCGCTCCAGCCCCCGACATCCCGAACCCCTGGCTCAGCGGGAGCTGCAGGTCGGTCTCGACCTCGACCTTCAACTTACGCTCGCCGATGAGATGCTTGATGGCGCGGATGGAAACGTCCCCGCCGACATAGTCATCCAGCCCGTGGACTACAACCGTGATTTTCCTGTGATCTCTGGGCTCCACCATGGCGTGCGAGACCGCACCGAGCTCAGCGGAAAACCCGGCTCCCCTGGAGCCTCTCCTCGATGGATCGCTGTCTGAATCGCAAATCTCGAAGAAGCCAGTGACGTGCCCTGGACAAAACGCCTTGCCGTACCGCATCATCCAGAGTTCACTTCTCCAGAAGCCGCTGGACTTCGTCAATCACTGCGATGGCCAGCTCCTTCCTCGTCCCCTTCACGTTGCGCGTCTTCCCGCCGATTATGACGGAGTCGGCCTGGCCGGGTTTGACCTTTCTCACGTCGTTCGCTACGATGAGGTCGAGCCTGTGCTCCCTCATCCTGGCCTTGGCGCGCTTCACCAGCTCTGCTTCAGAGACGCCTGACTCGGCCTTGAACCCGACGAGGACGCCCTTGTGCTGCTTCCGGATGATTCCCAGAATTTTCGGCACCTTTTTCAAGCTCAGATTGAGCTTTTCGCTGTCCGAGGAAACCTTTCCTTTCACCTGCTCCGGCGCGTAATCCGGAATCGCCGCGGGCACTATTATCGCCTCCGCGCGGAGCCCCCCGACCAGTTCCGACAGCTCGTCTACTGTGTCCACGCGGTCGCTGTTGATGAAAGCCGGTATCTCAGCCTGACCAGCCATGAGGAGCAGGACCTCCGCGCCGCGCACGTAGGCTTCGACCGCGAGCGCTACGCCCGTCTCGCCCGAGGCCTTGCTGGTGATGGCGCGCACGTCGTCCCAGGGCGCAGAGAAACCTCCGGAGATGATGGCGACCCTTTTGCCAGCGAGCGGCATGCCCGAGAGCACCCTGGCCACCATGGAGGACACCTCGATGTCCTCAGCCATCCGCGCCCTCTGCGCCTCCATGACCGGTCCAGCGAAGTGGACGCCTATCGCCTTGAGCCGTTCGATGTTCTCCTGGACAATCGGATGACCGTACATGCTCCCGTGCATGGCCGGAACGACCAGGACGGGGATTCCCGTGCCGATTGCCGTCGTCGCGAACGTGGTGACGGTGGTGTCGTCTATCCCGCAGGCCATCTTGGAAATCGTGTTCGCCGTTGCGGGGGCAATCAGGAGAAGGTCGGCCTTGTCCGGCACCTGGCCGCAGAGCGACACGTGCTCCGCCTCCCCCGTCAGCTCCAAGATTGGTTTGCGCCCGCAGGCGAAATGGATTGCATCTGGATGCACTATTTTCGTCGCCGCGTACGACATGACGGGGATGACGTCCGCCCCCCTTCTGATGAGAAGCCTGGCAAGCTTGACGCAGTTGACGGCGGCAATGCTGCCCGTTATGCCAAGAACGATTCTCCTGCCGGCGAGCTTCGAGTCGATGGTCCCCCTAATCTCCTCGCTCGGGTGCATGAAATGTGTCAGCGGCTCGGGGAATTTAAAGGTTGCGTTAAAATATATACTTTGCCAAGCTTCTTATCCATCATGTGTGATTCGCCAGCGATGCTCGACGCGCTAGTCCTCTGCGAAGGCAAGTTCGGCACGACCACCGGCAAGACCGCCGCGGGGCTCGTCAGGCGCTCCTACAAGTACCGCATCGTCGGGATACTGGACAGCACGAAGGCCGGAAAAGACGCGGGCGAAATCATCGACGGAAAAAGAAGCGGCATACCCGTCTTCAAATCCCTGCCAGAAGCTTTGGAAACGACCAAGCCGAAGGCGCTCATCATAGGCGTGGCCACGGTCGGCGGGATGCTGCCGCCTGAATTCTTGCCGGCGATTCGCAAAGCCATAGACTCAGGCATGGATGTGGTGTCGGGGCTTCACGAATATCTCTCGGAGAACCAGGAACTCTCGCAGCTGGCAAAGGAACACGGCGTGACACTTCTCGACATTCGCAGGCCCCCGCCGCTCGGCCAGCGCCACCATTTCGCGGACCGCGCGCGTCACATCCCCGCGCTTCGGATTCCCGTGCTGGGCACGGACAGCGCAATAGGCAAGCGCACGACCGCCTGGGAGCTCACGGACGCGCTGAACAAAGACGGCATCAAGACGGTTTTCTTGGCGACTGGCCAGACGGGTCTGCTTCAGGGGTCGAAGTACGGCGTCCCTCTCGATTCGATTCCCGGCGACTTCATCGTCGGCGAGCTTGAGAACGCGATAATGTGCGCTTGGGAGGCCGAGAAGCCTGAAGTTATCGTAATCGAGGGCCAGGGAGCTTTGTCTCATCCGGCGTACGTATGCGGGAGCAGGGCGATCGCAATGGCGAGCCATCCATCTGGAGTCGTGATGCAGCACGCGCCGCGGAGGACTCACCGCAACTATCATCCGGAGCTGAACATGCCGCCGTCCACGATTGAGGCCGAGAGGCTGCTCGTGAGGGCGTTCACGGGCGCCGACGTCATCGCGCTGACGCTCAACCACGAGGGGATGGACAGGGCGGGAGCCGACGCCGCAGTCGCTGAGTGGGAAAAGACATACGGCCTGCCGGCGTGCGATCCGCTGTGGCACGGGTGCGGGAAGCTGGTCTCCCCGGTGAGGGAATTGATGGCGGTGGGCAAATGATGCTGCGAAGGGAGGCATGGAAATGAAAATCCGACGCGCAACGCTGAAGGACGTGGACGAGATGGCCGAGATGGCCTACGAGTTCGAAGGCTACCTCATCAAGCTGGACGATACGCTCATGGAAACCCCCCCGCCAAAAGCGGCTTTCAAAAAAGTCCTCCGCCAAGGCCTCGGCGACGAAAAGCATTACATCGTCGTTGCCGAGGAGAAGGGAAATCTGGTCGGGATGGCCGATTTCTGGGCATACCCGGAGTTCCTCCACGGGGGGTTGAGCGGTTACCTGAACAACCTCTACGTGCGTGAAGCTCAGAGGGGGAAAGGGCTCGGAACAAAGCTTCTGGAGAACCTTATGGAGGAAGCCAAACGGCGCGGCGTCGTTGCGATGCACATCCCGGTCAAGCCGAAGAATCTCAGGGCTCTCGAATTCTACAGGAAGGCCGGCATGGACGAGGAGCTGCTGATGATGGAGAGGCGGCTGGACCGCGCGGAGAGGTGAGGGTGGTGGCCCGGAAATTGCCCGGTTGCGGCGGGCTGGTCGAAATCGTTTCGCAAAAGCCCGCGCGCCCGTCCGAGTTCAGGATGCGAGGAGGTTTGGAGGAGGCGCTGGGAATCGGAGAGTACGTGCCGTATCCGACTTCCATCTGCAGGGCGGATTTCATGCAGAAGCTGGCTGTGCAAAAGAGAATCCTGGGACGTTACGGCGAGGCGAGGGAGATGCTGGATTCCGCGCGTTCTTATCTCGCAGCCTGGCGGCATTGCGTTTCCGGCCACGAAGGTACACCCGGCACATTCTGCTACAGCGGCGATTTCAGGAACCTGATGAGGGCTCAGTTCGAGGGCATCGATATTCTGCTGGCGGAGCTCGAAACGTACGGCGAGGAAGACATGCGGGACTTCGCAAAGGCGATAGACTTTTCCATGAAATGGAACCTCCTCCAGAGAAAGCTCATCGACACATTCTTCGCGCATCTGGCTTACTATCCTTCGTGGCTTGAAATCGAGGGCGCGCCCCAGGCCAAACGCACGAACTGCGCGGACTGCCACCTCTTCGACGCAGTCGCCCCGCCTGTCCCGGCGTTCATCGCGTTGAGCGCTTTGTTCATGCCGCGAAGCTCCTCGATGCCGGACGGGACGCCAGTGCCGGAAGGGATCCTGCTCCACGAGAAAGCGGGGGAGTTCCACGAAGTCCACGAGCACGCGCACGCATACGTGCACGAGAAGAAAAAGCCAGGAACGCGTTTGCGCTGCGAGTGGATAGACGAAGGAATCGCGGACTGGACGGCGATGGCGGTCACTGGGCGGGAGACGAAGGAGCGCAGCCTCTACTACGAGATGTACGACTTCTGGCTAATCGTCGGCTCGCTCTCGGAGGAGGACAGGAAGGAACTCGTGCGCGCCTGGTGCAGCGAGCCGGAGAGCTACGAATGGGAAAGGCTGACCGAGGAATCGATGGAGGCCATCAGGGAGCTGAGGGCGAAGACACGCGGCAAGATGGAGTGGGCAAGCACTGAAAATTCAGATGTAAAGATAGAATTGCAGAATTACAGAAAGTAATCTTTTTTTACACCGTTTCCTTTCTCGGAGTGGAATGAGGCGGTGGGACGGGAAGGGCGTCGGGGGCTTCGCAGAGGAGCTTCCGGCGCTGCTGGTGGTGTTGGTAGCAATATCGCTGTTCGTGGCGAGCGCGGCCCAGGCGTACGCCTCGTACGGTTCGCGCCAGTCGGCCATCCGCGACCGGGAGCGCGTCGAATCTTTCGCGGTGCAGCTGTGCGCGGAGTCGGAATTGACGTGGAACGGAAAGCTGGCGATGTTCGAAATCGCATCGCTCTCGGATTCCAACGCGTCCGATACGTTCCATTCGCGCTATAATTCCTCTAAAATGGGTTTCGGATACAAGGCCACATTCTCGGATTTGTCCGGGGCAGATGCGTGGATTTTCTCTTCGGATTTGGAGTACACTGGAGGAGAAAAGGTCCGGATTGCGAAGGCATGCAACCTCGTGGACAAAGGAGGCTTTGTGAAACCGGCTCTGCTCACCGTAGAAGCCTGGGGGCTGGGAAGATGATCGACCGCAGAGGCCAGAGCGCACTCTTCGACGCGACGGCGTTCCTAGTGATAATGATGGTGGCATCCTCGTCCCTGTACGCATACTCAGGGATGCTCGCCAGGGAAACGCGCGCGTCGAACGCGGCGGACGAGATAGCCTACGCAAGAACGATGCTGGGCGCGCTCATGCGAACGACATTGGCGAACGCCAGTTACACACTCCAAGGGGAAGTGGTGATTGTTCCGGGCGCGCCTGTCGGGACTGTTCTCGTGGAGGAACTGGCTGTGTTGATGGCAAGCAACAGCCCGAATTTTGAAAACTGCAATGCCGATATATCGGAAATCGCAGGTTTGCTCGCCGACGGCAGGGAATGGAGGCTCGAGTGCGTGTACGAAAACGCAACGCTCGGAAGCGCCAGCTTCAGTATCGGTTCCGAACTGGGAATCCAGAGGTTCTCGGCGAGTTCAGAACCGCAGATGGCCGACGGCTATGCGGGCAGGGCGCGGATAACCCTTCACACATGGAGGCCGTAGATGGCCGGGGGCGAGCGTTGGGATTCAAAGGGCCGCGTACCGTTCGCCGTCGTGGCGGTGCTGGTACTGCTGCTGTCGACAATGAGCACGGTCTACCTCTCGGCGCTGACGAAGCGTTACGCCGATGACAGGGAAACGCGCCTCAGCCTGGAGCGGTTAAGCTGGGTGTCAGAATCGGTCAGCTCGGAAATCGAGGCGGCTGCGTACTCGGAGGCCATGAGGGCGGTGGCGCTCTCGACTCAATTTTACGAAAACGCCACGCGCATCGACGGCGAATTCCAGAGCGGCTTCGCAGACTACCTGGCAGGCGCCTTTCCGGGGGTCTTCTCCGGTTGCAGAGTGACGCTTGAGGAATGCTCGGTCTGGGTGATGCCGAGCGACCGGTCGTGCGTGGATTCTGTGGAGAGCATCGGCAACGTCAGCGAGGACATCGTGACGAGCCAGGAGGAAGACGCTCCGGCGGCGGAGGGCAGCGCGCTCGACAATGCAAGGCCGGACGAGGTGAACGAAACCGAGCTCCCGTCTTTCTACACCGTGGCAGGACACGCGGAAGTGACGGTCGAGGCGGAGAATGGAATGAAAATGAAAAGGGCTATCGAGGTCGAGCGGGAGATTCAGACGCCCTATCCTCTCCTCCGGGCAAAGCTGGACACCATCGCAGCCGGAGGGGATGGAGCATTCTCCCCCATAGCGCGCGTCGTAAAATACGTCTTGACGACGCTGGCGCAGTTCAAGGTGCTTGAGGGCTACGGCAGCGGGCTGGCGGGATCGCCCGGTTCGACCGCTTCAGTCGTTTCACAGGCGGATGTCGAGCTGGCTATGAACCTGGGGGTCGTGCTGGAGATTGCCAGGCGTTTGAGGGCCGCAGACCCTGCCGCTCTTGCGGCGCTTGGAGACGGCGGTGCGCTCGGCTCGCTCGTCCAGGAGTACGCATGGAACGGCACGCTCGACCCTGCGGACATCGTGGTCCTCCACAGAGGGCTGGACACGCGCCAAGTTCCTGTCGACATGATTCTGGCCCAGGGCTTCAACGCGGTAATAGACCAGTTCATCCTCAAGCTCTTGGACTACTTGGGAATCATGAAGGCCGCGGACAAGGTATACGGAGTCGTCGCTAGCCTGGCCGAGGCCGTGGAGGGAACGGCAAAAACGCTATGCCAATGGCTGGGAAGCGACGATGGAGAGGATGTCGACGGCGCCGGTCAGGCGATGCGCTGGACCGACAAAACAATGAGGTTGCTCGGGAGCGCATATCCGCCCCGGCAAACCGATGTGCCTCAAAGGCTCGTCCCGCACGGCGGAGATGGGAGGCCGAACTTGATGGTCAGCGATGTGCTGACCGAAGTCGATGCATCGGCGAGCTATCAAATGCTCTGCGACGCGCTCGTCGATGAAGACGCGGCCGAAGTGAGGAACGCAACGGGGGATGTCATCGGGACGGAGCATCTTCTGACGATACGCTCGCTCGATTACAGCCTGACCACGAAGACGAGCGCGCAGGCTGGCTTCGCCGCGGGCTATCTCGTCAAGTTCGAGGAGGCCGATCTCACGCGGTCTGGCAACGAGGCGCTGTGGAACGATTTCTACGCCAACAATTACTCGGAAAACGTCGACCTGACCTACGACACCCTGAGAGAGGAAATCAAAGCTCTCTGCAGCTACGCCGCGGCGGAGGTTGCCGGATACTTCGCCGCGCGGGACACGAGCCTTTCCGGCTTCGCCGGCGGGGCATTCGCCCCCGACCCGCTGGACAACGCGTCGCTCCTGGACGACCTGACTGGGATGCTGGATTCGGCCTCCGGCGAATGCTTCGGGTACTACTCGTCAAACAGGGCCGCCCTGAAAGGAATCATGATGGGCGTCATAGGCAGGCAGGAAAAGCTGAAGGAAGACCTGGCGCGGTTCATTTCGCTGCATTACGGCGACTTCGCGGACGAGGGCGCCGCAGTGGATTCTGCCGCTTCGAGCCTCGCCGCGGCGCTCTGGGGCAATGCGACGCTGGCCACGACGTACAGCGATTCCGTCCTGACATACAATGTTTACAACGCGGCGGGTCTGGCGCAAGGGTACGTGGACGAGCTACGGCCGGCGTACGATTACGACGAAGTTCCCGCAGAACCGACGATACGGGCGGAGCTGGCCAACGGGAACGCCGCCGCCATGGACTCGTTTGCCACCCCCTACGCCCAATCGAGCTACGTTTACCTGGCAATGGAGGAATCGCGCTTCGTCGGGCCGTACAGCCAGAGCAATGGATACGTCGTCAAGGCGTTGGAGTCGGATGCGCTCGAGACTGGCAACTTCATTGTCGACACAATCGTCAGCGCGGCGTATGACTGGGGTTTCTTTCCATCGGCCGAGGATTTCGTCTTGCGGAGCATCAAAGCCATTGTCGGAGCTGGCGAGGTGGCGAACCTGGCATTCCGTCCGATTGCTCTGCTTGGGACGGTTTTCTCCCTCGAAAGCGAAGGCGGAGTCATCGCCGAGCTGAGACCGAGCGTCCGGATGTCCCCCTCGCACTTGGGCGCATTCGACGTTTCAGGCGGACTGGCAGCGCCCGACGGCGAGTTTTCATACGCTCTTTCCGAACCGACTGGAACTCACTACACGGACCTGTTGAAATACAACGCGAGGCCCTTCGAAACGACATGGTCTCTGACTGTTTCCGGAGAAGTCGGGGTGGAAACGGCGAGCGACAAGCGCGACCTGTTCTACGACGGCAGCCACGCCGCGACCGAGGCCAAGGCGCGGGTCCCGATATCGTTCAGCATCTCGATTTGCGTCTATTCCGGATGGGACCTGGTGGGCGTGGAATACGTGAACAGCGCCACCCTGGCCGGAGACCTGGGGAGGCTTGCGGACATGGTCAAAGAATTTTTCTCCTGGGTCCTGGACACTATTATGGCTCCGATAAAATGGCTCATTGACCAGGTCACGAAACTCGTGGATATCCTGGGCAACGTTCTCAACCGGCTCCTGAGCTGCGCCCAGCGCATAGTGCAGATAATCTCGGAGGTCGTCCAGATGGCCGCGGAGATGCTGCAGGAGTTCATCAAGGACGTCGCAAGGCAGGTTCTCGACTCAGTCATGGGCTGGTTGCTGGACTGGCTGCCCGACGGGCTTACCATCGATTTCGAGCTGTTCGGCTTCCGTTTCACAGCGCGGTTCGACCCGGAGGGGGCGCTGGATGAGAATTCCCCCGCCGACGACGTTTCCCTCCTTGACCTCACAATCGGCGGCAATTTGCTGGGCGCCAGGCTCGGAATGGGCATGAGCCTTCTGAGGCTCGGGCGGGCAGCGAAAAACCAGACTGGTTCGGAATACGACATTCTGTTCGATGCGAAAGTCGGCGCAGGCGGCTTCGCCATCGACATCGCCATCGACCCTTTGATGGCCGCGAGCGAATTCATGGTGGAAGCGCACGGGGGGGCTCCTGGATGGAAGCTGGATTTCGCGCTTCCGGTCGCAGAGCGGAGGTACGACACTTTCGGATATTCGCTCCAGGACATCGCCGGGGTCGGCGCCGTTCTGCAGAACATCCCGATTCCGTTCCTGGGCGCGAAGGCCAGCGTCGACGCGGGGTTCGAGGTGGCGTACTCCGAGCCTGGCTTCCTCCCGGACCATATCGTGATAAACGAGGTCGAGGTCAACCCCCGCGGTTCCGACAACGGCACCGAGCGCGTCGAGCTTTTCAACCCGTTCAAGGAACAAGCAGACCTTTCTGGCTGGTCCATTTTCACTTGCAGCAACGGAACGCTTGGCAACAGGACGGTGGTTCTCGGGGAAGGCTCCAGTATTCCGGCGAGGGGTTTCCTCGTGGTCGGGATGCCCGACGAGCGGCTCGATGACGGCGGCTGCCGCCTCAGCCTCGCGAACCCATCGGGCGCGGTCGTAGATTCGACTCACTGGCTCAAAGAGCCGCCCGGGGCGTTCGTCGGGAACCAGATAATTCCGGAAACTGGCGGAGCTTCGACGTGGCAGCGCTCCCCGAACGCCGCAGACGCAGACCTCTCGCTCGACTGGGCGTTCCGCCAGGGCACGCTCAACGCCTCGAACGGGGCGGGGAACGCCACCTTCAGGCAGCTCGTGATGGCGACCCTGGAAAGGGCGTTCCGGTCGGCCTGGGACGAAGCCGGGGGGCTCCAGATGTCCTTCGAATATTTTGTGGGCATCGCCCGCGCCACGATAGAGAAGTTCGTGGAGGACGTGCTGGACCTGGTCGAGGCTTCGGTAATCGAGGTGAGGTTCTTCCTTGAAGTGGAACTGACGGATGCTTCCGGTTCTGTTGGCGGCGGGGTGTCTCTCTCTTTTATTATCGAGGGTGGCGAAACAGCCAGGCAGATACTCGAATGGCTCGTCGGCTCGCTGGAGGCATTCGCCGAAAACCTCGTCCGGCCATCAGCTCCGGCAAAGTTCCCGCGGCTCGATTCCGGCGTGCCCGAACATCTCTACCTGCGATTCGAGGGCTACGGCATTGTATCTACGCCGAAGATGCTGGGCAAGCTGGCGCCAGGAAGCTCGGCCCCGGCGCAGCTCAAGCTAGTCGGAAGAATCGAGGCGAACGTCCCTGCGCTGGCAGTTCTGGTCGGCAAGGACATGGGCCGCTGGCGCGTGAACTTCGGCCTCTATCTCGAAGACGTCCCCGGCTCGCTGCTCCATAAAATCCTGGGAAGTCCCGAGAATGAAAATGTCGACCTGTGGATGTTGAAGGGGAGCGCGTACGAAGTCTGATTTTTCACGTGACCTCGACCACTATTCTTTTCTTGCCATCGGGATAGAGGACGACATCTTTTCCTTCGCTCAGTTCCAGGAACCGCGCTATCTTGGCCGGTATTCGCACGCTCAGAGAATTGCCAGTCTTGATTAGCTTCAGGTTTTTCGACAGCCCCCAGATGCCCAACTCCTTCGCCCGCGCCTCGATTTTCCTCATTGCGGTTTCATCAAGGAACGATTCGCCGCAGCAATCGCAAACCTCGCCTTGGTATCTGCCCAGGGGCACTCCGAACATCGATTCCTCTACCTGCGCCTTCTTCAGGCTCCCTTTGCCGCATACCGGACATTTGCTCATTTCACCACCTCAACATGACGGTTATCACGTACCAATCGTCGCCGACCTTTCTCAGGACGACCTCCAAGTGGCGGAGGATAGAACGGATTTCCCCATCCCTCGTCACCTTTCGCCCCTTGCGCACGGCGTCAGATACTTCCCTTT
Organism: Methanobacteriota archaeon; assembly: GCA_043799545.1. GTDB lineage: Archaea > Thermoplasmatota > Thermoplasmata > SG8-5 > DAIRED01 > DAIRED01. The sequence continues at coordinate 111,027 of JAZDNO010000026.1, read as the reverse complement.
CGGAAATGCCCCGCTCTACCATGCGTAAACGCGCATGCCTGCTGTACTTATAACTTCTGGTACGATTATTCAAACCCGGCGAATAGAAACCGTTATCTTCAGAACCAGCATAATGGGAGTCATGCGCCTCTCCCTCCTCCTCTCCGGCGGCAAAGATTCGGTCTACGCCGCCTACCTGGCTCGGCAATACGGCTGGACGGTCGACGAGGCGATAATCATGGTCCCGCCGAGCGCGGAATCGTTCATGTTCCACCACCCGAACGCGCGGCTGGCATCGGAGATCGCCGAGGCGATGGGTATGCATCCGATTGTTGTGGAATCCTCGGGAGACCCCGAAGAGGAGCTGAAACCTCTGGAGGATGCCATCGCCATGACGGATGCGCCCGGAATCCTGACCGGCGCCATAGCCTCCGATTACCAGTGGTCGCGCATCAACAGGATATGCGAGAAGCTCGGCAAGCGATGCTTCTCTCCCCTCTGGCGAAAAGACCAGCTTCGCGTCCTGCGGGAGGAGGTTCAAGCGGGTTTCGATATCCGAATCGTTGCGGTGCAGGCAGAGGGGTTGGGGCGCGAGTGGCTGGGTGCGAAGCTGGATTTTGATTCTCTGCCGAGGCTGGAGGCGCTGGCCAAGAAGCACCGGCTCAACGTGGCGGGGGAGGGCGGCGAGTACGAAACAATCGTGCTGAACGGCCCGAACTTCGAATATGGGCTTGAAATCGAATCGTCGTCGCAGAATTGGACCGGGCACTCGGGCAGGCTCGACGTCACGAGCTTGCGCCGGGGTCCTTGTAATGCGTCATGTTCGACTGAACGGTCGGGCTTGCGGACATGAGCCTTTTCTCGGACTCCCGCGTCGAGAATGCGGACTCGATGTTCTCGTTGGTCATCAGCAGGTCGTAGTACTCGGCGATGCCCTTCGCCGACAGCGCCCTGCGGTTGTCCCTGTTCGTCACAGACGCATAGACTTCGTCTACCATGTCCGTGTCTGCCGAACTCCACTGGGCGCACAGCGAGCACGCCTGGAAGTCTATCCGGCATATGCCGCCGTGGTGGTTCATGCAACTGCGCTCAAGATGCTGCGAATTCATCCCAATCCCATCCCTATGAAATACAAGAAGCGTAATGCGCGAGGATGCCTATTAGCCTTTCGGCCGCGCTCGCGCTCGGCCTTCATCTATTCGATAGAAATTCCCAACGCCCTGAGCCGACCCTGTGCACCTTTATCAGGTTCGACATCCCCTCGGTCGAGACGGGCACGCCCGCGGTGATGACGCACAATTCGCCCTTTTCCAGCATCTTGCCCTTGTGAACCGTCCTCTCGACCAAGGCGATCATGTCGTCAGTGCTCTTGGAATTCTCTATGGTCTTAGGTTCCACGCCGCGGTAGAGGGCCATCCTGCGTACGGCCCTGTGGTTCGGCGACAGCGCGAGTATCGGCATCTCCGGGCGGTACTTGGAAATCACCCGCGCGGTCGATCCCCCCATCGTGAATGCGACGATGCGGTTCGCGCCGAGGTTGTGGGCGATGGTCGTCGCCGCGTGGCCGACCGTGTTCGTGATTCGCAAATCCTCGCGGAGGTCTTCGTGGAGAGCCGAATCCCAGGGGGCACTCTTCTCTGCCCGCATGGCGACTCTTGACATCATCTTCACCACCTCCACAGGGTACTTGCCGACGGCGGTCTCTCCCGAGAGCATGAGCACGTCCGTTCCGTCCAGCACGGCGTTTGCGATGTCGAGGACCTCCGCCCTCGTCGGCGTCGGGTTCCATGTCATGGATTCTAGCATCTGCGTCGCAGTTACGACCGTGCGGGAAGCCTGGGTGCACCTGGCGATGATGTCTTTCTGAATGAGTGGCATCTCCTCCAGCGGAATCTCCACCCCGAGGTCGCCGCGCGCAATCATGATGCCGTCTGCGACGTCCAGAATCTCGTCGATGTTCTCGACCGCCTCGGCCTTCTCTATCTTGGCGATGAGGTGGGCATCCGAGCCCTTGGACTCTGCGAACTTGCGGACCTCTGTCACGTCCTTCGCTGACCTCACGAACGAAATCGCGACGTAATCCGTTTCGTGGTCTATGCCGAACTTCAGGTCGGTCCAGTCCTTGTCTGTCAGCCCTCGCTTCGACGACCGGGTGCGGTAGTTCATCCCCTTGTGGCTCTGTAGAATCCCTCCCCTGAGCACGATGCAGTCCACCTCGCTGCCGTGGACCTTCTGAACCTTCAAGCTCATCTGCCCGTCTGAGAGGAGAACCTCGTCCCCCGCGCGGACTTCATCCGGGAAGGCTTGATTCTGCGTCGGAACGAGCTTGGCGCTGCCGACAATCTCCTTCGTCGTGACGGTCACGCCGTGGCCTGGCTTGAGGAATACGCCGCCCTCCTCGACGCTACCGATGCGGGACTTGGGTCCCTGGAGGTCTATGACGACTGCGACTGGCCGGCGCTGCTCTCGGGCGAGCTGGCGTACTGTCTCTATGACATTACCGTGCTCCTCATGGGTGCCGTGGCTGAAGTTGATGCGCACGCCGTCCATGCCGGCCTTCATCAGCTTCCTGAGGACCTGCCTGGATTCGGACGCTGGCCCGACTGTGCAGAGAATCTTCGTGCGTCTGCTCATGTGTTCACAAATCGATGATGACCTTCGGCGTTATCAAGGTTGCGCAAGCCTATGCACGCCATCGCCGCCACTTCCATACATGCCAGCCCATACGGCAGCGCCCGCCCCTCACCATTTGTCCATCCGCCCGCCGCCCTCCCGCTGGCTTTTCGCTTGCCTCCCGAAAGGCCTGCCATACCGAAGCGTCATTTGATTGAAGAGCAGAAATTATATATCTGATTGACGTCTATGAACGAACGTGACCGGCGACAAGCAGAGGGTGCTCTTCGTCTGCGACAGGCCCGATTTCAGGTGCCACAAGATGGCCAAGGGGTTGCTCGCGACGGGCGAGTGCGAGCCATATCTCCTGGCGGCGGGCTACGACCGGGCCATACACGCGCCGGCTTTCAGCAGGGCGGCAAGCCTCGGTGGGGCGTTTAACAATTCGTTCTACATTTACCGCATGCTGGACCTCGCGTCAAGGGGGCGTGCCGACCTCCCTTCCAAGCATCTTCTAAAGGTTTGGCTCGGCAGCAAGATGCGCAATTTGGAGCCATACGACGTGCTGCATGCAATGACGCCTCCGGTAACGCTGTCCAAGCTGGCGATTGAGTGCGCTGCGGCGCCGGCGGTCTTCGACCAGTACGATTTGATTTTGGAATCCTACGGAAAGGGGCACCGGTGGCCGAAGGAGATCGAAGACGAGCGCTGGTGCTTCGAGCACGCGCAAGGCTACGTCCACAAGGGGCCGAAGGCGGAACTGGATTTCTACAGGCAGCAGGGGTACAATCTGGCCGGTCCGGAGCTGTCCTACCCCGATGGATGCGAGGAGTCGATGTTCCAGCCCGTCGGGGGAGCTAAGCTGCGTGACAAGGATGGCGAATGGCACATAGCCTACGCCGGAGGAATCCACGGGTCGGGGAAGCCGTGCTGGCTTCTTCCCGAGTTCGAAGTCCTCGCAGGTCAGAAGATTCACGTTCACATCTATCCGGCGCCGTACAGCCAGGCGCACGAAGATTTGACGGCTTACGCCGCTCCAGGCGTCGGCGGTGGGAAGATTCACATGCACCAGACCCTGCCCTATCCCGAGCTCGTGAAGGAGCTGGCCAGGTACGACCTGGGGCTGTACTATTTCGACCTGGACTCGGCCAAGTTCCCGAGCCAATCCAAGAAGCTGAGGACCGCGGCGGGAAACAAGATACCGACCTACTACGAGGCCGGATTGCCAGTCGTTGTCGGGAAACGGTTGGAGTACAGCGCCACGATGGTCTCGGAGGATGGTGCCGGCATAGTCGCTGGCGCGGAGGAATTGCCTTCGCTGGCGGAAAGATTCAAGGCTGCAGACATGAGGGGGCTTCAGGAGGCGGTCGAGCGCGCCAGGAACCGCCTCTCGCTCTCGAGCCAGGCGATAAGGCTCCTTGAGTTTTACAGGAAACTGGCTTAAGAAGTTCCATTTGCCGGGTGTCGAGGAAAACATATAATAAGGCAAGGCCGTATCGGCGACCAGCGCTACGGAGCGAGGGTAGAATGGACGTCCCATACGTGGCCCTGAAAGAGCAGCACAAGGCGCTGAAGCGCGAGCTTCTGGCCGCTGCAGGAGCGGTTTTCGACTCAGGCCAGTTCATCCTCGGCGATAAGGTCTCAGAATTCGAGAGGCGCATCGCGAAGCTTTGCGGCTCGAAGTACGCCGTCGGGGTGAACTCAGGCACGGACGCCCTCATCCTATCCCTCCAGGCTTTGGGAGTGGGCCCCGGCGACGAGGTCATAACGGCGCCGAACTCTTTCCTGGCGAGCGCTTCGTGCACGGTAGCGGTCGGGGCGAAACCGGTATTCGCCGACGTAGCTGCCGACTTGAACATCGACCCGGAAAAGGTCGTGAAGGCCATCACGAAGAAAACGAAGGCGATAATCCCCGTCCACCTCACTGGCAGGCCCGCGCAGATGGAAAGGATAATGGAGGTTGCCAGGGAGAACGACATCGCCGTCGTCGAGGACTGCGCACAGGCCATCAACGCTTCGCTCAACGGGAAGAAGGTCGGCTCCTTCGGAGATTGCGGGGCATTCAGCCTCCATCCGCTCAAGAACCTCAGCGCATGCGGAGACGCCGGTTTCATCACGACGGACGACGAGGAAAGGTACCAGTCGCTGAGGCAGATGCGCAACATCGGTCTGAAGAACCGCGACGAGTCGGACATCTGGGGGACGAACTCGCGTCTTGACGAGCTGCAAGCCGCGCTGCTGCTGGTCAAACTGAAATACCTCCCGGAGTGGGAGCGCGGGCGCAGGGCCAACGCAAAATACTATCACAAGCGGCTCAAGGATGCCGTGGATGCGCCGGTTGACGGCCCCGGCATGAAATGCGTCTACCACACCTACGTCATCCAGGCGGACCAGCGCGACGTGCTTTTGGCGCACCTGTCTTCAAGGGGCGTGGGCTCCAAAGTGCATTACCCGATACCCATCCACATGCAGGCCGCCGCCCGCAGATACGGCTTCAAAAAGGGCATGTTCCCCGTCTGCGAGCGCCAGGCAAAGCGCATACTCTCGATTCCTGTTTATCCGGAGCTTACGGCCGCTCAACGGGAATACGTCGCCGATGCCATCCTTGATTTCTACGGGGGGAAGAAATAAATGAAGGCGGTCGTGACCGGCGGCGCGGGCTTCATAGGCAGCCACATGGTCGACAGGCTCCTCGCGGAAGGCGTCGAAACTCACGTCGTCGACAACCTCTCCACGGGCCATCTGGACAACCTCGCCCATGTGAGGGGGAACGAGCTGCTGCACTTCCACCAGCTCGACATCTCAGAATACGATTCGGGGCTGGAGAAGGTCTTCGAAGGAGCGGACTACATCGTCCACCTGGCGGCGCTGGCCGACATCGTTCCGTCGATTGTGAATCCCGTTGGCTACCACCGCTCGAACGTCGATGGCACCCTGAACGTGCTGGAGGCGGCGCGGAAGGTCAAAGGTCTCAAGAAGCTGGTCTATGCGGCGTCGTCGTCTTGCTACGGCTTACCGGACAAATTCCCGACGCCCGAAACGGCAGAGATGCGCCCGATGTATCCGTACGCGGCCACGAAGTGGCTCGGCGAATGCTACTGCATGAACTGGCACAAGATTTACAAGATGCCCATAGTCTCGCTGAGGTTCTTCAACGTCTACGGTCCGCGCTCCCGCACCAGCGGAACTTACGGCGCGGTCTTCGGAGTCTTCCTCTCGCAGAAAATCCACGGCAAGCCGTTCACGGTCGTGGGCGACGGGAAACAGACTCGCGACTTCACATACGTCACGGACATAGTGGATGCCATCTGGACCGCGGTCAGGTCGGACTTATCCGGCGAGATAATGAACGTCGGCAGCGACAACACCTACAGCGTCAACCGCCTGGTGGAACTGCTTGGCGGGCCGGTCGTCCACATCCCGAAGCGGCCTGGAGAACCGGACTGCACCCAGGCCGACATTGCGAAGATTAAGAAGCTGTTGAAATGGAAGCCCAAGGTCGCGTTCGAAGAGGGCGTCGCCGAGATGGTCAAGAACATCGATTACTGGAAGAACGCCCCGGTCTGGACTCCCGATGCCATAGCCGAGGCGACGAAAGACTGGTTTAAGTACCTGGGAAAGGATGGAAGGTAGGAGCGCTTGAGATGTACGAGAAAAAGATATTGAGTCTGGGCGCGCTCGCGAAGGTCCTCGAGCGCGAGAGGAAGAAGGGGAAGAATGTCGTCCAGTGCCACGGCTGCTTCGACCTCCTGCACCCAGGGCATGTAAAGCATTTCGAGGCTGCAAAGAAGTTTGGCGACATACTGGTCGTGACCGTTACCCCGGACCGCTTCGTGAACAAGGGGCCCGGCCGCCCGGTCTACAACGAGCGGCTTCGCGCTGAGACGATAGCCTCGCTGGTCTTCGTGGACTACGTCGCGCTGAACGAGTGGCCGGACGCCGCCAATACGATAAAGCTGGTCAAGCCCAGATTCTACGTCAAGGGCCAGGACTACAAGGACCGCAAGGACGACGTTACTGGCAAAATATACGAGGAAGAGGCGGCGGTCAAATCCGTCGGCGGGGAGATGCGTTTCACAGAGGAGGTGACTTTCTCCTCCACGGGGCTGATAAACCAATTCTACTCGGTCCTCTCGGACGAGGCGAACCAGTACCTCAGGTCTTTCAGGCCCTTGCACGGCGCGGGCGAAATCTCTCGACAGCTCGAAGGCCTGGCAAAGCTCGAGGTCCTCGTGGTCGGAGACGCAATCATCGACGATTACACCTTCTGCAAGGCGATGGGCATGGTCATCAAGGCTCCCATCGTGTCGGCGAGGGAGCTCAAGACCGAGAGGTACGCGGGCGGCGCGCTGGCGGTGGCGAACCACGTATCCAACTTCGTGAAGAAGGTCCACCTCGTCACTTCGCTGGGCTGGGAGACGGACGTCAGGCAGTTCGTCAGCACTGGCCTGGGAAAGAACGTGGAGCTTCACGTCATCGAGCGTCCCGAGGCCCCGTCGATAGTCAAGAGGCGCTTCATCGAGCAGTTCAACAACCAAAAGATGCTCGAGGTGACCAAGCTCGACGATTCCCCCCTGAGCACAGCGCAGGAATCCGAGGCCATGTCTCATGTCAGGCGGCTCGCCAAAAAATGCTCGCTGACCCTTGCGGCGGATTTCGGCCACGGCTTCATGACCCCGAGCATCGTGGAACAGGTCTGCGAGCTCGGCGGGTTCGTGGCCGCGAACGCCCAGACGAACAGCGCCAACTACGGATACAATCCCGTGACCAAGTATGTCGGAGCGGATTATCTCTGCATGGACGAGCGCGAGCTGCGGCTGCCGCTGAGCGACAAGTTCGGCCCAGTCGAGGAGTGCGTGGCGCGGATGTCCGACCTCACAAAATGCGACCGCATCAACGTCACGCTGGGAAAATCCGGCTCGCTCTACTACCACGACGGAGACTTCCACTTCGTGCCCGTGTTCTCGTCTGATATTGTGGACAGCGTCGGGGCGGGAGACGCCGTGTTCGCGATAACGTCGCTCCTGGCTTCTCGAAACGCGCCGCCGGAGGTCATCCCGTTCGTCGGCAACTGCGTCGGCGCCATGAAGATTAGGATTTTGGGCAACAAGGAATCCATCCGCAAGCCAGCCCTGCTGAAGTTCGTCGGGGGACTGCTGAAGTGACGGGCCGGAATCCCATGATGCGGAGGCGCTAGGCGGCATGGCGGAACCGCGCGGCCAGAAGGAGCCGGAGACGATTCTGGTCACGGGCGCCACGGGCTTCATCGGAAGGGAGCTGATGGAAGTACTCAAAGAGCGCGGTCAGAAGGTCGTCGGGATATCGCGCGGTGGCGGCTCGGTAGCTGGCCAGAAGGCCCACGCGGTGGACATTTCTGATATTGCGGCGCTGAAAAAATTCTTGAAAGGGAAAACGTTCAGCCAAATCTATCACCTAGCGGCCTACGTCCCGAACGGCAAGTCCGAGGAGGAGCTCGAGAGGTGCGCGAGGGTGAACGTCATCGGGACGAGGAACCTGCTGGAGTGCGCGCGAATGTGCGGCGCGAAGCGCTTTGTTTACACGTCAAGTTATTCGGTTTGCAATGGAAAATCCAGGCTCGGGGCGGACGAGAGCGTCATGGACCCGGGAAACGAGTACGGCGTGACCAAGATGGTCGGGGAGCTGCTGTGCAGGCGGAACGGCGACCCGAAAATGAAGGTCATCATCCTGCGGTTCTCCTCCGTCTACGGCCCCGGCCAGGAACCGCATTTCGTGTTGCCGAGGTTCATGGCGCAGCTGAAGAAATGCGAGGAGGTCGTCATCTGGGGCGACGGTAAGGATTCCTTCGACTTCCTGTATGTGAAGGACGCTGCCGAGGCAGTCGTCCTAGCCGGCTCATCGACGTATGAGGGAGTGGTCAACATCGGATCCGGGAAGGAGACCAGCGTCAAGCGCCTGGCCGAAGATTTGGTCAAGATGTTCCCTCGAGCGAAGATTCGCTTCGACCGGTCCAAGCCATCGTCGGGCAAGCGTTTCTGCTTCGACATTTCCCGCGCCAGGAAAGTGCTGAAATTTTCGCCAGCTTATACTCTGAAGGCAGGACTGAAAGAATATAAATATCACGAAGAGCTGGAGCGATAACCATGAAAAAGGTAACGGCGTTGGTGACCGGTGTTGGTGGAACCCCCGGCCAAAGCGTGATGAAGGGCCTTCGGATTTCGAAAGTGCCCTGCAGAATCGTCGGCCTGGATGCGGAGCCGATGTCTGCCGGGTTGTACAGGGCTGACGCGGCATACATCATGCCGTTCGCCAACACCAAGGAATATATACCTAGGTTGATAGACATCTGCAACAAAGAAAAGGTGCAAATCGTCATGGTGGCCTCCACGCCAGAGGTCCCTGTCATCGCGAAAAACAAAAAGCTGATAGAAAATGGCACGGATGCTGTCGTACTGACGAGCGATTCGAAGATTGTGGACATGTGCGCGGACAAGTATCTGACGTACAGATTTCTCAAGGACGGTGGATTCCGGTATCCGGAAACAGCAGACGCCGGCGACAGCGAAGATGTCGGGCGCCTCATCGACAAGTGCGGTTTTCCCCTGATACTCAAGCCAAACGAGGGCTGCGCCGCCAAGGGGGTTTTCAAGATTGATAGCCGGGAGATGCTCAAGCGGCTCCACAACCCGAAGAAGCCCTCGGTGCTGCAGGAGTATCTGGAGCCCGACGACGAGGAGTACACCGCCGGCCTGTTCTTCGACTCCAAATCCAAGTGCCAAGGGACCATCGCGATGAAGAGGGAGCTCGTGGCCGGAGGCACGTACAGGGGCATCGTGGACGATTACAAGGAAATCAACAAGGACCTCCGCAAGGTCGCCTTCGCGCTGAAGGCTAAAGGGCCCATCAACTTCCAGTTCAGGCTGACATCTCGCGGCCCGGTCATATTCGAGATTAACCCCAGATTCTCTTGCTCCGACGGGATGAGGGCGCAGATGGGATACAACGCCCCCGAGGCTGCGGTGCGGCATTTCGTCCTGGGTGAGCCAGACATTTCTTCCTCTCTGAAATGGAGAACGGGAGTTTCGATGAGGTACATGAACGAGGTCCTTGTCTCTATAAAGGATTACGAGCGGATGAGGCAGGATGGGCATCTGGATAGCCCCCGTTCAAGACTGTTCGAGGGTTTTTAATGAAGGTGGGGATAATCTCGGACATCCACGCCAACGCAATCGGCCTCGCGTCGGTCCTGAAGATGATGGGAGAGGTGGATATGGTTGTCAATTGCGGAGATTTCACAGGCTTTCACACCGAAGTCAACGAGGCGATGGACCGATTCAGGGGCTTGCATGTCGATTCGTTGAGCGTTTTGGGGAACCACGACAGCTACCTCCTCCGCGGCGCGCCATCGGGGAAGGACGAGAAGATAAAGAAGTCCGCCGAATACAGCCGCGGGAAAATCTCGCCTGAGAACATGCGTTTCCTGCGCGGGCTCTCACCGACCCTGTCAACATCCCTCGGGGGGCGGAAGGCTCTCATCTGCCATGGCAGCCCGTGGGACCCGTTGGAGGAGTACATCTACCCGGACTCGAAACGGTTTCCAGATTTTCAAAACATCAAGGAGGAAATCGTCATCATGGGGCATACGCACTACCCGCTCCTGAATAACGACTCGGGCAAAACGATTATAAATCCCGGCTCAGTTGGGCAGCCGAGAGGCGCAAACAAAAAGGCGACGTTTGCTTTGATGGACACGACCACGATGGCGGTTGAGATAAGAGATGTGGATTGCTACCCGCCCGCAATCTGGGGCGAGATAACGATTGGCGGCGCTCGCAAAAGCCATATGGGCGTTGGTTAGCGAAGGGGGAGGACAATAATGCACATGTCCGAGAAAATCCGGCTGGAGAGGGTTTCCAAGGGGTTCACGCTCGAGCAGGGTAAGGATTTCAAGATAAACAAATACAGGATCGGTAAGATAATCGAACTATGCAAAAAATACAAAGCCAAGAGAATTCTCGACGTGGGCTGCGCGGACGGCGTCCTGACCCAAGCGATGACCGCCCACTTCAGGGGCATCCATGCCATTGACGGGTCCGAAGAACTTATTTCAAGAGCGAGAAGGAATTGCACAAAGGCGACGTTCCACTGCGCCATGTTCGAGGACTTCTTCCCGGATGGGAGGTACGACATGGTCATCGCCGGCCACATCCTGGAACACGTCAAGTCGCCGACGACGCTGCTACGCCACATCAGAAAGAACTGGCTGACCGAGGGCGGCAAGATAATCGTTACCGTGCCGAACAAGGAGTCGTTCCACAGAAGGCTGGGAGTCGAGATGGGGATGATTGGCGACTTGGGCGAGTTGTCGAAAAACGATTTGGACGTGGGCCACAGAAGGTATTTCTCGATAAAAACCCTGAGGGCCACCGTCGCAAGAAGCGGTTTTAAAGTCTTGGAGGGGGGAGGCATCATGCTGAAGCCGCTCAGCAACGTCCAGATGCTGGATTGGAGCGATGAAATCCTGGACGGACTGAACAGGCTGAGCCGGAATATCCCGCCCGAGTTCTGCGGAGAAATCTACGTCGTCGCCCGCAGCTGAGGCGCGCAGCGGTTTTTTATCCATGCTGTGTTATCCCTCAGGCACAGGCAGAAAGTCCGGGAGGCGTCTGAAATGACAAAGGTCTTGGTGACTGGCGGGGCGGGATACGTAGGCTGCGTGCTGTGCGAGATGCTGGTCGAAAGGGGGCACGAGGTCACCGTCGTCGATACGATGTACTTCGGCGACGCCGGACTGGCCAAAGTTAAGAAGGAGGCCCGCATTGTGAAAGACGACATCCGCAACGACATGGGCGGGCTTCTGCAGGGGCAAGAGGCCGTCCTTCACCTGGCATCGATATCGAACGACCCTTCATCGGACCTCAACCCGGAGCTGACCCGGCAGGTGAACTACGACGCGGTGGTCAGGCTTGTAAAGGCGGCAAAGAAGGCGGGCGTGGAAAGGTTCGTGAACGTGAGCACTTCTAGCGTGTACGGAGTGAAGGAGGCGCCGAACGTCACCGAGGATTTGCCCTTGGAGCCGCTCACGGTTTACTCCAAGACCAAGGCCGAGGCGGAGAGAGCGGTGCATGCGGAGAACTCGCCGGAATTCTGCGCTTTCAGCATACGGCCAGCGACCGTTTGCGGCTGGTCGCCCCGCATGCGGCTGGACCTCACCGTGAACATACTTACGATGCACGCGCTCCTGAACAGGCGCATCCGCGTCTTCGGAGGAGCGCAGAAGCGCCCGAACATCCACATCTGGGACATATGCGACTACTACGAAAGGCTTCTCAAAGCCCCCGCATCCAAGCTGGGAGGCCAGGCATTCAACGCGGGCTACGAGAACCACACGGTCATGGAGATTGCCGAGATGGTGAGGGCCGAGGTCGGGGAGGACGTGGCCATCGCCACCGAGCCCACGAACGACCCGCGCTCGTACCACATTTCCTCCGAGAAGATCAAGCGTGTGCTGGGATACGAGCCCAGGAAGACGATACGCGACGCGATACGCGAGGTCGCGGGGGCATTCAGGGACGGGCGCATCAAGAACCCCGAGGACGTCAACTACTACAACGTCAAGAAGATGAAGAAGTTGGGCGCGGACGGGCTATGAGGAATCCAGCGTAGCGCGGGAGTTCCCGCTTTGGCATTGGGGGAGATGCTGCGGGCGGCGCATCCGAGGCGCTCTGAGAAAATTTATATATGTACAACCAATCCCCAACTTCATGTACGTCTACGAGAAGTTGAAGACCATGCCCGTGCAGGACATCCTCGGTTACGCCATCGCCTCCGAGGAGGCCTCGGCGAAGTTCTACCGCCACCTCGTCAAGGACGAGAACATCAACGAGATGGTCTCCCACAGGTTCGAGCAGATGGCCAACGACGAGGACGTCCACAAGAAGGCTCTGCTGTGCCTCTACAAGAAGAGCTTCGGGGATGAGAATTACAAGGTTCCCGAGGGCCTGCCCCCCTTCGAGAGCACGATACACATCGAGACAGTCCAGAACATGATAGAGGCGCTGACGATCGGAATGCAGAACGAGCACAACGCGCAGAAGGTCTACAAGTTTTTAGCCCACCACCAGAAGGAGAACAAGAAGTTCTACAAGCGCCTGGCGCTGATGGAGAAGGGCCACTACGAGCTCCTGAAGCACGAGAAGGAGGAGTTCGAAGAGGAGATTGCGGAGAACCCGACCATCAACCAGACTCCGGTGCTGGAACGGTGGAGATTCAACTACTGAGATGGTTTGGAGAAAAATAGATTCAGGCTTTCTTCTTCCCTAGGCTGGCCATGTACGCCAGCAGCGCCAATATCTGTATCCTCTCGCTCGCCCCGCCGACGAGCCTGAACTCCGTCTCGCCCATCCTGTCCGCTATCTGGACCTTGAGCGAGTCGTCTATCGTCGACTCGACCAGCTCCCTGTGCATCTGCCGGATGAGGTCCTCGCCGGACAGCCCGTAGCTGACCAGCAGGCCGTCCAGGCGCTTCCGGGCGTCCCCGAACGAACCCGAAACGGCGATTTCCAGCAGCTCGCGTATCTCTCCGGGGCGGGCCGTCGCCGTGGCCGTGTAGATTTGCTCCTGGTCTATCTTCTTCGTCGACGCTGCCGCCACTTGGAGCGCGTTCGTGGCCCTGCGCATGTCCCCTTCGGCGAAATGGATTATCGCGTCCATCGCGCCCGGCTCGACCGTGAGCCCCTCGGCCTGCGCTATGCGCCCGAGGTACCCGCGCACCGCCTCGTCCGTCAGCCGCCTGAACCTGAAGACGCTGCACCTGGACTGGATGGGCTCGATTATCTTGGACGAGTAGTTGCAGGAAAGCACGAACCGGCAGGTGGACGTGTAACGCTCCATGGTGCGCCGCAGCGCGGCCTGGGCGTCGTTCGTCAGAGCGTCGGCCTCGTCGAGGAAGATTATCTTGAACGGGGCGTCGCCGAAAGGCGCGGTCCTGGCAAAGTCCTTGATTTTGCCGCGGACGATGTCTATCCCGCGCTCGTCCGAGGCGTTCAGCTCGTGGAAGTTGTTCTTCCAGACATCCCCGAAGAGTTCCTTGGCGAGGGCTATGGCGCAGGTGGTCTTTCCTGTTCCGGGGGCGCCGGCGAACAGGATGTGGGGGAGGTTGCCGCTCGCGACGTACGCCCTGAGCCTGTCGACGATGTCGCCCTGGCCCACGACGTCCGTGAGCACCCGCGGCCTATATTTCTCAACCCACACGTCGTCCATTCAGCACCTCATTTCACCAGGCTCTGGAACGATGGGTCGCTCTTCACGGCGGCGAAGGCCTCGTCCCCCGCGGCGGTCTCCTTGTAGCTCGCGTCCAGGTCTATGGCCCTTTTCAGGAACGCCACGACAGGCTTCATGTTGCCGCGCCTCGCCTCGGCGGCGGACTTGTAGAACCACGCGGCGGCCTCGTTCATGTCCCTCTTCACGACGTTGTTGAGGCTGGCGATGGAATCCTCCCACTTGCCCATCTTGTATTGGCACACGCCCTTGGTGAGCCAGGCGACCGTGTCGTCCTGGTTCATCTCCAGCACCTTGTCGAAGCACTTAACGGCCTCGGCGTAGTCGTCCATGTTGTACAGGACGGCGCCTTTGTTGTGCCAGTTGTTCTCGTCGGTCGGCTGGAGGACGGACAGCCTGTCGAACGCCTCCAGGGCGCGCTTGAAGTCCTCCTTCTCGTACGCCTTGTCGCCCTTGGCAGTGAGTAGGTTAACGTCGTCCGGTTTGAACTTGAGGACCATGTCGATGTAATCGAGGTTCTCGGGCTCGAGCGCGAGGAGCCGCTGGTAGTTCCTGGCCGCCATCTCCTTCTCGCCGCGCTTCTCGTGGAGCTGCGCCTTCTTGAGTATCGCGGCGGTGTCCTTGGGGTTCTTCTTCAGAGCCGCGTCCACGGCAGCCATCTCGTCGAGTTTCGCTTCCGGCTTCGGCGTTACGGTGGGCTCGGCGATTGCAACGGGCTTTGCGGGCTCGACCTTTGGCTCAAGTTTAGGCTCGGCCTTGGGTTCTGGCTTAGGCTCGGGTTTGGGCGCGGGCTTCAGCTTCCGAATCATCTCCTCGAATTTCGGGTTTCCCGGTTCCATGGAAAGCAGCTTTTCGTAGATTTCCAGCGCCTGCGCCTTCTCCCCCATCGCCATCATCTCGATTCCGCGCTTCTCAAGGACGTCCTTCTCGCTGGGTTTCAGCTTCTTCAATTCCTCGGCGTACTTCTGGTTGTCGGGGGCGGCATTGACAAGCTTCTCGTATTCCTCTATGGCGTCGTTCTTCCTTCCCTGTTCGAGCAGCCCGACCGCGCGCCTCTCGTGCAGGCCGAGGTTGTCAGGTTCGAGCGCTATGACCTTCTCCATGGCCACGATGTTGTGGGGGTTGAGCTCCAGCATCTTGTAGAAGTGCTCAGAGTTCGTGGGTTCCAGCTCACCGAGGATTGCGTAGGTCTCGATGGCATCGGCCATGCGTTTCTTTGAAAGGAGGGCGGAGGCCTTCATCTTCAGGAGGTCAATGTCCTTGGGGGTGTTGACGAGCAGCCTGTTGATGGCCGTCAGATTCTCGGGCTGGAGCTCCAGTATCTTCTTCGGCCAGCCGATGTCCTTCGGATTCAGCTCGAGCAGCTTGACGTACACCTCCACGGCTTCCGCGCTGCGCTGTTCCCGGAGGAGCAGGCCTGCCTTCTTGGTCAGCAGCTCCACGCTGTCGGGCTCCTCGGCGAGCTTCGCATCCAGAGCCTCCGAAGTCATCGGAGAGAGCTCATCCAGCTTCTTGCGGTACTTCTCCTTCTGGGGGTTGAGCTCCACCAGCTTCTCGTAGCACTCTATGGCCTCGCTCTTCTTGTCGTCGAGAATCAGGGTCTCCGCCTTGTTCTCCCAGGCCTCCTCGCTGTTGGGCTTGAGCTTGATGACCTCGTTGAAGCACAGGACCGCGTAGTTGAGCATCTGCTTCGTCTTCAGGTGGGCTATCCCCTTGCTTAGCCAGGCGTCGACGTTTTTCGGGTCCAACTGCGCGGCCTTCTCGAAGCACTCGATCGACCGGTCTATTTCCTCGGTCTCGAAAAGACCGTGGCCAGTCCGCGTGAAGACCTTCGAAAAATCAAGCGGGTCGGAGCTGAGGTTCTCATCCTTGTAAAGCGTGCGGTGCGCCCTGCGGTATTCCGCGGCGGCCTTGTCGATGTCACCGCTTTGGAGAAGCTTGTCGGCGTCGTTGAGGATTTCCTCTATATGCCCCACGGATTTGCTTTTTTTCTCCTTCTTGCCATCCTTCTTGCCCCCGCCAAAAATCGGCATTTACCCTCCTTCGCGCGCACAAGTCAAGCCATATATGGTTTACGAGGTGTAAAAAGCGACGTACCTTATAAAATCTTCGACGTGCGGAAGAATTGCGTCTCAGCACGGCTCCACGATTGCTGGCGTTGCCGCCGCGCGGGGTCATTTGCACAACGTTTATATGCAGGGAGTATATCCTGCGTTGGGGAATGGCAATGGCTCGAAGGAAGGCCGCAAAGAAAGCCGAGAAAACCGGCGATTGGTTCGAAGCGCTCGAGACTGAGCTGAGCAAGAAGACAAACGAGATCGAACGCACCGTGGACGCGCAGTACACGAAGAAGTTCGAGCTCAATAAGAACCTCGTTGCAGATTTCTGGAAGGTGCTGCTCAGGTTCGAGCAGATAGGGATACACTATGCCATAGACCCGCCGCATGAGAAGTTCGCAAAGTTCGAGAGGTATCCCTTCGAGTGGGCGTTGAAGGACAACTACAACTTCGGGGAGCTGAACCAGATTCTCGTCACAGACAGGACGCAGGAGCAGGGCCGCATCGGAGACACGCTGAAGGCTCGCTACTACGTCGAAGAGGGCGTGACCCACGCAAGGATAACGTTCGAGTATTGCGAGGGCGAGCACTACTACAAGTATTCGGGGTGGAAGCGCATCTTCGGCCAGTACGTGCTGTACGACTCGCCGCTGGACTCGTTCGACCTGGACGCGGTCCACGACATCTTCGCAGGATTGGTCAAGACCTGGTACGAGTCGCACCTGAGAAAGAACAGGCAGATGCTGCTGGACTACCTGAAATCGACGTTCCAGCCCGGCGAGAGCTACGCCCTTTGAAACAACGACGCTCCAGTCAGGCGAAGTGCATCGCCGATTGAAAAAAAGCTCAAACCACTTCCAGTTTTACACGGTTTCCCCTTATGTCGTAGGCCATCCAGTCGTTCTCCCCGTACGGCCTGGCCACGATGATGTGCACAGTGCCGAACTTCTGGAAGAAATTCAAATCGGCATCCGAAGGGATGGGGTATCCGCTAGGGTGCGAGTGGACGCTCCCGGCCACCGAGAAGTCTATGGCCAGATTGTGGATTCCGGGTATGGCGCTCCTCCTGCCTGACGTCGTTCCGGGCATGAGCAGAAGCTCGGTGACGACGCCGTCCTTGGCGCGAAGGGCGGCCGAGAACTCGTTCGGGTACTGGTCGCGCGAGGCCGCCAGAATCATCCTCAGGACCTTCAACCTGATGGAATGGATTTTTTCCATCTACAGCATCCCCAGCTTCTCATGTATGCGCTTGTAGAAATCGTCGCTGAACCTTATCAGCTCCGCGTCGCGCTCGGACCTGCTGAACGTCAGCACGCTCCCCGCACCTATCTCTTCGTATTGCTGGCCGTCGAGGACGAGGAGGCAGTCCTTCCTGTGGCCAGTCTCTACCGTCAGCACGCTTGTCGCAGGGACGACGAGCGGGCGCATCGAAGGCTTGAACGGCGCCAGCGGCGCGATGACGAAAGCGTCCACGTCCGGGTCGACTATCGGACCGCCTGCGCTCATCGCGTAGCAGGTCGAGCCAGTTGGGGTCGCCACGACGATGCCGTCCGCCCTGACGTCCATGCTGAGCTTTCCGTCCACGCACACTTTGAACCTGCGCATCTTCGATATCTGGGACGTGTGGACGACGGCTTCGTTGAGAGAATCCGGCAGCCTGCGCTTGCCCAGGAGGGTCTTCAGGCGAATCCTCGAATCTATCTGGTACTTGCCGGCTATGAACTGGGCGAGCTTCTCCTCTATGTCCGTCGGGCTGATTTCCGTGAGGAAGCCCACCTCGCCCGCGTTGACGCTCAGGACCCTTGCACGGGTCTGCTGCAGCGCCCTCAGGACCGTCCCGTCACCGCCTATCGTGACGAGCACTGCGCTTTCCATCTCCGAAAGCGGGACTCCCTTCTTGCCCAGCTTGGCGGCGATTGCCTCGTCTATCTCCAGCTCAATCCTCCGCCCCGCGAAGAACTTCATGACGCGCTTGACCACCGCCGCTGATTTTTGCAGGTCCGGATTGGCCACAACACCGACCTTCATATTGCCGCCCCCATGCCTGCTGCTTCCAGCGCCTTCCTGTCTCCGACCGCGACCACGTTCTTCCGATCCTTGATGTCGTAGGCCATGGTGAATTTTTTTCCGTTCGGCTCGTACAACTCTCCACCGGCCTCCCTCAGAATGAGTGACGCAGCGGCGATGTCCACGACCCGCAATCCCCGTATCCTCTGGTCCGCGATGATGGCATACATGTCCGCAGAGCCCGACGCCACCATGCACGTTTCCAAAGCCGCAGAGCCGAAGGAGCGCGTGCGGCGAGGAACTCCCGCGATGCGGCATGCGCTTTTGTCAGCATGGTTGCCGAGGTAAACTAGAAAAATCCCCTTCTCTGGGTCGTAGCCGCGGACCTTGATTCTCTCGCCGTTTCTGAATGCGCCCATTCCTTTTCCAGCGTAGAAAGTCTCGCCCGTGGCGAGGTTCCTCACGAGGGCGAAAGCCACGCCGTCCAGGTCGCGCGAGCCGACGGCGAGCGACACGGCGTAGAACGGGAATCCCGAGGTCGCGTTCACGGTCCCGTCTATCGGGTCCAGGACGAGGGTCATCTCGCGCCCGTTGTCTTGGAAATCGCATTCCTCGCTGAGCACGTTCAGGGGGTTGCCATGCTTGGCCAGTACTTTCAGGACAGCATCTTCGGCAATCTTGTCTATGCGCGTCGTTGGGGTGCCGTCCGCGCCCATGGCGACGTCGACGTCTTCGAACGCGCCGTCGGTGGATTGTACGGCTTTCTGGACCGCGTCCGCAATCTCGAAGAGAAGGCTCCTCATCGCTCTAAGAAGGAGGTGGGGGTTGAAAAAGGTTGCTGAACGAATCTGAAAGGTTTTAGTTCATGAACGGTATCTTTCCGCTCCCGGTCACGTTCTTTACCATCTTCCGGATGCTGGCGAACTCCACGTACTGCTCGGTGAGCTGGTCTGCCATGCGCCTGTCCATGCCGCCCTTGACCGCCGCCTTACGGAAGTTGCGCGCGGCGCGGTTGGCCTTGCGCTTGAAGCGCATGAGCACGAAGAGCAGCTTCATCGCCAGCCACAGGGACTTGGCCATTATTATCACGACGTCGGCGGGGTTCTCCCGCGCCTCCTCTGGCATCTATGGCCTCCCTAGGCCTCGTCGTCAGTGTCCAGGCCCTTCTCCTTGAGCTTGCTCTTAATCTTTATGTTGATGGCCTTCTTGATGTCGTCGCCCATGTCGTCATCGTCGTCGTGCCCGCCGTGGTTTCCTATCGCGCTTGCGATTGCGTTTCCTATGTTCAGGGTCCCCATGTACTGCTGGGTGAGCTCGAAGGCTTGCGCGTCCGTAATCCCCGCGTCCTTCAGGGATTTGTAGAAGCCCGCGACGGCAGTGCCGTACTTCTGGGACTGCTCCTTGCCGTAGAGAACGTCCGTGAGGTCGTTCAGCAGCTTCGGTATCTTCTCCCCGACGACGTCGAGAATCTCGCGGACCTCCTTGACGTCCGTGTGGTCTCCGTGGTCGTGGTCATGTTCCTGCGTCTTTTTCTTTTCATCGTCTGTCATGTTTTTCACCTCTGTGTATCCTTATGCGTGCTCCCTGTTCTTAACCAAACCGAGCAGTTCTAACCATTTATCGGTCACTTCCTCGGACGCGGAGTAGCGCTTCTGCTTCCCCCTCGATTCCGCGATGACCACGCCCGCCTTCTCCATCTCCTGGAGCCTCTCGCGCACGATGCGCCTGGACGAACGGCCGCGCTTCTCCCTCAGAAGGTCCGTGGCCTCGGAGATGTTCACCGGCCCTTTCTCTATGACAATCTGGAGCAGGTCCTTCGATATCGGGTCTTTGAGCCCCGGGACCGCCATTTCCGGCGATATCTGGCCGTGCTTCTGGTAGAGCCCCATGAGCTTGAAGTAGCCCTTGGAAATCTCCTGGAAGGACTGCATCTGCTCGGATATCTCGGCGTATGGCCTGGCCACGTCGAGGAAGGCCTCCTCGAGCTTTATCATCCGTTCGTTGATGGCCTTCAGCTGCGCCTTGACCTCGTCGTCTTCCATCGCGCTGAAATGGCTGACCCAAGTATTAAAAGTAGCGTCCACGTTTGCGGCCCGATGCCAGGAATGAAGCAGTCGCGGTTCGGAGGGGTATACACCGATGGCTCGCGCCAATTCACCTTGAACAGGGACCCCGGGCAGAGGGTCTACGGCGAGGATTTGGCAACGACGGACGGAGCGGAGTACAGGGCCTGGGACCCGCGGAGGAGCAAGCTGGCTGCCGCCCTTCTGAATGGGCTGGAGAGCTTCCCGTTCACGGCCTCGTCCCGCGTTCTGTACCTGGGCGCGGCCAGCGGCACGACGGCCAGCCACGTTTCAGACATAGCGACCGACGGCCAGGTGTTCTGCGTGGAAATCGCGTCGAGGCCGTTCAGGGACCTGGTGGCGCTTTGCGAGCGCCGGAAGAACATGCATCCCATCCTGTCCGACGCCAGCAACCCCGGGTCTTACGCGCCAATCGTGCAGTCGGTAGATGTGGCGTACCAAGACATATCTCAGAAGGACCAGGTCGGTATACTGCACAAGAACCTGGACGCGCTGCCGCCCTCGACTGGGATGGCGATTTTGATGGTGAAGGCCAGGAGCATTGATGTCTCGGCGAATCCGGCCAAGATATTCGCCAGAGTGGAGGGTCAGCTTGTGGAACGGGGCTACGAAGTGGAGGAGCGCATCGACCTGGCGCCCTATGAGAAGGACCACGAGGCGATGGTCGTTTCAATAAAGGACGATTGAGAGAAATTTAAATATATATTCAAGGGCATTTATTTATAATCGTTAGCACTCTTTTGCCACCGTGATAAGCTGAAAATCCCACGGAGGGCCGATTGAATGACCCGGGCCAACAGAATCCTTCTGGCGACCGCTCATCAGGAATCCAATTCCCAAATTACCAAGGCATTGGAGAGCGAAGGCTTCAGGGTTTCGGGCGTTTCGAACGGGACCGAGGTCATCAGGGCATTCGAATCGGACAACGAGCTCCAAGTCGCCATACTGGACGAACGGATTAAGGGCGTCAGCATTCCCACATTGGGCCACGACATCCGAGAGGTGTCGAAGGAGGCGGGACGGCTGTGCTACATCATCCTTTTGACGGATGCCAGAAAAAACGCATCGGGGCTCATCACCGCTCTAAAGGCGGGTGTGGATGATTTCCTGGCCATTCCGTTCACGCCTTCCACTCTTGTGGCGAGGGTACAGGTCGGCTTGGGGCTGCTGGATGGGCTGGAGAAGGGCGAACATCTGAAGCACGCGAACGAGATAACGGATATGCTCGTAGCCGAGCATCCGTTGCTGCGCGACATCAGGGATTTGATGACCCTGGTCAACGAAAACCTGGACAGGGGCATTCCCAAGGACGTGCTCTCGTGGTGCGTATCGGTCGTGTTCATGGCGGACTACGAGGTACACGTCGCCAAGGAACGAATATATACCGACAAGTTCATAGAACGAGTCGTGACGGAGCATCCCGACTGGTTCGCCGAGATGTCCAAGACTTCGTTCGCAATACTGCAGGAGCAGCACGACGAGCTTGAGGCCATCTTCAAGGACATGAAAAATGACCTGGAAAAATATCTGGAAGACAAGATGAAATTGCTGGAGCCAGTCACACAGTCCGTTCAGGCCTACGACATCGGCCTGCAGATTGGCGACAGGGACGACGAGATGGAGAAATGCCTCGCTGACATCTACAGGGATTTGGGCAATTATTACGCGGAGCGCAAGAGGCTGACAGCTCCGTTGAAGAAGACCATCTCCAGATACATCGAGATAATCGGGCCCCATTTCAAGCTGGAGGAGGAAACGTTCTTCCCGTTCAGCTGCAAATACCTGACCGAGGAGGACATCCATTACTTGAAATCGATGTACGCGAAGATAGACGTCAAGGCCGGCAGGGGACGAATCGAGGCGGAAGCCCGCAAGGTCAGGAGTCTCCTGAAAACGATGAAGAAAGTCAATGCGGATGGATAAACCCGATATCGGCCATTCTTCCGCTGCGTCGGAGCGGATGCCCTCCGAAACACTTATCTACCACCTGTCCTTTGAGCCCAATCCAAGTGTTGCTCCATGTAGGAGGGGCGGAAGCCCCGATAAAACTACAGGAGGTATGTAATTGGCCGAGAAAACAACAATCGAGGCGGTCAAGAAAGCCCTCGAGGGCTCCAAGCAACGCAAGTTCAAGGAGACCGTCGAGCTGGCTGTCAATCTGAAGGACGTGGACCTCGCAATCCCCAAGAACAGGATAGACGAGGACGTCATTTTACCGAAAGGCCGTGGCAGGGACATCAAGATAGGGATATTCTGCGGCGGAGAGCTGGCGCGCAAGTCCAAGGGCGTCGCCGACCTGGTCATCTCCCCCGAACAGATAGAGGAGTACGCCGGGGACAGCAAGAAGACGAAGAAGCTGGCTTCCGACAACACGTTTTTCCTCGCCGAGGCGCCGCTGATGCCGCTCATCGGTAAAAAGCTGGGAAAGGTCCTGGCGCCCAGGGGGAAGATGCCGAAGCCGATACAGCCAGCGGCGGACCCCGTCAACATCGTGGCGAATCTCAAGAGGACCATCAATTTAAAATCAAAAGACAGGAAGACGTTCCACATGCCCGTCGGCAGCAAGGAGATGCCGGTCGAGGACATAGCCGAGAACATCGACCTGGTGGTCAAGCGTCTGACCACGAAGCTGGAGCGCGGAAAGTTGAACATACGGTCGATCTTCATCAAGACGACGATGGGCCCGTCAGTGAGGCTGATGTAGGGGGGCTCCAGATGGACCAAAGCGAAGTCGCAAAGTGGAAGACAACCCAGCTCAACCAGCTGCAGGCGTCTTTGGACTCGAAGCGCGTCGTCGGAATCGCTTTCGTCGGCGGAATACCGGGCATGGCCATCCAGAAGATGAGGAAGGACCTGCTCGGGAAGGCGGACATCATCGTGGTCAAGAACACGATTGCATCGCTGGCCATCCAGCACGCCTCGAAGAAGAAGCCGAACCTGGAGTCCCTCACGCCAAAGATGGAGGGCCAGACCGCAATCATCACCACCGACATGAACCCGTTCAAGCTCTACCAGCTCCTCGAGGAGAACAAGTCCAAGATGGCGGCGAGGGGCGGGGAAACGGCTCCGGATGACATAGAGATAAAGGCCGGGGACACGCCCTTCAAGCCCGGACCGATTGTCGGCGAACTGCAGAAGGCCGGAATACCGGCTGCCATACAGGACGGCAAGGTCGTAATCAAGAAGGACAAGCTCCTGGTAAAGGCGGGTGACAAGATTCCGCGCGAGGTCGCGCCTGTCCTGACTAAGCTGGAGATATTCCCTCTGACTGTCGGCATGGACCTTCGGATGGCCTACGACGAGGGAACGATATTCTCCAAGGAAGTCATGGCCGTGGACCCGAGGACGTACATATCGAACGTGATGATGGCCGCGAACCAGGCTCTCGGCCTGGCGATGGAGATGGGCTACGTCACCAGTTTCACGATACAGCCGATGGTCGCGAAGGCCTACAAGAGCGCGCTGGCGCTCTCCGTAGAGGCAGGAATAATGAACAAGGAATCCGTCCCGTTCCTCCTGGCGAGGGCGCAGGCCCAGATGCTTGCGCTGAAGGCCAAGGCGGATGCGGGGGGAAAGTGAGGCTCAAAGAAAGGAGGTAAGAAAATGGAATATGTGTACAGCGCGATGGTTCTCCACGCAGCTGGAAAGAAGGTGGACGAAGCTGGGATATCGAATGTCCTGAAGGCAGCGGGCGTCGCGGCCGACCCGGCGAGGGTCAAGGCGCTCACCGCGGCCCTCGAGGGAGTGGACATAAAGGATGTCATAGCCAAGGCCGCTACCGCCCCGGTGGCGGCGGCGGCTCCAGCGGCGGCAGCCGGCGCACCAGCAGCGGAGAAGAAGGAAGAGAAAGAGGAAAAGAAGGTCTCCGAAGACGAAGCCGCGGCCGGTCTGGGCGCGCTCTTCGGGTAGGCGCATCGTCCTCTTTCGACGCGACACGCCGCGCTCGAGGCGCGCCCCAGCCGGGAGGCTGAGGCGCGCCCGCGGTCAGCCCCGAGACAGATGGAACCGGGCGGAACCGACGGGCGCGGCGGAGCCGCGTCGCCGCAGCCACGGCGCTTTTCATAGCCATAAAACCGTTTTCGCACAAAGTTTTAAGTAACTGGGGAGGGATATTTGACACCGTCATGAGGAAGCTTCTCGTCATTTTGCTGGCCGCCCTTTTCTTCGTTCCAGGTACTTTCCAAGCGGGGACCGCGTTGGCGCCGACACCTCCGACACCAGCCGCTCCCGGACCCGGCACAATATATATCTACGAGGATTGGATTGTTTACGGATACCAGAATTACACGAACAAAACGATTATCCTGAGGGGTAATCTATCGGTTGCCGGCGGGGCAACGCTGGACCTGCGCAACTCGACCCTGAGGTTCGACTGCAGAAAGGACCTGGAGTTCGCGGGGGAGGTGAAATCTGGAGGAAAATTCATGATGGGCGACCTCGACGGTGACCCGGCGACGGCGAACGACTCCGGCGGGCTGACCTCGCACGACGGCCTCCACAGGTACTCTTTCTACGCGAGGGCCGGCTCCGTGGCGAACGTCACGAACAGCAAGGTATCGCTCTGCGGGGCCGCGAAATCAGCCATGGGTTTCGCAATTCAAACCAGCACCGCTTTGATGCTGAACACCACTTTCTCTAGCTGTTTTGCCGGGTTGAGCATCGCCTCGTCGTCGCCGACAGTCGAGAGCTGCACGTTCCAATCCGCGCAGTACGGCATCGACGCCCATCAATCGTCGGCTCAGATACGCAATTGCACAGTCGTTTCCTCCAGCAACTGGGCCGTGAGGGCGCAGTTTGCGAACCTCCAGATTTCGGGGATGAGCATCCTCGGGGGTTACGGGGGGATATATCTCTCATACTCCAACCCGGAAATCGGAGGGCTTCAAATCTCAGGAATCGCTGGCACAGCCGTTTACTGCTGGGAAGCTTCCCCCTTGATATACGATTCGTCGATTGTTGGGGGAGTCGACGTGCAGGCGGACTGGAATTCATTTCCGGGGCTGGTCAACACCACTTTCTCGTCATCGAGGACGATCGTGGGCAACGGACAGCACATCTCCGTAGGACGGTATTCACCAGTGTCGGTTTTCAACGAATCGGGTTATCCAGCCGATGGCGCGAAGGTGTCCCTGATAGATTCCGAAGGGCTCGCGTCGTGGTCCGGTCGCGCCTCCGAGGATGGGACGGCCGTCGCAATCGAGAGAATCCAGCTAGTCACATCCGGGGGCGTTTCGAACCGTTCGGGCGGAACCGCATACGCATACGTCGATTACGGCGGCTGGACGGAAGCAGGCTCGTCGCCGCTAAACGGTTCGGCCGTCGTCGCGACCTCAGTGTCGCTGGAAATCGAGTACTTCAACCAAGCAATCAACATCACAGATTCCGTTGCGCTGGCAAACGCCACGTACATCCTCTCGCGCGAACTGGACGTCTCCGAGTTCGGAAACCTTTCCCTCGACAACGTGACCCTTCTCTTCGACGCGTCCGAGGAGGCAAACGCCGGACTCCACACTTACGCTGGAGGGAGCGTGCGCGCCGAAGGATGCCGCATCCTAAGCGTCTGGAGCCCGCGCCCGCTGCAGAGCGCCGGATACGCGCTTCTCTTCGCGTCAGGCTCCTCAGCCAGCATCCGGAATTCAAGCATCGTCAGCTCGAACGGGGCTTCTGTGAAGACTGGCGATTTCGACGCCGCTGGAACTTCGTTCCTGCACGCCAAGGCCGACGCCCTGACCTTCGAAGGCGCGTCGTGCTCGCCCGGGGCGTTCTCGGTATTCCTGTCCAAGTCCGGCGTCGCAGCCTACGGGACGGAGCTGACCCTCGCGGATTGCCGATTTGACAACCTCGCAGGCAACGGATTTTCCGCATATGGCTCGGTGGTCGAGACCTACAACCTGACCGTGCGAAATGCCAGCTACGGAGTTTTCGCATCGGATTCGAGCTACCTGGACGAGCATTCCTTGTTCGCCGATTGCGACAACGGCTTGGCGTCGTCGTCCTGCGACGTCGCATTGCTCGGAACCAGAACGGGGGGGTGCGACGGCATAGGCATGGATTTCCAGGGCGGAAAGGTCCGCCTCGAGGCTTGCACGATTGTGGGAAACAACGTCGGAATCGCCGACGGGAGCGCGAATTTATGGGCCGAGGGATGCGAACTGGTAGGCAACGCCATCGGCCTATCGTCCAGCTCCGCCGCGCCGGTGCTCGCGAATTCGACCCTGTCCAACACGTGGGACGCCGTTCCGGCTCGGGGTTCGAGGCCCGCCTTGCTGAACTGCGTCTTTTCCGAGGAGAAGCTGCTCGTGCCAGAATCTTCGTACGTCAACGTAGGCGGGTTCGCGCGGTTCAATGTGACAGAATCTGGTTTGCCGGCAGCTGGCGCGCTCGTCTCGCTTGGCGCGGGCTTCTACAGCGCCACCTCGGGAACGAACGGCTCGACTGGGTGGATGGCGTATTGCGACCACAGGGTTACGGCCACAGGCTATGAGAGCCCTCAACCGGTTAAAGTGACCGCCATTTTAGCGGAGGCAAACGCATCGAGGCTCGCTTCTGTTGACCTCGCTCTATCTCAGGGATTTAATTATGCCCTTGAACTTCCAGATTCGGACAACTGCCTGGTGTGGGGCGCCGACAGGGAGGTCTGGGGCGACGAGCGGCACGCCAACGAGACAATCGTGGTGAAGGGCGACGTGAAGGTCATGGAGGGAGGAAACCTGGACATCGAATCGTGCGACCTGCTTCTCTGGAGCACGCCTCAGGTTTCGTACGGCCTTTGGGCGTACATGGGGGACATAACACTCGAAGGATGCCGCGCAGCCCCGACGCAGTCAAGATCTCCTGGCAGGCCGCTGTCGGTCCCTGTGACAGTCTCGCCGGGGGCGAACCTCACCGTGAGCGGTTCTGAGCTCGCGTGGGTTCCCGTCAACGTCTACGGCAGGGCCGACATCAGCCGCACCGACGTCCACGAATCGTTCTCCGCGGGAATCTATTCAGTCTCGGGTGAGGTGACGCTGGCGAACTCCAACATCTCCTATTGCCGCGACGGAATCGAAGCCTACGACTCCCGCATCACAATGGAAAACGCAAGCGCGGACAACTGCGCGGATTCCGGCACGCTGGCGTCGAATTGCGCGCTGGAGATTTCCGGGGCGAAGGCGCGCGCGAACCTCTATGGGTTGTCCATCAACGACGGCTCGCGCGGCAACATCACCGGGGCGGACATCAGCGGGAACTCGGATGGCTGCTGGATCAAGGAGTCGGATGTCGCAGTGGCCGAATCGCTTTTCACAGGAAACACCGGGAGCGGTCTGTATCTGGCCAACTGCGGCGCCGTTGTGCGGGGGGTGGAGGCGCGCGGAAACCAGGTCGGCGTGCGCCTCGACGACTCGGCCCCGATGATTCAGAACCTGACGGCGGTTTCGAACTACTACGGCCTGTATTCGTACAACTCGGCCCCGCATCTCACGGGGGGCTCTTTCGACGGGAACCAGTACGGCATCTATTCCAACGGCATGTACGTGCGCTCCGTCAAGTCGTTCTCGAACGGGCTGGAGGATGCAATGGAGTCCTTCATAGGCGGAGGGTCGCGCGCGAAGAATTCGGTCACGCTTCCCGAGAGGGCGCGGATTCTCGGCGCCTCGATGGCAGTCACGGGAGTCGACCTGAAGAAGTCGGCGATGACGTCCGACAGCGCCCTCCAGTTCAGCCCGGCCGTCTGGGGCGACACGGTCGCCTACGCGGACAAGAGGGGCGGCGTGTGGGCTATTCGCGCGTACAACCTGACCGCGGACACGGACGGCGACGGCATCTTCAACTACATGGAATACCCGCACCTGGACCCCGACCCCGCGGTAACCGTGATAACGGACGGCGCAACGCTTGACTACGACCCAGCCATATGGGGGACTACGATCGTCTGGACGAGGTGGGACGCTGCGGCCGGGTACGACATCATGGCGCACGACCTCTCGAACGGAACGACCTGGCCTGCCGTTCCAGGCGCGTCGATGGACTTGCAGCCGTCCATTTGGGGGGACCGCCTGGCTTGGTCCGCAATCGACGGCAAACAGAAGATATTCGCAGGAAATTTATCCGGGGGGGCGGAACAGCTCTCTAACAACTCGCGCTACAACATCAACCCGGACATACACGGGGACGAGGTCGTCTGGCACGATTACGAGGGGAACCCATACTATGAATTGGCGGACATCCATTTGTACAACCTAACGACAGGCGAGGACAAGCTTGTCCAGGCGCTGCCGTCGCAGCAGTGCCTGCCGACACTCTGGGGAGACTGGCTCGCGTACCAGGACGACCGAAAGGGGGACACCAACCTGGATGGCTGGAAAGAGTGGGATATATATCTGTACAACCTCTCGACCGAGGAGGAGCGCCGGCTCACATTCGACGGGCAGGCGAGCTTCGCCCCGGACCTGAGCGGCGACAAGGTTGTCTGGTACTGGCACGACAGGACCCTCGACGACTCCTTGCCAGCCACGATAGAGGGATGGAGCGTGATGATGCACAACATCACGACCGGCACGACGGAGACGCTGGAAAGGGAGACGGGAGGCGACTCGTGGCCCGTCGCCAACGGCCCCCGCGTGGCGTGGGTCAACAAGAGCGGAGGCGGCGACATTTGGGTCTACGACCAGCGCTACGCCGGTTTCCCGACGAATCCATGGGTAGACATCGGGGACGACGGTTCTGCCGAGTGGGCCCGCGCGGGAGAGTTCACATCCACAGTCCGAATGAACGGCACAGTCCTGGCCAAGGCGTTCGCCGGATTTGTGCGGAACTCGGAAAGTGACGCAGAGACGACCGTGCCCATCCGCATCGGAAGCTCCTCCACGGGGCGCGTGAGGCTTTCGGGGCTGGAACTCACCTACGAGGTGCCAGGTCTGGCGGAGAGGACGACTTTCACGGGCGACGGAGCCGCCGGCGTCTATTGCTGGGACTCGGACTTCCGTTTGGTCAACGCTACGCTGGCTCTTCCCGGCACAGAGATCAATGCCGCTGGCGGCTCAAATCCGGAGCTTCTCAACTGCACCTTCGACGGCGATTTTGCGTTCTCGGACGCGCGGTCGAACGTCACGGTGAGGAACTTCCTCCACGTTCTGGCAGAGGACAAGGAAGGCAGCCCGCTGGCAGGCGCGCGCGTCCGCGCCTACGACTCCGGGACCCTCGCCCTGGACTCGCTCACATCCGAGGACGGCCGCCTGGACTGGAGCCGGGTCACGGACCGCATGCACAACTCCACGGGCGCGTGGGAGAACGAAACGCTGGCCCGTGTCGATTACCTCGGGGCGAAATTCGACCTGAACCCGAGGCTGGTCCCCATGGCGGAGAGCCACCTGGAAATCTTCTCCACGGACCGCACTCCCCCGACCTTTTTGGAGGCCAGTCCCGCGCCGGACAGCTTCGTCAACGCGCCATACCCAACGATTTCAATCCTCGCGATAGACCCGTATGGAATCGATGCAAGCTCCATCAAGCTGTACGTCGACGGGTACAGGGTGTACTACAACCTCAGCGCGGTGACCGACGGCTACAACGTGTCCTACTTCTACGAGGTCGGAGCCAATGATGGCCAGGTAATCAGGTGCCGCATCGCGGCGACCGACATGTATGGGAATTTCGCGGATTTCTACTGGAACTTCACAGCGGACTTGAGCGCGCCCGTGATTCTCTGGACCGACCCATTCGATGGCGAGGCCAGAGTGGGGGTTTTCTCCAACATAACGGTGCGTTTCAACGAGCCAGTCCGCAAGGTGGGCGCGGAGATGGCGCTGTGGTTCGATCCCCCGGTTTCTGGAGAGTTCTACTGGGCGGACGGCGCGACGATGGTTTTCGTCCCCGGGGAGCAGCTGCTGCCATCCAGGGCATACGCGGCGCACATCGAGGCCGGCATCGAGGACGTCGCCGGGAACTCAATGGGCGCGTACGGATGGAATTTCATCACCGAGTCGGATATATATCCGCCTTCGGCATCGCGCGAGTGGCCCGCCCCCGGGGAGGGCTACACCGATTTGAGCCCGGTGATATCCGTCCAAGTCACAGACGTCTCGGGAGTTGTGCAATCTAGCATTAGGCTCTACGTCCAGGGTTACGCAGTCTTCTACGATCTCGCCCCTGTCTCCGGAGGATACAACGTCAGCTACTGGCACGCGGCGGGTTTCTCCGTAGGCGACGTCGTGCGCTGCCGCATAGTCGCCCGCGACCCGGCCGGAAACCTCATGGACCGCTCCTGGAGCTTCACAGCAGTCACCTTCGTCGACATACCCCTAGACAAGGGCTGGAACCTCGTCTCGTTGCCCTTGGTCCAGCTCAACGAGTCCGTGGAGTCCGCGTTGTCGTCAATCAAGGGGAAATGGGACCATGTGATGGCCTGGGACCCGGGCAATCCCTGGAACCGCTGGAAGCAGTATTTCACTGGATGGTCGGCATCGATGAACGACCTGACGAAGCTGGACCACCGGGTTGGATTCTGGCTGAGGGTTTCCGACGCGTGCACTCTCAGAGTGTGTGGGCTGCCTCCCGGCTCGACGACGATAGAGCTCCGTGCCGGCTGGAACCTCGTGGGTTATCCATCAGCGAACGACAGCTTCTACTCCACTGTGGAATTCAGGACGGATACCGGGGCGACGATTTTGGAGGGGTTCGACCCGGCTGCTGAATACCTGGTGACGACGCTGGCGTACGGATTGATCCTCAAGCGCTGCACCGCGTATTGGGTCTACGTGCCTGCGGATGCAGTTTGGACCGTCGACTGGTGACATGCAATATTATATAGGAGTAACTGTATCGGGAATTTCACCTTCGCCACTGGAGGTATGAACATGTCTAGAATGCATTCGAAGAGAAAGGGCCGGTCGAGCTCGAAGCGCCCGAACATAAGCGAGAACCCAGAGTGGGTGCCGCTCGACGCTGCGGAGATAGAGGAAAAAATAGTCCAGTTGGCGAACGAGGGGATGGCCGCGCCCATGATTGGCCTAAAGCTCAGGGACCAGTTCGGAGTCCCCGACGTTATGCTGGCCACGGGCAAGTCCGTCACCCAGATTTTGACAGCCAGGGGCGTGAAGCCGAGCCTGCCGGAAGACTTGGCGGCGCTGATGCGGCGCGCCGTCGAGCTGAACGTTCACATAGTGGAGAATCCAAAGGACACGCACAACAAGCGCGGCCTGCATCTCATAGAGGCCAGAATCAGGCGCCTCGTCACTTATTACAGGCGGAACGAAGTGCTGCCCGAGGGCTGGACTTATTCCCTGGCCACCGCGGAGATTCAGCTGAGCCGCTGAGGCCATGTCCGTTAAGAGCGCCACGATGCATGGGCTCCCGCCCGAGATGGCAAAGCGGGTCAAGACCGCTGCAGAACTCGTGCGGGGGGGCGCCCCCTTCGTGCGCGTGGTTTCGCATTACGATGCCGACGGCATCTCGGCCGCTGGCGTGCTCTGCAGGGCCTTGCACAGGCGGGGGGCGCAGTTCCACGCCACGCTGGCGAGGAAGTTCGACGCCCCGTTCTTCGAGGCTCTCTCGGCAGAAGGAAACGCGCTGACAATCATCTCGGACGCTGGCAGCGCGCAGATAGACCTCGTGGAAAGGCTCCCTGGCAACGTCATCGTACTGGACCATCACGCTCCGAAGCGCGAGTCCGAGCGGGTAGTCCAGGTGAACCCCCATTTCTTCGGCGTCGACGGCGCGACGGAGCTCTGCGCGGCGAGCCTGGCATATGCGTTCGCCTATGAGCTTGACATTTGCAACGCAGACCTCTTCCCCTACGCGCTCGCCGGTATAATCGGCGACAAGCAGTCGCTCGGCGGTTTCAAGGGGGTCAACGCCGCGCTGGTCGCTCACTCCATCGAGGGCGGAAGCGTGGTCCAGGAAAAAGGCATATCCCTGCGCGGCGCGACGATTTCCAAGGGAATAGCCGATTCCATAAACCCGTACTTTCTGGGACTGACAGGGAATCCGGCTGCCGCGTCGAAGTTCCTTTCCGAGTCAGGGTTGGACGACGGCGCGCCAAAGGATTTGGAGGGGGAGAGCATGAGGCTGCTGGCCTCGCTCCTCACCCTGCGGCTGCTTGAATCGAACGTCCATCCCGAGAGCGTCGCCGAGTTCACGGCCCCGCGGTTCGCCTGCCCCAAGCTGGGGATGGACGCAGCGGAGCTTTCCGCGCTCGTGAACGCCTCCGGGCGGATGGACGAGCCTGAAGTCGGCCTGGGGGCGTGCCTGGGCGACCTGGCGTCCTTGGAAAAGGCGAAAATCCTCCGCAAGGCGTACCGCTCGCGGCTCAAGGACGGGCTGGTGAGGCTGGAGCGCGAGGGGGCGAAGGAGCTGAAGGCAATCCAGTACTTCCGCACCGAGGGGGCGACGTTCGCGGGAAGCGAGGCGGGGCTCGGAATCCAGTTCATACTCCGAAAGGACAAACCGGTTTTCGCAATCAGCCCGGACGGCGGCGAAACCTCGATATCTGCCAGGGGCAACAGGGCGATGGTGGCGCGCGGCCTGCACCTGGGGAAGGTCTGCGCGCTCGCAGAGAATCTAGGCGGCCGCGGAGGGGGTCACAACGTGGCTTCTGGCGCGAACGTGCCGTCTGGCAAGGAGGACGAGTTCCTCGCGCTCGCCGACGAGCTCGTGTTGAAACAGATGGGGCCTGCAGAATGAACGTCCGCGTCATGGGGCGGGACGAGCTGGCTCGCATCCGCGACATCGACAGGACGGAGGATGTCCGCGCGCTGCACCGGAGCGTAGGTGGGCGGCTGGTGAAGGAAAGCAAGCGCATCGATGTCCAACAGTGGACCGAGGCGCAGTGCGCCTCCCACATCGCCTGGCAGGAGTACGAGCTCTCCCATGGCGGAGTGCTTCTGGGCGCGTTCGAGGGCGAAGAATTTCTCGGCCTGGCCGTTCTGGGAAACAGGCCCGTCGGGGGCGACCCCAAGACCGCGCAGCTGGTTTTTCTACATGTGTCGAGAGCCCAGAGGCGCAAGGGCGTGGCTTCCGCGCTCGTGGCAGAGTGCGTGAGGCAGGCCAGGATGCGCAGCCGGAAGCGCCTCTACATCTCCGCGACGCCGTCCGAGTCCGCCGTAGGCTTCTATCTCTCGAAGGGGGCGCGCCTGGCGGAGAAGCCCGATCCAGGGCTCTTCGCCAAGGAGCCGGAAGACATACACATGATACTGGATATCTGAGCGGCATCTTCTCCCGCGATAATCATTTTATAATCTCCAAGACAATTACCCGAAGGGAGAATCGTGGCGAAGGGAACGGAGATAATCCTCGTCGGCAAGGAAGGCCTCGGAAAAATCAGGGAGGCCAGGATACGGGCAGTCAAGGAGGAGCTAGCAGTCCTGAAGAAGGAGATAAAGCTCGTGGAGAAAGACATAGAGAAGGCCAAAACCCAGGCCTCGCCGCCGTGGTTCCGCATCGACGAGATAAAGCGCGGCAGCAGGAGCTATCTCGAAGGGAATATAAGGCTGGCTCAACTGGAAGGAGCCTACAATTGGCTGAACGACCTGGAAATCGACCATTATAAAATCGGAAGCGACATCGACGGGCTGCGCGGGACGCTGGAACTGGCCAAGCGCAAGGAACTGACGCCCCGTGCCGCATACTCGCTCATCCGTCAAGAAGCTGCCTCCCTGGGCATCTCGATACCGTGGAAGACCTCGGTGGACTCCGCGCGCAAGGCGTACCGGACGATGGCGAAAATGTACGCGCCGCACAATTATGATATTTATGCTGAGCGGCTCGGCATAGGCCGGGAGGCATCCTCGGAGCGGTACAAATACATCATCCTGGAGGTCGGGGGTGCCTACAAATTGTTGCGAACCCAGCGCAGGGGGGGGAGTACGCGGTAGCCCAGCTCCGAGGCTCCGGCAGCCTTTTCTATCAATATCCGCTATCGTTTGACGAGAAGTGTTTCATATGGTCGAGAAAACCTCCGAAGCCATGAGGCCGCAGCGCAAGATTGCCATGCTGGTCGACGGCGACAACGCCCAGCCCAAGCTCATCGAGAAGATAATCCAGGAGACGAGCCGCCACGGCACGCTCACGATAAAGCGCATCTACGGCGACTGGACCCAGCAGTCGATGACTTCTTGGAAGCGGTACCTCCACGAGCACGCCATCCAGCCGATTCAGCAGTTCCGCAACACCGTGGGGAAGAACGCCACGGATTCGGCGCTCATAATAGACGCGATGGACCTCCTGCACTCGAAGCTGGTGGACGGCTTCGCGATAATATCTTCCGATTCGGACTACACGCGCCTGGCAACGCGCATCCGCGAACACGGAATCTTCGTGATGGGGATAGGCGAGCGCAAGACGCCCGACGCCTTCGTGAAGAGCTGCGAGATATTCGTGTACACCGAGAACCTGATGCGCGGGGACGGACCCGAGACTCCCGTGGAGAAGAAGATTGCGAAGGTCATCGTCGAGCCCTCGAAGGCGAAGAACGCCAAGCTCATCAAGCTCCTGATTAAAGCCTACAACATGGCGGTGCTGGACGACGGCTGGGCGCACCTATCGCAGATTCGGGAGAGCCTGAGCAAGATAGACCCCAGCTTCGACCCGCGCGACTACGGGTACAGGCAGATGCTCCCCCTGTTCAAGGACCAGGAGAGCTTCTTCGAGTTCCGGGGAAGCGGGGCGGGCGTGTACGTGCGGCTGAAGGAGTGAGCCACTATCTCCACGTCACGTCCACGTCGTCCGTCCTGAACCTCTGGTTGACGGCCGTCTCCTCGACCTTCATTCTGACTCCGCCGCGGCGCATCACGTACCCCGTCCAGGCAATCATCGCGCCGTTGTCGACGCAGAGCTCCCTCGGCGGCACGAACATCTTCGCGCCCCGCTCGTCGCACATCTTCCGGACCATCCCCTGGAGGCGCTTGTTCTGCGCGACGCCGCCGCCGAGCAGGACCTCAGTTTTACCGACGTGCGCCATCGCCCGCTCAGTGACCTCGGTGAGCATGGCAAATGTGGTCTCCTGGATTGAGAATGCCACGTCCTCGATGGGTTCGCTCTTCGAGAGCGCTATCGCGGCAGTCAGAATGCCGGAGAACGCCACGTCCATGCCCTTTACCGAATATGGCAGCTCCAGCAGGCGCTTGCCATCCGCGGCCTTCTTCTCTAGGAGCGGACCAGCGGGAAAACCCATGCCCGACTCGCGCCCGAACTTGTCTATCATGTTGCCGATTCCGATGTCCAGCGTCTCGCCGAAGACTCTGTAGCGCCCGTTGGAAAAGGCGATGACCTGGGTGTTCCCACCCGAGACGTAGAGCAAAGCCGGGTCGTCGCAGCCCGTGACCGCGCGCCCGATTTCCAGGTGCGCCACGCAGTGGTTGACGCCGATGAGGGGGACACCTAGCGAGACCGCGAAGGCGCGCGCGGCCGTCGCTGCGGTCCTCAGGCAAGGCCCGAGGCCAGGCCCTTGCGAGAACGCCACGAGCTCGATGTCCTTCGCAGATAGCTTGGCGTCGGCCAGCGCCTTCTCGATGGTCGGAACTAGAACCTCCGCGTGGTGGTTCGCCGCCTCCCGGGGGTGGATGCCTCCCTGCGCGGGCTTGTACATCTCGATGACGTTGGCCAGGACGTTCGCCTTGTCGTCGACTATTCCAACGCCGGCCGTATGGGCGGTGCCTTCGATTCCTAGGATAATCATTGCGTTGTGCTAATGGAAATGGGGATAAATTGGTTTCGGAGGGCCGTAATCCGCCTAGTATTTCAGCCATCCGTATATCGACATGGCCGTCAAAGCCAGAAACAGAATGAGCAGCCCGACGCCCCAGAGAAAGATGTAGAAGTAATCCTTGTCGGTGATTTTCGGCCCCCGGAAGGAATAATCGGCCTGGCTAGCAGGTTTGAAATAACCGCTTGTGAAACCGATCTTACCCTCGTCGATTGCCCGTTTCTTAAAGGGATTGCCGGCGCTCATCCCCCCGCGGACCGCCCAGACCAGCATCATCGCCCCCGCTCCGATGAAAAACGGAACGCATGGCGACAGAACGACGCCGACAATCACGGCGAAGGCGGTAATCGCCATGAATACCATACCCGTTCTCGTTGGCCTCATCATATCACTAATCGTCATCTATGAACAGCTGGTACGCCGCGCCGCCGATGAACACCAGCACGCCGACGATTGCCGCGAGCCACCAGGTCCCCGTCAGCAGGTACGTCCCGGCGCCGGCGAGTATCCCGCCGATGAGCGCGGTCAGCACGGCGACGACCTCCTCGATGAAGACGTAGACCACTATCGTGACAACGATGAAGACGACGATGGCGACCCAGTATTCCGGATATATCAGCCAGGCCACGCCCGCCGCCATCGCCCCGGCGAGAACGGCCAGCGCAAGCTCGACCAGCCAGCTGAACAGGATGCTGCCGATTATCGCGCAGACGATTCCGATTATGAGCGGCAGGAGCCATCCGCCGAATATCGCCAACCCGATCGCGTAGCCGATGACGCCGCCGATTATCGCCCCTATGAACCCGAGCACGGCCGACCAGATGTCCTCCCCCATGAACGCCAGCAGCAGCCCGACCACGAGCAGCAGAAGCCCAGTTAACAAATCTCCGGTCTCGTAGCCCGTGCGGCTCTGCGGACCCATCGCGTTCACGAACATGGGTGATAATCGGTTCTGATATATAAAAGACTTTGCGACGGGATGAGCCAAGACCCTCATGCAGTTTCGGAGACCCGTCCGAAACCACATTATATCTCCCGGCTGATGGTGGTGCGTGTTCGTCTCGCATTCGCTGATAAAGCCCGAGACAGTGGAGGAGCGAGCCTACCAAATCGCTATAGCCCGTTCGTGCGTCCAGCGCCCCACGCTCGTCGTCCTGCCGACCGGCATAGGCAAGACCATGATAGCCGTGCTGGCGATGGCCGATATACTCAAGCGGCAGAAGGGCAAAGTTCTGTTCCTCGCCCCGACAAAGCCGCTTGTCGAGCAGCACGCCCAGACGCTTAGGGATGTGCTTTTGGTCGAGGAGCCCGCAGTCTTCACGGGGGAGATGGCCCCGCACGAGCGCCGCGAGTCATGGTCCCGCTACAGCATCATCGTGAGCACGCCGCAGGTGATTGTCAACGACCTGATTTCGGGAGAGATGAACCTCGACGATGTCAGCCTTCTGGTCTTCGACGAGGCGCACCGCGCGGTCGGCGACTACGCCTACGTTTTCATAGGGGAGAAGTTCGCGAACAAGGGCCTCGTTATGGGCATGACCGCCTCGCCGGGCAGCGACCCGCAGAAGGTCATGGAGGTCTGCGCCAACCTGGGCATCCAGGCCGTCGAAATCCGCAGCGAGGACGACCCCGATGTCGCTCCGTACCTGCACGACATCGACGAGCGCTGGCTGCGCGTGGACGTGCCGCCCGAGGTCAAGAAGCTCGCTGAATTGCTCCGCGCAATTCTCAACGACGCTGTGAACGCGCTCCGGAACTACGGAGTCCTTCCCAGGGGAAAGCCAGCGTCCGTCCGGAGCATCCTCGAGGCGCAGCAGCTCATCCAGGCGAAGCTGCACTCGCAGGCGCAGAAGGACCCCCGCCTCTTCCATGCGCAGGCGACGGTGGCGATGGCGATGAAAGCGAATCATGCGCTCACGATGGCGGAGACGCAGGGCGTCGGCGCTCTACTTGCGTACTTAGAGCGCTTGGAGGACGACAGCACCAAGTCCGGTCGCCGTCTGCTGGTGGACCCGCGGATTGGCGAGGTCCGCAGAATCGCCTCGAAGCTCGATTTCGAGCATCCGAAGGTTTCCCGGGTGGTTGCGGTCGTCGAGGACGAGCTGCAGTCGAACCCCAAGGCCAAGATAATCGTCTTCACCCACTACCGCGAAATCTCGGAGATGGTCACCGCCGAGCTTCAGAAGGTGAGGCACGTCCGCGCCCTGCGTTTCGTCGGCCAGGCGACCAAGGGAAAGGACAAGGGGATGAAGCAGAAGGACCAGGTCGAGAGGCTCCAGAAGTTCCGAGACGGGGAGTTCAACGTCCTCGTCGCAACGAGCGTGGCGGAGGAGGGTCTTGACATACCGGCGACCGACCTGGTGATTTTCTACGAGCCAGTGCCGAGCGAGATTCGCACAATCCAGCGCCGCGGTCGCACCGGCCGCAGCCGCGCCGGCAAGGTAGTCTATCTCATCACGAAGAACACCCGCGACGAGGGCGCGTACTGGGTCAGCAGGCGCAAGGAAGGGAAGATGAACGACGACATGGAGCGCCTGCGGGCCGAACTGAAGAAGCGCATCGCCGTCGGTGAGCCCGCGGAGACGGCGTTCAAGAGCGCCTTCGAGGCGATGGCCAGCGCCCCGCAGGGAAAGGTGGCGAGACGGAAGGTCCCAGACCCGTCGGTCGCGAAGCTGGACGAGCTGACGGACGTCCCGCCGCCGCCCGGAACCGGAGAACCGCCTGCGGTTGCAGCACCCGATGAAACGGTACACGACGCGCCGTCGGACGCGCCAGACCATCCAGAGCTGGCGAGGAAGGGGCAGGCCAGGCTCGCGGATTTCAAAGCGCAGAAAGTCGAGCCTGCGATTGTCGTTGCCGCGGGCGGGCGGCAATCGGCATCCGAACCCCCGCCCAAAACAGCCGAGGTCGTCGTCGACAGCAGGGAGTTAAATTCCTCGGTCGTCCGCGAGCTGGCCAGGATGGGCCTCGCGGTTCGGACCGCGCAGCTTCCGACCGGGGATTACGTGGTCTCGGAGCGCGTCGCGGTCGAAAGGAAGGAGGTCGCCGACTTCCTGGCGTCGATGCTCGACGGCCGCTTGTTCCAGCAGGCGAAGGAGCTGAAGCGGGCGTACCAGCGGCCGGTGATGATAATCGAGGGCGAGACGCTGTTCGGAGTGCGCCAGGTATCCGACTCAGCGATTTACGGAGCGCTGGCGTCAATCGCCGGCGACTTCGGCGTTCCTGTTCTGTTCTCCAAGGACCCCCTCGAGACTGCGCGGATGATACACGCCTTCGTGAAGCGCGAGATTGCCACGGGGGGCGGTCCGCCTCCGATGCGCTCCGGCAAGGGCGGGATGCTCCTGCACGAGCGGCAGCAGTTCCTCGTCGAGGGGCTGCCCGGCATCTCGGCGACGCTGGCTCAGCGGCTGCTCGCGCACTTCGGTTCCGCGCGCGCCGTGATGACGGCGTCGGCGGAAGAGCTCTGCCGTGTCAAGGGAGTAGGCCAGGCGACCGCGGAGCACATACGGAAGATTATAGACGAGCGCTACCTCGAGAAGGAGGACGGCGAGTGAGCCAGGCTGTCCAGGTCCCGAAATCCAGCGGCGAGGAGGCGCGCATCGCCCTCGACCGGGCGGGCGCGGTCGAGCGCGGAGTCAAAATACACGAATCCGGCGATTTCGTCCAGATTCCGCTCTCGCGAGGGTTGGGCGATGACGAGCTCGCGCTCGTGCGCTCCCTCGGCGGTGTGCTCGTCGAGCTGGCTGCGGCCGTGCCGCGCACCGTGCGGGCTGCGCCATACGAGAATATCCTTCGAGCGCTTAAAATTCCAGAGGATGCCAAGGCGCTCCTCCCGGACAAGTGGGAGCTTCTCGGCGACGTGCTCGTGCTGAAACTTGACGAGTTCCTCGAAGACTGGCTAGAGCAGATTTCCGCCGCCTACGCGGAGGAACTGGGTGCGAAGACCGTGCTGCGAGAGGTCGCGCCGATATCGGGCCAGTACCGTGAGCCTGGCGTTGAGGAGCTGTGGGGGGACGGCACCGAGACGACGCACGTCGAGAACGGAATCAAGTACAATCTAGATGCGGCCAAGCTGATGTTCTCCAGCGGCAACATGGACGAGCGCCTGCGCATGGCCACCATTTCGAAACCGGGCGAGGTCGTCGTGGACATGTTCGCGGGAATCGGCTACTTCACTCTGCCGCTGGCCAAATATTCGAAGCCATCGCGCGTCGTCGCGTACGAGATAAATCCATTATCGCATTCGTACCTCGTCAATAACGTCGCGCTGAACGGCCTGGACAACGTCGAACCGAGGCTCGGGGACTGCGCGGAGGCGGAGGAGCGCATCGCTGACAGGGTGCTGATGGGCTACGTCGGGACGACGCACCTGTATCTCCGAAAGGCGATGAGGATATTGCGCGGGCCAGGCATCATACATTACCACGAGACTTGCCCGAACGCGCTGCTGCCGGACAGGCCGACAGGACGCGTCATGGACGCTGCAAAAGCCGAGGGCCTGAAGGCAGAGGTGGCTCGCTGTCGCGAAGTGAAGTCGTACGCGCCGGGAGTGAGCCACGTGGTGCTAGACGTGAGGGTGGACGGGTAGTCTCGCTCGACAGGTTGCCTGAATCGCGCGGAATCAACTACAGAACGGACTCTTGGTTTTTCTCACGATGGCCGAGATGGCGCGGCTGCCGCAAACGGAGCAGCGTCTCATGTCGCCACCAATGTCGCCGCCGCACACGTGGCAGGAGAGCGAAGCCATTATCGCCGAGGCCTCTCGATGCGTCTGGACTGGCGCCCTCCGGGAATGAAGGGACTTTTCGTCGCCCCTGGGGCATTTTGATGCCTCAAGTCCGATTAGCCCTTCCCAGCGCTCGCAGTTCGCGAACGGAAGCGCGGCGGGTCGGAAGCAGCTTGCGCGCTCGGAGCCATCCGGGGCTGCCGTCCTCTCGGCATCTTTGACGGCTTTCGAAGGCCTCGAAGGCTTGCCATGCGAAGGCATCTCAGCGCGGGCTTCTGGATTGCGAGCCTGCGGCGGTATCGCAACAGGGATGATGATGGGAACCCCGCGCTTCTCGGAATATGCGGAAACGGCCTCGAACAGGGTGCCGAGAGAGGCGAGCCCCCCCCTTCGCAGAAGTCTTGGTATCGCGTCCACCATCACGACGCTGCAGCCGGACTCCTCGATGAACGACCGTATCCTATTTCCGATCTCGGCAACGATTGCGCCCGCATCGTCACCCGGCGAGAGCCCCATCTTCGAGAACCAAAGGTACCTGACGCGCGTGTCAGACGGCTTGATGTGGTGCTGCGGCTGGCGCTCCTCGGAGATGTAGAGCCCCCTGGTCCCGATCGAAACCAAGCTGCCGAATATTTCCTGCGACTGCCCGGGGTAGTCCTCGACAACCAGATTGACGCCTGGTCGGGGATTCTTGCTCAGGGCGAATATCACTGCCGACATGTGACCAGTGATGTTGGTTCGATTCATTGTATTTAAAACCGACTCAAAAGTTCTCATTATCCGGGCCTTTCCCGCGTTCTCGCTGGTCTTTGAAACAAGGGGGAATGGAGGGAGGTTCGGAGACCCTCATCCGCTGGGGAGGCGGTTTTCCACAGGCGCTAGCCATACCGTCCAGAGCTGGGCGACTGGGTCGTGATTATCCAGCGTGATAGCGACAGCGGCGGATATTAACGGCGAAGGCGCGGTCGGGGTGACATGTCGGAAGAATTGAACGGCCTGCTCGAGAGCGAGAAGAAATACTGCCTCCTTGCCGAGAACTCCCTGGATGTTATCTAGATTATGGATTTGAAGTCACGCAGATTCACGTATTTCAGCCCCTCCGTAAAAAAGATGCGCGGGTATACTCCCGAGGAGGCGATGGCATTGCCGCTCGATAAGATGATGACGGCAGAATCATTAAATCAAGTTATGGAAGATATGACTGCGCTGCTCGAAAGGGAAGGCTCTTCAGGCTTTGACCATGACCACGCTCGCATCATCGAGGCCGAGGAGTTCTGCAAGGATGGCTCGACTATATTTGTTGAGGCTCGGTTGAAACTCTTACGTGACGGGAGCGGAAAGCCCGTCGAAATCATCGGTTCGAGCAGAGACATAACCGAGCGAAAAAAAGCCGCGGATTCGCTTCAGGCATCCGAATCGCGGTACCGGACGCTTTTCGACTGCAGCCCGGACGGCATCTTAATTGCGTCCTTGGAAACACGCACTTTCCGATATGCGAACTCCGCCATGTGCCAGATGCTAGGCTACACATCCGAAGAAATGAAATCCATGAGCGTCGCGGACATACACCCTCGCGACAAGCTGCCTATGATTGTATCAATGTTTCAGGAGATTTACAAAGGTGAACGGAATTCGGCATTTAACGTCCCTTGTCTTAGGAAGGATGGCAATGTATTCAATGTGGACATAAAGGGTACTGTGGTGGTTATAGACGGGACGATGTGCGGCGTGGCCTTCTTCCGCGACATAACGGACCGAGAGAAGGTCGAGGCTACCCTTTACAGCACACAAGCCAGTCTTGAAGCGCGCGTTAATCAGTCGAACGAAATCAGCAAGGCGCTGATAAACGACATCGGCATCGAGCGGGCGGCGGGCATCATCTACGAGAGCGGCTGGAGAATCGGTCTGGAAGCGGCCAGGCCGTCGCGCAAGGCATGGAAAGGGGATTCCAAGTCGTTCGCGGAGGATTTCTTCGAGCGCCAATCATCCGTGATGTCATTTCATGTGCGTTTGTTGCACTTCGAAGCAAATTCGACGGTCGCGAGGGCCAGGCTGTGCCCGATGGACAATGCGAAACACGAGGGGACTGCAGCCGACGCGGAAATGGCGTACGCGCACGGCTTCATAGCAGCGGTGCTCTCCGTGTCTTTCGGAAAACCGGTGGGCGTGAAGGGCGGGGAAGCAGCTACCCATGGAAATCTCACCTCGTGCTACGAGATTGAGACGCGCAAGCTGGAGCCATACGAGGTCGAAGCTTACAGGCTGGCCTGACGAATGCAGCGCGAGTCGTTACCACAATTGATACTCAAAACGGCGGATATTAACAACACCAGGGCGGTCTAGGCCTCATGTCCGAGAATACGAACACGCACGGATGCCGACGGAAGGGCGCATCGAAATTGTCCGGTTGCAGCGCTATTTTACTGGCAATCCTGCTCAGCGCTGTATTCTGGGTCATAGACATCAACATAGACATCTACATCTTCGGCGAGGAGGGGACGTTCCTGTCCCAGCTCTTCAGCCCCGAGCCGTTCGAGATATATTTCCGCGTTCTCGTTGTGTCACTGATTATGGGATTGGGCATAATTAACCAGATAATGATTTCAAAGGCGCGCTCGTCCGAGTACGCCATGAAGCAGAGCGAGACCTGGGTGAAATCAATATTCAACGCGCTTCAGACCGGCGTAGTCGTTGTTGACGTGGAGACGCGCACGATCGTCGAAGCCAACCCAGTCGCGGTGAAAATGCTTGGCTCGGGGAAAAAGGACATCGTCGGCAATCGCTGTTACAATTTTTTCCATTCCGGCGCGGACAATCGCTGCTCGGTATTGGACTCAGGACATAGCATAGACAATTCTGAAAGAATCCTCATCAACAAGAAGGGGGAGCGCGTTCCCATACTGAAAAACGTCGTCAGGGCGACGATGAACGGCCGTGAATATCTCGTGGAGAGCTTCGTGGACCTTACCGAGCGGAAGGTTGCGGAGGAAATCCTGAAAACGAGCCGGGCCCGGCTCACACAGGCGATGGACCTGGCGCACATAGTCAACTGGGAATTTGATGTCGCTACCGGCATCTTTACCTTTAACGACCGATTCTACGCTTTTTACGGCACCACCGCGGAGCTCGAAGGCGGCTACCAGATGCCGGCAGACGTGTATTCCAAGGGATTCGTTCATCCGGACGACATCCACGTGGTGGCCGATGAAGTGCATAAGGCCATACTGACCACCGACCCAGGGTATGTGTCGCAGCTGGAGCACCGGATAATCCGCAGGGACGGCGAGGTCCGGCACATCGTCGTGCGCATAGGAATCACGAAAGGCGAAGACGGCAGGACCATCAAAACCCACGGTGCGAATCAGGACATCACAGAGCGCAAGAAGGCCGAGCTCGCCCTTTACCATGCCAACGCCAGTCTCGAAGCCCGCGTGAGCCAGTCCAATGAAATCAGCAGAGCGCTGATAAACGACATCGGCATCGAGCGGGCGGCGGGCATCATCTACGAGAGCGGCTGGAGAATCGGTCTGGAAGAGGCCAGGCCGTCGCGCACGACCTGGAAGGGAGACTCGAAGTCCTTCGCGGAGGATTTCTTCGAGCGCCATGCAATGATGATTTCATTGCAGGCGAAGCTCACGGAATTCTATGGGCCCAGGCATCACGCCAGAGTCGGGATGTTTCCGGTGGACCGCATCCTCGACGTGAACGGCGCCGCCGACGCCGAGATGGCGTACGCGCACGGCTTCGTTGCCGCGGTCCTCTCCGTTGCCTTCGGCAAGCCCGTGGGCGTGAAGGTCGTGAGCGCCGTCCAGGGCAATCTTGTCCCCAGCTACGAAATCGAGACGCGCGAGCTGGAGCCATATGAATTCAAAGCTTACAAGCTGGGTTAGTGGTTCGGGTGATGTGGTGTCGCTGGTATCTGACAAGGGTGTGACATGAAGCTCCGCAAGAAGATATCTTTGGTACTGGCAAGCACACTGGCGATGTTCATCGTCGCGCTGGTCGTCGTATCAAACACCATAGTGTCCGATGGGTTCTCAGAGCTCGAAAGGCTGGATGTGGAGGAGAATGCCCAGAGGGTAATTAATGCCGTCGGGCGAGAGACGGAACGTATCAATCGCACGTGCGTGGATTGGGCCTCATGGGACGACACGTACGATTTCATCCAGGATGGGAACGGCACATATCTCGCTTCAAACCTCCCCGACGAAACGTTCGCAATCATAAACGTGAATGTGATAGTGTATGCCGACACGCATGACGATATAGTGTTTGCCAAAGCCGTGGACCTGGATGGCGCACAAGGGACGCCTCTGCCCGATGGGCTGGTCTCGCTGGTGGAATCGGGGGAAATCAGCACCGGAACTGGCAATCTGACAGGAGGAGCGTGCGGAATCGTGCTCCTGCCGGACGGAGCGCTCTTGATATCCACGCAACCGATTCTCACCAGCCTTGAGCAGGGG
Organism: Methanobacteriota archaeon; assembly: GCA_043799545.1. GTDB lineage: Archaea > Thermoplasmatota > Thermoplasmata > SG8-5 > DAIRED01 > DAIRED01. The sequence continues at coordinate 66,160 of JAZDNO010000026.1, read as the reverse complement.
CCCGCCCGGGGGACGCTGCTCATGGGGCGGTTTATAGACGAATCCCTGGTGGCGCAATTCGCGGACGTCACGCAGATGGACGTTTCGTTCAGCCTATTCGAGGATCCTGCGCTGGACGGAGACCTTTTGGAAGCGAGGAGCGCGCTGTCAGCTGAATCGGGGTTCCACATCATACCACTGAACGGAAGCGCCATAGCCGGTTATTTCCTGATGGAAGACGTTCACGGGGAACCCGCCCTTCTGTGCAAGATATTGTTGGAGCGTGGAATATTCAAGCAAGGCCAGGCGAGTTCCGCGTACCTAATGGCGGCGTTGGTGACCCTCGCGGCGACGATAATCGTCGTGACTGCGCTCGCTATTGAGAGGTTCGTCATTTCGAGGATGTTAAAGCTGAGCATGAACGTGGGCGGAATAGGCCCCCTTGGGAATTCTTCGAAGAGATTGGCCATCGAAGGTGACGATGAAATCACTTCTCTCACGCGCGCAATCAACGATATGCTGGACAAGCTGGATCGCTCAATGAATGCCTTGAGCGCGACAAAGGACGAGATGGAGCGCCAGGCGCGCCAGGCCAAGGAAATATGCAGGGCGATGGTGGAAAATATCGGCCCGGAGAGGGCGTCCGGTCTGCTCTACGGTTCCGGTTGGAAGATGGCCATGAAGTGGTCGCGGCCGCCGGACGGGGCCAGCCAGCTATCGAGGCTGAAGTTCGTCGAGGTGGCGCTCGCAAGGCAGGCTCCGGCCGACGGAGACAAAGTGGTCGTGATGGATTTCGACGTCAAGGAGATGAATGCGAGGTTCATGATGGTCCCGCCCAATGGCGAGGCCGCAGAAATTGGCACGAACCCTCTGGAGTCGTACCGTACCGGGTTCTGCGCGGGGATTGTCTCTCTTGCGTTCGGACAGCAAGTCGGCCTCAAGACGAAATTCGTCGACCACAAAGGGAAGTCGGCCTTGGAATTCACTACGAGGATATTGGAGCCATATGAACGATCCGCATACAGACTGGGATAAACCCGCGCCAATCGCCGCAACCGCCGCTTGCGTCAGAGGCACCACACATGTTGACCAACCAAGGCATAGATGCGTACTCGAGCGGCGGATTCGCCCCCGGGCGGCGTCGTTACCACGGGTGATACCGACAAACCGCTTGATAAATACCCTGCAGGCGATACAATCTCAGAAGGAGACAGGCAAATGACCCGCTTGGGAATCAAGCTGATTGACGACGAGATGGGCGATATCCCAGCGGGAGCCAACATCTTGCTTTCCGTCGCGCCGGGGATAGACCCCACGCCAATAGGGGTAAGCATCGCTGCGGCATCCGCACGCGACGGATGGAACACGATTTATTTGACGAACAACAAGCCGGGCAGCGCCATCCGCCGCGAGTTCGACCTCGTTGACAGTATCAACGGCGGGGCGGGCAACCTGCACCTGCTGGACGCGTTCTCGGGGATGATTGGCATCCACAGCGAGGGCGACGAGTTCGTGCAGCAGCCGTTCGACCCCAGGCACATCATGAAACAGGTCTGCGACGCCGTCGGTGGCCGCGAAACGACGTTCGTCCTGGACAACGTGAGCACGATGCTGGATGTTCTGGGAATGAGCCCGAAAGCCATAAATGAGTTCCTGTCCGCCCTCCCGAAGGAAGTTAGAACGATAGCGCTCTTCTCCGACTGGTCGTACGATGAAGCGACCGTGAACGCTCTTATCGGGCAGTTCGACGCCATGATAAGCGTCAAGCCAGTCGAGAGCATCACGATTCTCAAGCAGATGATGCACCTGCGCAAGGTCGGATGGGCGGATGCGCGCCAGCTTTCCGTCCCGATCAAGATACTGAAGCCCGGCGGGCTCAGGGTCTACGTCCCGAAGATACTGGTCACCGGCCCGTATGCGGCCGGAAAATCGACGATGACGAGGGCGATTTCCACCCAGACGGTCAGCGTGGACCGAATGGGCACGACTGTCGCCATGGACCACGGGTATCTGGATTACGGCGGATTCAGCGCAGAGGTCTACGGCACGCCTGGCCAGGAGATGTTCGACCCGCTGCTCGAATACCTTTCCGACGAGGCAGTCGCCATAATACTCGTGGTCGATTCGTCGAACCCCGACACGTTCGATAGGGCGCGCGAGATGCTCGAGAAGACGCGTGCGCTGAACTTGCCCATGGCCGTCGCGGCGAACCACTCCGACTCGCCGAAGGCCGTGGACCCGGAGATAATACGGGCGGTGCTGAAGCTGCCCGACGCGACGCCGATCGTGCGGACGGTGGCGAACGTCAAGGGCGGAGTTGGCGAGCTTCTCGATAAATTAGTCGAACAAATAACGGCGGTGGCATGATGACCGAGACAAAAAGCGATAGGCTGACATTGGCTTTGAAGAAGGTGACTGCCGTGGGCGGGGTCACAGGCGCAGCGATTGTTGCCAGGAACGGATTGTTGATAGCGTCGGAGCTGCCGAGGGACATCGACGAGAGGCGCCTGGGGGCGATGACGGCGACGATGATGGGTGCCGTGGAGACGACTGGAACCACGCTGAACAAGGGCAGCGTCAGGCGCGTGATCGCCGAGGTCGAGCACGCCACAATCGTAGCGATGGGCGCTGGCCCGAAAGCGCTGATAGTGTGCACAGCCGAGAATTCGGTCAACCTCGGCATGCTGCTGCTGGAGATGGAGGAGCAGGCGAGCCAGGTCAAGGGGATACTGGATGGTTGAGGTTGCATGATGACGGACCTCCGTTTTTACATCGAGAACACAATATACATCTCATCCGCTCTAGTTTCTGCAATTTTCGCCTTTGGAACGATTTATTTATTGCAAGACAGGCAGATAGCCGGGGGTTTTTTATTCCTCAAGGCAAAGGAGGTTGGAATACTATTCTCGGTTCTATTTTGGGGACTCGGCGTGTCCGCAGTGATAGCCGCCGGTTTCTACGTCTTATATCATGTTCATCAATCAGTCATACTCGATTATATTGTCACGGCTTTCATAACTGCAGGTTTCATATGCATGTCTTATGTAGTCGTCAGACTATATTTTATTGTCAGGGGTGATTGATTGCAGATTCCGCTGGTTTTGTTATCGCTGGCTGTCTTCATATTGATGACTGTCGGAACGTTTTATTTAAACGACATAAGGAAAAAATTCATCGCAGACCCGGTCTTTTCTGCTTCGCAATATTTTTTAAGGCGCGAGGGAACAATTTCGCTTTATTTATTCGCTCTTTTCGACATTATTCTGGCGATTGCCTTTATCCTTAACATCTCGACGGGTGATGCAGGGATACTACTCTTGGCTCTGTTCATAGGCGTGCTTTTTTACGTTGCTTTCACATATACTTCAGCCAAGATATTAACATCATCCCACGAAGGAAATGTCAGGCCATTTGGTAAAGACACGAAGCCCGGGGGTTTATAAATTGGGCATTCTCCCCAAGGTTCCGACTGGAATTGCAGGCCTCGACACCCTCCTCGACGGCGGTCTTCCCCCCGGCGCTTTCGTGATTCTCGACGGCGACCCGATGAGCGCGGTCCACGCCCTCGCGCTGGAGTACGCCGCAAAAGGCCTCGCCTCCGGCGACGGCTGCGTCTACCTCAGCACCAAGGAGTTCGGCGATAACCTCGCACAGGAGCTTGTGGGCGCGGGGGCGCTGGACGCGGGCAAGCGCCTCAGCATCGTGGACGCGTATTCCGCTCTCGCCGACCCGCAGGTGCGCGACACCGAGACGATTCAGTACGTCTCGTCTGTCTCCGACCTCCCGAAGCTCAGCCATCTGACCGTGACGGCGATGTCGAACCTTTTCGCTTCTGGTGTGGTCCAGCAGCGCGCCGTCGTCGAGTCCGTCGACACGATGATGATGTACCTGCCAATCCAGGCCATCTACCGCTTCCTGTTCTTCATCAAGGCCAAGGTGCGCTCGTTCAAGGGCTCGGCCATCGCCGTCCTGAGCACGGACCTGTGCCAGGAGAAGGACCGCGGCATACTCATGGAGCTCGCGGACGTCGTGATAAGGATGGAGAGCGCCACGAGCACGATCAAGGTCACGACGCCGTCGAGGGCTCCCGCCACAGGACGTTACAGCGTCGATGCCAGCGGCCTTAAAATTATGCCGAACGGACCGGTGCGCAGATAGTCTCAATCGTGATACCCAGACCGCTACGTTATTCATATCGCAAACCATGAACTGGTCCATGGCCGGGAACTTCCAGATGAACGGGATGCTAGATTACGAAGAGGTCGAGGCGGCGCTCGCGCGCCGGATGCGCGTCTGGCTCGGCGAGAGGGTCGCGGAATCTGTGATGGCCTCGGTCATCGACACGGGGCCGGAGCGCCTGAAGTCTTTGATATCCGCCACATCGGAGAAGGCCGGCGTCGAGGAGCGCGTGATAGCCAGGAAGCTCACGGAAGCCCTGGAGCCCGCGCTCGGGCAGAAGCTTGCCATGTGGTACGAGGGCTGGAAGGGCACATCTACGAAGGGCGGGGAAGCCCTGAAAAACTCTCTGCCGGGAGATTCCTATCTGGTTTATGCGGACGAGGCTCCGGACGCGGCCACGTCGATTTTCATCGAGCGCGTCCTGGACGGCAAGCACGGGCTCGTGCTGACGAGGAGGGCTCGCCCGGAAATCCTGGGCTTCGACATCAGCGAGGTCAAGATAGTCATGGTGCGGAAGCAGCTCAGCAGATTGTTCTGGCCTTCGTCTGAAACTTCGGGCGGGATGGCCGACGGGCGCGAGCGGTCCTTGGACCTTGTGGACGAGATGCCGCTGCTGAAAATCATACGCTCGCATCTGGAATCGCACCCCGACTCGGTAGTGCTCGTAGACTGCGCCGAATACCTGAAAGTGATAAACGGATTCCAGAAGCTCTACGCGCTGCTGGCGGACATCGCCGACATCATGAACGACTCGGGCGGGCTGATGATAGTCGGCCTGCATTCCCAATCGTTCTCGGACGGAGAGCTGGCGACGCTCGAATCGATGATGGAGACTCTCGTCGAGAGGCCAGCAGGGGTCCAGAAGCCCTCGCCGCAGCCCGCGGGCAAGCCGTCGTGGAGCGTGAACCCGGCATGAGCGAGATGAACAGGGTAATTCTGGGCATATCCGGTCTCGACGAGGCGCTCGGCGGGGGCGCGCCACGAGGCGCCCTCATCCTGCTTTCCGGGCCACCGGGAACGGGGAAGACGACCTTCACGATGCAGGTGTCCAGCTCGTTCGTGCGGCGCGGGTCGAAGGTGGCTTACATCTCGGCCATGACCGAGCCTTTCTCAGTCGTGGTCAGGTACGCCTCCGCCTTCGGCTTCTTCGACGACGGGGCGTTCCTGGCCAACTGCACGTCGTTCGACATGCTCGCGCAGATGAGGCGCGGGTCGAGCCTCGAGGAGACCCTGGAAGGCATTCTGGCGCAGCTCGACTCGCTCAAGCCCGACCTGATAGTCATAGATCCAGTCACGATTTTCAAGGAGTACGTCGAGCCCGGCGCGTACCGCCGCATTCTGGACGGCCTCTTCACCAGGCTGCGCCTGACGGGCGCGACGGTCCTGATGACTGGCGAGTTTTCCGAGGACGCCGCGGGAGCCCGCGTGGAGCCGTATCTCGTGGACGCCGTGGTGAACCTGTTCGTCGAGAGGGTCGGCGTGCGCGGCTACCGCAGCCTAAGGATATCCAAGTTCAGGGGCGTGGACCACCCTCTGGACACGATGCGCTACGAGATGAACTCCGAGGGCGTGGTCGTTTTTCCAGCGCAGGAGCTGACGGGTTGAGATGGCTCGGGTGATTTTCGTCCGCTGAGTGCCTCGCACCGAAGAAATGATAACGTTATGAGAACCATTAAATACGGTCCCGAACAATCGATTCGTGCGAGGGGGGTCATACCACGAGAATCGACGGAGAAAAAGACGTCATCGCGCCGAAGCATGTCGAGAGGGTTCCTACGGGGATTCCGGAGATGGACAGCCTGATATCGGGCTACCCGAAGAACCGCACGACTCTAATTATGGGCGGAGCAGGAACGGGCAAGACGATTCTCACGCTGCATTTCATCAAGACGGCCTGCGAGCGCGGCAAGAAGTGCTTCCAGATTCTCACCGAGGAGGAGAAGGATGACATCTTCGCCCAGGCATGGACGTTCGGCTGGGACTTCGCCAAGTTCGAGGCGGACGGGCTGCTGACGGTCGTGGAAATCCTCCCGGATAGGGCCGCGGGCGCGAAGCTTCCCGACGGCTTCCAGCACTTCATCTAGCGGCTGCGGCCTCCGAAGGGCATCAACATCATCCTCGACAACCTGAGCGTCTTCGGTGCCACCTACGAAGCGGCGCGCTTCAGGGACCAGATGGACTCGCTGGTGTACAAGCTGAAGCAGCACGGCTCGACTACGCTTCTGGTGTACGACGAGGACGTCCAGGAGGAGATGAAGAACGCCGTGACGCACTCGTCGTTCGGAGTCGTCCGGCTCTTCAGGCGCAACAACCCGTTCACGGACTCCAGGGAGCGAGTGATGGAGATAGTCAAGATGAGGAGCACGAAGGTGCCTTCGTCGTACATATTCTACGAGCTCACCGACAACGGCATTAAGATAACCGGCGCGGGGAAATCCAACGCCGCCAAGTGACCCGTCAGGCAAAAGCGCGCGGCTCAATCGACCTTGGATGTGACGAACTCGCAGGCGGCATCGCCATTGACAAGGCTCGAAATCTGGTTAAGGCTGACGCTCCCCAGTGCTTTATTGGCGAACCTCTCTATTAGCCCGCGGTCTATCATGCACAGAATCGGGTTCCGTGTAAGGTCGTTTTTCCATGGGCAACCTCCGCCGAGTATGTGGAGTTCGCCACAGTCGGCGCGGTGCGAGAATTCGCCGCCCATGTCGTTCATCAAAGCGCAGATGTTAGCGCCGAACTCCTCCAGCCCCAGTCCCTGGGTGGGAAAGTACTTGTCAAAGAACGCCTCCTCGAGGCGCCGCATCATCTCGCCCATGAACTCCTCCTTGGATTTGTCCCCCCTGCCCATCGTCAGCAGGGCGGGCACGACGTCGGTCATGATTTTCGTGAGCGTGTACCTGGATTCGAGGGTCTTCTCCCTCAGCATCGCCTCCTGGGCCCTCATCCTGTCGGTGATGTCCCTGGAGCCGAAGATTGCCCCGGAGACGTTCCCGTCGCCGTCGTACAAGATGTTGCCCAGCGACTCGAGCCAGGCATACGTCCCGTCAGCCTTCTGGTATCTGAACGACATCAGGCCGCTAGATTTCGTTCCCTTGGTGACGGTCACGGCTTCCATGACGGAGTCGAGGTCGTCGGGGTGAACGAGGTCGAATATCGAGCCCCCCATCAACGATTGCGGCTCGTATCCGAGGGACGCCTTGTACGATGGGCTCGCGTATGTGATGATGCCAGTTGGGTCCACTGTGCATACCATGTCTAACATGCTGTCCGTGATTCCCCTGAGCTTCGCCTCGCTCGCGACCAGCGCCTCCCTTGCCAGCTTACGCTCTGTTATGTCCCTTCCGACCCCGAGCATGCTCGTGGGGCTGCCGCCCGCGTCGCGCAACAGTTTTATCGTGACCTCGGACCAGAAGGTGGAGCCGTCTTTTCTATAGAACTCAAGCTCGAACGTGTGGGATACCTGAAGGTCCTTCTGCGCCAGACGCTCCGCCGTCATCTCGCTTTCGAGGACTTTCATCATCATCTCGAACGACTCGGCGGTCAGCTGCTTATCCAGCGGGAGGTCGTTCAGCTCTTCGAGCGTGTAGCCCCTGGTCTTGACGACAGACGGGCTGATGTACGTCACCCTCAGGTCGAGGTCCATGAGCCAAATCGTGTCTGCCATGTTCTCGGCGATGAGGCGGTACTGGGCTTCGCTTTTTGCGAGGGCTTCTTCAGCGCGATTGCGCTTTGTTATATCCAGCAGAACGCCTCGGAACCCCACGGTCCTTCCGTCCTTCATCCTCGGCCTGCTGTTTCCGCTCACCCAGCGTGTCTCGCCGCCCTTCGTCAGGATGCGGTATTCGAGAATGCCAGAGCCGCTGTGGACGGCCCGCTGGAATTTCTCCGAGACCCTCTCGCGGTCGTCGGGGTGTATGAATCGGAAGACGGTTTTTCCGATGAGCTCTTCCGGTTCGTATCCGGCCAGCGCCTTGACAGGCGGGCTGATGTAAGTTATTTTGCCCTCGGCGTCGACCGAGAAGATGACGTCGTTGATGTTCTCGACCAGGTCCTTGTACAGCTCCATGCTGTTTTTCAGCTTCTTCTCGGCGGACTTCCTGGCCGTCACATCGACCGCGTAGAGGTTTGCGTAGCCGCGCTCCCGGACCGGGGCTATGGTGAGGATGTAGGCTATGCCCTCCGCGACCCACTCCATGAAACCGACCTTCCCCGTGGCCAGCGCCCCGTCGATTCTCTCCCTCAGCTCGACGGGTATCTCGTCTTTCCCGGATGCGAGGAAATCGTCAACGAGCGTGGTGGCGCTAGAATTGCTGAAGAGTATGTCGCCCTTCGCTGAGATGCGGACGACCGGGTTCGGGTTCTCGAGCGGGAAGCGGCTGAGCGATTCCCTGGCTTCCTCGTTGAGCTTGCGCTCGGATATGTCGCTCACGACGACCCGGCATACTGGAGTTCCATCCGGGGCCTCTGCAATATTGGCTTCCATGTGCGCCCAGAAAGGGGCGCCGTTCCTGCCGGCGAGCCGCATCTCGCAGAATTGCGGCTCGCCCGTCTCGAACATCGCCTTGCGATGCCTGTAGTAGATGTCCTGGTCCTCCCGCAGGATGTACTTCGTGATGGGTTGCTTCGGGAGCGAGCCCCTGGCCACATCCAGCATCGTGGCGAACGTGAGGTTCGCCTCGACTATCAATCCCTTCTCGCTTATTGTCAGGTATCCGACCGGGGCCAAGTCGTAGAGGTCGAAATACCTCGCCTGCGAAGCTTCCAGGTTCTCCTGCGCCTGCCTTAGCTCCTCGTTCTGCATCTCCAGCTCGATTTGGTGGACCCGGAGCTCGTGGAGGATTCTCCGGGCTTCGTCCGGTTCCAGCCCGCTCACTTCTTCGGGAATCTCGCCGGCGCCCGCCCTGCAGGCATCTTCGGCCTTCTTCCGCCGGGCTGCATCCGCGGCGTCGTTGGCGCCTTGCCCGTTGGGTTTTTTCTTGCTTTCGGTCATGATGACTATTCGTTGCCCGCTTTCCGCTCCGTCGTCGCGATGGCGTATGCATTGCCTTGGCCGTCTACCAGCGCCGTCGCAATCACCCGAACGGAGACGCTCCTTCCGCCCTTGGCTATGCGCTGCGTCGAGCAGGGTTCGATGGTATCGCCGCGCGCCAGCCTGCGGGCGGTGGCTAGCGACTCCTCACGCAGCGCGACCGGGGTCAAATCGGAAATGTTCATCGCCAGCGCTTCCTTCTCGCTCCAGCCGTACATCCTGGAAGCGGCGGGGTTCCATGCGATTATCCGCCCCTCCAAGTCCTGCACGACCATGGCGTCGCGCGAATCCCGACCGACCGCCGCCAGACGCAGCAGTGCCTCGGAGTCGCGCAGCTTGGCCTGAGCTATCTTGTTCTCGGTGATTTCAGTGAATGTTATCACAGCCCCCTCGATGACGTTCTCGACCGTGCGGTACGGTTGGATTCGGAGCAGGAACCACGTTCCGCTCTTGTTCTGCACCTCCGCCTCTCTAGGAGCCAACGTGTCCAGAACGGCTTTGACGTCCTCGACGAGGCTGTCGTAGCCGATGAGGTTTGAGACTATGTGGCCCACGGGCCGCCCGATGTCGGTCGAAATAAGGTTGATGACCTGCGTCACCGAGGGCGTGAAACGCTGTATCAGGAGGTTGTGGTCTACGAATATCGTGCCTATGCCCGTACTGGCCAGCAGGTTGCTAAGGTCGTTCGAGGCCCGCGTCAAATCCGACACCTTGTTCTGAAGCTCCGTGTTGACCGTGGCGAGCTCCTCGTTTGTCGACTGGAGCTCCTCCTTCGAGGTCTCCAGCTCCTCGTTGGTGGATTGCAGCTCCTCGTTTATCGACTGCAGCTCCTCGTTGGAAGATTTCAGCTCCTCGTTGACGGTCTGGAGGTACTCGTCCTTCCCGCGCAGCTCGAGTTTCAGCTTGGCGATTTGCGCGTCTGCATCTTTGTCGCTACGGCGACCTGAGCCGCGCGCCCTAGCCTTCCCCGGTATTGGCTCATCTGGCGCCTCCTCCAGGATGACGAGGAAAAGTTTTGTCTCGGACGCCACATCGGGCGATGGCTTCACCGGCCTGACAGTGAGGTTGACGTTCGTGAAGCCGCCGTTGGTCTTCACCTTGAGCCCCCTCCTCAATACGGGCTCGCTGTGGGACGCGGCCCTGTGGAGGGCGTTGGTCAGCTCGTGCCGCAGCCCCTCCCGGCCCATCTTCAGGATGTTCATCCTCGCTTCGCCTGGCTCAGGTTCCAGGTACTGGCCGGTCCTGCCGTAGAGGAAGAGGATGTCGCCGCGCTCGTCGACTAGCGCCCCGACGGGCGAGTATTGCTGCAAGAGCGCCCGCTCCGTGAACTCGCGCAGCCGGAGCCTTCCGTCCGAAGGCGCTCTCGCTTCGATTCCCAGCGGCGGCTCGGCAAGGCGCGGCAGCGGCTTCACGATTGCCAGATTGTGCGCGTGCGGCATGTCGTTCCTGCTATTGTAGAGCTTCGACTTGCGGTCCGCCGCGGAGAACAGATCCGTGCAATCCCCGACAGTCTCGGACGAGCCGAGGAAGAGGAAACCTCCCGGATTGAGCGCGTAGTGGAAGAGCGGGATGAGCTTCTTCTGCAGCTCCCCACCCATGTATATCATCATGTTCCGGCAGCTTATCATGTCGAGCTTGGAGAAAGGGGGTTGCTGGATGACGTCGTGGACTGAAAACACCAGCATGTCCCGCAAGTTCTTGTTGACCCGGTAGGCCGCGCCGTCCGATTCGGGTGTAAAGAACCGCGCGAGCCGTTCCGGCGTTACGTCGTTCGAGATGCTGGCCGGGTATAATCCGGACCTGGCAACATCTATCGCAGCCTGGTCGATGTCCGTGGCGAAGATGACGGTTTTGAAATTCTGATGCAGCTTGTCGAGGCGCTCCTGGAGGAGGATGGCGATGGAGTAAGCCTCCTCGCCCGTGGAGCATCCTGGGACCCAAACCCTCACGGCTGTGCCGGAAACTTTCCTGTCAAATATCTTGGGAATCGCTTGCTCCTCCATCGCCTTGAAGGCTTCCGGGTCGCGGAAGAAGTTCGTCACGCCGATGAGCAGGTCTCGGAACAGCGCCTCGGTTTCGTCGGGGTTCTTCTGCAGGTATTTCACGTAGCCGTCGATGTTCGGAATCTGGTGGACAGCCATGCGGCGCTCGATCCGGCGGACGATGGTGTTCTGCTTGTACAGGGAGAAATCGTGGGCGGTTTGGTTGCGGAGCAGGACGAATATCTTCTTCATCGCATCTTCGGCCTTCGGGGCCCGGGGCGAGGCCGGAAGAGGCCTCTTGTCGAATGCGTGCGCGGCGTACGAAAGAAGCTGGGCCGGCATCTCCGCGGGAGGCAGGACGAAATCGACCAGGCCTGTGCCGATCGCGCTGCGGGGCATCCCGTCGTACTGGGTCGATTCGGGGTTCTGGGCCATCGCCATCCCCCCCTCTCCTTTCACCGCCCTGAGGCCGAGAGTGCCGTCGCTCCCCGTGCCTGAAAGCACTATGCAAATCGCCCTCTCGCGCAAGTCTTGAGCTAGGGAGCGGAAGAAGAAATCGATGGGCAGGTGATGGCCGCGGGGCAGCGTTGGCTCCAGGAGCTGCAGAGTGCCGTTCAGGAACGCCATGTCCTTGTTCGGGGGGATTATGTAAGCGCAGTTTTGCTTCACCTCCATCCCGTCCTCGACCTCGAAGACCTGCATCCTGGTGTATCTCTTGACCAGTTCAGTGAGGATGCTTTTATGGTTTGGGGCAAGATGCTGGACGAGAATGAACGCCATGCCTGGCTCGGCGTCCGCCAGCATCCCGGAAAAGAAAGCCTCGAACGCCGCCAACCCTCCGGCCGAGGCACCGATGCCGACTATTGGAAAGCCCCGCTCATCCGGCGCGGGCGGTTGAACCTCCATTCTCTTGCCATTCGTTGCCGCAGCCTTCCCGCTAGACTTCCTTTTGGTCATCGGTTGATCCCCTGGTTCGAACTGCATCGTATGGAGCGCAGCGCCCTGGCTGCGAATCCCCTCGTCCCGCTCGTTCGATATGATCTCTAATACATGGTGAATCTTCGCTATATATAACCTCCGTTCAAATTATCACCCCCGCCATCGCCGTGCCACTGATTCTCACCCCTGATGCCTGGGTAGGCGGTTAGATACCCCGAGAAAGCGTATTCAGTCCGATGAGCGCCAAAATCGTGACCCTTGCCTGCATACTCGCCGCGGTAATCCTATCCGTCGCGGCCGTCGCCTCCACGGGGGCGCGCGCGGGCAACGTCCTCTCGGCCACCGCCGAGGGCAAAATCGGCGTGGGCGCCGGGAACGAGACAATCCAGACCGCTTCCGCGCAGGAGGAAACGCAGCAGCAAAACGCCTCCGGCGAGACCGCGGGGCTCGCGCAGCGCTCATCCAGCGAGGACCGTGCGAGACAGGGCGTCGAGGCATTGCTCGCGTCCATGCTCGCCCTGGTGGCGATAGGGCCTGTTTACGGCGTCGCCAGGACGTATTCGGTCGGCAGGACGGCATAGGGGTGGTCTTAAAGTATTTCTATGTTGCCAGATATACTTAGGAAAACGTTTATATACGGACGCTGACATATATGATTTGGTGAGTAAGTCCTCCCCGAAAGGATGACGGTCATGTAAGTGGCCTGTGACAAGTAAGGGAGGGTTCGCCATTTTAAATCTCTATCTGTGTAACCTTGTGTTTTATCAAATCAAAATATAGCGAATCACCATACTCGTATTTTCTGAACACCGCCCCGCACACAAAATCAACTAGCTGGATGCATGGTTCCGATTCGGAATATACCCATTCGATTTGAAGGTCAATTGAGAGCCTACCCAACTTCAGCAGCGTATTCTCCATATCCTCCAGGATATGAGATTTTAACCGCTCCCGATCCTTCTTCTCGAGAGCCTTATCCAATTTCACAATGATCTTTCGCTCTGGTAATTTGACAATATGCTTGCATATCTCGGTTGCCAGTGTGTTATACATATGCTTTTCTGGATATTTGGATAGCCTAGGAATATCTCTTTTTTGAAGGTAAACATACCACATCTCCCCTTCGTGTTCAGCAAGCATCTTGAGTAGTGCGGCCTTCACCGTATCCGATGATTCGCTGAATTTGAGCTCCGGGACATATCTCCGATGTTTGCACAAATGCCTTTCCCGGACTCTCCTGACAATTCTTGCGACCTTGAGCGGCTCGTGGGTCGCCATCGCGCCCATCACGATATATTTCGTGGATTTCTCCGAGAACCCCAGATCACCTGATTCGTCTACAAAGACATGCAGCGCCTTGCTCAAGTCAAGCACTCCTCGATTTCAGGTATTGTCAAACATTATGGCTCCTGTGTCAGCTTGATAGCCTAGAGGAACCAAGGGATATTAGAGAATTTCATGGGTAGGGTGAAAGTGAATTATATTCATCGGATGGCCTCGATAAAATAAAAAATGGTGGCTGAGGGGGAACTCAACCACCGAGTCTGGGGGAGGAATCAATCAGCGCGACGTCGCATCGTCCGCGGAAACGTCTAAGGGGACCGCCATCGGGTCCCACACGCCGCCGAAGTCCTGGCTGACTCCGTTCTTCATCTCGAACCGTACGCGGACCTTGCCGTCTTCCATGAATATGTGAGCGTTCTTCAGCTCGGAGATGTAGATGCTTATGCGCTTGCCCTTCTGCGTCAGCACGCGCTCGACGCACGTGAGTAGATGCGCATTCTCGAGCGCGTGTATCCTGCGGTAGCACGCCGCTATGGGGATGCCGAGCCGCTGGCTGAGCTCTATGGCGTGCTTCGGTCTCCTGTACGTGGCGATTAGAATCTTCGCCGCGTATTCGTCCATTATCAGCTGCGATGCGGATATTACGTCCATTTCAAGTCCTCTTTCTTGCTGCCTGGATATCGTTGTCATGGCTTATATTCACGCCGAGCCAGCTATCACGGCTGATTATCATTTTCCGCCTGGCCGCTCTGAGCCAGCGCCTCGTAGCGCTCCCTGAAGTCCTTCGCGACGTCCAGAATGACCTTGAACCTGACCTTCGCCTTTCCGTCCTCGTAGTAGACGTATGCGTTTTCCATATTGGCCCGGTAGAATTTATGAATCTTGCCGTCGCGGCCCATGATGGCCTTCGCCTCCGAGAGGAGGCCGTGGTCTTCGAGGGCCCGCACCTTGCGGTAGCAGGTGGCGATGGGGATGCCGTAGGCCTCGCTGAGCTCGCGCACGGTCATCTCGCGTTCGTAAGTTCCCAGCAGTATTTTCTCCACGTCCACGTCGCTGACGAATTTTGTTGCGTCGATCATTCTCTCACCGTGCGTTCCAAATCGCCAACCGGACCTAATAAGGCAGCGTTGAGAAAATCAGATGTGATACTAAAAAAATTATGAAAAGGTTTTGCTGGAGTTTGCTCAGGCGGAAGCGACTATCGTCTGCTTGGCGCGCCTCCGCGCGGGGCGGTTGAGCCCGGCCTCCCGGGCGTACATTGAGAGTCCGACAGCCGCGAGCGCGGACATGACCATCATCCCGCCTCCGAGCATGTAGGCGGTCTCGACCGGCAGGCCGCCCTGCGCCGATGCGGTCTGCGGCGCCGTCACAACTACGTCCATCGATGTGCTGGTAGTTTCGTAGCCGTCAGTCGCGGTCACAACCAGCTCCTCAGTGCCGCTGTAGTTGGCGGTCGCGGCGAGCAAGCCTACGCCGCTGGCCTGGTCGATGTAAGCCGATATGCCGTCGGGGGTCGTTAATGCGAAGGACAGGGCGTCCCCGTCCGGGTCCAAGAAGCAGCCCCTCAGGTCCAGGGTCCTCTGCTCTCCGTTGACGAACGACGCAGCAACTATCCTCGACACGAGCACGGGGGCGTCGTTCACGGGTGTGAACGTCACCTGCGCGCTCTCCGAGATTTCGGTCTCTCCGTCGGTGGCAGTCACGGTCAAGCTTTCCGAGCCGTACCAGTTTTCCGGCGCAGATATGGTCAGGGTTCCGATCGCGTCGACGGATGCGGTCATCGCACTCGCGCCAACGACAATGTATTCCAGCGTGCTGTCCACGTCCGCGAACAGTTCGCTCAGCTCGATGGTCGCGCGACCGTCTTCGGCAACGGTGATATCGCCTATCTCCGACAGCGCGACGGGCGGGTCGTTCACGGCGAGGACGCTGACATCCACGATGGAAGTCGCGGAGTACTGTCCGTCCGTGGCGACCACCGATACGGCGCCGTCGCCGTTCCAGTTCTCGTCGGAGGCGATGGAGAGCACCCCGTTGGACACGCTGACAGTCAGTCCAGGGCACGCGATGGAAGCCGAGAACGCAATCTGGCTGTCTATGTCGGCGAAGTGCGTCGAGAGGTCGACGGTTCCTGTGCCGTCCTCGTCGAACGACATCGCCGGCACTGCGGAGACGAGCGAGACCGGGTCGTTCACTGGAGATACCGCGAGGTACGCTGCGGAGCTCGCTGTGGCCAGGCCGTCGTTGGCGCGGAATGTAATCGCCTCGTTGCCGAACCAGTTTTGCACGGGTCGGATGGTCGCAGTCGCGTTCGCCTGGTCGATGGCCACGATGCAGTTCGAAGTGCCGTCGGCCGAGAATGTCAGTTCGCTGTCTATGTCGCCGAACATCGCGCTCAGGTTGAGTGTCGCCTGCGTGTCCTCGGCTATCTCCACGAGAGTTCCGTCGAACTCCGGAAATGGCAGGTCGTTGACAGATAGGACATCGACCGTCAGGCCGGCCACTGCGGAGAACTCTCCGTCCGAGGCGATGACCTGGATGATGTCCGTTCCGGACTCGTCCGGCATGGGGACCGCGCTCAGGAGGTTCGCCTGGTCCAGGGACGGGGCAGTCAAGCCAGTTTCAGAAACGACCGCATACGTCAGCTCGCTGTCCACGTCGTAGAACAAGTCGGTGGCGTCGAGCGCGTTGTACAGAGTGGTGTCTTCGTCCGTGGAGAGCGGGACGCTGAGCCACGGCACGAGCGTCGGAGGGTCGTTCACAGCCTCGACCGTCGTTTCCATGGTGACATAGTACTTCGTCCAGAAGCCCGGGGCGCTCGATATGCTATCCTCGTTGGTTGAGGAAAACTCGTCAAGCCGCGGCCAGAATCCCGAGAACTGCAGCCCCTCAAGCGTGATCGTGCCTTCCCCGTTCCAGTTCCATGGCGCCTTGATCGTGGCTGTCCAAAAGCCTGCAGCGTTGCGCGCAACCCCCACATCCAGCGGGCCAGAGTCGACGCATGTGATTGAGGTCATGTACGTGGAGAACAGCCCGTCGAGGAGCTGGATGTGGGTATTATCCTCCGGGAAGGCGACGCTCGACGACGCCTCTATATTCGCGTCGATGTGGCCTAGCAGGACGAATTCCCCGTCTGTGGCGAATATCGTGATTTGGCCGTTCCTGCCGGTCTGCTTCCCGATTTCAACGGATAGCATGCTGCCGTCAATGTGGGGCGTGACAAACGACATGTTCGTGTTTGCAAAGAAATCGAGGTCGCTGTCGATGTCCCGGAAGTATTGCGACAGGTTGGCGAACTCTGGGACGGTGGCCCCCAGCTGGGCGTCCAGGCACGGCAGGCTCTGAATCTGAACCGGCGGGTCGTTCACTGGCAAGACCTCGAGGAGCAGGTTGTAGGTGATTGTGTAATCCAAACTCGTTGTTGGAACGGGGATGAAATTCGGGTTCGGTTCCGGCATCGGCGGCGGGGTTATGCTGGTGTTGTAGTATGCCGTGATGTCGATCGACTCGACGCCGAACCAGTCCTGGAGCGGCACGAAATAGATGCATTCGCTGTCGTAGTCAACCCATATTTCGGAATTTCCGGAAAAGCTCATAGAATCCCAGCCCTCGTCGTACAGGTCGCTTACGGGTATTGTGTATTCGCTGTCCTCGGGGATAGAGACGCTCCCGAGCGATTCCACAGCCAAGCTCCGCGAAACGTCCTGGCTCATGCCCTTCAGGTCGTTTTTCACATTCGCCGAACCGCCGACGGACACAATGGCGAAGGAAGCCACGCTTCCCAGGCACATTATGGACGCTATCAGCAGGCTCAACGCGATTTTCGTTCTGGTTTCCATGTTTTCACCTATGTTGCGCACTCAGCGCATTCTGCATCTCGATTGGCACCTGCGGTATTTAGGCTGTCGAACCGGGTATCGCAAATGATTGCCATGTCCAGCTTCCGAATCGACGCTGATAATGACACCGCAAGGCTATTTAACTGGAAGCGGGATGAAAGATGCGTTGGAGGCGCTGATAACGGCGGTGAGCACAGCAGTCGCGGGGCGGGTGTCGCTGCCCGGAGTTCTGACGAACTTCTTCGAGTCTAGGGGAGGGCACTCGCTGATTCTGAAGGGTCCCGCGGGGACTGGAAAGACCACTCTGGCGCTGCAGATTGTGGAAACGATGGCCAGAACGGAGCGCACCCAGTACATCTCCAGCCGAGTATCAGACGTCGCCCTGTACGCGCAGTTCCCATGGCTTGCGGAGAAGAACCGCCAGCGCAACCTGCTCATGGCCTCCATGGGTTTCCTCAAGGTCCTGCACCCAAAGACCTGCGGGGGGGTCCAGACCAAGCTGCCTGAAGCCTTGCTCCTGGCGGCGGAGAAGCTGCTGATGGTTTTCAACCAGGCCGAGACGAGCGAGTCGGCGCTGGGCAGGGAGGAGCTGAGGAAGCTGGAGGGGCAGATAGAGGCCGGGGAGGCGGACGAGAGCGCCGAGGAAGCGAGGGGCTCGGGCACGTTTTCCGGCGATTCCATAACCTTCGACGTCGGCTCGGACCTGCCGGAAATCGAGGTTGCCTACGACACGGTCGAGGCCGCGCAGCCTGGCAAGGCGCTGATAGTCTTCGACAGCATAGATGCCCTCGCCGAGAAGTACGGGATTTCAAAGACGCGCTTAGTCAACACGATACAGAAGGACGTGGTGGAGAGCGGGCGCGCCAACGTCGTCTATGTCCTGGAATCCCACGGTCCCACCGCCCTCGATTACCTCGGCGACGGAGTGATATCTCTTTCGACGGGCGAACATGCCGGACGCAGGGTAAGGACGATGAAGATAGAGAAGCTCAGAGGTCGGGCGATACCGCATCCGAATCTCAACTACACGCTCCTGGACGGAAGGATAAGGATATTCGAACCGCAGCGATTCGGGGAGGTAAAAACAGCCGCGCACGAAGGGCGCCGGTCACCGGTTCCAGACCCGGACGGGCAAACCGTATCGATGGGCGACCGCGACATGGACGCGCTCTTCGGAGGCCTCTCGAAAGGAAGCGTGAACCTCGTAGAAGTGGGACCGGGCATCCCGGCGGAGGTGTCGTCGCTGCTGGCGGCGATGATTGTGGCTAACTTTGTGGGTCAAGGACGGGGAGTGGCGCACCTCCCGGGGGGCAGGGGAAACGGCTTCACTGTGAGGGATTCGTTCACCCGGCACATGGGTTTGGAGGAATTCTACGAGCACGTGAGGGTCTTCGAGATGAACATCATCGGGGGCGAGGACCGCTTGCAGAACGTGCTGCTGGTCGAGGGCGCGCAGATGGACACGGACTTTCGATGGGACAACATAGAGTACAACCTCCCGGCATCGAAAAAACCTATGCTGTCGCTCCTTGCGCTCGACATGCTGGAGAGGATATACGGCCCCGCGTGGTACGACGGCATGAACTCGCACCTTTTCTCTGTGCGCCGGGCCGAGGGCGTTTTTGTGGGGATGACGTCCGGCGGGCGCTCTCCGGAGATTTTATTGGCCTCCTCGAGCGTTCACATCAGGCTGGAGCGCGTCGGAGGGAGCGTGGTGATGTACGGGGAGAAGCCTTACACGACGCTGCACGAGGTCGTTTTAGACAGCTCAGATGGAAGCCCCAGGCTGAAGTTCGTCCCAATCATGTGACGCATCGCTCATGCTGCTGCCGGGAGCCCGCTGGGGGCGCTCGTGCTGGCGCGGAACGCGTTTCGCATGCCGGTCGCCGGTACAATGAGGGCGTATCCTGAGCCGAGCACCATGCTGAATCCGATGCCCAGGCCGAGTTTGACAAGGATGTCCGTCGGCACGTATCCGAGCTCGCCCGTCACAATCGTTTGCACGATGAAGACGAACCCCAGCGCCAGGAGGATCACAACCTTGTCTATTCTCTTGGTTATCATTTATTCACGACCCATGGATATTGGCGGGACGGGTATAGTATCCTGCCCCTTCGGCTGTCAGGGCTGAATCTTACTTTCGAGATGCGCGGATGATTCTCACGCGCGACGTTTTAAATACCCTGCCTTTCATGTACATCATTGTCAAGGGGAGGGTTCAGATATGGAAAAGGATGAAGCAGCGAAACTGGTGACGGACAGGTATTCATCCCAGATAATCTTCGCGACGAGCATGCGCCCGAAGAGCGCCCAGGGTCTCTCGCAGCAGTGCGGTATTCCCATCGCGGCCTGCTACCGGCGCATCAAGGCGCTGGAGGAAATCGGCGTCATCGAGTACAAGGAGCGTTTCCTCAACCCGCGGGGCAAGTGGATCCGTTTGTATCTCTCGAATGTCAAAGGGATGGAAGTCTCCTTCGATGGGGGAAAGATGCTCGTGAAGGTCTCTTTCAAAGATGGCAGGACGAAGAAAATCGGCGCAGGGGCCGGCTCCGCTGAAACTGGATTGCCCGGCAGCGCGTTCGATCAACCCTGAAGGCCTCGGTAGGCGCTGCCAATCGTCGCTGATTCTCAAACGCGCCATTCAGGCAGCTTGCTTTATTCTCGGGGAAGCCGTTTCCCGGTTCATGAAGATAAAATTCACGAAGATATCCGGCGACGTGATAACGACGATGCTCGAAGTCCCGATGAAGAACGTCCTCAGCATAAGGCTGATACCGTACGAACCGAAGCCAGAGAGGGCCGAACGCAAGCACAGATGTTAACTCATGGCGGCGAGCCTGCTTCCGACATCAAATCTCGGGGCTGCCGGTCAAGTCATTTACACATTCATCGTCGGCGTTAAAAAAAGGGACGGGCCACGGCAAATGCCGGAGCCCGTTCATAGAGGCTTTCAGAGAGGTTATGATAGGGTTCTTCCTCCCAATCTACAGATGCGGGGCGGGCTATTACAAACCTCCTCCGTCGTTATCGCCGCTGATAATCACGACCTCAATTGCGGGATTCAAAGCCAGCGGCATCAAAACTTCGACTTGAGCACCACGATGCCGTCCTGCTTTGTGATGTCTATGCACTGCCTCCCGGAGGTGTGGTTCGTCCCGCGCATCTTGAGCACTTCGATGTATTTCCTGCGCGCGCCGTCCTCCTCGAGGAGCCTCAGCAGTATCACCCCGTCGGTCGCATAGGCCGCTTCCGCAGGGTACAGGTCGCCGGGCTTCACCTCGCCAGTCAAAATAGTCACGGCCCGCCAGTTCTTCAGCTTGTTCGAGAGGTCGAAGAGGAAGCTCCGGTAGTTCTTCTCCATGAAGTCGCCGACGACCGTTATCGGGTCTATTACGATGCGCTGTGGCATGATGGACCCGACCTGCTCGTCCACGAACGAGAGCAGGTCCGCCGGTTTGCCCTTGCGGACCAGCTCGCCCATGTCCACGTACACGATTTCCTTGCCGAAGTGTCGCTTGTTCACGTAGCTGAACTGCGTCGCGAACCGCAGCATCCACTGCGTGGGCTCGCTCAAGGTCGTGAGGTACAGGCACTGCTCGCCGGCATCCGCTCCAGATGAAAGGAACTTCTGGCAGAACGTGGTCTTGCCCGTGCCCGCGCTGCCTGCCAGAAGGATGACGGACGGGAATGGAAAACCACCGTCGAGCATTTCGTCCAAGCCGGGGATGCCGCTCGGCACCCGCTGGAAGGAGTCGGCCATTTCACGCGCCCCCGACCGGCCTCGGATGAGCGGCTCCAATTCTCGGACTGTCCGGCGCGTACAGGAGGACGGATTCGGCTATCTCGTCCATCTTCTTTTCAGGCTCGTGAAAGTCATTCGGCGTAGCCAATAACACCAGGGTCCCGTCGTCTGCGACTAAAAACTCTTGCTGGCAGAGCCCCTGCACCGCTTTGTAAAGGGCTGGCTGGGCCCGGACGTCAATGACGATGGCCGTGAACAGCTTTCCGTACCTCTCGACGAGGCGCAGGTATCTCTGGATGAAGGCGGCGACGTCGTCAAGCTCGTTGTATGACAGCATGGCTCCGAGGTTGTCTATCATAATGAAGTCCAGGAGCCCGAAATCTATCTTCGCCGTCCGGCTGTCGCGCCCGCCGCCGCCGTGTTCCAGGAGGTCTAGCAGCTCGTTTATCCTGAAAGGCGAGGCTGTGTTCACATCCGTGTCGCACACCTTGATGGATTCCCCCGAGAACCTGCTTATTATGTCCAGGAAGATCAGGCCGTCCCGGGGGATTTTGTGCAGGTCCAGAAGGTAGGTCATGTACTGGTGCGGGCGGTCCACGGTCACGAACAGGCCGTGCTTGCCCTGCTCCCCGATGAGAGCCCTCAGGAGGATGAGGTTAATCTTGCATATCTGGTTGTATTTCACCGAGAGGAGCACCCTGTGCCCGTTTTCCTTGCCGCTGACCTCGTTCACGAACTTGTTCATCAGCACGACGTCCTTTTCATTCATCGCTGTTTCGACCTCACAACTCAATCGTGTGGAAGGGATATACCTGTATCGACACTGGTATCACCTGCAATAATCACGGGCGGCAATCACGGAGCGGAACCGTAGGCGACCGGTTAAATCGTCCCGACATGCTATGCTTGGGCGATGCAGCCGATAATTCATTTCACGATGTCGCTCTTGGTCGGGGCCATGCTGGCGCGGGGGCAGAGGCACCCGCTGTTCTTCGCCCTGGCTTGCGGAATCCTCGGCATGCTGCCGGACTTGGACCATTTCCTCACATCTCCGTCCATGCCAGAATCCTGGTTGCACAGCGGCTATTTCCTCGTCGTCGCCCCGACGATGCTGTTCGCAGCGGCGTTCGTGTTCGACCACGCGAAGCCTGAAAGGAACGCAAACGCCCAGACGCTCGCCCTCGCCGTTCTCGCCGTGTTGGCGGGGCACATGGCGCTCGACATCGCCGCAGGCAACGCCCTGCCAATGGCCTATCCCGTCGAGACGGGAACGTTCGTGGCCGCGCGGGGAGCCGTCATTTATGCCGGGAGCCGGCCGTTTCTTGCGATATCGGACGTGCCTTTGGCGCTGTGGGCGGCGTTCTGCGTTATGGCCTTCGCGTTCGTTGCCTGGGACGCCTCGGACGCTCCCGACGTCGAAGATAGCGGCGAGCCGCGGCAATCCGTGCTTGACAACCTATTCCTCAGCCTGTCCCGTCCCTGGCGAGTATAGGGAACCCGGTCGCGCCGGCATGCTTCTCCAGTTCCTCCTCCGAAAGCGCCATGCCCGATGTCTGGATCAGGACGTACGACCCCCGCTCCAGGGCCTTGCGGGAGACTGCGCCTAGCATCTCCGCGAACGTCTTCCCACCGCTCGCGGAGTTCAGGCAATCGACGCAGTCCACCGCAACCACACCCCCCTCGCTCTCATCAAGGAACCTCTCTATCGTGCTGCCCAGGGCGAAAGCCTCCTCTCCCCTCGTGTGCGAGTCCTTGCGAGGCAGCCATACATATTTCACGGAGCCCCTCTCCGGTCTCTTTGCGACTTCGCTCGGACACCTTCTCGTCATGTAGAGCCCCTTGCAGCCGCCTGTGACAAGTTCGGAGAACAACTTCATGATTCGGTTGGGCTCGGGCTCGACGATGATGCTGACGCCGGGGCAAATATGTTGTGCGTCTGGCATTTCAATCCCGCCCCCCGCTACTCCCGTCGCGCTTGAAGGGCCTCTCCACCGACGCGGAAATGTCATCGACGGACTTGCGCAGAGAATCGATGCTGGCCTCTATCCTGGCGAGCCTGCAAGTGTGGCAGTCGCACCGGGGCTCTGGCTTTCTCTGGTGTTCCGTCATCCGTGGCGATGTTCATGTTCTTAATATTTAAGATTATCGCGAGAGTTCTCATTTTCAGATACCTTTTTCTATGACGTAGCCAATCTCATCCCTGATGAGGCCAAGGAAGGGAGAGGCCGCGTTCACAGTGAAGGAGCGTATAGTCCTCCACCTCGGCGAGCAGCGCGTCGTCAGGGACCACGACGTTCCCAACACGGTTACACAGGAGGGTATCGCGTACGCCACCGGAGTCGGAAGGGGAAACGTCGCGAGGGCTCTGAAGGAGATGGAGCGCGCGAGGCTGGTGGAGGTTAGGCGCGCGAGGCCGGCCGGCCGGACCCACATCTCAAAATATTACCGGCTCGACAGGGCTGGCGCGGTCGAACTCGGGGCGCTCATGGAGAGGGCCGAGATGCTGGATGTGAGGATTGAGACGCCGGGAGGTCCGAGGGTCGTTCCGCTCTCCGAGATTCCGGCGTACGTCCCTGCAGGATGCACGTTGTCTGAGGTCGCCGGGTCAGTGAAATTCGGGGAGCTGGACCTGAACTGGTTTGAGGGCCGGCGCGTCAAGCGCGGTTTCGGCGGCTATGCCGTAAAGGCAATCCCCGAGCTGGGCGATTTCTACGGCCGGAGCGCGGAGATGGCCAAGGCGTCCGAATGGTGGCGCAGCCGCGCCGCGAAAATGCTCGTTGTCACGGGAATCGCCGGGATTGGAAAGACCGCGTTCATATCCAGAATGGTGAAAAACTGGTCCGCAAGGTCGCACGTCTGCTGGATTCCGCTGAAGCGCTGGACCTCGGCGCAGCAGGTGGCGGCGGAGCTGGGGGCATTCCTGTCAGTCCTCGGTCGCAGCCGCACGGCATCCGCGCTCTCCGCAGGCGACTGGGATTTGCAGGTCTTCGGGCGCGCGATGGCGGAGGACGCCAAGCGGATGAGGCTGGCGGTGGTCATCGATGACATCCATGCCGCACGCGGCGACGCGATGGACCTCGTGTCGATGCTTCTGGAAATAACCCGTGGCGAACCTGGCCTCAAGCTTGTGTCGATCGGCAGAAGATGCCCGAAAATCCATGACGGGCGCGACGTTATGGACGGAACTGTCTCCGAAATCAAGCTAGGTTTCCTGGATTCCGAATCCTCGAGGAAGATACTTGCGGCCAGGAAGGTGCCAGCCGGAGGGCTGGTTCAACTCTGCGGGGGGCACCCCCTGTTTCTCAAGCTCGCCCCGGCGGAGAGCCCGGCGGTCGACAAAAGCCTGGACTGTTACCTGCGCGCCGAGGTGTTTTCCGGTCTCTCCGAAGCCGATTGGGAGGCGATGACGCTGCTCAGCGTCTCGCGCGAACCGATCTCCGTCGACGCCTTGGCCGGACCGCTGGGCGTGGGGCGGGAGAGGATGGACGGCCTTGTCGAGCGCGGCCTGGCCATGCCGGTGTCGCCCACGGCGTTCGGAGTGCACGACATCCTGTCTGACTTTGTCCAGAAGAGGCGGGCCGGCCCTGAGAGGAAGAGGGCCCATCTCCTGCTGGGAAGGCACTACGCGGGGTCGGTCGGTCCCGCAAGCGGGCTCGAGGCCATCCATCATTTGTGCAAGGCCGGGGAGGATGCAGAGGCGCGCGCCCTTTTCTGCAAGCTGGCGGTCGAGCTGGTCGGGAAGGGGTTCGTGCACGGGCTGGACGAGGCTGCCGATGTTTTGTGCGGCGGGCGGACGGAGCTTGACCCGAAGATGCTGGTCTCCCTGGGCAAGGTCTACGGGCACGTGGGAAGGTGGAGCGAGGCCTCCATCAAGCTCGGCTCCGCAGTTTCACTGGCGCGGGAGGCGCGGATCTCCGGGCTCGAATGCGACGCGCTGTGCGCCCTGGGCGAGCTGTGCCTGCATAGAGGGAAGAGGGCTGAAGCGCGCCATGCGCTCGACCAGGGGATTGCCCTCTCTGTGAAAACCGGGAACAGGGAATCCGAGGCAAGAGGGCGGTACTTCATGGGATCGCTCCTCGAGACAGAGGACATGGAAATGGCCGAAAGCGAATTCGGTATGGTGAGGAAGCTGGCCGAATCCTGCGGAAGCACGCCGCTGTTGGCATTGGCATTCTACGGCAAGGGGCGGGTGGAAGAGGCGCGGGGGCACCTCGGGCGGGCGAGGTATTATAAAGAGCGGGCGTTGAAGCTTCTGGAAGGTAGCGAGGAGAAGGCTACGATCCTCAAACTGCTCATGTCGCTCGGAAAGATCTCATTCGCGGTGCGCGACATACCGGGGGCTGTTGGCTACTACGATAGAACCATTAACCTGGCGAGAGAGACCGGAAACCTCCCGATGGAGGGGATGGCCCTGGCGAACCTCGGGGGCGTGCTGATAAGGAAACCGGACCTCACATCGGCGGAGGATGCGCTGGTAAAGGCGCGTGACATTCTTGTGGGCATCGGGGATCTGCGTATGCTGGTGGCCGTGCACAACAACCTTTCGATGGTCTACTACCAGCGAGGCCAGTATACGGAAGCGCTGGACTTTGCGAGGTCTGGCGTCGAGGCAGCGGAGCGATACGCTCAGCCCAAAGCCATCGCCCGAGCCCTCACCCGCCTTGGGATGGCGTGCAATGCTTGCGGTCGTGAGGATGAGGCCAGGAGTGTTTTTAAGCGGGCTCTTTCCTTAGCTGACGATATGGGAAACAAGATCCTTAGAAAAGAAATATCGAAAGAGTTTATTAGACATGGGCAGTGTACCATGCTCGCTTAGTATGGGTCTTCGATGTCCGGTTCCATCAGGATTATCGTCGGGCTGCCGTTGCCGAACGTGTCCTGGATGTCCGGTTCCATCAGCGGCAGCGGTCCGAGAGAAACCGTGCCGGGCGTCAGTGGGTCGCATACGAACTTGAGCGGCCCGCCGAGCCTCAGCACGGTCTCATGCGCGTGCGGTCCGTGTCCCGCAGGTATCAATGTTGCCATCTCCGAGTTGCCTCCGGATATTATCAGTCGAGCGCTCACGTCCCCGGTCTCCCAGCATCCCGTTTCCTCGTTTTCCGTGAAGACCAGCGGTCTGGGAGCTAGGCGTATCGTCCCCGCGACCTCCGTCTCCGGAGGGTAAGTCACTACGAACGACGCGTTTCCCCCCGAGATGGTGGCGCTGATTGTCGCGTCCACGACGTTCACACCGCACGCTCGAGCTCCGCCGCCCTGAAAGATAAGGGCGACGAAGGCCAGCGCTACCGCTATTGTTGCCAATCGTCTCATTTTTCAGCCTCCGGCGTTGCTTGCGCAACGCTTGAAAAGTTACTTTGTAAGTAAGACTAGTTAAAGATTACCTGAGAGTTCTCATAGATTTCCCGAAAGCTAGTTGAACGTGCGGCGAGGACGGCGAGGATTGAACGGTGAGGCTGCCACCACGGTTCAGCCGTTTATGACCTTCGTTATCCTGAAGTTCTCCCCGTCGTGCATCAGCGAGTAGGCGCCCATGGCGTGCTTCGCGCCGCGCATCTTGTCAACGATTATCTGGCGCTGGACGTCGTTGCCGACTATCTCCTTCCTGAGAAGGATGATGCCGTCCGCGAGGAAGTCCTCCTCGTGCACGACGTCGTCGCGCTTCGCCGACTCGGAGATGATGAACGTGGTTATCCCCAGCTCGCGCAGCCAGCCGAAAAGCTCGAAGAGCCTCACGCGGCGGTCGTCGGGCTTGGAAAGAATCTCCAGCACCGGGAGCGAATCGACCACCAGCAGTTCGTACTTCGTCGCAGCGCGGAGGTTTTGGACATACAGCCTAAAAACCTCAAGCCAGTCGTGGCTCATCTTTCCCTGGTCCGTGTTCATGCGCAGGTACCCGAGGTCCACGATGTTCACAAGCTCCTCGACCTCCCCGTGCGCCATGCCGAGCCCGGCCATCTGCTCCACGATGCTGTCGCGTCCCTGCTCGAGCGAGACATAGAGCCCTCGCGTACCTAGCTCGCGCGCGTTGTAGTATAGAACGTTGTAAGCGACTGACGATTTCATAGTTCCAGGCATCCCGGAGACCAGCACGACGTGGCCCTTCGGCACCCCTCCGCCTATCTGCTCGTCCAGGTCCATGACGTATGTCTTGATGCGTTCCTTCATATTATCCCAAAACGAGCATCGCATAGATGGGATTTAAAGGTTGGGTCGGCCTTCCGCGCGAGCCGGCTTCATTAATATTATATCTGCTTGCCGGATTTCCTTGATGCCGTGCCGCCCCTCACCATCTTCATCCTGCTCGCCGTCTTTGTGCTCATAGCGGTGAGGCAGGTCGGGCGTTTCCGCCTTCAGATATGGCAGGTGATGCTCGGTGGCGCGGTGGCGGTCGTGGCGACGCTCCAGATATCACCCGTCGAAGCCATTAAGGCCATAAACCCCGACGTGATGATATTCCTCTTCGGGATGTTCGTTGTGGGGGAGGCGCTGGAGCGGAGCGGTTACCTGGAGCATCTGTCGTACAGGCTTTTCAGACGCGCCCGCACAACGGACCAGCTCGTCTTACTTATGATGTTTGGGTTCGGTTCGGCGTCCGCGCTCCTCATGAACGACACGCTTGCAATCATAGGCACGCCGGTCGTGCTGGCGATGTCGAAGCGGCACGAGATGTCCCCAAAGCTGATGCTGCTCGTGCTCGCCTTCTCGATTACAGTCGGAAGCGTGGCCAGCCCAATCGGAAACCCACAGAACCTTCTCATCGCCATCGGCGGGGGGATGGAGAACCCGTTCGCCACCTTCGCGAGGAATCTGCTGGTCCCCACGGTGCTCAACCTCCTGCTAGCATACCTCGCGTTGAGGATCTTCTTCGGAAAAGAGTTCCACGGCAGGCCGCTGGTCCACGAGGACGTTCCGCTGCGCGACCCGAAGCTCGCGATGCTCGCCAAAGCCTCCCTCGTGATGATACTGGCGCTGGTGGCTTTGAAAATCTCCATGGCCATCGCAGGACTGAACACCGAGATGCGCCTAACTTATGTCGCGCTTGCGGCTGCGCTGCCAATCCTCGCACTCAGCCCGAAACGCGTCGGGATAATGAAGGGAGTCGACTGGTCCACGCTGGTCTTCTTCGCCGCGATGTTCGTCTTGATGGCCGCCGTTTGGAATTCGGGCTTCTTCCAAGGGCTCATCGGGGAATGGGGCATAGACATGTCTGGAATTGCGATGATTATCATCATCTCCGTCCTGCTCAGCCAGGTGATATCAAACGTCCCGCTCGTGGCTCTTTACATTCCGATGCTCGTGGCAGCTGGCACGGGAGACAGGGGGTTCATGGCCCTCGCTGCGGGGAGCACCATCGCCGGCAACCTGCTCATCCTCGGAGCCGCCAGCAATGTGATAATCATCCAGAATGCAGAGAGGAAAGGGAACCAGACCCTGACGTTCATGGAGTTCGCAAAGGTCGGCATCCCCCTCACCCTCGCCCAAGTGGCGATTTACTGGCTCTTCCTGATGTGCTAGGCGGAGGCATAGATTGGACCCGCGGGCTGCGCGCCCCGCTGCCGCCTTCCGCGCCATCAAGCTGCGAGCGTCAGTACTTCTCGTCGAGATTGGGGAAATCCCCAGATTCTCGCGCGACCTCCACGGCCATGGGGAGGAAGCAGAAGTTGTTGTTCATGCGGTGGAGCCAGCATCCGCCCCTGCACTCGATGAGCTGCTTGCAGTCGGTGCATTCCTTGGGGAGGTCCGGGAGCGTAGGCTGCCTGTACATCTTGAAACCGTTGAACCATATGTCCTTGATGCTTTTGTCCTTCACGTTCCCCTCTGTCTTGTCCGGGTAGTCCATGAGGGAGCAGCCCATGACGTCGCCGTTCTGCATTATGCACAGCGTGTTCAGGCCGATGCCGCAGTAGAAGTTGGCCCTCAGGATGCCGTCAAGCGGCCCGAGCCATCCGTGCGCCTCGCACACCTCGATGTTGACCCCTCGCTTCCTGGCGTCGTAGACGAATTTTATGGCCTTTTTTATCTCCTCCCGGCTGTTACCCTTGCCCTTCGAGCGCCCCTCCGGCACGATGGCCTGGAGGCGATGCCTGTCCGCGCCGGCTTTGGCCGCCTCGTCCACGATTTGCGGCAGGAAATCGACGTTGTCCTTCATGTAGACCGTCGACACGCCCACCACGGGGGTGCCGATGTCCTTCAGGAACCGGATGGCCTCGAGGCACTTCTTGTACGAGCCGGGCATCCCGCGGATTTTGTCATGGTTCTCTCTGTAGCCGTCGATGCTGACCAGGATGGTCTCTATCTTGGCTCGCCTCAGCTCGTCCTCGAAATCCTTTATGGCCCAGGCGTTCGTCACGAATCCGGTCTTCATCCCGTTGGCGTGGGCGTGGTCCACGATCTTCCAGAAATCCGGTCGCAGTATCGGCTCCCCCCCGGTCATCGTGAAAGTCTTGCATCCCATGCTTGCCAAATCCTCTATGACCGGTTTGATTTGGGCCCAGCTCAGCTCGTCGGGCTTTGCCTCAGAGGCCGCGGTGCCGCAATGCGGGCACCTGAAATTGCATTTGCTGGTCGCTATCCACTGCGCCATCAGCGGACCCATCCCCTCGTTCTCTATTTTGTCCTTGAAAAATCCCGTCATCAGCTGGGACATAGGCGTTCCCGGCGGTATGTTCTCGTAGTAAATTCGCCCGCTCTTGATTTCAAACTTTGGCTGCTTGCCCGTCATTTGATTCCTCCTGTTCTTTTTCCCTTTTGTCCACAAATTCCCAAAACGTCTCCTCGTATTCGAACTTGTAAACGTCGCAATAGACATCCGGCGCGTGCACGGTCCCGTGGCCCAGAGCCGCCTGCAGGAAGCAGCCGCCGCCGCAGTACATCTTCCATTCGCAGGAGCTGCATCCCGGAATGTCGTTGATTGAGCGGCCCATCCAGTCCTTCAGAACTTCCGCCCCCGTCACGATCTCTTCCAGAGATTTCTCCCTTATGTTACCGCAGAGGAACTGCGGGAGATGCGATGCCTGGCACGGATAGGCGTCCCCGTTGGATTCGAAGCTGATGGACGTCCGGCCGGCTCCGCAAGAGTTGCCCGTGCCCTTGAACGACGTGCCTCCCGAGAAAATGGACCGCTCGTTATCTATCGTGACCTCCAGGCGGCGCTTCTTGAGCTGCTGCTTGGTCGCCCTCCAGAGCTCTATGTATTCGTCCCTCGACAGCATTATCTCGTCTCTGTCGCTCTCCGCCCGGCCTAGGGGGATGATGGGGTTGGTCTTCACGTGCTTTATTTTGTACTTGTCGCACACGTCCCACAGGTTGTCCAGCTTTTTGAAGTTCTCTTTTGTCACAGTGGCAGATATCGACGGCGTGATGCCGGCTTCGACCAGGTTTTCTATGCCCCTCGTCGCCCCGTCGAAGGACCCCTTGCCCCGGCATTTGTCGTGCATCTCCCTGTCGCCGTCGAGGCTGATCTGCACGCCGCCGAAGAGCTTACCCAATTTCCTTGCAGTCTCCCTGTCGATGAGGAGTCCGTTTGAGGAAAGCACAAGGACGAGCCCCAGCGACCTCGCATATTCGGCAATCTGCCAGAAGTCTTTCCTCAGCAGCGGCTCCCCGCCAGTTATTATGACGTTCTGCCGCGTCCCTTTTCCAAGGGCGTGGAACTCGCTCAGGAGCTTCTTTATCTCCTCCAGAGTCAGCTCTTTTTCCCGCTGGGCGCCCGCGCTCGCATAGCAATAGGTGCACCTCAGGTTGCACTCCCGGGTGATGTTCAGGTAGAGTATCTTCATCTCCACTGGCAGGGCGTCCGGTCTCTTCGGGGTGACATCCTGGAAGAATCCCTGCTTCTCGCAGTGGCTAAGTAGGCCGGCGACTCCCTTCCCCACATACTCCATGGGCTCGTTGAATTCCCTCGAAATTGTCTCGATGATGTCCCGCTCGCTCCGCGTTCCGTCGCACAGCTCCAGGGTCCGGGCCCCCTCGGCGCGGAAAGCGAGCCATTTGGGAATGTCGGGGTGAATGAACGCGCTCTTTCCGTTCTTCTTCTTGACGACCACAGCCTTTGCGAGTTTCGGTTTTTCCGTGAAACCACCTCTGGCAGCCCGCGCTGCTCCCTATTATTATCAGTTATTAATAATTATAGAAAGATTGGAAGAGTTTTTCTCCGTCGGTTTAAATCGATTAAACCGGCTGTGGGTCGAATACTGCGTATATGGAACCAACCTCTACGCATCCGCATCCGGTTGCTTCGTGTCCGTGCCTGTGCTTGTATCCCTGGCCCGGGTCGATGGGGTCGAATCCATTTCCGTCTCCTGGCATTTTTAACCTCCCTTTCTTGGTTACCACACACATGCTTTTGCATGTCAGGGTGAATCGTGAATGTTACATCTCATATTTATATTTTTTGGAATCACATAGATTAACATTGTTGTGACCCAATACATCAATTGATTTGCATTCCGCGCCGCACAACCGCTCGCGAATTCGATGAAATCGCGCGGGGGCTGGATCGCAGAATCAAACCCATCTTGCCAGGGTTCCATCCTTCTCAGCCTTTTTAATTCCTGACTTGAACATCGCCATTCCCAGCGGCAGGAGTATCATGGAGAATATTGCCAATATCAGGATTATCATTTGGATGGACGGGTCCATGAGGCCTTTCCCGTTCAGGAGTATCTCTCGCAGCCCCTCGAGGGCATACGTGTGCGGGAAGATGTATGAGATGGCATGGATGGACGGGGGCAGCAATTCGGGCGGATAATAGACCCCGCAGACAAGGGCGGAAACCGTGCCCACGAACCAGCTGATGGGCTCCACCTGGCCTTTCGCGTTCAACAGCATGAAAGTGCTTGCGGCCATCAAACCGATGCCCGAGATGCTTAGGACAGTCAAGAACAGGATGAGTATGATGACGTACCAGCCTGGGGGGAATGCAATCGCGGCCCCGAATATCCCGACCCCGATGATGAAGTAAAAGGCGATGAGGATAGTCGAGTACGTGTAAGCCCAGGACATCGCAGCGACGAAATATGTCTTGAGGCGCATGGGGGCTGTCAGTATCAGCTCGAGCCAGTTGGACCAATATATATTTTGTACGGTCGCGAGATAGGTGCTGAGGCTAGTGACAGCGAACTGATTGAACGCGAGTCCGATGAGCACATAGGAAAAGTAGTTGCCACCGTAGTCTTCAACGGCCACGGCAGTGGCGTCCCCGAACACCTGTCCGAAGTAGTAGAATGTCGTAATCGAGACGAACATGGCGACTATGGAAAAGAAGAAGCTCGTTTTAAATCTGGTCATTAACTTCCCGTACCTCCACATCGAAATATATACTACTTCGAGCTTTTCCGAGAGCGAGAGGCTGTGCTTTATCATGTTTCACCCCTGCTCACCAGCTGGATGAATATGTCGTTCAGCGAGAGCTCCTGGACGTTCACGCTTGTGACGGTCGTGCGCTCCCGGCAGATGTCGATGATGCGGGGGAGGTTTCTCTTAACGTCGCCGAATATTCGCAGGCGGTTTCCCTCCAGCGTGGCGCTGTCCACGAAATCCAGCCCCCGGAAAGTTTTCAGCAGTTCCGCGTCCTCACTTTCGATCTCGATGATGGCCACCTCCTTGCCGATCTTTCTTTTTATCTCCTCCGTTTTGTCCGCGAGCAGAACCTCGCCCTTGTTAAGGATGACGATTCTGTCGCACAGCAGCTCGGCCTCCCAGAGGTTGTGGGTCGCGAGGACGATTGTCTTATTGTCCGTTCGGAGCTTCTCCTTCACGAACTTCCTAATGAATTCGGCCGAGTAGGGGTCCAGGTTGGCCGTCGGCTCGTCCAGCAGATACACCGGGCGGTCGACGAGCAGGCATCTGGCAAGGTTCATCCTCTGCCTCATCCCGGCGGAAATGTTTTCGGGGAATTCGTCTTTCTTCTCCTCCAGCTCGACAACCTTTAAAACCTCCGCCACCCTCTGGTCGACGTCCTTCAGGCTCAACCCCTGGTAGACCCCCCAAAACCTAAGATTGTCCCGCACGGAGAATTTGTAATCGAAGATGACCCAGCCGCCGCTCATGAGGAAGTTCACCGACGTCCTCACCTTTTCCCTGTCCTTGACGATGTCGAATCCGTTGACCTCGCCTTGGCCGACCTCTGGCACAAGCAACCCCGCGATTATTTTTAAAAGCGTGGTCTTTCCCGCGCCGTTCGGCCCGAGGATTCCGATTATCTCTCCGCCGTTCGCCTGGAAATCGACGTTGTTCAGCGCAGTCATGGATTCGCGTTTCTTGTCGCTGAACATCTGTTTGACCCTTGTCTTCCACGAGCTGCTCTTGGCGTTCTTCCGGTATCTTTTTGTGACGTTTTTGACGGTGATCATTGCCCGCACCAATATGGCTACTTCTTGCTCATCTGCGCTTTCAACATCGCCATGCTCCTCTTCTTAAACTCCGCCATGTCCGTTTCGAGAAGCTCGGCCAGACCTGCGACGTCGAAGCCCCTTTCCTTCCAGACTCCGATTTGCCTCAGGAACTTTGCGCGCTCCTCCGGCGTGGCGCCCCTCTTTCCTGGGGCCTTTCCGCCGTCGGTTTTCTGGGAGGCTGGCGGAGCCTGTTTCTTAGAATCGCCCGCCTTCTCGGAGGGAGGCTTGGCGGTGCCTTTCGCGGCAGCCTTGTTCAGCTTGCTGGACAGTATATCCTTCGCCTTTGTTTTGAAGGTCTCGAAGTCACCGTCGACGAGTGGCTCCAGTTCGGAGACGTCGTAGCCCATCTTCTTCCACCGTTCGAGCCTCGCCATCAGAATCTGCTTCTTCTTGAGTTGCCGAGAGCTTTTCTCTACCGGGGACGATTCGCCCTCACCACCTCCGTCTTCCTCACCCTTCCCCTCCCCGAAATCGTCCTCCCCCAGCGCGATGTCATCGACAATCTGAGTCATGTCCTCGGGTAGTGATGTCAGCGTCTTGGCGACGTCCTTTACCTCCTCCTCAGTTATTTCCCTCTCGGAAGAAAGGACGGCGGCGATCTCTTCCTTCATATCGCTTGGGAGCGCCCCGAAATCCTCGGATTCCGCGAAGTCTCCCAGGACCTCTTTAATCGTCTCGTTCACACGGCCCTGGATTTGCTCGAGGTCGACGTTCTTCCTCACGGTCGAAATCTGAGCGCCGCAGACCCCGCACTTCTTCGAGGCCGCTTTGTTGGGAGACCTGCACGACGGGCACGGGACCTTCCGCTCCGCGACCTGGCCGGTTCCCTTGGCGGAATCGATTGCCAGCCTGTTGGCGATGACCTGGGCGTATCGCTCGCTCATCGCCTCTCCGGGCATGGCCTTCTTGATAAAATCGGAGACAGTGCGTATCCCCTGCTTGTAGAGGATTAGAGCGCCGCGCCTGGAAATGCCGGGGATGAGCGTGAGCTCTTCCAGGACCCGCCGCACCTCTGGGTCTGAGATGTCTATGTCCAGTTTCTCCGCCGCCTTCTTCTCAGTGGAGACCTTGGTTTTCACCTTTCCGCCTTCCGAACGAGAGAACTCGGTCCCGCAGAGGGGACACTTGTCTTGGCCGTGCGGAATGGGCGTGCCACATATCTTGCAAGGCGTTTCCCCGACCATCGCTCGCACATCTCGCAGCCAGTATATAAATTGATGGTTTACCGAAAAGCATATATCAAGCCAGGAGATTCAAGCCGTGCAAATACAGGAGCGATAACATGACTGCGAGAAACATATACGTGGAACTGATGAACCAGACGCCGATTGAGGAGCAGAAGACCGAGATGGTGGAGAGGAAGGGCATCGGGCATCCCGACAGCATAGCCGACGGCATAGCCGAATCCGTTTCTGTGGGGCTCTGCAAGATGTACAACGAAGAGTTCAACACCATACTTCACCACAACACCGACGAGTGCCAGATTGTCGGCGGCCAGGCGGCCCCGAAATTCGGCGGCGGAAGGATCCTCGATCCCATCTATGTCCTGCTTGTGGGCCGCGCGGTCACGGAGGTTGGCGGCGAGCGCCTGCCGTTCAGGTCCGTCGCAGTCAAAGCTGCTTACGATTACCTGAAGAAGACGTGCAGGAACCTGAACGTGGACTGGGACGTCATGATAGACTGCCGCATAGGACAGGGCTCCCTCGACCTGAGGGGCGTCTACGAAACGAAGATGTCCCTCGCCAACGACACGTCTTTCGGGGTCGGCTTCGCGCCGTTCTCCGAGACGGAGCTACTCACGCTCAAGACAGAGCAGCTAATCAACGGGCCTCTGAAGCGCGCGCTACCGGAAGTGGGCGAGGATGTCAAGGTCATGGCCGCCAGGATAGGCGAGACGATTTACCTGACGGTGGCGGCGGCGATGGTGTCGCCGAAGATACCGGACGTCGACCACTACAAGAGCGTGGTCGAGGAGCTTCACGACAAGGTAGCGGACAACGCGACCAAGTACACGGACCGCGAGGTCAAGGTCTTTGTCAACACTGCGGACGATTACAAGAAGAAAATCTACTACCTGACCGTGACCGGGCTGTCGATGGAGAACGGCGACGACGGCAACGTCGGAAGGGGCAACAGGGCGAACGGCCTCATCACGCCTTACCGCACGATGAGCCTCGAGGCCACGTCCGGAAAGAACCCCGTGACGCACGTGGGGAAGATGTACAACCTCCTCGCCATCCAAATCGCGGACCAGATTGCGAAGGACCACGAGGGCTCGGTCCAGGAGGCCCACGTCAGGCTGCTCTCCCAGATCGGGAAGCCGATTGACCAGCCGCTCGCTGCAAACGTCCACCTCATAATGGAGAAAGGCGTCAAGTTCGAGAAGGTCAAATCGGACGTCGAGGCCATCACGGACAGGTGGCTGAAGGACCTCCCCAAGATAACGAAAATGTGCGTGGCTGGCGACATCAAGACGTTCTGAGATGGGGCAGGGCAATCGGCCATGGCCAAGCGGGGCGCGCTGCCGAAGTACGCAACCTATCACCTACTCTGGGCGCTCTTCCTAGTCTCCGAGAACGCCAGGGTCGGGCGGAAGCGGCTGGCCAAGCTGATGGGGATGGGCGAGGGAACGTGCAGGGGCGTTCTCCGCGAGCTTGACGACCGAGGGCTCGTTTCAGTCTCGAAGGGTGGAATCTCGCTGTCGAGGCGCGGGAATCGCATGATGTCCGGCCTGCCCGTGGTGCACGGCGAGCTTGGCCTGGGTCCCCTGGCGCTCTCGACATGCGGACACGGCGTGGCGATACGGGACCATGCGCGGTTCGTCAGGAGCGGGCTGGAGCAGAGGGACGCTGCGATGCTCGCGGGCGCAGTCGGGGCGACGGCGCTCGTGTTCGACAAGGGAGCCCTCAGGTTTCCGGACGGGCGGAAGCTCGATGAGGATTACGAGGCCGACGCGGCCCTGCTAGTCCACCTTTTCAAGCCCGGCGAGGGCGACGTTCTCGTCATAGGCTACGGGCGCGACCCCGTGAGCGCGGAATCGGGTGCGTTCGCTGCCGCGGCGACGCTGGTCTTCGCTATGTGCGAGATGACCGATAAGATTGTCTAGAATCCATGATTTCCTGCCGAGGGCGAACGGGATCTCGACGGGGAATACAATCTCAGAAAGATACAAATACTCGGTAGCATTACATGGGTGGATAATATATCCAACAGAGGTGCACCCAGATGACGAAAATCAACTTGACAAAGACGCAGAAGATGGCTCTCGCGGTAATCGTGGTGGCGGCTGTCGCCGCCGCGGCGCTGCTCGTGGCCTTGCCGTTGATGGAGCCGAGCGGACCGGACTACGCAGCCGTGGTAGATGTCAAGGTCTACGGGCCGGGCTGGACGATAGTCGCCGAGGACGTCGGCGTGGAAAACGCGAGCGCGCTGAACGCGCTGAAGACGGCGGGGGAGCGCGAGGATTTCGAGATAGAGGAATCGGGAGGGTTCATCTCGTCCATCAACGGGACCGTGGGGTCAATGACTGAGTTCTGGCTCTTCGGAATAAACGGGACCATGGCCGAGGTCGGAGCGAACGTCTGCGAGGTGCACGATGGCGACACAGTCGCGTTCTACTACACCGACCAGTATCCTTCGGATCCTCCGGGGATATAGATGGGCGTTCCGGATTGGCTCAGGTTCAAGCGGAAGGACGCCGTCACGTCGTCCCTGCTCGTCACGATAGGCGTTGCCGTCAGGCTCATCCTGCTGAACTTCGACGCGCCGAACGTCGAGCCGGTCATGGCGCTGACGATAATCGCCAGCATGGTGATGCCCCTGGCGCTGGCCGTGCTGGTTCCGATAGGGATAATGGCAATCACGGACGCGCTGATATACGCATTCAACATCCACGGGCAGTACGGCATCGGCGTGATTGCCGGAGTCACGTTCTTCGTCTGGACCGGGTTCATGATGGCCATGCTTCTGGGAAGCTGGCTGAGAAAACGCTGCGCATTCAAGTTGAAGAACCTGGGCGTCATAACGTTTGCCGGGGTGCTGGCCACGCTGATATTCGACGTTTGGACCGTTGTGGGCATATGGTACTTCATGGACGGGGCGTCGATGGACACGCTCCAGACGAGGTTCCAATGGCAGATAGGCTTCACCCTCGTCCACGTCGCGAGCTCGCTCATTTTCATCCCGCTCTTCGGCAGCGGTTACATCCTCCTGACCGAGCACGAAACCGAGTTCTCCGCGCAGGCCCCGCGCGACAGCCCCGAGGGCGAGGCGCGTCCTGGCCTTTGAATCTGTTCCAAGGAAAAGCAATAATAAAGGCGAGCCATTGTCCAGCCCGGTGCAATAATGGCGGACCCGCGCGTGGAAAAGCTTGCGAAGCTTGTCGTGAACTACTCTATTTACTGCAAAAAAGGCGATAAGGTGCTCATCACCGCACCGCCAATCGCCGAGCCGCTGGCATTGGAGATTTTCCGAGAGGTTATTAAAGCGGGAGGCCACCCGCAGATGAACGTTGTTTTCGAGCGCGCGAACGAGATTTTCTTCGAGGAGGCGGGACCGGAACAGTTGGCTTTCAAATCGCCCTTCAGGAAGTTCCTCTCTGAGAACCTGGATGCCACGATAGGCATATCCGCGGACTCGAACACGCGTGCGATGTCCGGCGTGGATTCCAGGAAGCTGGCTTTGGTTTCCGCTGCAGGCATGGAGGCCAAGGATGTGCACGAGAGGCGCAGCGCCGCCGGAAAGCTGAAATGGTGCGGCCTGGTCTTTCCGACCAACGGTCTGGCCCAGGAGGCCAGCATGTCGCTTTCAGAGTACGAGGACTTCGTTTACGGGGCCTGCATGGTGGACCGGAGCGACCCTGTGGCCGAGTGGAAGAAGGTCTCCGCTAGGCAGCAGAGGATGGTCGAGTATCTGAACGGCGTGAAAAAGCTGGAATTCTACGGCGAGGACACCGAGATATCCATGTCGCTCAAGGGCCGCAGATGGATGAACAGCGACGGGAAGCACAACATGCCCAGCGGCGAGGTCTTTTCAGCGCCGGTGGAGGACAGCGTCGAGGGTCGCATCAGATTCACGTTCCCCGGAGTCTTCAGAGGGAAGGAGATAGAGGATGTCAGGCTCGTTTTCAAGAAGGGAAAGGTCGTCAAAGCGACGGCGGCGAAGGGCAACGAGCTGCTGCAAGCGTTGCTCGCAATCGACGACGGGGCGAAGCGCCTGGGCGAAGTCGCAATAGGCACGAACGACGGCATAAAGCGGTTCACGAGGAAGATTCTGTTCGACGAGAAGATTGGCGGGACGATTCACATGGCCCTCGGCTCGGCCTACCTGGAGTGCGGGGCTAAAAACCGCAGCGCCATACACTGGGATTTAATTAAGGACATGAAGAAGGGCGGCGAGATATACGGGGACGGCAGCTTGATTTACAAGAACGGCAAGTTCCTGAAGTGACCACGGAAAATCAATTATAGCCCCGCCACCATCCCCGCCCCGGTGTATCAATGGCGGACCCGCGCGTGGAAAAATTGGCGAAGCTGGTTGTGAGATACTCGATCAAGGTGAAAAAGGGGGACGAGGTCATGATTGCTGGGGCCTCCGAAGCGGCTCCATTCATCAGGGAGCTTTATAGGGAGGTCGTCAAAGCGGGGGGCTACACGACAGTGCTGGCTGGAATCGATGGCCTGAGCAACATCTTCTTCGAGAACGCGACGGACGAGCAAATCAAGCACGTGTCGCCCTTCAAGAAATACCTCTACGAGAACGCCGACGCGATGATAGGCATCTCGTTCGACACCAACACCAGGAGCATGACCGGAATACCGCCGGAGAAGATGCGCATGGGCTCCGTCGCGAACGCCGGCCTGATGAAGACCATGATGGAGCGCACGGCCAAGGGCGACTTCAGATGGGTCGCCGTGCCGTTCCCCGGAAACGCGGACGCGCAGGAGGGCTCGATGTCCCTCTCCGACTATGAGAGGTTCGTTTTCTCGTCTTGCCTGGCCGACAGGGCCGACCCCATCGCGGAGTGGAAGAAGGTTTCCAAGATGCAAGACAAAATGGTGGCCCGGCTCGACAGGGCAAGGGAGATGCGATTCGTAGGCCTGGACACGGACCTGAAGATGTCAGTGGCGGGCCGCAAATGGATAAACTGCGACGGCCAGATAAACCTGCCCGACGGGGAGGTCTTCACGGGGCCGGTCGAGGACTCGGTCAACGGCACGATCCGATTCACATATCCAGGCATATACATGGGGCGAGAAATCGAGGACATCCGGCTGACGTTCAAGGACGGCAAGGTCGTCAAGGCCAGCGCGGCCAAGGGCGAGGAGTTGCTGAAGACGCTGCTGAAGGCCGACAAGGGCGCCGTGAGGCTGGGCGAGGTCGCCATAGGGACGAACCCGGGCATCACGACGTTCACGAAGAACATGCTCTTCGACGAGAAGATGGGCGGCACGGTCCACATGGCGCTCGGCGCCTGCTACCCGGAGACGGGCGCGAAGAACGATTCGGCGATACACTGGGACATCCTGAAGGACATGAGGAAGGGCGGTAAGATATTTGCCGATGGGAAGCTGATATACAAGGACGGGAAGTTCCTGGGCTAGAGCTTTACCTTTCCCGCCAGAACCTTCTCCGCGCCGAGGTAACTGGCGAAGCTGGTCAGCTCATCCGTGAGCGCGCGCTTCAGCCTCCCCCTTTGGACATTTCTGTCCAGCAGGTGGAAGCTCCTTATCTCCAGCCGTCTCTCCTTTTTGCCGTACCAGGGCTCTATGAGACCGACGTAATCGCCATCGAACATCACCGGCAGGCAGTAGTAGCCCCACCTGCGCTCGTGAGCCTTCTTGTATACCTCCCAGACGTAATCGTGACCGTAGATTACGGAAAACAGTTTTCTGTTCCAAAGCAGCGGGTCCAGAGGGGCGAGGAACCGGGCGGCGTCCTCCCCGAATCCGGGCGGCTCTTTCCAGATGTTCTCATTTTCGATTGGGGCGTAGAGGGATCCCTTCCACCCATCCAGCTCGAGCTTGATTAGTTTACCGTCCCGTTCCAGGGCAGCTAGCGTCTCGCCGACGCATTTGCTTTTCCCGACCATTGTCCACTGCTCCGGGGAGCTGGACGATGCCGCAAGCCTCGATGCGCGGCACACCCTGAGGGCAACAGCTTTTCGAAAGGTGTCTCCCTTGGGCGATTCGGCATCGAAGAGCGCCCGCGGTACAAGTTTTTCAGCCAACCCGTAGCTCTTCACCCCGGCGTCTCTGCGGGCGATTATGGCCCGGCCAGTCAAGAACAGGTGCTCCAAGACGACCTTGTACACGTTGGTCTTCCCCCACCACCAGTCGACCTTCTTCGCCCCCTTGAAACCGCGGGAAGAGATGGGGCCGTCCTCAAGCGCGACGAGGACCTCCCGGGTCTCGCGTGCATGCTCCCTAAAAAACGGCGCCAGCTTCTTGCCCCACTTCTCACGGAACGCGCCAAACTCTGGCCAAGCCTCGATGGGCATTATCGACGCCATCTTGCAGTAATACTCGAATAGAGACCTATCTTTGTAACACAGGTCATGCAGGTGCATCGGGCGGTATCCTTTCACCCTGCTTTGAAGCGTCAGGTCGTGGTTCCTCCCGGCCACATCGAGGGGGTCTGACTGGACGCAACCCATGCGCCTGGCCACATCGAGCGCCCCCGCTTTTCCGGAAAATTCCCGTTCGCACCCCAAGCCGTGCGCGGCCGCAAGGGCCAGCTTTGCCTCACTTTTCGTGTACGCGTGCCGCTTCACGGTCCACGGAATGCCCACCCCCGATAAATATCCCCCGCCGAGATTTCCGCCGAAAGTTTATTAAGCAGCCTCGCAGATTAAGGTGACAGTGTGAGGGGTCTCTTATTTGGCTCAAAAACGAGCCTTTGTTTTAACTCTTCTTCCCACACCCCCCTCACACTTACTACATTTTTACGAAAATGTTAATTTTATCCTTTCGGACCCCCCTCTTCGGGAGCAGCCCTGGGCATGTTGTTGCATTTCCGGATAAACCGCCCGCGCGAACCGATTTATAGCACTTCGGGGATGGGCTGGCGATGATTCCATGCTCCAGGTGCGGGCGCGCGTCGGTGACCCACATCCGCTATTCTGGCCAGCACCTCTGCGAGCGCCACTTCAAGGAGTTCTTCGAACGGCGCTTCGCCCGGGACATGCGAAAGTCCGTAAAGCTTCGACGCGGGGCGACCGTGGCAGTGGCGATATCTGGCGGGAAGGACAGCGTCACGCTGCTCAGGCTCGCACGGAAGGTATTCCACGAGCGCACCGGCATAGGCATCGCGGCGATAATAGTCGACGAGGGAATCAGGGGCTACCGCGCCGAGGGGGTCCGCGTCGCCAGGCGCGAGTGCCGGCGATTGGGCGTCCCGCTGAAGGTTGTGAAGTTCAGGGAGCTGTTCGGCCGGACGCTAGACGAGGCCGCCCTTCTCGACCCTGGGACGATTCCGTGCACCTATTGCGGCGTCTGGAGGCGCGCGGCGCTGAACCGCGCGGCGCTGGAGTTGGGGGCGGCCAAGCTCTTGCTCGGCCACAACCTCGACGACACAGCGGAATCGCTTCTGATGAACTACGTTCGGGGCGACGTGGAGCGGATGGCGAGGATGGGGCCCCACGACAAGGTGCAGCCGGGCCTCGTGCCAAGGATGATGCCGATGAGGTCACTTCCGGAGGAGGAGGTCAAGCTGTACTCGATTCTCGAGGGCATGCGGGTGTTGGAGAGGGAGTGCCCGTACGCCGAGAGGGCCCAGCGCGGCCAATTCGTGAGAATGCTGGCGCAGCTCGAGGATGCGTCTCCGGGCACGAGGCACGCCATACTCAGGGGGCACGACTCGATGCGGGAGGCATTGCGCGCGTCTTTCAGGCCCGCGGATTTGACAGAATGCTCCAGATGCCGCGAGCCTGGCATGGCGGCAACGTGCAAGGCGTGCGAGATGGTTGCGCGGCTCGAAGGCAAGGCCAGGCGGCGGAAAAAGATTGACGGGTAGCCAGCGTTTCACCCAAAGCGTTTAAATATCTAAATCTGATATACACAACGGCACAACCAGCGAGGTGAAGCGATGTCGATGTTGGCTGATTTGAAGCAGGAGCTCAAGAAGCTCGAGGACGAGCATGGTATCGAGATATCCGCCGTCGTTTCCCGAAGCGGAGTCCCGATAGCCTGGAACATGGCCAGCGAGGCGCACGTCGAGACCTTCGCCACCCTCTCCGCAACGATTCTCGGGGCTTCCGAGGTCGTCTACGCGGACCTGGGCAAAATCCCTCCGAGGCACATTTTCATAGAATCGCAGGACGGCACTTTCATAGCCACGCCTCTGGGCACCAAGGCTCTCCTGGTCGGAATGAGCAAGGCGCGAAAGAGCCAGGAGCTCATGGATTCCCTGGACAAGGCAGTTGAAAAGGTAAAGGGGGTGCTCAGCAGTGAAAGGGCTGGCGTCTGATTCGGCATCGATTCCGCGCGAGATAGCGGACTTCTTCAACAAACCAGGCGGACGTTCCCTGATTGTCAAAGGCGCGCCCGGCACTGGCAAAACGACGTTCGCGCTCCAGCTTCTCGAGGAGCTCGGCAAACCGAACAAGAGCTTCTACCTTTCGACCAGAGTTTCAGACGAGGCCCTGTACAACCAGTTTCCGTGGCTCAGAGACACCGACATGAAGAATCGCATAGTCGATTCGAG
This sequence comes from Methanobacteriota archaeon, assembly GCA_043799545.1. GTDB lineage: Archaea > Thermoplasmatota > Thermoplasmata > SG8-5 > DAIRED01 > DAIRED01. Next base: position 23,090 of record JAZDNO010000026.1, on the reverse strand, counting down.
CAGGATGCTCTTGGAGGCTCTATGCCCGGTCGGATCCGATGAGGAGGAGATTGTCGAGTCCAAGAAAATCACAGCCACGCGGGTCAAGGCCGCAAAGGGCTTCCTAAAATCTATCAGCAGCGGTGAAATGGCTCCGCCAAGCAAGGTCGATAGGACCCGTCTCAAGGTCATCACGGAGCGCATCCGCATGCCGGAGATTGAGCGGATATACGACTGCATCGAGCGCGCGCTCCCGGATAAATCGATACTCATAGTCGACAGCATCGAAGGCGTCACCCACAAGTACGGCATAGACATGGACGAGTTCATTAACTGCCTGCAGAAGGACCTGGTCGAGGGCTCGAACACCGACGTCCTGCTGGTACTCGAGAAGGCGGACGCGCCGAGCCTGGAATACCTCGTAGACGGCGTTATATCGCTCACATCGGAGTTGTACAACGAGCGGAGGGTAAGGCACATGAAGCTCGCCAAGCTCCGCGCGACGGAGATAAGGCAGCCGTCGTACCTGCTGTCACTCAAGGGCGGGAGGTTCACGGGCTTCAACTCCTTCGTGCCGAACCACCTCAAGGCCGGCACCTGGCAGGTCGTGGCCGACCCCGCGGGGCATTACAGCACGGGAATCGCCGACCTGGACGCCCTGCTCGGAGGAGGCTACGCGGTGGGGAGCTACAACGTGCTCGAGGTGGATGAGAACGTATCTAGCGAGGAATATTACATGGTCGTGCGCCCAATCCTGCTGAACTTCATGTCCCAGCAGAAGGGGATTGTCGCCGTGCTGACGGGCGGCGACCACGCGGACGCCATGAGGAAGGACCTCACTAGGTTCATCCCGGCGGAGCAGTTCGACAAGTACGTCCGAATCGCGGATTACTTCCAGCAGCGCACCGACATGCCGTACGTCATGGCACTCGCGCGCCCCAAGGAAGAGGCATTCAAGATATGGAAGCAGAACCTGGAGCACCTGCGCGGTGCGGAAGGCCGTCCTATTATCGACTACGCTGGTTTCGACACGCTTGAATACCTTCAGGGTGGCGAGGTGGCGATAAGGAACCTCTTCGACGCCGTGGCCAAGATCAAGATTTCGAAGGACATGGGCATCGGCATCCTGAAGCCCGGCCTGAAGCTGCGCCAGGAGATACTCAACATGGCCGACACGTTCATCAGGATATCCTCGATAGACAAGAGGCCGTGCATCTACGGAGTCAAGCCGAAGACGATAATCCACGCCATGGTGTCGGACGAGGAGAAGGGCCCGCCGTACGTGAAGCTGGTCCCGATTGTCTGAGCGCCCGGAAAATCCACTGGGGAATCAGCCGTCGAGAGCCTTCATCTCTCTCTCGACATCCTCTATTTCGAATTTTGAGCCGATGAGCTTGAACCGCTCCAGCGCCGAGTTGAAGCACTCCTTGGCCGCCTCCTTCTCCCCCATCGCCGCGTATGACCGCCCGAGCTCTATCTGGGACGACGCGAGGTCGTAGGGGATGTCCAGCATCTCGTAAATCGTGATGCCCTTGTTCAGGTTGCTTATGGAGTTCTGCCACTCCTTTTTAATCCTGTAAGCGACGCCGAGGCTCTTGTACGCCCCGCACATCCCTATCTTGTCGTCGTTCTTCTCGCAGAGTTTGAGGCTCCTCTGGCTGTAATCAATTGCCCGGTCCGTCTCTCCCTTGTGGGCGTAGGCGTACGCGGCGTTGAACAGCCCCCAGGCGACGTAATTGGTGTTCCCGATCTTCTCTGACACGGTCTTGCTCTTCTCGAGGTATTCTATGGCCTTGTCCCATTCCTTCAGGTTGAGGTACGTGTCTCCGAGGTTGTTGTACGCCCTTGCCAGCTCCGGGTAGTCCTTGACCTTTTCAAGCTCGCCTATCGCCTTGGTGTAGTACTCTACGGCCCTCTCGTGGTCCCCGCGCTGGTTGTAAACGTTCCCCATCTCTATGTACGTCTTCGCCGTCGAATGCTGGTCTCCCTTCTTCATGGCGTAGGAGATGCTCTGGTTGTAGTGGTCTATCGCCTCGTCTATCTCCCCTTTCCGCCAGTGAACGTATCCCAGCCCGCGCTGTATGTCCGAGACGCTGGATGCGTCGTTGAGGTCCTCCGATATGAGCAGGCTCTCCTCGTAGTGCTGCTCCGCCTCGTTGTACTTGCCCCTCTGCCTCTGCACGTCTGCGAGGCCGCGGAGGGTCGTGGCGAGGAGGCTCTTGTCCCCCAGGAGCCTGGCGTTGTGCAAGGCCTGCTCGTAGCTCGGAAGGGCGGCCCCCCAATCCCCGAGGTCGAAGAGCAGCAGACCTATCTCGCCCTGGAGGCGCGCCGTCTCCCGCTTCACCTCGATGCCCTGCGCGGACGTCATGCCGGCCAGGAGCCTGATGGCCTGGTTGTAATATTCTATCGCTTCGTAGTAAGCCAGGAGCCTGCGCGCCTTGTCCCCGGCCAGCAGGTTGTACTTGTACGCCTTCTGGTTCTCGCGGCCGAGCGCGAAGTGCCTCGCAAGGGGATAGACGACCTCGTCCAGCCTGCTTGCGTAGACGTCCTCGGTGATTTCGCCGACCTGCTTGTGCATCAGCCTCACGCGCGACTTGCTCATCTCGTCGTAGATGACGCTGGCGGTCTGCTTGTGGTCGAAGATGTACGTCTCGTCCTCGCTGCCCCGGTCCTCGCGGATTATGTCGACGGCCATGAGCTTGTCCACGGCGTCCAGGAGCTCGTTCACGTCCATCCCGGTCACCCTGTGCAGGACCTCGAAGTTGAACCTGTTGCCTATCACGGCAGCGTACATCAGGACCTTCTTCGTGTTCTCGTCCATCCTGGCCACGCGGCGGGAGATGACGTCCTTTATCGTGCCCGGGATGCGTATGGACGAGAGGTCCACCCCCGTGTCCCAGACATACGAGTCCTTCTTGACTATGCCCTCCTCGACCAGCGCCTTGAGCACTTCCTCGACGAAGAACGGATTGCCCTCCGACATGTCGTAGAGCTTGCCTATGAACTTCTCCGGCACGTCATCTATGCCGAGGATGTCCTTGACCATTGTGCCTATCTCCAGAAGCTTGAAGCGTTCAAGGTTGACTTCCTCGTAGAGCTTTTCCTGGTTCATCCTTCGGAGCATGTCCTCCAGCGGGAGGGTCTGCGACGCAAGCTCCGCCGGGCGATAGGCGCCGCATATCAGAACGCTGGCATCCCCGACGCTCCTTGCCACGTAGTGGAGGAGCTGGAGCGAGGCGTTGTCGGCCCACTGCAGGTCGTCGATGAACAGGAGGACGGGCCGCTGCCTCGACATCCCGATGATCTGCTGGGTGAGGGTGTTGAACATCTTTTCCCTCTCGCTCTGCGCGTCCATCTTGAACTGCGCGCTGCTCTCTTCAGCCATGGGCATGAATCCCATCGAGATAAGTCCGCCTTCGTAGGTTCCGCCGCTTCCGGCCATGCCAGCGGCGAGTCCGACTGGCATCCTCGCCTCCTCGGGCTGCATCCCCCCGTTCCCCATGTTCACGTGGTTCTTGAGCGCGTCCAGGAAAGGAAGGTACGGCGCCGCGTCCTTCTGGGAAATGCACCTGCCAGTCAGGTATAGGAAACCCGATTCGACCGCTTGGCGTCCGACCTCGTCGACCAGCCTGGTCTTGCCCACGCCCGCTTCTCCTGAAACCAAGACCAGCGCCCCCTTGCCTCCGCGGGTTTGCTGGAGCTTCCCCCTGAGGTACTTGACCTCCTCGGCCCTTCCGACGAATTTTGAAGTGACCTGGATTCCAGTCTTGCCAATCCCCATCATGGCCCGGGTGAAGGGGATGAAAATTAAATAGTTATTGATTGGCCGGTATGCGATTTTTATTTATACGGTCCCCAACTTCGGGTGGGGCATGACCAAAGGTGAGGGCGGGGACTTCGGGGGCTGCCCAAGGGTCTTCCGCGTGGACAAGGCCAGCCGGGAGGAGCTGGGCAAGGCCATCGGGGAGATGGTGGAGACTTGTAAAAGCGACGAGATCCTGCACCACTCGGACGCCTCCCTGATACCGTCCCGGAGCGAGGTGGTCGAGATTCTCCGCGACCTCGAAGGAATACTGTTTCCCGGTTTCTTCGGCAAGCAGGAGTTGGACGGCTCCTACCTTCAGTTCCATCTGGGAAACGAGATGCACCTGGTCTATGAAAAGCTGGGGTACCAGATAACCAAGGCGCTCGCATACTCCTGCAGGTCCGCCAGGGGCGCGTGCTCGGATTGCGACGAGGCGGGGCAGAGCCAGGCGCTCGAGTTCATGAGGAGACTCCCACGAATCAGGAAGATGCTGTCGGGAGACGTGCGAGCAGCCTACAAGAACGACCCGGCAGCGAAGAGCCACGACGAGGTCGTCATCAGCTATCCGGCCGTGAGGGCCATCACTTATTACAGGGTCGCGCACGAGCTCTTCACGATGGGCGTGCCGATAATCCCCAGGATAATGACAGAGCACGGCCACGGCGAGACGGGGATAGACATACACCCGGGAGCCAAAATCGGAGAGAACTTTTTCATTGACCACGGGACTGGTGTCGTTGTCGGCGAAACCACGGACATCGGCAGGAACGTCGTGCTGTACCAGGGCGTCACTCTGGGCGCGCTGCACTTCGCCAGGGACGCGAAGGGGGAGCTGGCCCGAGGCGTCAAACGCCACCCGACCGTGGAGGACAACGTCACGATATACGCGAGCGCCACGATTCTCGGCGGCGACACGGTCATAGGGCACGACTCGGTCATAGGCGGCAACGTCTGGCTCGTGGAATCCGTGCCCCCGTTCAGCAAGATTGTGACAGAATACAGGCAGCTAAAAATCACCTCGCGCAAGGATGCCGAAAAGGACTAGCCGAGTCAGTATATATTCTGCGAATCCGAATCTCTGGGTCAGCGCTCGAAAACTCCCGTGCTCATGTACCTCTCGCCAGTGTCCGGGAAGATGACCACGACTAGCTTGCCGGCCATCCCATCGCGCTTCGCCGTTTCGATTGCCGCGAGCGCTGCGGCGCCGGACGATATCCCTGCGAGGATCCCCTCCTCAAGCGCGAGCCTCCTAGTCATGGCTTTTGCGTCTTCCGTGCGCACCTGAATTATCTCGTCTATTAATTCGTTCCTCAATGTCTCGGGCACGAAGCCAGCTCCGATTCCCTGGATGCCGTGGGCACCTTTATTGCCGCCCGATAGCACCGGCGACTCGGCCGGCTCCACCGCGACGAGCCTCAAAGAAGGTTTCCTGGGCTTCAGCGTCCCACCGATGCCGGTTATGGTCCCGCCGGTTCCGACACCGGCGACGATGGCGTCCACCGCGCCGTCCGTATCGCTCCATATCTCCTCTGCGGTGGTGCGGGCGTGGGCCTGCGGGTTCGCGGGGTTCTTGAACTGCTGGGGCATGAAACCTTTTTCACAGCTTGCCAGAAGCTCCTCCGCCTTCCTTATCGCTCCGGCCATCCCCTCCGCTCCGGGAGTGAGGACCAGCTCCGCCCCCATCGCGGCTAGCAAAGCGCGCCTCTCCGCGCTCATCGTCTCAGGCATTGTGAGCACGAGCCTGTATCCTTTGACCGCGCATGCCATCGCAAGCGCTATGCCCGTGTTCCCCGAGGTCGGCTCGACCACGACCGAGCCATGGACCAGCAACCCGGCCTTTTCAGCCTCGAGAATCATCTCCCTCGCCGGGCGGTCCTTGACGCTCCCACCCGGGTTTCGCGATTCCAGCTTGGCGCATACGGTCGCCAGGCAGCCGATGGCGACCCTGTTGAGCCTTACGAGCGGAGTCCCGCCCACTGTCTCCAAGACGTTTGCGAGTATCCTCATCGGGTTTACAATCGGATTATACCTTAATTAACTTTCTAAAGGAAAGGCATATAACGGCCCACGGGCATCCCACAACGGATGGAAAATGCACTCTGCGTCAAGGAGACCGCTGAACGCATAGCCGATATGAGGATACGCGGCGCCGGGCGAATCGCCCGGTCGGCGGCGCTGGCGCTCGGCGAGATGGCAAGCGGTTTCAAGGGGGCGGAACTCTCGGATTTCAAATCCAAGCTGGAGCTCTCGGCCGCCGAGCTCGTGGCCACCAGGCCCACCGCTGTTTCGCTGTCCAACGCAGTCGGGCTGGTAGTCCGCTCGGCGGCGAAGGCTGGAACCGTCGACGAAGCCAGAGAATCCGTCACCCGCGCCGCGTCCGATTTCGCGCGCGCCTCCGAGACGGCGGTCAAGCGCCTGGCGGTGGTCGCGGCGGCGAAGGTTCCCAAGGGCGCGAGGGTGCTGACGCATTGCAACAGCTCGGCCGCCGTGGCGGCGATAATCCGGGCGCATCAAAACGGCGGAGTCGAGGCCTTCTGCACCGAGACGAGGCCGTGGCGACAGGGGAGGATAACGGCGCGGGAGCTGGCAGCCGCCGGCGTTCCCGTGACCCTCGTAGTAGATTCCTCGGCTGGGCTTCTGATGCCGGACATCGACATCGTGCTCGTAGGCGCCGACACTGTCGAGTGGGACGGCAGCCTGCTGAACAAGGTGGGCACGTCGCAGCTGGCGTGCGCCGCCGCCCGGAATTCGGTGCCGTTCGTCTGCTGCGCGGAGAGCTACAAGTTCGCGCCGCCGAGCCAAGCCGGGAAAAGGCGAGAGATTGAGCTGCGGAGCGCGGATGAGGTGCTGGACGGGGCTGAGCTGCCGGACGTGAAGGTCTGGAATCCGGTCTTCGACAGGACCGTTCCGGGGCTGATAAACTCCTACGCCACGGAGCATGGAGAGGTGGCACCTGCGGGTGCTTTGGATTTCGCGAGAAAACACCTGGAGGGGCTGTGAGTTTGGAAAGGGAGACGTGATTTGGATGTACAAAGTCAAGGAGATTAACATAGACGCAGGGGAGCACACGGTCATACTGAACGAGAGGGACGCCAAGGACCTCGGGGTCCGGTCGCTGGACCGCGTGAGGGTATTCACGAAGGAGAGGACCGTAACGGCAATTGTCGAGACAAGCAAGGAGATGATAGCCGAAGGGGAGGCTGGACTTCTCTGCGCGACCTACGACGCCGTCTGCCCGAACGGCGAGAAGGAGGTGGACATACTCCCGGCAGATAGGCCGGAATCGGTGGACATCATCAAGAAAAAACTTGAAGGTCAGACGCTGACTCCTGCAGAGATACGCACGCTCGTCAAGGACATGGTCAACCACAACCTCTCCGACATCGAGCTGACAGCATACGTCGTGGCGAACCAGGTCAAGCCAATGAATCTCGACGAGATAACGGAGCTGACGAAGGCGATGGTCGAGACCGGCGACACCATCGAGTTCGACAAGCGCCCGATATTCGACTTCCACAGCATAGGCGGCGCGCCAGGCAACAAAATAACGATGCTGGTCGTTCCGATTGTCGCCGCTGCTGGCCTCCACATCCCGAAGACGTGCAGCAGGGCCATCAGCAGCGCCGGCGGCACGGCGGACATCTTCGAGGTCCTCTGCAACGTGAACCAGCCGAAGGAGAAGATAAAGAGCATAACGGAAACCATCGGCGGCGTCATAGTCTGGGGAGGCAGCGTCAACATGGCTCCCGCTGACGACATCATAATCCGGGTCGAGTACCCGCTCTCCATAGACCCGTACTCGCAGGTCATCGCCTCGGTGATGGCGAAGAAGAAGGCCGTCGGGGCGGACTACTTCCTGCTGGACATACCAACTGGGCCGAACACCAAGGTCCCAGACATGAAGCTCGCCAGGAGCTACGCCCACGACTTCATAGAGGTAGGCCGGCGCCTCGGCATGAAGGTCGAGTGTGCGATAACCTACGGCGGCCAGCCGATTGGCACCCACATCGGCCCGGCGGCGGAGGCGAAGGAGGCCCTGATGGTGCTGGAGGGCAAGGCGGACCGCAACAGCACCAGCGTTCTGGAGAAGGCCTGCGCCATGGCCGGCCTGATACTGGAGATGGGCGGAGCCGCGCATGGAAACGGGAAGCAGATGGCCAAGGAGAGCGTGGCTTCCGGAACGTCGCTGGCGAAGCTGAGGGAGATAATCGCGGCCCAGGGCGGCAACCCGGACGTGAAGAGCGAGGATGTGTCCATGGGCAAGTTCAAGCTGGATATTGTCTCCAGGAAAGACGGCTACGTCACCGCAATCAACAACAAGTACGTGACGAAGATCGTCCGCGCCGCCGGCGCCCCGAAGGACAAGGGAGCTGGCATGATACTCGAAAAGAAGCGCGGCCACAAGGTGGAGCATGGCGAGGTGCTGTTCACGGTCTTCTCGGACAACCAGCGCAAGCTCGACATGGCCAAGGCCGTCGCCAGGAGGTTCGACCCGATGACGGTCGAGGGCATTGTCCTGGAGCACATCCCGGGGAACTCGCGCGTCGTGGAGATTCTCAACTCCGAATAGGTGCTTTGAGAAAGGTTTATACGTCGAGGCGGGGCTATACCTCCCGGGGGTTACAATGGCACAGGCACAGAAGGCTCCGCAGCGCAAGTTGAACAAGGAAGTCGAGGGCTACATCAAGCGCATAGGCCAGCTCAGGTCCCAGGGGAAGTTCGGCCGCGCGGTCCAGTTCTGCGACAGGGCCCTGGAGATTGCCGAGGAGCCGCTCATCAGGAACGTCGTGCTCCAATTCAAGGGAGACTCTCTTTACCGCGTCGGGCGCAGGGTCAAAGACGACAGCGTAATCGGCGAGGCGCGAGCCTGCTACGAGACCGTCCTGAAGGACAACCCCAACGACATGATAGCGAAGAACGGGATAGACAGGATAGACCGCTACGGTTAGAGTGTAAATTATTATAACGCCAGAGCCATTTTCCGGTTTGATGAAAGTTGGCGTGATAGGGGTGCAGGGGGCTGTCTCCGAGCATATCGCAGCATTCGAACAGGCGTTCGGGGAATTGGGCCTCGGTGGCTCAGCCGTCGTGGTCCGCAAGCCCGCGGAGCTCGAGAGGGTGGACGCGCTGGCCATACCCGGCGGCGAGAGCACCACAATCTCCAAGCTGCTGGAGAAGTTCGGACTTTACGAGCCGATCCGGGCTCGGGCCTGGCAGGGGATGCCGGTGATGGGCACCTGCGCCGGATGCATACTCCTGGCCAGGGAGGGGGACGCACAGGTAGGGGGCACGGGCACTAGGCTGCTGGAACTCATGGACATGTGCGTCTCGCGCAACGCCTTCGGGCGGTAGCGCGAGTCGTTCGAGGCCTTGGTCCGCGTGGACGGGCTGGACGGCGGTCCGTTCCCCGCGGTGTTCATCAGGGCTCCCTCAATCACGTCCGTAGGAAAAGCATGCAGGCCGCTGGCGCGTTTCGAGAAGAAGATTGTCGCCGCCAGGCAAGGAGACGTGCTCGCCCTGGCGTTCCATCCGGAGCTTTCCGGGGACGCGCGCATCCACCAGGCGTTCCTGGAGATGATTTGAACCGGCTTAGCCCTCACTTCCCCTTGAACGCCTTGATGACTCCAGCGAGGTCCGCGCCTTCGGTCGATTCTTCCGCGAGAGTTCCCGTTACGAGCACGTCCGCGCCCGCGGCTGCTAGAGCCCTGGCCTGCTGCGCGGTGCGCACTCCCCCGCCGACGACCAGCGGTATCGCGACCGCCCTTTTGACGGCGGAGACCATCTCGTCAGGCACCGGGCTGTGCGCTCCGGAGCCAGCCTCGAGGTAGACGAGGCTCTTGCCCAGGTATTGCGCCGCAAGTGCGTAGGCCACGGCAGTCTTCGGCTCGCTCCTCGGCACGGCGTCCGCCTCCCCGACCTCGCCGACCTTCATTCCTGGCTCGATTATGATGTATCCCATGGATATCGGCTCCAGGCCAAGCGCCTTCACGACCGGCGCCCCCATGACCTGCTCGCCTATGACGAACCTCAGGTTGCGCGAGTTCATCAGGCTCATGAAGTATATCGCGTCCGCCCTCCCGCTCAGCGACCTGGCTCCCATCGGAAATAGTATTACCGGAAGCCTCGTGCGTTCCTTAATCGCAGAAATGGACTTGTCCAGATTCTCGACGGTTATCCCCGTGGATCCGCCCAGCATGATTGCGTCGGTGCCCGCGGCGGCCGCACTGGCGCATATCTCCGCTATCGTCTCGGGCGAGAGCTTGTCTGGGTCCAGCAGCGTCATGTGGACCTTGCCCTTCTTCAGGGCGGACTCTATGGACTTCCAAACGTTCATGCCGCAAACCTCTGGCCTGTCGGATATCTACCCTGCGTATAAAAAACTTGCATCCCCTTCCGCAAACCTTTAAATGCGGCACGTCGATTTCGGTGACAGAGGGATACGATGGATGGGACGTACGGAAGTTCAGGCCAGCCGGCGAATCCGGACAAGGCGCAGATAGAGCGTGAAATTCAGAGCACCAGGGATCACAAGCACACGGTCAACGCCACGCTCGACGTGACGAGCCTCAGGAAGAAGGCCGCGGAGCACGCGAACGAGGCCGCGGCGTTTTTCAGGAAATACCGAAAAGAGGAATCCATAGCGATGAAGCTCACGCAAAAGGGCCACAAGGTCAGGCGCCAGGCCGACGAGTACATTCAAAAGAGCAAGGATTTTGACACCAAGGCCTCCGAGATGGAAGCCATGACGAGCCAACAAACCGACCCCGCGAAGGTTGGGAAGATGAGGGTCAAGCGCTCGAAGCTCATCGAGAAGTCAGCGAAGATGAAGCAGAAGGCAGCCGCGAAGCAATCCAAGGGGGCCAAGCTGGACCACGCGGCGGTGGAGCACACCGCGAAGTCGAAGGAGCTGCTGGAGAAGAGCAAGCTCAACGAGGCCGAGGCCAAGGCCTACCACGACAGGGCGGACCAGCTGGAGAAGGCGATAGGCAGCACGCAGTAGGCGCTGCGAGGCATGGACTTCAAATCCTTTCAAATAGATTATCTCGGCCTTTGAACAAACTCGAAAACCAGAAACTATTCTTTACAATTATGGACGCAGCACATCATATTTGCAGCAAGTTGTCTCATCTTTGAAAATAGAAAATTTTGGAAAGGGTTTTCTCGGTTCTACCACTCGCCTACTGCCTTGGCTTTCCGCAGTGCGGGCACACGTTGTAGGCCACTGGCACCTGGCGGCCGCATCCCATGCAGACGCGCGTCTCACCCTGCGGTGGGGCTGCCTGCTGGTATGCCGGCGGCGGCGGTGGCTGCTGGTATGCTGGCGGCGGTGGCGGCGGCGGGTAGGCCCCGTACGGCTGCTGCTGCGGCGGGTATGCTCCGTATTGCTGCTGCGGCTGTATCGGTTTCCTGACGACTAGGTATATGATTATTCCCACGATGCCCAGGAGGATGACGAGTATGAGCCACAAGACCCCACCCATTCCCCTGGCCTCCGCGTCCTTGTATACCCATATGGCAATCAGGAGCCATATGATGAACCATACGGCCACGAACGCCAGGCAGAGTATGCCGCCGAGAAATTCTATCTGGTTTGCTACTGCTCCAAATTCCATTGGACAACCTCTGCGGCAATATCAGGGAACGACTATATAACGTTGTCGAATTTTAATTCTGGCGCTGGCTAGGAAACCCCGAAGCACGTAGGCTTCCCTCATTTGCCCCGCAGCCTCTCCGCCGCCTCTTCCGCCCCTGCCATTATTCCCTGGAGGTCCGCCTTCGCGAGCTTCCGGTCCCTAACGACTAGCTCTCCAGCGACGAGCACATCCCTCACTTTGTCCCCCGTGCAAGAGTACACAAGATTTGAAGCGAGCGTCCGCTCGTCCGTCGGCAGCGCCCACGGCCCCGACAAATCGATTATCGCCAAATCAGCCGACTTGCCGATTTCTATTGAGCCCAGCTCCTTCTCCGCGTGAAGCAGCCTCGCCCCCTCTATCGTCGCCATGTCCAGAACCTTCTGCGCAGGCAGCACGGTCGCGTCCCAGCGGTGCGCCTTGTGCGTCAGGGCGCAGAACTTCATCTCCTGGAACATGTCGAGGCAGTTGTTGGAGGACGAGCCGTCTGTCCCCAGGCCAACGGCCACGCCTTCGGCCTGCATCTCCGGGACGGGAGCAACCCCTCCGCTCGCCAGCTTAGCGTTCGAAACGGGGCAGTGCGCCACCGAAACGCCGTTCTTCTTAAGCGTTTTTATCTCGTTTATCGTGAGCCAAACGCAGTGCGCCGCCGACAGCCTCGGGTTGAGGAACCCTATTCCGTCCAGCCAATCGATTGGGCGCTTCCCGGTGGCCTTCTCGTGCGCGTGCACCTCGTATCTTGTCTCTTGCAGGTGCATGTGCAATAACGCGTCCTCGCGCTCCGCCAGCTCGCGCGCCCCAGCGAACGTCTCCTCCGAACAGACATACACTCCCTGCAGCGCGGCAAGCGGCTTGACCCGCTTCTTCCCCTTCTGGGCTTTGATGAACTTCTCGCAGTTGCGGAGCGGGGAGCCCTTCTGGGTAGTCTTGTCGTCGTCCAGCACGGCCCAGCCGAGATATCCGCGGATGCCCGTCCCCTCGCACGATTCCGCAGCAGCGTCCTCGTGGTAGTACATGTCCAGGAATGTCGTCGTGCCGGAGAGGAGCATCTCGGCGCAGCCCGCCAGCGCCCCCGCCCGGACGTCCTCCCTCGTGCGCTTGGCGTCGACCGCGAACGTCTTCTCCAGGAACTGCTCCAGGTTCAGGTCGTCCGCCACCGCCCGCATAAGCGTCATCGAGACGTGGCCGTGCGTGTTAATGAGCCCGGGGATGACCGCGCAGCCCTTGGCATCCAGCGCCTCGTCGCCCCGGAGCGACTGGCCGAGCGCTGCTATCTTCCCGTTCTCGATTAGAACGTCGCCCTTGAAAATCTCCCGCTTGGGGTTCTGGGTCAGCACGAGGCCGTTCTTCACAACCAAGGTCATGCGTTCCGAATCGGGCGGGGTGTAGATAAACCTATCCTGGGCGAGGCTATGCCGGGTTTGCAGCGAGCAGCCAATCCGAGTTCAAAGGAGGGAAAGCCATGCCGATTTTCTTTGCGGATTCCGATGCAGCTTCCATCGCTGCGTCTGCCCCGTCAAGGCCGAGCAACTTGAAGGCGCGGGCGATGTCGTGCAGCGTCGTCGCGTATTCCACGGCTTCGCCGGACTCCTTGAACATGGCCAACGCATCATCAAGGTATCTCTTGGCTACGTACCACTCGCCGTCCACCGCAGCGCAGACCCCGAGCGTCCTGAGCACCCTCGCAGAGCTTGGCCTGTCGCCCGCGGCGCACGCGGACAGTGCGGACTTCAACAAGCCCCGCGCCCCGGCCCCGTTCCCGCCAGCGAGCTCAGCCCTCGCAGCAGAAAGGAGGGCTCCGGCCGCCTCCTCCGAACATCCTGCTGATTTCGCCCAATCGACGTCGCTTTTCAGGACTTCCAAGGCTTCCCCCGGCCGCTTGGCGGATACGAGCGCGTTCGCGACATCGCATCGCGCCCGCACCCTCGCGCGCATGTCTGGCAGAGCGTTTTTAATGTCGAGCGCGCCCCGGTAGCTGCGTACGGCATCTTCAATCCTGCCGGAGAGCATCTCCTCGTTGCCTTCGACCGTGAGCATCGCACCCTCCACGGCCTTCTCGTTTACAATCCTCGCAAGCGAAAGGGCCTTCGCCCTGCACTCCCTGGAACCTACCCAGTCTCCGGTGCGCCAGAGCGCGGTGGCGAGGTTTGCAAGCGCCATGCAGTACCTTGGGTCGCCGTGCCTTTCGAGAAGCGCCGCGCTGTCCTTCCACATGGCCGCTGCAGCGCCGATGTTGCCCATTCTTTGCTGGATTCCTGCCAGGTTTATCAAGATCGTTCCCTCGGCCCGCACATTCGAGACCGCGCGGACCTTGGCCAAGGCTTCGGAGAAGCAGCGCTCGGCCTCTGCGAAATCCCCCCTCGCGGCAAAGACGTTGCCCCGCGTCGCCTCGCAGAGCCCGACGAGCTCCGCATCCCCGGTTTCGCCTGCCCTGGCCACGGCGATGTCGCTCGAAGCGGAGGCGCCGTCAGCGTCGCCGTTCCTCAGCAGCGCTGTTGCGATTTCGTCCCGTATCCTGGCTTCGATGCGCGGTTGGCCGCGCGGCAGGCGGACGAGCGCCTCGCCGTACGTTTTCAGGGCTCTAGCCAGGTCCCTCCTTGCAAGGTATACGGACGCGATTCGTGCTGTAGATTCCGCCCAATAAGCGTCGTCTCCACCCCCCAGATGTCTCGCTTTCTCGAAACACACGAGGGCGCCTTCCCACTCCCCCCTCATCTTCTTCATCGCACCCATGACCGTGAGCACCCTTGCATGGGCGTGCGCGTCCAATCTCTCGGTTTTGAGTCCAGATAATATTTCGTCCAGTCTGGGGGCGAAGCCGGCCTTGAGCATCCGCTCCCCTTTCTCGGCGACAACCTTCCCGCATGCCGCGTCGTCTCCGGCGTCGAGATAGTGGGCGCACGCCTCCGCGTCATGCGTCGGGTCGTTCCAAGTCGCCAATATGGCTCGCGCCACGCGCGCGCCTCCTCGGTTCCGTCCTCGCTCGTTTTTCCGCGGCGACACCGACCCTCGCCCGAGCGGGTGGATGCGCCCGTTGGCAATCGTGACGCATCTCTTTCCCGCGAGCCACGAGATGACCTGGTAATCGAATCCCAGCGCCGCAGCCTCGCCCAAGTGGACCGGACGTCCGAAGAGCATCAGCATTTCCAAAGCGCGCGCCTCCTTCTTCGACATCGGCTGGACTGGGGCGCTTGAAATAGCGCTCGCGCCTTTTGTCGCGGGGCTCCACATCTCCACAAGCCAGGGCCTGCCTCCCGACGATTCGTACGCCTCCGCTGGGTCGCCGCGCCCCAGCATCTTCGCGAGTTTTTCCGTCTCAGCGCGCGACAGCCCATCCAAGCGAATCCGAGATGGGCGGCAATGCAGCTCAAACCTTTCACCCGCCAGCAGCAGCCTCGCTTTCCGGGCCTTGGCGAAGGCTCCCGCCATCGCTTCCGCGTCAGCCTTGGCGCCCGGGCGGTCCGCGTCGTCAAGGACGAGGACGAGCGGTTTATCGATCTCGTCCAGCATGCCGACCGCTCTACAGTGGTTTATTCCCGGCTCTGTTTTCACCATGTAGGCGAGCATCCTTCCCTGTCCGTCGGGAAGCCCATCCGCCAGAGAGATCAACCCGTCCCGCAGCGTTCCGTCATTTGTCAGCGACCAGCAGAAGACATGCCTTTTCTCGGTTCTCTCCTGGAATCTCCGGAGCAACGCAGTTTTTCCCATGCCCCGCTCGCCTTCAAGGACCAAGACTGGCGCGCCACCCTTGAGCCATGATGCCAGCTCTTTCAGCTCCCGGCGCCGCCCGACGAACCGCCCGCGATCCCGCGATGGCTTCTTCCTGCGCGCGGGTAGTTCGGCGGGTTCCTTGGATGATTGCAGTCCTCCCTCCGTGAGGAAGTAGCACGTTTTCCTCCGCGCCGCCCCGTCGACCCTGGCCTTCCTCGAAGTGACGTAGTCGTTGGCAATCAGATCGTTGATGGCATGCGGGACGTGGTTCCTGGCTATTCCCACCGAGCGCGCTATCCCGTCCTGGGTCACGAGGTCCGGCTGCAGGTAGCTGTTGGCCAAGCGTGCGAAAGGCGCGAGGTGGGAAACTATCTTCGCCTGAGTCGGTGTGAAACCGTTCCGTCCGTGCACGACCATTATTCGCATCTTTAATATAAAAACATTCCTGTCTGTTGCACTTGTTTAAATATATAATTAATGCCGTGCAACTTGTGCAGCAGCACGAGACGTTTAAATACTGTCGGAGGCATGATGTCGGATGGTGAAGCAAAATGACTCGACAGGAGGGCTGTGAGGCGTACATTGTGGGCAAGGGAAGTGTTGCGCGGAGATGCGTAGCCATTTTCGTCGTTGGGGCGATGGTGCTCGCATCGTTCGTCTCGATCAATGCCGTTGCTGGGCTGCCCCCGGTTGCAGTGGCGCTGCCCGGATACCAGGCTGTGGCCCTGGAGGAGTATGCTTATTTCAACGGAACCGCATCATATGATCCTGATGGATTTATTTTCGGGGAGGAGAATTACACATGGTTCTTCGGGGACGGTAACTCTGGCATAGGGATGTTTGCGAGCCATAAATACGAAACGCCAGGAAGCTACATGGTCAATCTTACGGTATGGGACGACACTGGAATGGCGGGTTGCGACTACTGCATCGTGAACGTGACCGGGAACCTGAGCGCCCCGACAGTTGGGGTGGACAAAACCGTGGATCGTGCAATCGCATATCCTGGCGACATATTGACCTACACGATATCCTTCGCCAATACGGGCCTGGTGAGCGCGGATTACGTGTGGATAAACGACACTCTGCCGACAGGGATGGCCTACATCAGCGATTCCGCTGCATCTTTGCCGTACTTCACCTCTCGCAACATCGCAGGCAACAACATCAACTATAGATTCGCAAACGTTCCGCCTGGCATGCACGTTTTTACAATAACTGCTCGCATCAATGGTAACGTACTGGACGGAGCGCTGCTCTCAAACCATGTTACTTGCGATTATGAGCCGTCTGGAGTTGTCACCGAGGATTGGGCGGTCACCACAGTCTCCTGCCCTTCAATCGCCCTCTCGAAGACTGTGGACAAAGCGACAGCCTCCCCCGGGGACTTTTTGGATTACACCCTTTGGTTCAACAACACGGGAAGCGGAACCGCGGCGAGCGCCAGTTTCAACGACACGCTTCCTGCCGGGGTAACCTATGTCAACGACACTGCCTCGGAGGCTGTCGGAGCGACGTTCGTATTCCGCGCCATAAACGGCGGAAACCTGTTTTTCGAGTACACGGGCGTGATGCCAGGCGTGCACTATTTTACGATTCGGGTTCAAGTCGACGGCGGCGTGGCATATGGCACGAACTTGACCAATTGGGCACTATGCATCTATACGACGCCTAATGACTATTACTCTCTCCCGCAAACCAGCGATTATGCCATGACGGTAATTGCCGTCGCACCTCCGGACATATCCATCTCCGCCGACGGCATCGCATTCTCCGACCCGAACCCGCATCTGTGGGATGACATCACCATCGACGCCGAGACGCACAACACGGGCTCACTGAACGCGGTCTGCACGGTTTCCTTCTATCTCGACAACGCAAGCGAAGAGTACCTGATATGGCGCGAATTCGAGTTCTTTGTGCCAGCGGGAGGTTACGCAACGGTGTCGGCGTACTGGAATGCGAACGCGGACGGCAACCACACGATAATCGTGGACATCACCGACTCCGACCCGCCAGAGGCGGACATGGGCAACAACCAGGCCTCGAAGCAGCTGTTCGTTTCTCCCACATGCGGCGAGTTAAAGGTCAAGGCCTGCTCCGACAAGCAGAAGTACGTCAGCGGCGTGGACGAGTTCGCCGACATATCGGTCAAGGTCACATACCTTGGCCAGCCGATCGAGGGCGCATCCGTTTCCGCAAGGATAATCGCACCGGATTTAACCAACACCTCCATCACGATAACCGAGGCCTCCCGGGGGACTTACGTGGGCAGATTTTATTTCGGGGTCAACTCCTCGGTCCCCGGGACGTACAGGATAATGGCCACGGCGAGCGGCGAGGGTTACCTGGATGGCGAGAACGACGGCTCCAAGGACAAATTCTTCCTCGACCACCCAGGCGATGCAGCAGGGGTCACAATCACTCCTGCCGTGGCGGGAGCGGGCGATACGGTTCATTTGGCGGTGGAGGCGCCCGGCGGTGCCGAGAGAGTCTCGCTTCGCGGAGCAAGGAACGGCGTCACGTATCGCCTCCCGCTCTACGACGACGGAACACACGGCGATGCGACGCCCTCCGACGGCATTTGTTCAATCGAGATCCAGTCGAGCGAGCTGGTGCCGGGCTCCTACGTCGCGGATGTCTCGGTGGGGGACGTCGTTTATGAAACCCAGGGCGTGCTGTGCGCGTTCCCCCCGGACTCGGCAATGGTTGACGCGCTTACATTCTCTGGCAGTGCGGCGAACGTGGCGTCCGCAACGACCAACCTCACCTTGAACTTCACCTTCGCCACCCCAATCCACGAGGCAAGCATCGTCATCGTGGAGCACAGGACAGCGAACGATGGCAAGAGCTACGAGATTGTCGCGGACGCCAGGATAACAGCCTCCATGATCATGGCCACGATGACAATCCATTACTCCGCCGCCGACATACCCGCCGGCGTAACGGAGGACGACATGGTGCTCAACGTCTACAATCCCTACATCCAGGGCTATGAAGCGTGCGACCCGACTGGCGTCGACACATTCACCGACACGCTATGGGGCGATGTCGAGCACTTCAGCGACTTTCTCGTTTCCAAGGTGCCGGTGCGCTTCGGCGTTCCGGTCTTCCAGGGATGGAATCTGATATCCATACCCATAGCTACCGGCGCCGCGAACCTTGTTGAGATTCTAGACGATTGCGGAATGGGAACCCGATGGGATTGCGTCATGTATTACGATTCGGCGGATACCGCTGACCATTGGAAGCGGTATTACACTGGCTGGCCCTCATCGTTCAATGACCTTAGCGTCATCCCAGCCGGAGCGGCGTTCTGGTTGCGCGTTGCGGAAATGGCCGACGGCCTTCTAGTTGTGGAGGGGGACTCGCCGACCTCGACAGACGTGACGCTGCACGCGGGTTGGAACATGGTCGGCTACAGAGCGAACGACGATAGAGCGTACACGATAGGGCAATTCCGGATGGACACTGGCGCGACGGCAGTCGAGGGCATGGACCTGGCGTCGGAGTATCGCAGCGCGGGGCTTGGCGACGCCCACGTAATGAAGCGCGGCGAGGGCTACTGGGTCTATGCAACGGTGGACACCGTTTGGACCGTGGACTGGTGATTCCGGACCCCAAAACGTATTTGATGCCCTGCCCATCCGGGTTTCGTGACCACAGTCACCTTCATCGGCACTTCCGGCGGGCGCTTCGCGACAATAACCCAGATGCGCGGCACTGGCGGAGTCTACATCGAGGACCACATCAGGATACACGTCGACCCCGGCCCGGGGGCGCTGGTCTCCATGGTGAAGATGGGTCTCGACCCCAGGCTGACGGACGTCATCGTCGTTTCGCACGGCCACCCCGACCACTACGGGGACGCGGACGTCCTGGTGGAGGCCATGACCGAAGGCGGCACTCGCCACCGTGGAATCCTAATAGGCAGCCGCAGCGTCACGGAGGGGATGGGGAACTACTGGCCCATCATTTCCAGGTACCACCTATCGAAGCCGGCGCAGGTCAAGACCGCCCGCGTCGGCGACAAGTACTTCCTCGACGGGCTCAACGTGGAGGTGCACCCCTCGAAGCACACCGACGAATCCACAGTCGGTTTCCGCTTCAACACCCTGTCGGGGGCGATATCGTACGTGAGCGACTCGGAGTATTCGGAAGAGCTCGCCATGAGGCACCGCGGCGCGCGCCTCCTCATCCTCCCTGCCACCAGGCCCATCCAGGGGCGCATTCCCGGGCACATGTGCACGGAGGACATCGCAGAGTTCGTCAAGATTGCGAAGCCCGAGCTTGCCGTGATGACGCACTTCGGGCTCAAGGTCCTGAAATCCGGTCCGGAGCGGGAGGCGCAGTGGGTGCGCGAGAAGACGGGTATGAACGTCGTCGCGGCTGAGGACGGCATGCAGGTGAGGATAGACGGCAAGGTCGAGGTTCTGAAGGAGCGGAAAAAGGCGAGTGCCGATTTCAGGCCCGGGAGCGAGCGTATTGCCCTGCCGCCCCCCTTGGAGGACCGCGAGGGCAAGCCCGGCGGCACTTATCAGCCATAGTTCCCAGGCGGGAATCAAGAAGAAACGAATGGTTTTATTCTTCCCTGTGGGCCGCCTCGTACATCTCGCAAAGCTCAGCCAGGAAGGCGTCGTAGGTCTTTCTGAATTTCAGCCTCCAGAGGCGATCGCGCACTGCAGGCGTGAGCTGAATCGAGGTCATCGACGGCTTGTCCGTTGGCGCTCCTATGACGTCGTCCTCGGATTGAGAAATCAACGGCGCTGGCAGCTCCTCCGGCTCGTCTTTTGCATCTGCGACTGGCGTCTTGCGGGGGCGTCCGCGTTTCTTGGGCATGGCATCGGTTATAGATTCTATTGTATTAATAGTTATCTATAGTTTAATTTATTCATTATATTTTATGGTTACACATAGTTTTAAACATACTATTAATTAAAATGATATTTATGTTTTCTATGATATTATTGGTATGCATTAAAGCATAGTTATCTATTGAATAAATTATTGGTAAGTATATAACAATAATTTATAACTTATTTTAATTAAATTACATATTATATTAATCATTATGGTTTACGAAAACATCTTTTTTCTATAGTTTCGATGTAATCATCGAACTCTATAGTTTTATTATTTCACAGTGTAGCAATAGAATTATAGGTTGTTTTTTTGTTTTAGCGTGCTCTACCTTAAACATGGACTACCGTATTTTAGAAAGAATCGCGCTCGACAATATATATTTGGGGCGGTGTGATTATATATTCACGAGGGAAACCCCTCGAAAACAGCGAAACACGGTTGTTTACCCCCGGTAAAACGTCGCTATTGAACGATTCTAGATGGATCGCTCTACTTAGCCTGCTCGTCGAAGGGCAGCATCCGTTCGAACGGCAGGAGCCGCGGCTTGTATCTTTGCTCGGGTCGGCGTATGTGGCGCACGAGCGATTCTTGCACGGCGTTGAAATCCTCTAGAGAGACAATTTTCTCTTGTTCACCTGGTTTCAATGTGTCATCCCACTCGATGAATCCCGCATACAAGGGATTTCTAAGAATGTATGAGATTGTTGGAGCGTCCCATTTTCCTCCTCTTTTTGTCGGCACGCCTAGCTGGGTAAGCTTAATCGCTATCTTCGTCGTGCTGAGTCCGCCCAGATAATCTGAAAATATCTGTTTTACTATCGCAGCCTCATCTGGGACGACGACAAATTTACCGTCATCGATATTGAAACCATACGGGTGCCCCCCTCCCATGACTCCCCCGACCGTTGCCGCCTTCTGGTGCATCCCCATATAGACGCGCTCGCCTATCTGCTCCGACTCGAGCTGCGCGATGCGCTGGATGATGTCCATCACGAAGCGCCCCATCGCCGTCGTCGTATCGAGGTTCTCGGTCATGCTAGCGAACCCCTTCCCCCACTTGTTGAGCTCGTCCATCATGTCCATGAAGTTGCGGGAGTTGCGGTGTATCCTATCCATCTTGACTACGAGAATCGAGTCCCACTTGTCCTTGTCAGCCATCATTCTCTGATATGCTGGTCTGTGCGTGCTGCGCCCGCTGTGGCCGTCGTCCACGTACTCGCCGAAAACCTCGAACCCCTGGGCCTTGCAGTACATCCGCAGGCGCTCGACCTGGGCTCCAAGGGAGAAGCCCTCGGTGGCCTGGTCCTCCGTGGAAACCCTGGTGTATATGGCGACCTTCGCCATCGCATCCCCGCGTCCTCTGACACACAGCAATGAATGGGACGATATATAAATCCGTCGATACAATCAACATACTTAATAAATATCAATTATGAATTTGTAAGCATTATAATTTAACATATTTGCTTAATTAGTGCTCGGCGATTTTATTAATGCGGCGGCGCCTCTGGCGGGCGTGGATTACTTCGATGAGATCATAGATGAGATACGGTCTGGCAAGCTGAAAACGGGTCCGGACGTGGAGCGCGCGAAGATGCGCCTCTGCAGCAGGCACCGCATGGCTTCGCTGCCGACGAACGCCGACATACTGGAAAGGCTGTCCGGCGAGGAGCGCGAGCGTTTCGAGCCGCTGCTCCGCATCAAGCCCGTGCGCTCGGCTAGCGGAGTCGCCGTCGTCGCCGTCATGACCTCGCCGGCGGACTGCCCTCACGGCAGGTGCGCGTACTGCCCCGGGGGCACTGGCGTGGGAACGCCTCAGTCGTATACAGGGCACGAGCCTGCAGCGCTCAGAGCCGGTCAGAACGAGTACGACCCGTTCAGGCAGGTCTCCGCCCGTCTGAGCCAGCTCTCGGCGATAGGCCATCCGGTCGACAAGATAGACCTGATAATCATGGGCGGGACGTTCACTTCAAGGCCTTGGGAGTACAGGGAAACGTTCGTGCGCAGGTGCCTGGACGCGATGAACGGGCGCGAGTCCGCAACGCTGGAGGGGGCGCAGGGGCTCAACGAGGCAGCTCCGGCCAGATGCATAGGCTTGACTGTGGAGACGAGGCCCGACTGCATCGGACCGGCGCAGAACATCGAGACACTTCGGCTCGGAGGAACGAGGATCGAGATGGGCGTCCAGTCCCTCGACGATGCGATTCTGAAGCGCGTGGAGCGCGGCCACGACGTTGCGGCGACGGAGCGGGCTACACGCCTCGCGAAAGACGCTGGCTTCAAGGTCGGGTACCACATGATGCCCGGGCTGCCCGGGGCTACCGTGGAGAGCGACGCCGCCATGTTCATGAGGCTTTTCGAGGATGAATCGTTCAAGCCAGATATGCTCAAGATATACCCGACGCTCGTGATGCCTGGGACGAAGCTGCACGCGGAATGGGAGTCTGGCCGTTACAAGCCGTATGGCACCGGGGACGTCGTAAAGCTGCTGGCCATCGTGAAACCGAAGCTGCCGCCGTGGGTCCGAATACAGAGGATACAGCGCGATATCCCAGCGCAGCTCATCGCGGACGGCGTGAAGAAGAGCCACGTTCGCACCCTCGCCAAGGAGGAGCTGGCCAGGCAGGGAAAGAAATGCCGGTGCATACGCTGCCGCGAGGCGGGGCATGTTCTGCTCGACGGAGGCAGCATCGACGAGAGCCAGATAATGGAAAACAGCATCTCCTACGAAGCGTCCGGAGGCACAGAGCACTTCCTCTCCTTCGACGAGCCAGAGTCGGACGCGCTCGTCGGCTACCTGCGCCTGAGGATGGCCTCGCCCGATGCGCGGAGGGAGGCGTTTGGGCAGGAAAACGCCCCCGAAGAAAGGCACGTAGCGCTCGTCCGCGAGCTGAAAATCTTCGGGCAAATGGTGCCAATCGGCCGCGCCGCGGCGGACGAATATCAGCACAGGAAATACGGCGCCCGGCTGCTCGAAACGGCCGAGGAAATCGCGAGGAAATCCGGGGCTGGCCAGATAGTCGTGACCAGCGGCGTCGGCGTGCGCGATTACTACCGCAAGTTCGGGTACGAATTGATAAATATGGGCATGATTAAATATT
>JAZDNO010000017.1:0-16918 GCA_043799545.1 Methanobacteriota archaeon | reverse complement strand
GGCACGTCACCATACTCAAGGTCGTGATGAAGAACGAGCCAATCGGGATAATTAAGCTCTCCGAGCTCACGAAGTTGCCGGAGCACAAGGTCCGCTACTCGCTGCGCATCCTGGAGAAGGAGGGACTGGTGCTACCTTCGGCAAACGGGGCGATGACCTCTCCGAGGGTGAGGGATTTCCTGGGCGAGCTGGACGAGATGCTGGGGCGGTTCAAGGTCACTGTGGATTCCCTGAGGGGCGGATTGAAATAGGGCTGGCATGATAATCCGCCAGATCAAGCTCGGGCTCATGGACAATTTCTGCTACATCGTCGGCGACGAGACGACGCTGGAGGGCGCGGTCATAGACCCGTCCGCCAACGCATCGAGAATCATGGAGGAGGTTGGCGGCCTCAAGCTCGATGTCAAGTACATCATCAACACCCACGGCCACGGCGACCACACGGGGGCGAACGAAGACCTCGTCAAGGCGACCGGCGCGCGCATAGCGGCACACGCCCTCTGCCAGACACACCACCACATCCCGCTCCACGACGGCATCGTTCTGAAGCTCGGAAAGCTGGACCTTAAGGTGATGCACACGCCGGGACATACGCCGGATGGCATATGCATCCTCGCGGGGGCGAAGGCGCTGTTCACGGGCGACACACTGTTTGTGGGAGAGTGTGGGAGGACCGACCTTCCGGGCTCCTCCGCGGAGGCCCTCTGGCATTCTTTCTTCGACAAGCTCGCCAAACTACCCGACGACGTCGTCGTCCTGCCGGGTCACGATTATGGAAGGCAGCCATTCTCAACGTTGGGGCAGGAGAGAAAAACGAACTACACGCTGAAGCCCCGAACAATCGAGGAGTTCGTGAAGTTCATGGCGGAGTGAGGCGATGGCTGTTCATGACGGTGGTAAATCTCAACGCATCCGAGATGGGAACGCCATCGCTGTCAAGGGAAAAATCTGGCTGGAGCGCGGCTCGCGTTTCGTCCTCGGCGAGGGGCGGGCGGAGCTGCTGCGGGGCGTGAGGGCCTCCGGTTCTCTCGCGGAGGCCGCCCGCTCGATGGGGATGGCCTACAGCCACGCCTGGTCCGAAATAAAAGCGATTTCCGAGGCAGCGGGCGGCAAGGTCGTCAAGTCCGCGCCGGGCGGGAAGCGCGGCGGCGGTTCCCGATTGACGAGGCTAGGGGAAAAACTTCTGGACCGTTTCGATTTGGAGATGAAAAGGATGGGCGCGCACCTCTCTCGGCGCAACCGTTGAGGAGCGCGCCCGAATCGGTTTAAACAACGACTATTTCAACCACGTTCTTGACCATGTAGCCCTTCTTGGCATATCCGGTGTCGCTGCCGAAGACGGTCTTCATGTTCTCGTCCAAGATAACGCCGCCCATCATGCCGGACCAGTCGACCGTCTTGTTGTAGCCGTCGCTGGCAAATATCGTGTACTCGTGGCTCTCCGGGTTCGCCAGACCTGTGTAGTTCACCATGTCGCTGAGCGACCAGCCCGTGACCGAATAGGTCTCGTTGTAAACTACTGTCTTCTCCCCGACCTTCTTGGGCATGTAGTCCAGGTAGTACTCGAGGCCGTTGCAGGCGATTGGGGTGAGCTCCAGGTTGTCAATGCTTGCCAGGTTCTTCACCTTGTACGCCGAGGGCAGGTCGGGGAAGACGGTCATCAGGTAGATCGCTTCGTTTCCCGTGTCCTCGTCCGTCTCGGTGACGAGCGTCACGATGCCCTTCTGCATGACCGTCCAGTT
This sequence comes from Methanobacteriota archaeon, assembly GCA_043799545.1. Taxonomy (GTDB): domain Archaea; phylum Thermoplasmatota; class Thermoplasmata; order SG8-5; family DAIRED01; genus DAIRED01. The sequence goes on along the minus strand of JAZDNO010000017.1, from coordinate 15,176 downwards.
GACAGCCATGGCGTAGCCGTCGGTGGCCTCCAGCACGTACGCGAACGTCTCGGGGCTCGCCAAGCCAGTGTCGTTCACGAGGGCGCTGATTGGTATGCCCTCCTTGCCGTCGACGGTCTTCGTGCCGAGTTTGTCCTTCATCTCCTCGTAGCTGATTTCGGTCCCGTTTATCGTGGCCGAAACGTCCGCATCGCCGTCCTCGTTGTCCGAGAGCACGACGTACGCCAGCGCCGCCACCGCGACCGCTATCGCCACGACGCCCGCGATTATCATCATCGTCTTGCTTGCCATATCTTTACCTCATCGCAACCATGCGATATTCTCAAGCAAGGATAACGCGGTAATAAAGGTTGCGCTGGGCGGATTGGAAACAATGGAGAACTACCGAACAAGGAATTAAAATGGAAAAGTAAAAAGGTTTTTGAGTCTCGTGCGCGAGCCTCTTGAGGTTCGGTCGCGAACCTCCAGTGCTCACCCTACCGGTCCAGCATGCACGCGATGCCCTCTAGCCGACGAACGCCTACCGGAGCCATTTTATCCGGCCGGGTGCGCGCCCTCAATCTCGGGCTTATGAACTTCCTCTCCGGCTTGCCTGTCGCGAGACGAGTCCAGAATCCAGTTTTTTACACATTCAGTCTCGTAGTACCGCACCGTCATGCCCTTTCTTTCCCTTCGGACCACTGCCAAGTCGATCATCCTGTCGACATGGTAATTTATCGTGGACGCACTAATTCCGAGGAGCGCGGCGATGTCTTTCTGCGAAATGCCAGGCGTTTCCCTGATTTTCCTAAGTATCATCTTCTGCGCTTCGGAAAGGCTGTCCGGGCCAGCGTTCGGCACGAGCATCTCCTTCGGATAGAATCGTTTGAGGACTCCGTACTTCATGGACTTGATGCCCCCTTCTTTTTCGAGGTGGTGTAAATGGTACGCTAAGGAGCCGTTGTTGATATCCAGGGCTCGTTTAATTGCATTGTAATGTTCCCCGGGGTTTGCCAGGATATATCCATGAATCTTGCCCCGCATGTACATATCCTGTTCGGTAGTTTCTTTCATTTTTGCGTACAGCGGCATGAACAGTAGTATTAGCCAGTATTTTCCGACCTCGGTGATTAGACCGAGCGCGACAGATACCCCCACGAATGAGGCCAATCCCACCATGACCCACGGGAATGGCTGCTTGCCTTGTATGACGGCAGATCCGATGGGCACGGCCACGCCGTTGATCTCGTCAAACAGAAGAACCTCTATGAGATTTTCCCCTTTCCCAGGTTCGGGCATGACGAATTCCAATGCAAAGGTCCCGTCCACGTTTACATTTGTTCTGTGAATCTCTTCGCCGTTGAGGGATGCGATGACCCACAAACCAGTCATGCTGGCAGCGCTATTCATTATGACAACACCTGACAGCCGGACGGTGGAACCGGGCTTCAAATCGATGTCCGACAGCAATATATCGACGCTGACCTCGTACTGGATGTTGGCAATCAGGATATGGTCAGAGTAGACTGCGGTGTTTCCGCTTCCATCCGTCGCATTAATATAAAATGTGAAGCTCTGGTTCACGGGCCCCGCAGTGACGCTGTAGGCATTCGTCGTTTCCTTCGTCATAGGTATCGTAGTCCATGCGCTTCCGTTGTGCAAGTAGGAGAGCGTGCATTCAGCCACCCCCACGTTATCCAAAGCTATGCAATAGATTGTCAGCCTATCCCTATCGTTTGGATGCGCGGAGGCCACATTCACGTCGGAAATCGCAGGTGGGGTCGCGTCCGTTATCTTCACCAAGCACTCACTGATGCCAAGGAAGCCGTCGCTGTCCTCGACGGTTAATGTCGCGGTGTAATCTCCAGGTGACTGGTAGTAATGCGCTTGGACCGCCCCCGAGGCGGAAGACCCGTCACCGAAATTCCAGAGGTACGACGATATGGGCCCGTCTGGATCGTAAGAGAGAGTGCCGTCGAAAATGGCCGCCTCTTCGAGAGCCTTTTCCTGTATTGCAGGCTTGGGCACGGCGACCGGGGTTCGGGTGCCAGTGACGTTCACCGCGCAAGAGACTGTGTCTGTGTATCCGTCGTTGTCCTCGACGGTTAGGGTCACGGTGAAGTTGCCAGAACTCGTATAGATATGCAAAGGAGTGATTCCCGAACCTGTAGCATTATCGCCGAAGTTCCAGTTGTACGCCACTATCTCGCCATCGGCGTCGTGAGATAGGCTTCCGTTGAATCGGACCATTTCATTGACCCGGACCGCCTGGTAATGCGGCTCGGGATGAGCGCTTGGCGCTTGCGTGCCAGTGACGTGCACGCTACATGTATCCACATCCAACATTCCTTCGATGTCCTCTACGATTAACGTGACGTAGTAATCACCAGACATAGTGTATTTATGTGTGGCAAACACGCCGGTGACATTGTAAATCTGGTCGTCCCCGAAGTACCACCGACATTCCCCCAAGAGATTCTCGGGGTCGTACGAGCGGTTGGCAGTGAACGAGACTGTTTCGTTTATCCCCGCGGTCTGATAAGCGGGGTCAGCAATAGCTTGCGGGGGGAGCCCGGGTATCACATTGACGCAGCAGGTGTCCGTCGCGCTCAGCCCCTGCGAGTTTTCCACGCGCAGTGTGACCGTGTAATTCCCCGGGACTTCGTACGTCCGGCTTGCCGTGATTCCAGTCACAGAATCGGCGAATCCGAAAATCCATTGGTATGTCACAATCGTTCCCTCAGCGGTATGCGACTGGCTCCCGTCGAAATGGGCCGCCGTCCATGCGGTTATCTCTTGAAATCCCGGTTCAACTACAGCGACGGGGGGCGACGGGCCGGTGATGTTCGCGATGGCCGTGTCTGTGCCCACCATGCCGTCGTCGTCGGTTACGGTCAGCGTTACCGTGTAATTCCCCGCCACGGCATAGGTGTGGTTGGCCCAGCATTCACCGATGATGTTCCCGTCCCCAAAATTCCACGAGTAATTGGTAATCACTCCATCCAGATCGTACGATTCGTTCGCATTGAATCCCAATTCCTGACCGACCAGATCTGCAATATACGTGTCCCTGTAACTTTGCTTCAATATCGCCACAGGCGGGAGCGTTCCCGCGGTCAATTCACCAGGATTGGCTCCTTCGGTTATGAATGAGAGACACAAGAGCACGTTCATGCACAACAAACCGACCATTACGCAAGCCAGAACCTTCCCAGAAACATTGCCTGTTCGCCATCCAATCATGTTATTATCCCTCGCGGTGATGATTGCACGCGTCGAAATCCGCGCCCTTTCGCTGCGTTATGCGCGTCAGATTACCACCGGGAAGTAATATGCCATGCACGGCTTAAATAGGCTATTGTACGCGATTCAAAAAACATAAAAGTGGTTGTTGAACGAGAATAGAAAGTAGAGAAAAAACGAGAAATTAAAGGGTTTTTCTTTTCACTCTACTGGTCCAGCATGTACGCGATGTCGTCCCACGGGTGCCTGTACAGCGCAGTCTTGAGCCTCTTCTGGTCGAGGTGGTGGCCTATCATGCCCATCGTGCGCCCGAGCACGAACAGCGCGTTCAATGCGCCCATCTTGATGTACTCGTCGGCTTCTGCCCTGGGCATCTCCGAGCGCAGCATGTCCGCGAAGCAGACTCCGATGCAGCCGTCGACGTTGAGGATGAGGTTGTCCCGCTTCATTGTCGTCAGCTTCTCCACAGCCAGCGCGTAGTCGAGCACGTCCGTCTTCTTGAAGTTCTTCTTCGCGAAGCCCTTGATTATCTCGACGCGCATGTCCGGGTTGTGGATGGACTTGATGAGGTGGCCGATACCCTGGATGTTCGCGCCCTTGTCCTTCATCTCGTCTATGAACTGCTTCGGCGTCTTGCCCGCGTCGAGCGCGGCGCTCATCATCTGCGCCGCCCCGTCGACCGCGCCGCCGAAGCGGGGGCCGATGGTCAGCATTCCCGAGACCACGGACGAAATCAGGTCCTTGCCGGCGCGGGTCGTGACGATGCAGTTGTGCGCGCCCGAGACGGCCGGGCCGTGGTCCGCGGTCACCATGAGGCACATCTCTATGAACTTCGTGCAGTACGGAGGCAGGCGCCTCTTGAACCACAGCAGGCTGATGACGCCGCCGACGCCGATGTCCTCCTTGAAGACCTCGGATATTGCCATGTCTCGGTACATCAGCTCCTCGCCGCGGTCGTCGGAGATTGTGCAGATGAAGTTGGTCGGCTTGCGGATTACCTTGGTCTTCATCGCGGTCGCGTAGTCCATCGGCACCTTCGGCGCAGGCTGCTCCGGCTTCGGCTTGATGATGCCCTTCTTGACGAGTTTCTCGTACGTCTCGCGTATCTTCCGGTCGTAGTCGTCGAACGAGTCCGGTACTATCGCGCCCGCAGCCTTGAGTGCCTTGTTCTTAGCGTCAGCGGTCTCCGCTTCGGCATCGGCCTTCGCTCCGGCGTGGCCGAACTGGACCTCGGTCTTGAACGCCTTCGAGCAAGTGCCCGTGACCCACATGACGAGTGGCTTTGTGATTTTCTTCTTCTTGAGCGCGTCGACTATCTCGTACTCGCCGCTTCCGCCAACCTCCCCGAGGCACACTAGCATCTTGATATCAGGGTTCTTCTCGTACCTTAGGAGGTGCTCGATGAGCGTGGAGCCAGGGAACCTGTCGCCGCCAATGGCTATGCCCTCGTAAACTCCGTTCGTGTTTCGGGAGACGATGTTGTAGCATTCGTTGCTCAATCCGCCCGACTTGGACACGAAGCCCACCGAGCCAGTGATGTGCAGCTTGGACTCGATGATGTTCTCTATCGTCCCGCCGGTGTTGCCGATTTTGAACGCACCGCCCATGATACCACCGACTGTCGCGGGGCCGATGAGGACCTTGCCGAGCTTCTTCGACGCTGCCGTGAGCTCCTTCATCCTTCGCTCCGGAACGCCCTCGGCGATTATCACAATCGTCCTAAGCTGCGGGATTGCTAGCGCCTCCATCGTAGACGGGTACGCCGACCGGAACGACGCGAAGTTAATCATCACGTCGACGTTCGGGAACTTCGCAGCGGCAGTCTTCAGGGACTTGTATACCGGGACCAAAATCTCCTTGGGTCCGTAGAACAGCTTCTGGTAGCTGTCGCTGCCGGTCGGGTTGACTATCGCAGCGACGGATGGCAGCTCCCGTCCAGCCACATAGTCGAAGTCGAGCATGCGCTGTGCCGCGTTGACCTGCAGGTTGTAGATGAACGACTGCGTGTTCCTGTCGAAAAGCAGGTAGTCGGGCTTCTTCGCCGGCTGCTTCACGGCTGCGGTCTTCGGTGCGGCGTTCTTAGCTTCGGTCGCCTTCTTTCCAACTGCCTTCTTTGCCTTCGCCATTTACTTTCCCCCCAGCGCGAGCTTGACGATTCGAGTCATGTGCGTTTCAGGGCCGTAGACCTCGATCGGGACGCCGAGCTTCTCCCCGACCTCCCTCATGTTCCTCAGGCCTTCCTTGTAATTCGGGCCGCCCCTGCGGACGAAAATCCTCACCTTGTTTTCCTGGAGCTTGGTTTTGTATTCAGTGAGCGCCCGAATGATGCCCTTGAAGGTGTTGGCCACGTCCGTGAAGTTCGCGATTCCGCCTCCGATGAGGAGGAACTTCCCCTTCGGGTTCTTCTTCCTCGTCATCAAATCAAGCACGGTCTTGGCGTACTTGTAGGTGAACTCCTCGTTCGGGTCGCCCGAGTATTCTCCGTAGTTCGCCATCTCGGACATGTAGCCCAGGTCTGTGATTGTGTCCGCGAATATGACCGAGGCGCCTCCGCCAGCGACCATGGTCCAGACGCGCCCCTCCGGGTTCAGCACCGTCAGCTTGAGCGAAGCTCCAGTTTTCGAATCGAGCTCCTCGATGTACGCCTCCTCCGGAGTCAATGTCCTGCCGAACGGAGTCGGGAAGTCGATGTCGCCCCACTTCTTGGCGGATTCGAATGCGCCCGTGTCGTCCAGCTTCGCGGCCAAATCCAGCGGCGTCACCGCGGTCTTCGTCACAACGATGGGGTTGATTTCCAGGTATGCGAAGTTCAGGTCCGCGTAGAACTTGAAGAGGCTCTCGATGAATCCCGCGACGAGTTTCTTGCGGTCCGCCGGGACCTTGCCCAGCAGCACCTTCTCGATTTCCCCCGCAGTCGGGAGCGTGCCGATTTTCACCTGCAGCCTCGATGCCTTGGCATCGACGTCGCCGACGTTCACGCCGCCCCGGTGGTAGAACAGGATGCAGTCGCCGTCGTTGTTGCTCGTTATCGCGACGTAGCATTCATCGGACTCCTTGTGCGGCACCATCGGCTCGATGATGAAGTTGGTCAGCTTGCCTACGGTGCCCTTGTCGGTCGGCTTGCCGTTGGCATCGAACTTGCCGTAGATTGTCATCGGGCCCTTGCTCTTCTCCTTAATCCACTTCTTCGCCTCTTCGAACGAGGCGCCGACGAGGATGAGCTTGTTCTTGCCCCTGCGCTTGATGAGCTGGTCGGGCTTGACGACGAGCTTCTCCTTCTTCAGCCACGGGTACTGGCCCGGCAGCTTGTCGAGGTTGGTTTCCGGCCCGACCGGGACGAACTTGTCCTCGACCGAGTGCTTGCCTGCGCTGTATTCCTTCAGGAGGCGGGCGATCATCTTCTTGCCGTCCGCCTCGCGTATTGCCTTCTGTGCCATTCAAATCATCTCTTATAGTTTCTTCTTGAGGTGCTCATGGACCGCGTCGATGAACTCCTCTGTGTTGACCTGCTTGTTCTTCGGGCTGGGGTCTGCGATTTTTATGAGGTCGGCTGTCATTATTCCTCCCTCGATGGTCTCCAGCGCCGCCGCCTCGAGTTTCTTGGCGAATTCGACCACTTCAGGCGTGCCGTCAATCTCCCCACGCTTCTTCAGGCATCCGGACCAGGCGAAGATGAGCGCCATCGAGTTCGTCGAGGTCTTCTCGCCTTTCAGGTGCTTGTAGTAGTGCTTCTGGACAGTGCCGTGCGAGGCTTCGAACTCGTACCAGCCGCTCGGGCTGACGAGCACGGAGGTCATCATCGCCAGCGACCCGTACGACGAGCCGAGCATGTCGCTCATCACGTCGCCATCGTAGTTCTTGCACGCCCATAGCATTCCGCCGTCCGCCTTCATGATGCGGGCGATGGTGTCGTCGATGAGGGTGAAGAAGTATTCCAGCTTCGCGTCTGCGAACTTCTGCTTCCAGTTCTTCTCGTATTCCTCTTGGAACACCTTCTTGAACTGCCCGTCGTACGTCTTGGAAATCGTATCCTTTGTCCCGAACCAGAGGTTGAGCTTCATGTCGTAGGCGTAGGTGAAGCAGGCTTTAGCGAACGAGGCGATGGACTTGTCGGTGTTGTGGATTCCCTGGATGACACCCGGACCCTTGAATTCGTGGATGGTGCCGCGGAACATCTCCTTCCCATCCTTGCCAGTGAAGACGAGCTCTGCCTTTCCAGCGTCCGGAACGCGGAACTCGCAGTTCTTGTACACGTCGCCGTAGGCGTGCCTGCCGATGTGGATTGGTTTCTTCCATGATTTGACCCCCGGAGGGATGTTCTTCACGAGGATTGGCGCCCTGAAGACGGTTCCGTCCAGCGCCGCCCTTATCGTCCCGTTCGGGCTCTTCCACTCCTGCTTGAGGTTGTATTCTTTAATGCGGTCTTTGTTGGGTGTGATGGTCGCGCACTTCACGCCCACACCGTACTTTTTAATCGCTTCGGCGGCGTCGGTCGTTATCTTGTCGTCCGTCTCGTCCCTCTTTTTCAGACCGAGGTCGTAGTACTCCAGGTTCATGTCCAGGTACGGCAGCAGAAGTTTATCTTTAACCATCTGCCACATTATCCTGGTCATCTCGTCTCCGTCCATCTCCGCGATCGTCGTCTTGACCTTTATCTTGTTTGCCATATTCTCATCTCCTATTCAGTTGCCCTTGAGCTTGCAGAGCATCCCGCCGGCCAACACGATGTCCCTCTGCCGGTCAGTCAGCTCGTACTTGACTTCGAACTCGAAATTCTTTGTTTTATCCTTGACCATCAGCCTACCCTTCGATTGCAGGACATGGTGTATGTTTTGAATCTCCAGCTCGTCGCCCTGCGCCACCTTGTCGTAGTCCGCTTCGTTCGCGAACGTCAGCGGCAGGATGCCGAAGTTGATGAGGTTCGCGCTGTGGATGCGCTCGAAGGACTTCGATATCACGGCCTTGACGCCGACGTACATCGGGCAGAGCGCCGCGTGCTCCCTCGACGAGCCCTGGCCATAGCTGAGTCCTCCAACAATCACGTTGAACTTCCCGGCCTTCTTCGCGGCCATCGCCCTCTCGTAGAACTTCGGGTCGACCATCTCGAAGAGGAACTCGGAGTACTTCGGGACGTTCGAGCGGTACTTCATCCTCGCTCCAGCGGGGATGATGTGGTCCGTCGTCGTCTTGTCGCCGACCTTAATCGTCACCTCCGCGGTGATGTTGTCCGGCATCTTGTCGTTCTTCGGCGGCTCGCCTATGTTCGGACCCCTGTAAATCTTCACGCCGTCTGGATTTTGAGACGGCGGAAGCACCATCGAATCGTCCGCCAAGAATCTAGATGGCATCTTGACCATTGGGTACGGCACGCCCAGCTCGCGCGGGTCCGTGAGCTTGCCCGTGAGCATCGCCGCCGCGGCGGTCTCTGGACTCACTAGGTAGACCTGCGCGTCCTTCGTGCCGGAGCGCGCTTCGAAGTTGCGGTTCGAGGTTCGGACTGAAATCGCCTTGCTCTGCGGGGGACTGGCTGTTGCCGATGCAGAATCCGCAGGCGTTCTCCGCGACTCGGACTCCCGCAGAGATGATGTCTGTGAGCGCGCCGTTGTCCGCCAGCATGGTCAACACCTGCTTGCTCCCTGCCGCCATGACCGCGCTCGTGCTCGGGTGGATGCGCTTGCCCTTGAGCAGGCTGGCGATTATCATCATGTCCCTGAACGATGAGTTCGTGCAGGAGCCGATGCAGACCTGGTCGACCGGCATCCCCGCGAGGGACTTGACCGTCGCGATGTTGCCGGGGCTGTGCGGCGTGGCGGCCAGCGGCTCGATTGCCGAGAGGTCGAGGTCGACGACACGGGCGTATTTCGCCGTCGCGTCGGCCTTCAAGCGCCTGTAATCCTGGACGCGACCCTGCGCCTTCAGGAACTTCTTGGTGACCTTGTCGCTTGGGAATATTGATGTCGTGACGCCCATCTCCGCGCCCATGTTGGTGATTGTGGCTCGCTCCGGGACGCTGAGGGTCTCGACGCCCGGCCCGCCGTATTCCATGACGGTGCCCACGTTCCCCTTGACAGTGAAGATTTCCAGCATCTTCAGCACGACGTCCTTCGCGGATACCCACGGTTTTAGTTGGCCCGTCAGGTTGATTTTTATCACGTTCGGGCACGTGAGGTAGAACGGGTCCCCGCCCATGGCGAGCGCCACGTCGAGGCCGCCTGCGCCGATGGCTATCTGGCCTATCCCGCCGCCCGTCGGGGTGTGGCTGTCCGAACCAAGCAAGGTCGTTCCAGGCTTTCCGAAGCGCTCCAGGTGGACCTGGTGGCAGATGCCGTTGCCCGCGCGCGAGTAAAGCACTCCGTACTTGGCCGCGACGGTCTGGAGGTACCTGTGGTCGTCGGCGTTCTCGAAACCTATCTGCACGGTGTTGTGGTCCACGTAGCTCACCGAAAGGTCCGTCTTGACGCGGCTCATCCCGATGGCCTCGAACTGGAGGTACGCCATGGTGCCCGTCGCGTCCTGCGTGAGCGTCTGGTCAATCCGTATTCCGATTTCCTCGCCTGGCTTGTACTTTCCGACCTTCAAATGCTCCTTCAGAATCTTCTCGACGATGTTTTTACCCATGGTGACCCCCCCTACCAAGCAGGGTTGCAGGGGAATCCATGCTCGATTATTTAAGGATTCTCATAATGATATATATGCGGCATCATATCTGTAAAAACGGTAAAAATAACGATTATTTATTACATTATTCGCCCTTGTTTAAATTGTTTCACGTTCAAACGGCATTTTGAAATGGAAAAATTCATAACCCTCCTGCGACATAGGGGCGGGATATGCAAGACGGGCTGTCGAGGAACGAGAAGAAGGTCCTTTACCACGCCTTCAAGAACCCGCTTCTCAACAACAGGGAACTGGCTGCGGAGATAGGAATGAACCAGTCCACCCTGGCATCGATACGCCAACGGCTGTACCACGGGGGGTATTTCAGGACCGTGCGAATCCCGGTGATGCAGAACCTCGGATGCGAGCTGCTGGTCGTCATCCACACGGATTTCAACCCCGCCATCCCGCTGGAGCAGCGCGTGAAGACGACGAAGAAGATGATAGAGGTCTTCGACGAGATATTCTATTCCATAGGGGAGAACAACAAAGGTTTCTCGTTCAGCCTGGCCGGCAACATCACGGCCACCTGCAGAATCAACGACGTGAGGACAGAGACGTTCGCCCGCATGAACCTGCTGGAGGGGACGCTTCCGACTGAGGCCGTTTTCCCGTTCACAATCAGCCGCATAGACCGTTTCATGGATTTCGCTCCGATTATGGCCGACGCTTTCGACATGGAGGACCGGACCGATGTGCCGCGGCAGTTCGTCCCCGGGGAAGCGGTGGAGCTTGGTAAGACCGAGAAGCTGGTATACCTCGGGCTCGTGGAAAATCCGGAGATGACCGACACGGAGCTTGGAAAGGCGCTCCCGGTCAGCAGGCACACGGTGGCAGCGATTCGCAAGCGCCTGGAGTCAGGGGGATTGATCAAGACCGCGCTGGTCCCCGATTTGCGCAAGCTGGGTTTCAAGGTCGTCTGCTTCTACCACATCCGGTACAGCACGAGGAAGCCGCTGGACCTCTCGCGTCCCCTCCCCGGGCCTGTGGTGAACGACAACTCGTTCTTCATAGCGTCCCGCAAGTACGAGACAATAATGCTCTCGGCGTACCGGGACTACGACGAGGCGAAGATGGACTCTGTCCGGAAAGTGCAGTATCTCAAGGAGAATGGCCTCATCGACGCAATGCCCGTCATCCAGGAGTACGGCGTCGGCAACATGGCGATGATAAAGGACCTGGCGTTCGGACAGATTACGAAGAAAGTGCTGGGAATCTGACGGCCCTGCCAACCGGAGGCTTTTGCATCACTCTTTCAGCATCACTTGTTCCCGGCGACCGGCACGGTGTTGCTCCCCTCCGGCATCACGGTGCACGATTCGCAGCCGTCGGCGAGCGCTGCATCCACGGCCTCCTGAACGCTCGCGTGGCCCTTCATGAATCCCCTCCCCAGAGCCTCCCGCTGAATCGACGATACTATGCGGACCGCTCCTCCTGCAACTACCAGCTCGACCAGCTTTGCCGCCTTGTGGTACCCGAGCTTATAACCCTGGCCAATCTTCTCCATGACCCCCTCGGGGGTGGGCGCGGAAGTAAGCAGGTCGAAGAAGCTGGATGGACCGATTCCGTCCTGGCACTTCGCAACAAGGACCGCCGTTCCACCCTTCGCGAGCGCCGGCTTCGCATGCTCGATGGCCTTCTGCGCCTGGTATAGCGAGGCGTCGCCTGGGGCAACGGCGGCGCTGACCACCAAATCCGTCTTGCGGGGAATCGGGCTGCAAAACGTCTCCAGCGCCGCAGGAATCAACGACCTGAACGCCTTTGTTATGTCCCCGCAGGCCGCGTGCCGCACTGTCCCGCCAGCCGCGATGGACTGGATAGTGTAAATCCCATCTGGCTTCCGGGCTTTCAGAACCGCTTCCATCTCCGCCATCTCGTCGTGGACTGGGTTTCCGTCCAGACGCAGGATTTGCGATGCCGGGTCCAGGGCGTTTCGGTGGTTGCGCTCTATCGTGTCGTACGCTGCGATGCCCGGCAAGAATCCCTTGCGCCCGCCCGTGAAGCCCGCGAAGTAGTGCGGCTCGACCGAGCCTATCACCAGCACGCGCTCGTACTCGTCGAACGCTTTGTTTATCCGGAAATGGTTGCCGCGCTCCGATTCGCCGACGGACACCAAATCCTTGGCGTTGGCGTCGTGGACAGCGATGCGGCGCTCCGCTTCGGGCAGGAGGGTGCCGAAAATCCTCGGCCTCTCCTGGGGCGTCGGTGCCTTGTGAGTCCCGCAGGCCACCATGAACCTGAAATTCGTCGCCTTCAAAAGCGGCCATATCGCTTCCAGGACAGCGGGCGTGGGGGTGGGGCGCGTCCCGTCGTTGACGATTACCAGCACCTTCCTGCCGGGCGCCAGAAACTCAGATATCTCCGGGGCGTCCACCGGAGCCTCCAGCGCGTCGGGGATGACCGAGCCGCGGCCTGCCGGAGCTCCGCCCCTGGGCAGAACGACTGCCGAGAGCCGTTCCTCGTCGATTGAAAACCGCTGAGTGCCGCCGCCGTAAGGCAGCTCGACTTGGCGCTTCATTGCTCCCCGAGTCCCGCGTGCGGATAAATGCGTTTCGGTGAGATGAATCATGGGTAAGGCGTATTGTTTATGTATCGGGCTGCCCTTGGCACCCCACATGGGTCTCAAGCGCGACGCTATCGATGGCATCGCCGGCCTGCCACGTTACATGGCTTCCAACAAGGCGCAGACCGTGTTCTTCGCGCTGCTGCTCGCATGGGCGCTCGCGGCAATCATCGCCCCACTGGCCTTGCCGCACGCCACGGTCGATTTTGGCGCGGACGGCGTCGTGGGCGGCAGCGAGCACGCAGGTGCGATTGGCGAGATGGAAAACCCAGCCGTGCGATTGCTGTACCAGGCCGGAGACCTCAACTGCCACCAGATAGACGAGCGCAGCTATTTCCTCAACGGCAACCAGATGCCCTTCTGCGCGCGCTGCACTGCGATTTTCATTGGTATGCCCCTGGGGATGGCGGCCTTCTTCGTCCTGCGGAGGGAGTTCAACCCCCTCTTGCTTCTCCTGGCGTTCGTACCGATAGGAGTCGACGGGCTGACGCAGGCGTTCACGTCTTACGAGAGCACCAACCTCATGAGGGTGATAACCGGGAGCATCGCCGGCATCGCGGCGGGTTACGCGCTGGCTTACATGGTCCGCGAAATGGGGGCTATCGTCCGCGCGCGCCCTCGACGGCAGCCTTGAGCGAACCGGAATACTTTTCGAAGAGTCCCGAAAGCGCGGAATCGCTCTTAGACTCTACCGTCAAGCGCAAGATGGGCTCCGTGCCCGACGGCCTGAACAGTACCCAGTGGTCTTTCGATTCTACGAGCAGACCGTCGAACCGCTTAGCGTCCGGGTACTCTTTTTGGAGCTTGGCCAGAACCTCCTCGAACCTTTCAAAAGGGCAGGGGAGCTTCCAGCGCCTCATCTGCCGCTTCGGGAGCCGGGAGACGAGCTTGGAAAGCGGCTCGCCGCCTTCGGCCAGCTCCCGGGCGAGAAACGCAGCTGCGAAGAGCCCGTCCCTGCAATACTGGAATTGGGGGAAAATGATACCTCCGTTGGCCTCTCCGCCGAGGACGGACGAGATTTCCCTCATCTTCCTGGCGATGCCGGGCGAGCCGACCTTAGTATATATCAGTTCCCCGCCCTCGCCTTCCACGGCCTCCTGGACCGCGCGCGAGGTGTCTATCGGAACGACGACCTTGCCTCTCTTAGTGCGCCTGCAAGCCAGCTGCGCCATCAACCCGAGCTCGGCGTCGCCCGAGACGAAGCCGCCCTTCTCGTCCACGAAGACGACCCTGTCCGCGTCCCCGTCGTGGGCCGCCCCCAAATCGAATCCTCCGGATTTGCAGAGCGCGATGAGCTCGGACAGGTTCTCCTCGGTCGGCTCCGAGGGCCTGCCGGGGAACGAACCGTCGGGCTGGGCGTTTATGGTCTGCAACCTGCATCCGATGGAGCGCAGCGCCCGGGGCGTCGTGAACCCGGAGGCTCCGTTCCCGCAGTCCACGACGACATCGATTCCCACGGGTTTATTCGGTGCGATTGCCGCCGCGACGCCGTCTATGTAACTGGCGTTTGCGGCCTCGTCATGGACGAGCTGCCCGATACCTTGCCAGTCGGCCTGGATGAACTTGCCGGCAAAATGAATCCTCTCGATTTCCTCCTCCTCTGTCCGCGACATCTCCGTGCCGTCGGGGGAGACGCACTTTAGCCCGTTGAATTCCGGTGGGTTGTGCGACGCGGTGACGACGATCCCGCCAGCCAGCCCCCTTGTCCTGACGTGGTACTGGAGAGCGGGTGTGGGGACTATTCCGAGGTCGGTGACGTCCAGTCCTGCCGAGTTCAGCCCGGAGGCGAGCGCCATCGAAAGCATCAGCCCCGATTCCCTGCAATCGGTGCCAATCGCAACGGTGCCGCGCTTCCAAAATGTTCCTGCGCTGGCTCCGATACGGAGCGCGAGCTCGGCAGTAAGCGTGTCGCCGACCCTGCCGCGTATCCCGTTCGTTCCGAAAAGGCGGGGCGCGTTGCTCTCAGTCATCAGACTGGAACTATCGTGACCACGTTGTTTCCGCGCAGCACCACTATTCCGAGGCGGCGAACCTGGTCGTTCTGCGTCTCTTCGGTTTCCTCGAGAACCATGTTCATGTACTCGTCGTAGCCGTTGAGCTTTCCGACGAGCGTTCTCCCATCCTTCAGGAGCAGCGATATGCGCTTGTTCACCGAACGCTCCAGTACGTTTAAAGGCATCGTCATGCGGGTATCCCCCTTTGCTATATGCGCAATTGGTCGGGGGGATTTAAACCTTCCGCTAAACGCTTTCTTTGAGTCTCACCTCTCTGGCTCGGCCTTACCAAAGAAAGCATTTGGAGCAAAGAAAGTTCGGCCTCACCAGCTCGGTTCGACCGAGGGATTCGGAACTACTCGCAAAGAAACTCGGGTCAGTCGAAGGTGGCGAAGCCACCGAGACACGGACCTTGACGAATGGCATGGCTGGGCCAGTGCATGCTCGCTCGAAGGATTTCGATGCCTGGCGCCGGTTGTGGAAAATGAAAAGTGAAATTTAAAGGATTTCGGGGCCGCGTCGCGGCCCCGCATCTAACGGTGTTTTCCCTAGTAGCCCTTAGTCCAGGTGCCGTCCGTGGTGACCTTCACCCAGTAGGCTTTGTCCGGCGCCATCAGGTTCGCGTCTATCATCGCGCTCGTCAGGTACGTCTGCCCGCCGTCGTACTGCTCGACGCTCTGGACAGTCGTGCCTGAGACATCACCCTTGAACATGGCGACCGTGTAGCCCGCATCGTCAGA
>JAZDNO010000024.1:0-32711 GCA_043799545.1 Methanobacteriota archaeon | reverse complement strand
CGTCGACTATGGACGCCAGGTCCGCGGCGCTGTAGCCCTCTGTCTTCGAGGCGATCGAGGAAAGGAACGAGTCGTCGATGTCCGCGCCCTTCGGCACGTCGCGGAGGAGAAGCTCCATTATCCCCTTCCTGGAACCTATGTCGGGCGGCGGGACGTAGAACAGCTTGTCGAAGCGCCCCGGCCTGAGCACCGACGCCTGGAGCGTGTCGGGCATGTGCGTCGTCGCCACGATGAGCACCTGCTCGCGCTCCCCTATCCCGTCTATCTCGCCGAGGAGCTGGCCCAGAATCGTCCTGCTTTCGACCGTCGAACCGGATATGGCGCTGGCAGCGATGGCCTCCAAGTCCTCAAGCAAAACCATCGCGGGAGCGTTCTCCCTGGCCCTGTGGAACACCTCCTTGACCGTCGTGCCGTCCCCGACCGAGACAAGCTCGGCGCAGTTGACGCGCTGGAGCGGGATGTCGAGCGCGTGAGCCGCCGCCCGCACTATGAGCGACTTGCCGCAGCCGTGGGGGCCGATTATCAGGATTCCCCTCCCCGCCCTGAGCCTGAAGTCCTCCATTATCTCGGGGGCGTGGAGAAGGACTTCCATGTACTCCCTGATGTCGCGCTTCGTGCGCTCGGCGCCGATGATGTCGTTCCAGCGCAGCGAGGGGCCGCGCATGTCCTCCCGGACGACCGTGTGCATCTTGCGCTCGTAGTCCATCTTGAGGAGCTCGTAGTCCTCCAGCATCGCAATCGTTATGCTCGGCTTGATGTTCGCCACGACAGCCAGGAGGTCCGCGTTCGTCACGACGCTGACCGCCTCGGTCTCGAGCGTCCTGCGCATCGCCAGCACCGTCGCCTCCTTGACCATGTTCGCCAAATCGGCTCCGGAGAACCGCTCGCACCGCGCAGCAATTTCCTCGAGGTCGAGGTCCGGCGCCACGGGCTTCTCCGAAAGGTGGACTTCGAGAATCTCGGCCCTCTCGTGCTCGTTCGGCGGAGGGATGTAGATGACCTTGTCGAAACGCCCTGGCCTCAGAAGCGCTGGGTCTATGAGCCCGGGTTTGTTTGTCGTCCCGACCAGGACTATCCCCGAGGAGCGGTCCATGCCGTCAAGCTCCGAGAGGATGATGCTGAGCAGGCGCGGCGTTACGTCGTCGCCGCCGTAGAAGTCCCTGTTCTTCGCCATCGCCTCGAGGTCGTCGAAGAAGATGATGGCCGGGCGCCTGGCCTTCGCCGCCTGGAAGAGCTCCGACACCTTCCCCTCGGACTCGCCGTACCACTTGGACATGATGTCGGAGCACTTGACGGTGACCATCTCGACCTTCAGCTCGTTCGCCAGCGCCTTCATCAGCATCGTCTTCCCGCAGCCGGGCGGGCCGAACAGGAGGATTCCCTTCGGCGGGTCTATGCCGAAGCGGATTGCGAGGTCGGGCCTGAGAAGCGGGACCATTATCGACTCCTTCAGCTCGTTCTTGACCTCGGCCAGGCCGCCGACCTGGTCGAAGCTGCTCCGGCCCAGGTTGGCCGATTCGGCCACGCGCGTGCCGACGGAGCTGAGCATCCCCTGCTCGGCGAAGAAGTCCCTGAACTCCTCCTTGACCAGGAGCGAAATCCCCAGGGCCGCGGGCGCGCTGGCCAGCAGCAGGACGGACGCGCCAGCGCCCGCCACCGGGACGTCCAGCCCCATGGCCAGGTGCGCGCCTATGAACGTCATCATCGCCGCGAAGCCCACTGCCGCGGTGAGGAGAATCCCCTGGAACCTGTCGCGCTCCGCGCGCCGCGAGGCGAACACGACCAGCAGCGCCATGGCCATCCACGCCGCGATTTCGAATATCGGCACCACGGACGCGCCGAGGTTGTCCACCAGCACCGGCCCGACTATCGAAAGCTCCGCCCTCTGGAGGTCGCCGTACGCGACCAGCATGTCCCTGAGCGAGAACGCCCCCGAGGGCTCGTAGAAGAGCATGAAGCTCGAAGTGTGCGGGGCCGCGACGAAGAAACCCAGGGACGTCATGTTCGCGCACGACGTTACGACCATGAGGCTGATGGAAGAGGCCATCGCCGCGGAGAGCGAGAGCATCATCGGGTATATCGCGGCCGCGGCCAATAATATAGGGAGCGTGAGGCCGAACCTGCTGCCGTATATCGCCGCGAAGACTATGAAGCCGAACTTCCAGTCGTAGAGGGAGGCGAAGAGCAGGATGAGCGACAGCACGAGGAAGACGAGACCGAACTCGGGAGACTGGTATCCGGCGGCTCCTGTGACGAAGACCGCGTCGGCTATGAGCGCCATCAGCGGGAACGAGTAGCCTATGACCGCGGAGAGCATGCCGAAGAACAGCGCCATCCAGACCGGGTAGAACGGGACCCACAGGCCGGCGAGCGCCCCGAGCAGGAAGAAAGCGACGCTTCTGGCCGTGCGCGGGCTCTTTACGAACAGCCTGATGCGCTTCGGCAGCGGCTCCGGCCCCTGCGAGTCCAGGCTCATCCCGGTGCCTCCTTTTTGGGCTGCGCCTCCGGTTTGCCGGGGCAGCGGGTTTGGCGGGCCCGGCGCCCTTCGCTTGCGGCGCGGGCGCCTTTACCGGCTCGGCGGGTTTGGAGGCGTCCGCAGCCCTGGATGGCTCTGCATTCTCCTTTTCGAATCCGGTCTTGCCGTACTTGGTGCCCTTCTCGCGGCGCTTGCGCTCCTCGCGAAGCACTCGCACGTACGCAACTGCGCCGACGGCCGCGAAGGCCGCTAGGCCGCCCACGACGCTCAAGCCGTCGATGGGAACGAATTCGTGGCTGGTGTAGTCCCCCTCCCTGGGGACCGTGTAATTGTAGTATCCGGATATGGTCAGGTTGTTGTACTTGTCCCACGCGGAAACCCAGAAGCGCACCCCCGTGCCCATCGGGTAGCCCGGGATTTCGCACGACATCGCCGTCTGGTTGACGCGCACGAACGGGTAGCCGCCGGACTGGGGCTGGCCGACCTTGACCTCGTAGGTCAGGTACAGGTAGGCCCCGTATATCGCCGTCCCCTCCTTGCTCCGTATCGTCACGGCAGAAGGCTCTGTGGCGTTCGGCGGGTTCGGCAACCAGGTGATGTTCAGGTTCTTCTCGAACTCCGTGTGCGCCCATCCGCCGGGCCTGTCCTGCCCTGCGACCGTGTATGTGTAATTGCCGGATACCGCGGGCGTGTTGTAGTAGTCCAGGACGTTGACGTAGAACCGCACCAGCGTGCCGTTCGGATAGGCCGAGAGGGTGCAGGTCATCACGGTCTCGTTCCACCTGCTGAACGTCAGGCCAGTCGTTACGGGCCCGGAGTTCGGCAGCTGTATCGTCATGTACGAGTAGGCCACCTGGATGTGGACGAGCGGGTTCCTGGACTGGGCGCGTATCACGACGGGCTCCATCGGGGTCGGGCTCTTGGGCGAGAACGTCAGATTGACGTTGTCCTGGAACGACTCGTACTGCCAGCCGAGGCTGTCGGCGCGGGTGTGCCCGTCCGCGGGGGCGGCCTGCGCCATGACCAGGGCGACGAGTGCCACCGCCACGACCGCTAGGATGCGCCTCACGCGCTCACCACCATCTTCTGCCTGTGCGCCCTCCTCAGCTTCAGCCTGTCGGCGACCAGCAATCCAGTGAGGCTGAGCACTCCGATTCCCCCGACCCCCGAGCCCACACCGGCCCCGGCGATGACGGCCGGCGGTGGCGGTGGCGGCGGCGGTGGCGGCGGCGGCGCCGCGGGGAGCGGGAACCCCAGCCCGTCCGGGGCGAGGGGAAGAGTGGCCTTGAGGGGCGCCGGCGGGGCCTGCACGAACCTGTTGCCGTAGAACAGGCTGGACAGGATGTACGAATCGCCGGACTGCTCGTATGGGAGGTAGGCCATCGCCTCGACCGTTCCCTTGCCGTAGTAGAAGTAGGCCGCCATCATCCTGTAATCCCCGCGGTAGTCGTCGCTGTCGAGGACGACGCGGACTGCGGAGGAAACCGGCC
The DNA here is from genome assembly GCA_043799545.1 of Methanobacteriota archaeon. Taxonomy (GTDB): domain Archaea; phylum Thermoplasmatota; class Thermoplasmata; order SG8-5; family DAIRED01; genus DAIRED01. The sequence goes on along the minus strand of JAZDNO010000024.1, from coordinate 28,745 downwards.
TTCTGATGATGACCCCGCCCACAGGCAGTTTCACAGTGATGTTCTTCGCGCCGGAGTACTGCGCGGGGGACTCGCTCAGGGTTTGAACCTGGCAATGCACGTCGTTTTCCACGACGCCGTCTATTCCGTTGCTGGTTATCGTCATGTAGTTGGGGAAGGCCCTGACCATGTCCTTCATCGCTATGTCGGTGAAGATCATGTGCTTTCCGCCGTTCACGGCGGTCCTCATCATCCCAGTGAGCTGGTAGACCTTCTGGACCTGGTTCGGGTTGGACGCGGAATCCCAATCCGCGGCCCACCCCTTGCTGTCGTCTATTATCAGGTCGTAGTCGAGCATCATCTCGGGTTGGCCCGTGACCGTCGTCGTGGTGGTCTTGTGGTACGGTATCGACATCCGGTCAAGCAGGGTGTGCGTCCTGCCCCAGTCGTACATGCCAGTTATCAGCAGGATGCTCGTGGCCTTCTTCACGTTGTAGACGCTCGAAGAGACGAAAAGCTCGGATACGTAGTCCAGGGTCACGTTCTGGAACTTGTAGCGCATCTCGTCGATGAGCGTCTCGTCGAACTCAGTCACCAGGAACGGCCCCCCGCTGTAGTTGGCCCCCCCGGGCCTGTTCCTCGTCTTTATGAACTGGTCCGGAGGGGTGATTATCCTGTGGAGCGGGGTGTCGTTGCGCAGGAGTGCGTGAATCATGCCGAAGACCGAGAGCCTGTCCGCCTGCATCGAGTCCATGGGAATCAGGAGGGTTCCGTTGTCGAAGGGCATCATTTCGTATCGCTCTGTCACCGTGGGGGCCCTCGTTTCCGCGCCCGACGGATCCATACCCGAAGATGACGCAGCGGCGAGCAGCGGGACAGCGAGAAGTGCTACGGTGAACAACAGCGCGAGCCTCTTTGCCATGTGACAGCCCCTTTGGGGGTTAGGCAAATGTTTCTGGGCGTATATAATAAAATTGGTAGAAAAACGGTCCTGGCACCGTGGCAACCTTTATTTATCGCCTCGGGGATGAAGGTTCGGTGATCGCATGGCACAATGCAAGATGGGCCTCCAGCCCCAGATGCACGGAAGATGCCAGAGCTGGCTGGGCACCAAGGGGATGACCTCGCAGCCCACGCTGGGCAACATCTGCGAGTACTGCCATTATTACGAGGAGTAATCCAAAAGGTTTATCTCCGGTCTTTGTTTTCCCCCAGCGGTGAGAGGATGAGCCTTAGGATCAAGGTAAGGAACGCTGAAACGGGCGCGAGCGTCGACATGGAGCTGGAGAGCGACAATTCGGTCGACGAGATAATCGAGAGCGCGGCCAGCTACTGGGAGAAATCCGCCGGCGCGTACGTCGTCCGGAGGGGAAAGTCGATTCTGCGCGGGAACGCGGGGCTTGCGGTCGCTGGGATACGCGACGGGGACGTTCTGGAACTGATACCGGACCCGGAAGGCGGACGGCGTCTTCGCCGCGAAGCCGGACGGCGCTGAGATGGGGCTGCCGGCAGACATACTCGCGGCCAGGGTCCGCAACGAACTGGAGATGTGTAGGCGCAGCCTGAGGCACAGGCTGGAGGCGCCCGAGGCGGCGCCGGATGCATTTCCCGTCGAAATCGACGTCACGCTCGTCAAGACCCCTGGGCCCGTCATGCGCTCGGGAAAGGTGGCGCACGCTTACGAGCACCGGCTGAAAATCATAGTCACGGGGGAATATCCGTACGAGAAGCCCATCGTGCGCTGGCAGAGCCCCATCTTCCACCCGAACATCATGCTCGCCCGCGACGGCGGATACGTGTGCACCAAGCTGCTGGACGACTGGAGCTTTTCATCGAACCTTTCCAGCTTCGTCAGGGGCCTTGAGAGCCTGCTCATGAACCCGAACCCGGACAACCCGTACGCCAGCGAGAGCTGCATGACCGCGGCGGGATACTTCAGGGAGCACAGGTACTGCCCTCCCGTCGTTGTGGCGGAGGCCCCGCCACCGAGGGTGCTGGGATGATGGCCGTATCGGAGGCATCCGGTTGAGCCCGAAGCCGCGCATAGTCGGCCATGAGGAGGCGAAGGTGGCGGACTCTCCGCCGCCCAAACCCGCCTTGAGCCATCCCTGGTCCATAGAGCCGTGCCGTCCGCGGAAGGGGGAGCCTTGCGCCCTCTACCTCAGCAGCCTCGCCGAGGAGGCGCTCAGGAAGCACGCCGTGGCCCACAAGGGAGAGCGCCTGGAGGTCATGGGGCTTTTGCTGGGCGAGATGCGGAGGGACTTGGGGTTGGAATACGCGCTGGCGAGGAAGGCAGTCACCACCCAGCTCGACGCGACCCTGGTGGGCGTCAGGTTCTCGCGCGAAGGCCTGGACGAGCTGGCGGCGTCGCTCGCTAAGGTCGATTTCGAATACGTCGTAATCGGATGGTACCACAGCCACCCTGGCTTCGGCTGCTTCCTCTCTGAGACGGACGTTGCGACGCAGCGCGCGATGTTCTCCGGCGCCGGGCACGTCGCTTTGGTCGTCGACCCGGTGAAGGAGGAGGCCGGCGCGTTCCGGCTCGATTCGGGCGGGTACGTCCCGGCGAGGTTTGGGATATATATCGAATGAACTCTTCATACGTAAAAGGCGACTCTCAAAAGGAATCCTTTTTCATCCGCCCAATTGCCTTCTCTATCGATTCCAGCGACGTCGCGTACGAGAACCTCACGTACCCCTCGCCCCCGGGCCCGAACGCCGTTCCGGGCAGCGCGGCGATTCCCAGGTCGTTGAGGAGGTGCTCGGAGAACTGCTCGCTCGTCATACCCGTCTTGGTGATGTTGGGGAACGCGTAGAATGCCCCGTCCGGCACGATGCAGCTCACGTTCGGCACTGAGTTCAGCCCCGCGACGATGGCGTCCCTGCGCTCCCGGAACTGGTCCCTCATCGCCCTGACCGAATCCTGCGGGCCCTTCAGCGCCGCGACGCCGCCCTTCTGGACGAACGAGGTCGTGCACGAGACAGTCGTTTCCAGGAGCAAGGCCATCTTGGCGATGACGTCCCTGGGCCCGACGCAGTATCCGAGCCGCCAGCCCGTCATCGCGTACGCCTTGGAGAAACCATCCAGCAATATCGTCCTCTCCTTGCATTCGTCTCGGGCAGCGGGCGAGTGGTGCTTCACCCCGTAGGTGAGCTTGCCGTAAATCTCGTCGCTCAGCAGATACGAGCCGCTCCGCTCGGCGATGTCGGCCATCTCCTCGACCTCCGCCCCGGTCATCACGGAGCCTGTCGGGTTCTGGGGCGAGTTCATGACTATGAGCTTTGTCTTCGGTGATATCGCGGCTTCGACGTCCGCCGGGCTCATCCTGAATTTGTTGTCCTCCCGAAGCCTGATTCCGCGCTTCGGGACGCCGAGGTAGTTGAAGACCGACTGGTAGGACATGAAACCGGGGTCGGGAAGGATGACCTCGTCGTCTTGCTCCATCAGCACCGATGCGGCGAAGTAGATTATCGGGTTCGCCCCGGGGGTGATGAGTACCTGGTCCATGTCGGGGCGGAAACCCCTGGCGGCCTCGACCTCGTCGCGCACCGCCTCCCTCAGCTCTGGGATTCCGGAGGATGCGATGTAATGGGTGTACTCCCCGTCGAGCGCCTTCTTCGCGGCCTCGACTACGTGGGGGGGCGACGGGCCGTCTGGCTCGCCGATTTCGAAGTGGAGGACGTCGACGCCCTTCCTCTCCAGCTCCCTCGCCCTGGCCAGGGTCTTGAAGGCCGCCTGGCCCGTCAACCTCTCGGCCTTCTTCGCGGTCCCGAGCATGTGCCTTTCTTCTCCTGTCGCTTCCAAATCGAACCGTGATATTTTAAAGTGCGCTTTGGCCGGGGGCGAAACGGTTAATAACGATGACCCGATATTCTCGACGGTAGTTTTGAGAGGGTGGAGCCATGGGCGATGACAAGTTCGGCATACCGGAGAAGCGGATGATGGAAGTGAACGATTTTCTGGCGGCGGGGGACAACCCGCTCACCAACGGCCTCCAGCGGATAATCGACAGGCACGGCGGGGTGGCGGAGATAAACAGGAAGCACCGCGAGTCCGCCAGAATCGAGAGCCTGATGGCGAGCCTGAAGAAAGGCGGCCATGATGAGCACGTCAAGGGGCTGGATTGGCTTTCCGCGCAGATGGAAAAAGGCGCGTTCGTATCCGTCGGGGACTACAGAAAAAGCGTTCTGGGTGCGAAGTACCCTCAGACGAAATTCGACGAGAGCAAACCAGTCACGCTCGAAATCAGCGCGCTCCAGTACTTCCCGTTCCTGATGCAGGAGGCCCGCCAGGCAATCGAGAAAAGGGAGCTCATGCCTGGGCGGTTCATCCGCGTGAGGATGATGAAGGAGCAGGAGGCGGACGGCGACCTGGCGGCGGTCCAGGCCGCGATGGCGATGATGGGGGCGAGCGTCTGCGAGACCCTGGACACCAAGGGCACCGACGGCTCGAACGTGCACCTGGGCGGGCCGGACACCATCACAGGGTACTTCGGCGGCGTGGGCCAGCCCAACGACCACGCGCTCGCCTGGATAGACGAGTTTCTGTATTACCACACCAACTTCGGAGTCAAACAGGTTTTGAACGTGAATCCGGGAACGGTCATACTGGGGTACATGCTCTATAAAGCTGGAGTGGACCTAGAGTTCAAGATATCCGTATTCATGGGGAACGACAACCCGTACTCCATCTTCTGGACCCTGATGACAGCGAAGCTCCTGAGCAGGGCGGACGGCACCACGCCGCTCATCGGGTTCAACCTATCGAACTCGGTCGACAACGGGACCATCGAAGCAGCGGACCGCATCCGGGGGAAGTTCGGCTTCACGGACAACGTGAGGCTGGAGCACCACATCACCGAGACCTGGAAGCACATCGTACGGCAGCCGTACAACCGCCGCGGCGAGCTTCTCGAGGTCGCGCGGAAGGTCCCCAACATCAGTGCCAAGCACGAGGGCGGGGAGATAGCCACGGAGCAGTCCCGCAAGCACCCGTCCGACATTCTGGAGTACTTCGCCACGCGCGCGGACATCGAGAAGGACGGGCTCATGCCCCTCGTCGCCCAGAACTACATGGACAAGCACGAGTCAGTCAACGTGACGGCGAAGGCGCTCACGGAGAATGGCTTGAGCTTCATCGCGGCGCCGAAGCTGCACCACCGTTAAACGTCGATGCCCAGCCGCTCCAGCGTCTCCTGGGTCGGCCTGCCTTCGGCGTCCCAGCCCCGAGCCTCGAAAATCTCCGCCACGTGGCGCTCGAACGTCTCCGGAGCGACCTTCCGACCTTTCATGAGGCCTGAAACGGACGCCTCGCTGAGGAACCTGCCGGGTATCGCCAGGTCGTCGGCGTGCGTCCTTCCGGTCCGCAGGTTGTACAGCCGGGCCAGCGCCGAAATCCGCTGGCCGAGGGTCTGCAGCGAATCCTTCGTCGCAGGCGAGCCCGTCGCCGCTTCTAGGAACGGCGCCAGCTCCGCGAATCCGTACGGGAGGAAGTCGCAGACTATGAGCGAGTTGCGCGCGCAGACCTCGTCCTGTCCGTCCGCGATGTATTTCGCCAACGAATCGATTTTCAGCTTGCTGGCCATCTCGTCGCTGCAACTCCAGAACCGGGTGTGGCTGGCGAAGTCGGCCGTAGCGAGCGAGAGCAGCATGGAGTACGACCCCAGCGGGTTCACCCCCGAGAGCTCCATCCCGGCAATCTGGATGGCGAAGTAATCGCTCCCCTTTCCGATTTTCGCGGAGGCGCGGCGCGTGCCCTCGGCGAGGACGTTGCCGATTCCATCCCGCCTGGCAATCTTGCCGAGCAGGTCGTAGACAGCCTGCGGAGAGCCCCATCTTATCGATTCGTTGTCCTCCTTGTCCAGCAAACCTTTCTCGGCTGCTTCCATCGCGAACGATATCGTCACCCCCGCCGATATCGTGTCGAGACCGAGGTCGTTGCAGAGCCAGTTGGCCTCTGCGATCGCCTTGGGGTCGTTGATGAGGCATCCAGAGCCCAGGTATGCCGCCGTTTCGTACTCTGGACCCTCAATCATCTTGCCGTCCCACTTGGCCCGCTTGGAGCATTGGATTCGGCAGCCGAAGCAGCCGCAGTGCTCCCAAGCGAGCGCCTTGCCCGTGGCCTCGGCGGTAATCTTCTCGTACTCGTCCCACTGGCCGTGCTTGAAATTCTTCGTCGGAAGGAAGCCGCCGATTTCCTGGCCCATCCGCACCCACATCATCGTGCCAAGCTCGTACCGGCGCTTCTTGGACGGGTGCTCCGCGATGTTCTTCGCCATCTCCGCTGAGAGGGCCTTGAACCTTGCCGGGTCGTGGTAGCCTATCGGCTCGCTTCCCTGGACGACGACCGCCTTGAGATTTTTAGAGCCCATGACGGCGCCGGCGCCCCCCCTTCCGTAGTTGCGCGAGTAATCGGCGGTGATGCAGGCGAAGCGCACCTTGTTCTCTCCGGCTGGACCGATGGCGGCGACCTTGGCGCCGCTGTGCTTTTCCTTCAGGATGTCCTCGGTCTCGATGCAGCCCTTGCCCCAGAGTTCCGAGGCGTCCTCGATCGCCGCCCCATCCTTCGCAAGGCGGATGTAGACTGGCTTGCTGGAAGCCCCCTTCACGATCATGTAGTCGTGCCCGGTCCTCTTGAACCACGCGCCAAAGAGCCCACCGGCGTGCGAGTCCAGGAAACCACCGGTCAGGGGCGAGCGGGTCACCAGACAGGAGCGCGCCGAGGTCTGGACTCCGGAACCGGTGAGCGGCCCCGTGAGGAAAATGAGCGGATTGGCTGCGTCCAGCGGGTCCTCGGAGCGGTCCATCTCCAATAGCAATGAAATGCCGAGCCCCTTGCCGCCGACCCACTTCTCAAGGCGCGACCGGTCAAGCCCCATGGGCTCGGAAGTGCCTTTGGTCAGGTCGACCTCGATGCACTTGCCCATGTAGCCGCCGGACATCAAGCTCCCTCAGTTGCCGGGGCGTCCGTGCTTTTTGCTCTGGCATGCTCTGTGTATGTTCAGCGCGTCGATTAGAACGGCGAATCCCGTCTCGAGCTGCCCAGCGCCAGGCCCCTGGATTGTGATTGGCCCGGATAAATCGGTGGTGAATGTGACGGCGTTCATCGCCCCGCTCACTCCGGCGAGCGGGTCGCTCAGCGGGAGCTGGACCGGCTCGACCTGGGCGACGACCTTGCCGCCCTCGCGCTTCGCGCTTGCGACGAGCTTGTAGCGCTTTCCGTCCTTCTTGGCCTTCGCGATGTCTTCCAATGTGATTGCTGAAATCCCATGGCGGGCGACCTGGTCGGTCTTGAGGTTCGCGCCCAGGACGATGTTAGAGAGCACGAGAATCTTCGCGAGCGCGTCGAAGCCCTCGACGTCCGCCGTCGGGTCCGCCTCTGCGTAGCCGAGCTTCTGCGCAAGCGCCAGCGCGTCCTTGTAGGCCATCCCCTCGTCCTCCATCTTCGTGAGGATGAAGTTGGTCGTGCCGTTCAGGATGCCTTTGATCTCCTTGACGTCGTTGCCGGCGAGGCAGAACTCCAGCAGGTCGAAAACCGGCGTCCCGCTCATCACGACGCCTTCGTGCCTCCACAAGACGTTGTGCTCTTTGGCCAGCTCCGTGAGCTCGCCGTGGAAGAGCGTCGCCGGCCCCTTGTTCGTGGTCACGACGTTCGCTCCGGCCTTGAACGACTCCCTGATGTGCGTGGCCGCCGGCTCGCCGGTCTTTATGTCCGTCCAGGCGACCTCCACGACGATGCTGGCCTTGGCCCGGCGTATGGTCTCGACTGAGTCCAGACCGTGAACCGCCTTCGGGTCGAACTCGCCGATCGGCTTTCCCGATTCCACGTGCGCCACGAACGCCCTGAGGTCCAGGCCGCCGTCGGCCATCACGGCACCCTTCACCTTGTCCGAGACCGCCACGACCTTGGCCTCGAAGCCGTACCTGGCCCTGAGGTGCTCACCCTTGTCCCTCAGTATTTTCAGAAAACCTATCCCGACCGTCCCGCAGCCTATGAGCGCTATCCTGTGCGTCATTATGAGACCTCAATCTCGGAATGGGCATAATGGATATATCGTTTGCGGGGTGGTCCTGTTACAAACGGCGGCAAAATCGTTCGGATGACGGCAGGTTGACCTCCGCACGCGTGACGGCTCGCACTCAGACCCAGATGGCGTGCCTTCCCCGCATGTCGTTCTCCGTCTGATTCAGCTTCCCCATGAGCAAAGGGATGAGGCCGTCCAGGAATATCATCGCACCGTCCTCGAATATCGTGCCCAGCGGCGCCTGCTTCGACTTGCTTCTGTCGGATGGCTCCCTGACGAGGATGATGAGGTTCGCCGCATGGGCGAGCTTGGAGTTCTCCCGCCCCGTGATGACTATGACAGACGCCCCGAGCCTCCGCACGATGTTGGCGGTCTGGACGGCGGACATCGTCTCCCCGGTGTTCGATATCGCAATGAGGAGGTCGTTCTCCTGCACGATGGGCGTGGTGGTGTCGCCCACGAAATGCACGTCCAGGCCGAGCTGCACCAGCCGCACGGCGAACGCCTGGCCGACGAGCCCCGAGCGCCCGACACCGAAGACGAACGTCCGCCTGGCTTTCATCACCATCTCGATGCATGATGAGATCGATTTGTCTGGTATCCGGTCGAGCGCCGACCCGACCTCTTTTAAAATGTAACCGGCCGCCGGGTCCATCGCTGCGCTACCTCTTTCCAGGCTTCTTCTTGGGCGCGCTCTTCGGCTTGGCCTTGGGCTTCGCAGCCGGCTTCTTCGCCGCAACCTTCTTCGGCGCGGGTTTGGCCTTGGGCTTCGCAGCCGGCTTCTTTGGCGCGACCTTCTTCGGCGCTGGTTTGGACGGCGCCTTCTTTACCGGCTTTGCCGCTGGCTTCTTGCCAGCAGGTTCCTTGGACGGCTTGGCAGGCTTCTTAGGGACCGGCTTGACGGGCTTCTTGCCCTTCGCCGCCGCCTTCGGCGCAGGTTTCGGCGGGGTAGGCTTGGCCACAGGCTTCGCCCTTCTTCGTGCCAAGATGCGTTCCAGTATGACCTTCATGTACATCGCATCGTGCTCTAGAAGCGGGGAGCCGGAGATGATCGTCATGTCGTAGCCCTTGTCGAGGATGCACTCGGCCAGAGGCTCGAACTTGAGGTCCCCCTTCTTGATGGGGGTGTAGCGTATCTCGTTCCCCTCCTCGTGTTCGACGCCGGAGAAGTGGGCGTAGAACTCGCCTGAGTAATACTTGGCCGCGGTGTCGAAGAGCTTCTGGAAATCCTCCTTAACCTTGAGGCTCCCGTTCCCGCGCGCGTGGATGTGGGGGAAGTTGAGGACCGGGACGACGCCGTCGATCTCATCGCAGAGGTCGATTATCTCCTCGAGGCTCCCCACGACCTCCTGGCGCCCGCTCGGCTCGATGCCGAGCTTCACAGTTATGCCGCTCTGCTTGAATATCTTCATGATGCCATCGAGGTGCTTGCGGACTCGGGCCAGTGCGGCGTCTGACTCGACATTGCCGTAGAGCCCGAGGTGCGTGACCAGTATGCCGCCCCCCAGCTCCTGGGTGAGCATGCCGCCCCATATCACGCTGTCCACGCTGCGCTGTGTGATGTCGTCGTCGCTAACCAAATCTATATAATACGGAGTGTGCATGGAGATTCCCACGTCCAGGTCGCGCGCCAGGTCCCCGAGGCGCTTCAGCTGCTCGTGGTCCTTGGCAATCGCCGACGCCATGACGCGCAGGATGTCCCCCTTCTGTATCTTTTCGTCGAGGTCGAAAATCCGCTCGCCCTTCTTCTTGGAATCCCTGAGAATCTCGACGACGAGCTCCTCGGGAATGGTCCGGGGCGTGAAGCCTATCTCCTCCTCGCTGGCGACCCGGTCAATAACGTTCGTCCTGACGAGCTGTACCTCCATCGCGTTGAGCCCCAGAATGTGGACGTCCTCGATGCCGTCGCGGAGCGTTCTTCCCTTGCACGAGAGCGGTATACCAGCAGGTCCAAAACGTATCATGTTTCCTCACTCGGTTTTAAAACCTATATCCGAGCCCCTATTTAACGATTGAGTACTATGCAAAGCGCTCGAACCTCTCCTTCTTGACCTTGCATATCGGGCAGACGTCCGGCGGGCCGTCGCGCGCGCAGAGGTACCCGCAAACCTTGCAGCGCCACACTGGCTTGGACAGCGGCTTGGCGCCGAAGGCTTGGCCCGCCGCCGATGGCGCGGCCGGGGCGACCCTGTCCTCCGGAGGTATGCGGCGCTCCGGGATGGCGGCGGCATTCTTCTCGCCCCTGGCTATGGCTTCGGAAACGTAGAGGGCGCAGTAGCACGCGCCGAAATCCGACAGGTCCGGGTCGCGGTAGTCGCACGGGCATATGATGTCCGTGTCCTCGGCCTTGTCCCCCGAGGCGAGCCTGCACGGGCACGCCCAGTAGCCCAGGCGCTCCTCGTTCGCCAGCAGTCCTCGTATCAATTCCTTGGTGAATTCCACGTCCGGGTTGAGCCGGTATCCCCCGGCCTCGGCCTCGCGCTTGAGCTTGTCGTAGGTATTCTGGACTCCAGCCTCGTCGGGCGCGCTCATTTATCAATCACCTTTCGGAGCTTCTCCTCGTCGAAGCCCATGATGCACTCCTTGTCGTCGATGACGATGGTCGGGAAGGACTTGAACGGATTCCACTTCTTCATCTCTTCGACGACCTTGCGCTTGTCCTCGGTCCCGGTGACCAGGTCAACGTCTATGTAGAAATATTCCACCTCGCCGTCCTTCAGCATCTGCTTCGTCTTCTTGCACCACCCGCAGGTACTGAGCGCGTATATCATGACCTTGCAGTTCTTCTTCTTTCCCGGAACGTGCTTGATTTCAACCGCCATCCGTATCCCCTGTCATGAGGGAGGCGGGGGGGAGATAAATAGGTTGCGTATTTCTGACTTGATTTGGAAGCGAGTTGGACGGGCGTCATCCTTATCTATCAATGTGCCGATTCAACACGGATGCCTGAGGACGAATGGTACACTCTATCGGTGGACGACGCCTTAGAAAAGCTCGGAAGTTCGGGAAACGGGCTGGCACACAGCGAGGCTTCGAAACGGCTGGCCGAGCACGGGCCAAACGAGCTGGTCGCGGCGAAGATGCGCGGCCCCCTCTCGATATTCCTTGGCCAGTTCACGAACTTCCTCGTAATCATCCTAATATTCGCTGCGGCCATCTCCACCTACATCGGCCTGAGTCAGGGTTCGGATGCGGAGCTGTACGACGCGGTCGTCATCCTCGTCATCGTCGCCTTCAACGCGGCCTTCGGGTTCTTCCAGGAGTACAAGGCGGAGAGGGCAATCCATGCCCTCAAGGCAATGGCAGCACCGAAGGCTCAGGCCGTGCGCGAGGGGGCGGTCGCAACAGTCGAGTCGAAGAAGCTTGTGCAAGGTGACGTCATAGTGCTCAGCGCCGGTTCCAAGGTCCCAGCGGACTGCCGCGTGATCGAGTCGATCGGTTTGCACGTCAACGAGGCTTCGCTGACCGGCGAATCAGTCTCGGTCCATAAGTCCGTCGGACCCATGGGCGCTAAGGCGATCATCAACGACCGGGCCAACATGGTCTTCAGCGGGACAATCGTCGAGAGGGGGCGTGGAAAGGCGGTCGTCACGGCCACTGGCATGCGGACCGAATTGGGCAAGATAGCGGGGCTCGTCCAGTCCGAGAAGTCTGAGGACACGCCCCTGCAGAAGCGCCTGGACAAGCTCGGGAAATCAATCGGTTTGGCTGTTATCGGCGTCAGCGCGCTCGTCTTCGCCGTCGGTTACATCCAAAACCCTGACGACATCCTGACGGGATTCCTCACCTCGGTGAGCCTGGCCGTCGCCGCGGTGCCGGAAGGGCTCCCGGCGGTCGTGACTATCGCCCTAGCCCTCGGCATGGTCAGGATGTCGCGCCGCCACGCCCTCATCCGCAAGCTCCAGTCCGTAGAGACGCTCGGGGCGGTCACGGTCATCTGCAGCGACAAGACCGGGACGCTGACCGAAGGCAAGATGAATGTTCGCGAGGTGCGCGTCGGCGGCCATCTCTACGAAATAAAGGGGGAGGGCTACTCTCCCGAGGGCACTTTGCATCGAGGCGGTGTCGCTCTGGCTCCTGACGGAGAGAGAGAGCTGCTCAAGGCGCTAGAGGCCGCGGCGCTCTGCAGCGATTCCTCGATGTACGAGAAGGACGGTCGGTGGGACGTGACTGAGGACCCGACTGAGGGCGCCCTCGTCGTCGCGGCCGCGCGTTGCGGGCTCTCAATAGATTCTGTGCGAGCGTCATGGCCCAGAGTGGGCGAGGTCGGCTTCACATCGGAGCGCAAGCGCATGACCACTGTGCACAGGTCAGAAGGGCGGACGCTGGCCGTGCTCAAGGGCGCCCCGGAGGTTGTGCTCAGCAAATGCGCTTTCGTCGCGTCTGGCTGTGCGGCGGCACCGCTCAACGACAGAGACGCGGCCGCGACGATGAGCGCTTACAAGGAGATGGCGTCCAGGGGGCTGCGCGTCATAGCGCTGGCGACCAAGGATCTAGAAAGCTCACCTGCAAAGTTCGACGAGTCCTCGGAGGAGGGATTCTGCTTCACGGCTCTTTTCGGAATTATGGACGCCCCCAGGCTGGAGGCGCTTGACGCCATCGCTCGATGCAACGATGCGGGCATCAGGGTCGTCATGATCACCGGCGACCACCAGCTCACGGCGCTGGCAATCGCGAAGGAGATGAACATCCTCAAGCCAGGCGACCAGTCGTTGCTCGGGGACGAGCTGGCCCTCATGTCCGACGACGAGCTGGAGCGCGGCGTGGAGAATTTGTCCGTCTACGCGAGGGTCTCGCCGGAGCACAAGGTCAGAATCGTCAAGGCGCTGAAGGCCAGGGGCCACATCGTCGCCATGACCGGCGACGGCGTGAACGACGGCCCTGCGCTGAAGGGAGCCGACATAGGCGTGGCTATGGGAATCACCGGCACTGACGTGGCAAAGGAGAGCGCCGCGATGGTCTTGGCGGACGACAACTTTGCAACCGTTGTCGCCGCGGCCGAGGAGGGCCGAGCAGTCTACGACAACATGCGCAAGTTCATCAGGTACATGCTGAGCACAAACTCCGGCGAGGTGCTGGTGATATTCGTGGCTTCCATCTTTGGGCCCATGTTGCTCTGGCCGGACGAATCGTTCCCAATCTTAGTGGCCATCCAGATACTTTGGATTAACCTCGTCACCGACGGTCTTCCCGCGCTCGCGCTCAGCGTCGAGCCGCCCGAGGGGGGGATAATGAAGCGCCCGCCGCGCGACCCGAAGGAGAGTATACTCGCAGGCGGGATAGCCCTCCATATCGCCTGGGTCGGGCTCCTCATGATGTCGGGGTGCTTGTGGCTCTTCGATTACGGACTGACCGAGGGAATCGAACATGCCCACACCCTCTGCTTCACCACGCTGGCTTTCTTCCAGCTCTGGCACGTCCTGGCGATACGCATCGAGGGCGGCACGGTCCTCTCGCGCAAGTTCTTCGCCAATCCCTGGCTGCTGGCGGCAGTGGCCGTGAGCACCGGGCTGATGCTTGCGGTCCTGTACATCCCCGCCCTGGCGACGATATTCGAGCTCGAGCCCCTGACGCCATTCTACTTCGGATTGTGCGTCCTGGTGTCCAGCAGCGTCTTCGTCCTAGTGGAGGCGGAGAAGGCGGCGAGGCGGGTGTGGGAGAGGAGGAAAGCCGTCAATGCCCAAAATTCACCGGCTGCACACAAGAGCATCTAATCGGGCAAGGCTCGCAAAATGTTGTCCTTGCCACAGGGCCGGGCTAGCTCCTTGTTCGGAAATCGACGGAAACCTCTAGTCCTTTCCATTTTTTTTCTTCCGTCGGCTTAAAAGCAAAACAGAAAAATGGACTCAGCGGGATTTGAACCCGCGGCCTCCTGCTTGCAAAGCAGGCGATCTTCCGGTCTGATCTATGAGCCCGCGCGTTGCCTGGGAATACCCCCGGGGATTTAACGCTTCCGTCGGCGGTTGGCGCATCACGCAGCCGCTCCAGCGCCCTCAGCCCACGAACGCGCCCATAAGGAATCCGACAAGGCCGACCAGCAGCGCCGCCAGCGTCAACCTCCGGTGGAACTTCAGGTCGGGCTCCGGCTTGGAGAGGATCGAGGCGACCGTGAAGAGCAGCATGGCATCCGTGACGAGGACTGGAAGGATATAATATATATTATTATAATAACTGCCGAAGTTGGACGACAGGAAGGGCACGAACGCGAGCGCGACCGCGATGCAGTAGAACTCGGCAGCCACGGCCAGCGCCCTCCGGGGTCCGAGAATCGTCGCATAGGACTTCACACCCGATTTGGAGTCCCCGGTAACGTCCTCCGCATCCTTCATCGCCTCGCGCCCCGCCCCTGCCAGGAAGGCTACCGATGCAAGGATCAGCACGGGGGTGGAAAGGTTCAGGTCAAGGCCAGAACCGTCCACGACCGCCGCAGCGCCGAAGACGAACGGAACCGCCATCGTGTACGCAATGTACAGGTTGCCCAAGGGCTTGAAGCGCTTCATCCCCGCGTCGTAGGCGACGGCCAGGACCGCAGACGCCAGCGCGATGAGGAAGCACGTCCAGTTAACTAGGAACGAGCATATGATCCCCAAAGGAAACAGCGCCGCGAAGACTAAGAGAGCGTCGCGCTTCGCCAAATCGCCGCGCACGAGCGGCCTGTCGGTGCGCCCGTTCGCCTTGTCAATCTCGAAGTCGTAATAATCGTTCAGCGCGAAGGTGCTGGCCTCGATCAGCAGCGCGGTCAGGAAAGCGAGCGCGAAGTTCCAGGCAGCCGGAAGCTCTCCGGCCGCTATCAGCGCCCCGGTCAGGACCGCCACGCCGAGCATGAGGCCGTGCTCCAGCCTCGTCAGCTCCCATACGGCCTTCGCCTTCGACATCGTTCATTGCCAAAACCTGGGGGGTTATATATCTTTCCCTGGCTCCGGGAGCGCGAGCCCGTGCGATTCCAGCATGCTTTCCAGCAAGGGCAAAGGCAGCCCGACGACGTTGTGATAATCCCCTTCTATCTTCTCGACGAGACGCCCGCCGAGCCCCTGGATGCCGTAGGCGCCGGCTTTGTCGAGGGGCTCGCCGGTCGCAACGTACGAGCGAATGGCCGCGTCATCCAGTTTTTTGAAAAGCACCCTCGTCGTCTCGCTGGACGTCTCGACCTTGCCGTCGATATAAAGCGCGACCCCGGTGACCACCTCGTGCCAGCGGCCGGAGAGCGAGCGGAGCATTTCGACGGCCTCCGCGGGCGACGATGGCTTGCCCAGCGCGCGACCGTCGAGGAAAACTGCAGTGTCCGCGGAGATTGCGACACCCTTTTTGGCTAGCTTCACGGATTCCAGCTTTCGGGCAGCGTTGGATATTAGGTCATCCTTGGTGAGCACAGGGACTTCTTTGCAGGTCGGGGAAATTACCTTGAGCCCTGGCACGACCCCCATGAGAATCTCAAAGCGCCTCGGGGAAGAGGACACCAGCATCAGCGATTTTACCGCTTTCATGTCCCCTCGACATCACACAACGCGCGTATAAGATTGACTGCCTGCTCATTTGCGCCTTATGGCGCACCCGGCCGTGCCGTTCTTCTCGTGGTAGCGCTGGTGGTGCTCCTCGGCGCGGTGGAAGGGCTGCGCCGGCGCTATCTCTGTGGCGACGGGGCGGGAGAGCTCGCCGGACGCATCGAGGCGCTTCTTCGACGCCATGGCCTCGCGCATCTGAATCTCGTCGTGGTAGAATATCGCCGAGCGGTACTGGCTCCCGACGTCAGGGCCTTGGCGGTTCACCAGCGTCGGGTCGTGGATGCTCCAGAATTCGTCGAGAAGCTCTCCGTAGGTCACGACGGACGGGTCGTACTCCACGCGCACGGCTTCGGCGTGGCCGGTCTTGTCGGTGCAGACCTGCTCGTAGGTCGGGTTTTCCGTGTGCCCTCCCGTGTAGCCTACCTCGGTCCCCGAGACCCCCTTCACGCGGCTGAACTCGCGTTCCACTCCCCAGAAGCATCCGGCGGCGAACGTCGCGTTTTTCCTCGCCATCGATTCCTCACCCCTTCGCTGCAGGCAAATCCTTCACAGGAATCCTGCGCTTCACTCCCTCTTCGCCTTCCCGAAGAATTCGATCGCCTCGGCCAGCTCCTTCCGCGTCTTGGAGTATTCTGCGATGTCCACCTTCTTCGTGTAAGCCTCGCAGGCCTGGACGAGCGCGGTCGCCCCAGCCTTGGTCCCCCGCGGATGGGCGTGGCAGCCGGCGCCCATCGTGGTGATGAAATCCGTGTGACCCATCACGTCGATGAACGGCTTCAGCAGCGTGGGGTTGAGGCCCCCGGAGATTATCGGGCAGCACTTCTTCATCCCCCGCCAATCGTCGTCCAGCAGAATCGGCTTCCCGGCATAGTCCTCCGTGGCGAGCCTCTCGATGTCCTCGTCGGTTTCGGAAATCGTCGCCCATGATTGCACGAAGAAATGCCCCTTGGCCCTGTAGCGCAGGATGCTGTTGGCGGCCGTGACGTCCTCCTCCGGCGTTCCGGCCATCTTGCCCACGCCGGCGGTCCCGGTGTGGATGCCCGATGCGCCCGCCAGCCTAGCGAACTTCGAGAGCACCAGCACAGAGAAGCCAATCGGGTTCTCGGGGCGCGTGTAGGCGCCGTGCGACGCCCTGTGGAAGTGTATGAAGACGTCCGGGTACTTTCTGCGGAGGGTCTGGACGGCCATCCAGCCCGCGGTTATGCCGTCTATCAGGAAGGCGTAGGAGCCCGGCTCGAATCCAGCGCCCCTGACCATCTCGCACCGCTTTATCATCGTGTCGTAATCGGCCGCCGAGACGTTGAACGAGTGGACCTTCTTCCTGCCAGTCTCCTTCACGGCCTTGTCCATCGCGGTCTTGACGTGGCGGACCATCTTGTCATACGGGCAGAAGTCCTGGTTGGCCTGCGGCTCGTCGTTCTTCACGAAATCGCCTCCGCCCACCCAGAAGTCGTAGCAGACCTCCGCGTACTCCGCGGATGTGAGCCCCATCTTCGGCTTCACGATGGTGCCCAAAATCGGCCGGCCGTGGACGTCCAGGTATTTCCTCATGTCGTCAAGGGTGTAGCTTGGTCCGTCGTACTGCTCCAGCATCGCCGGCGGGAACCAGACGTCCTCCAATCTGAGAGAATGGACCTCCTTCATGCCGAGGACGTTGCCCACGACGTACGTGAGGATGTTCTGGATGTTCCCCCCGCGGTCGAAAAGGCGCGTCGGGTAGGCTATCCAGACATGACCGCCGTCTATGTCGTACACGAGGGCGTTCATCTCGCGCGAGAACGGAGTCTCGGTGTTGACCAGGAAATTCGTCCCCGTCGACGACTCGGCCGCGACCTCGCAGGCCGCCTGGAGCATATTCAGCTTGCCTCCTGGGACGAGCCTGAAGGCGCACAGCATGTACTCTCCGTTCCTCGGGTTCGGCAGGCCAAGATTCACGTAGGCTAGCTGGTGCGGGTTCAGCGTAGCTAGCAACTCTTCCTTGTTCATGGGGATTCAGATAGTCGCGGCTGTTATTATCGTTTTCGGCAGAGCGGCGGGGGCATGCCCTTTACTTCTTCGCCACGGGGAACTGTATCTCGCTGTAGATGATTGTCTTCCCGTCCTTGACCTTCGGCTTCTTCGTGAAGACCTCCATCGGGGGCCCCGCGACGTTGTAGCCGTTGTCCGCAATCCACTTCCCCAGCTCGGCGTAGGCGGCGTTGTACCCCTCCGACGGCCCCTCGAACTTCTTCACCGCCACTTCCATCTCCGCCAGCTGCCCGACCACGACCTCGCCCTTCGGCTCGCCTGCCTTGTACAGCGGTATCGCGACGCGCGTTGCCAGCTCAGCTTCCGGTGTCACGTTCGGGTCGCTGTCGTAGATGTTGAGCGTGCTGAACCCCGGCTTGGAGCCGGACTCCTTGGCCCACGCGAAAAGCTTTCCGTACATCTCGTCGTACGGAATCTTCCCGTACGGCCCCTTTGCTTCGATGAACGCGATGGCGGTCGCGCCGCGCAGCTTCACCTTGATTTTGTCCCCTCCGAACAGACCCATGGTAATCACCGTCAGAGTATATTGGGCGGGGAGGTAGATAAATCTGACGCGGGGGTGGGCGAAAATGGTAAGCCGCTCGCAATGCAACTGCCCACGAATCCGTTTCATCGAATCTGACGGGTGCGATAGTTTTAATAGACAGTAAACGGATATTCGCCATGTGGTCCATAAGAACGCCGATGTTCCATCACCCGATAAAGGGATTTCTGGGTCGTTTGACGGCTCGATTGCATCCCCGACTCGCGGAAACCGGGCTATTGTGCCATCGAGGGGGAGGCGTTGATGTTGGATTTTCGCAAATGCACGAAGGGCAGAATCGGCGCGCTCATCATCGCGGCGATGTTCATACTCAGCATCTATCCATCTGCGGGGATGCAATCGATTTCAGCCGAGCGTGAGGATGCGGCTGGAAGTATCGGGGATGAAGGCGTTTTGCCTGCGCCCGATGCCATGGAGTTCACCTACCATTTTCCACCCCCTAAATTGGAATTCGCAGACGGATACGCCTCGATAACAATGCCGGGCCTCCAAAGTTACGGTTCGCAGGGAGAGCCCATCCTCCCGTTTAAAACTGCAAGGTTGCTTCTTCCTCCATCGGCAAATGTTCAGAGCATCAGTGTTCTCGGCAGCGGAAGGAGTGTACTGGATGGCAGCTATGACATCATACCAGGCCAAAGGTCCGTCACCCTGTCCCAGGGCATAAAAAGTGTGTGGACGCCTCCGGACGAAGATATATATTCATCGTCGAATCCCTACCCCGGACAACTGTATTCCACGGGATCAACACAGCAATTTAGGGGTTACGGCATCCATATTTTGAATCTCTATCCCGTTCAATATGTGCCACAATCGGGGACAATCACCTATTATGAGGAGATTAGTGTGAAAATCACAACCGCACACAGAGCGATTGACACACACGACGCTGCGATGCTCCGACATTCCCCCATCGACGAGATGCGAGTAAAACAGATGGTTGACAACCCCGGGGCGACCACTCGTTATAAGCAAACGACCGAAACCAGGGGGGTTGCGGAGGGCAGCTTGTCCTCAATCGTTGACCCATCGGACACATATGAATACGTAATAATAACGAATGAGGAATTAAAAGCTTCATCGGGCAGCTACACATTTCAGGACCTTGTGGACTCCAAGACGATTAGGGGCCTGAACGCCACGATAGTAACAGTCGAAGAGATTGTCGTTGAACAAGAATATTGGGATTCGAACCCTCTTTTCAATGACACGCAGGCGCAAATTCGCAATTTTATTAAGGATGCGTATGTCAATTGGAATACTGAATATATATTGCTTGGCGGAGATGGCGACCTTGTTGCGGGAGGGCAGAACATCGTTCCTATTCGCGGTTTCTACGCCTATTGTCTGGGTGAGGCTCTCAGCTCTGGTGAATTTCTAGAGGACGATAAAATACCATCAGACCTATATTACGCATGCCTGGACGGCAACTTCAACAGCGACGAGGACATCTTCTGGGCCGAGCCAACCGACGGAACAGACGGGGGGGAAGTCGATCTTGTCGCGGAGGTTTTCACCGGAAGGGCGCCGGTGGACAACGAAACCGAAGTATCGAATTTTGTAATGAAGACACTATCATATGAGAATGCGACAGATCCCTATCTCGGAGAAATGTTGATGGTCGGGGAATGGCTCGGATTTGGCGGCGATGCGGAGTATGCTGGCAAGTCCATGGACGAAATCAAGGACGGCTCGGATGCACATGGCTACACCACCGCCGGCATCCCCGATGAATACTACGTGTCAACGTTATACGCCGAGGATGCGGCCTGGACCGCAAGCGATTTGACAGGGATAATCAACAACGGCACCCACATCGTGAACGGTCTCGGGCACGCGTGGATAGGGCTCGTGATGAAGATGAGGATTTCTGACGTTGACAAATTAACCAACAATAAATATTTCTTCGGATACAGCCAAGGATGCTATCCCGGGGCTTTTGACAACAACGACTGCATCATCGAGCATTTGGTGTGCAACCCGACCGGGGCCTTTGCATTCGTGGCCAATACAAGGTATGGCATCGGCAAATACGAGAGCACTGACGGGGCTGGAAATCGCTATAACAGGCAATTCTTCGATGCTTTGTACGGGGAGAGCATACGAAACCTCGGAAGAGCGAATCAGGACTCCAAGGAGGACAATATCGGTTATCTCCACAACGGCGAGAGGGACAGTTGCGACATGAGGTGGTGCTACTACGAGATCACACTCTTTGGCGACCCGGAGATATCAATCAAGGATCGCTCCGTTCAGGACCATGACGTGACTGTCACCGATATCACGGCCCCCACCAATTCAAGGCCTGGTGCAAAAATAACCGTCAACGCGACAATTTACAATGCTGGAACCAATGACGAGAGTGATATTGATATATATCTGTCCGTAAACGGAGTGGTTGATAACAGCACGGCGGTCGCCTCCGTGCAGAAAGGGATGCACGCAACCGTCTGTTTTGATTGGACAGCGCCCGGTCTGGGGGAATATGAAATTGAGTTAGATGTGTCCCCGGTCCCGGGGGAGAGTATAACTAAAAACAACAGGAGGAACACGACCGTCGTTGCCGCATCATACCCCGACATCCTGGTAACACCTGAAACATTGAAAATAACCGGGGAGCCACGAAACATTTACGAGGAGGCCTTGAACGAGACTGTGTACGGCCCTTCGACTGCGGGTGAAACGGGTCCGATGTGGTTGGACAACAGCAATATTATCAATTGCACGCTATACCTGGACGTTGCTGGCACAGAGTGGTATGAAATGGAGGAGAACAACGACTACACCATCAACTACACAACTGGCGAGATAGACACAACACCTTTCGAGCCGTACGACGACGGATGGGTGTTTTATGCCCATTACACGTATTGTTCAACCGAGCCTATCGAAGCGGGCATCGCGGTCGGGAACGCTGGAACGGCCAATCTGGATTTCGCGATAACGGACATCGTCAATGCCTCGTGGCTCTCGGTCCATGAGACTGGTGGGTCCGTCGCCGTCGGCAATCAGACAGACCTCACCCTTTCGCTGACCACAGAGCTTGAGGCGGGCACCTACTTCGGTGGAATCATCATCACCAGCAACGATTTGGATAATGCAAGGATAGTTGTACCAGTTGAACTGGAGATGCTTCTCCCCCAGCATGATATTTCGATAGGGGATTTCGTGGCCCCCACGACCACGGAGGTTGGAGAAACAACGTATGCGAATGTCACCGTCCACAACAAAGGCGCGAGCGGCGAGTCGAACCTTGCAGTCGATTTCAATGTAAATGGAGTTACCAAGGAAACGACCGCCATCCCCTATTTGGCCTCGGGAGGCTCGACCGACCTTGATTTCCCTTGGACGCCCGGTTCGACTGGCGTTTATGCAATCGAAATTCGGGCGGCGACCATCGCGGGCGAGAACCTTACAATAAACAACCATGTTGAGAAGTCAGTCACAGCGGCTGTATACAGAGTACACAATCTCGACAAGGGCACCCGCTACCCCACAATCCAATCCGGAATCGACGATGCATCTGCCGGACACGAAATTTTTGTGGAGTCAGGTACGTATACAGAACGCATATTAATCAATAAAAGCGTCCAATTGCGAGGGGAGAGCTGGGGCAATACCTTTATCGACGGCGAAGGAAATACAACTGTCAACATCAACAATGCCAGATGGGTGGACATCTCCGGCCTCACCATACAAAACGCCAGCCGCTTCACAGAGTCGGGCATCCTTTTGTACGCGAGCATGGTCAATGTCACAGACTGCGTCATCACCGGCAATAACGATGGGATAAGAAACTACAAACCGTATTCATACTTTCGCCCCAATCTACTCGTATCGAATTGCTCTGTGGAGGGTAATAACAACGATGGAATAGTCCTCGAAGAATCGACTAGAAACATGATTATCGACTCGATGATTCAGAGCAATGCCCTTTCCGGAATATCCGTCAAGGCTTCGAGTAACAACCTCATCGCGAACTCGACGTTTATAGGCAATAATGTGGGCATTACCATCATCAACTCTCGCAACGACACATTAGATAATAACACAGCATCCTTCAATGACGACATGGGATTCTACTTTTTACTAAGCACCGGGTGCATCGTTTCAAACAATACGATGGCAAACAACATGCATGGAATCTATCTATTATCGGGTTCGAACAGCAACACAATTAGGAATAACAATATGTCCGAAAACATTAATTATGCAGTGTATCTAGCAGATTCTGAAAGCAACAAAATATACCTCAATGAATTCTTCAACAATACAAAACAGGCCTATGACGACAAATGCAATAACCGTTGGGACAATGGCTACCCTTCCGGGGGCAACTACTGGGGCGACTATTCGGGCATTGACCATTTCTACGGACCCGCGCAAGACCAAAGCGGCCCCGATGGCGTCGGAGACGCGCCGTATCTCAACATCCAGGGCGGCACGGGCGCCCTCGACCGCTATCCGCTCATGACTCCCGGCGTTTTGCCCGACCCCCCGCTCGCCGATTTCCGCATCCCGGTCGTCCTCGGCTGGAACCTCATTTCGGTTCCGACGATTCCATTTGATTCTGCGCTGCTGACATCCCTGAGGGACAATGACGGGGACACGCTCTGGGACCGGGCGATGCGGTACGACGTCGGCAATTCGATTGACCATTGGCAGCAGCACAATACCAACTGGCTTACGGCATGGAACGATTTCAAGAATGCGGACAACACGATGGGCATCTGGATAAACATCACAAACCTTGGCGACGGATATCTGAATTTGACTGGGATTGTGGCGAGCGCCACGCGGATACCGCTACGCGCTGGCTGGAACCTCGTCGGATATCCATCGCTGTGCGCCAACATCACCGTGGGCAACGCGTTCTGGGGCACGGGCGCCGACTGCGTCGAGGTCTTCGACCAGGGAGCCCCGTATCGGACGAAGGTCGTCGGACCGGCTTACATAATGAAACCCGGCGAAGGCTACTGGGTCCATGTCCAAGCGGATTCCGTGTGGACGGTGGATTGGTGAGCCGTCCGAGTGCCGGGGATGAATCGGCATGAAAAAATCCGATTGCCCGCTCACGCGTTACAAAAACGACAGAATCGTGGAACTCGTTGGAAAAACCGGACACAGGACGTTGGCGGCTTGGGCGATCGACTGCGCGGAGCGGGTTCTGCCCTATTTCGAGGAAGAGCATCCGGAGGACCTGCGCCCAAGGACCGCCATCGAAACGCTCAGGACGTGGATAGACACCGGGGCATTTCACATGGCCGTCATACGCAAGGCTTCCCTTGACGCCCATACGGCCGCCCGCGCGGTCGGTGAAGATAACGCCGCACGCTCGGCCGCCCGCGCCGCGGGCCATGCAGTCGCCGTCGCGCACGTCCGCACGCATTCCATCGGTGCTGCACGGTACGCCCTTCAAGCGGTGCATAGAGCCTCCGGCCTAGAGAATGCTGATGAGGCCGTCGCCAAAGAGCTGGAATGGCAACACAATCGGCTGCTCGAACTTCGAAAAATGCGGCGCCATCACCATTAAATCTACGATATTGATACTTGTGACGTATACTAAGCAGAAGAAGCAATCCGCACAATGGGAAACAAGCCAGGGAGATTGAAAATTGAAAGAATCGAAAGGAAATGCAGGTATCAAAGCACGGGCGAAAGAAGAGGCATCCAAATGGAAGAATGATGAAAAGGCAAGGAAAATTACTGAGCTCTTCGAATCTGGCTACCATTTGAGAGACATCAGAGATTCAGTCTTCCAAAACTGGGGCACGGGGCTGAAAAAGGATGACAAGTTCTTTCGGAAATACACAATCGACTACATAGTCCTGAAAGTTCTGGATTGCGCGGATTGGGAGGAGTACTCGCGAAAGCAAACGAAACTGCGAGAGGTCCGGAAGAAAAGGAAAATGGCCAGATAAATGGCGGGCCTGAAGGAGTTCGCATAACAGCAAAGCCAGCAGTCGCCATTTTTCGGTCAATTAGCACGCAATTGAGCACTGGCCGTACAAAACCTTTCGATTTTCTTTCGAGCCAGCAGAGGGAAAACGCATGACGAAACGCAAGAAAACGGACGGTCGGAGCCACCCAACGCTCGTACCCTGCGAGCGGGGGAGGCAGAGATATATATTACGGCACTGCACGAAGAACGGCCTGCGCAAGGTCGGAGATGTCGAAGAGACCGGAAAGCATGAATCCACGACTGCCGAGGAGATCGAGGCTTATTTGCGCGGAAAGGGCCATAAGTCGGGTACTTTCGTGCTATTATCGACGCGCCCGAGGCCGAAATGCCTAGGGGTGTACAAATTCGTGATGCCGCTCAGGTTTATGGGTTTGAACAAGATCGTGTTGAGGAGGATTAAATAATCAGGTTAAACTTGATTTGTCTCAACTCATCAACTTAACTACTAATCTCAGATTTCACGTTTACCTATTAACAGTATTTCAAGAAAGGCGATTATAAACAATATAAACCCTGTTAAGATGTAGAACATAGTATTATCCTTCGCATGAAATATTTCACCATCTATAATCCCGTCACCATCGTCATCGGTGTCCATCCAAGGTTGCGAATTCGCAGCATCACCATCTGGCTTTCCGTCCTCATCGGTGTCTGTCGGTTTATCGTTCGGGTCAAGGAGATTGGTGCCTAGGAATATCTCCCAAATGTCGAGGTAGCCATCCCCGTCATCGTCTGTGTCAGCATTGTCCTCTATGCCATCGCCATCTGTGTCTTTCCATTCGTTTGGATTGTCTGGGAAGGCATCGTCGGGGTCAGGAACACCATCGCCATCCGTATCCGATAGCGATGAAACAGTCAAAGTGAAATTATGACACTCCATTCCCCCAACACCATCTGCGACCGATACGTTAACATAGAATATTCCAGGTCTTGATGTACCCGTCAACAGTCCCGAGTTTGGATCTATAGTCAGCCAGGATGCGTTTGTGTTCAAACTCCAAGTAAGGATATCCATGGTTGGGTCAAGGTCATTTGCTTCGTAATCTACGTTATATATGGCTCCTTCAGAGGAAATTATAACATCGTCAGTAATAATAATTGGTGGATCATTTACATTTAACACTGATAGAGTGAAATTCGTGTGATCATAACCATTGCGACCATCGCTCACAGTAATATTTACCCAATACTCTCCGATGTCGTCATTTCTTGGAGTGCCATTCAAATAACCATAATTAGAATTTATAACCAACCATGAGGCGTTAGTCTTTAAAGTCCATGTAAATACATCATGGGTGGGGTCGATATCCGTGGCTTTATAACGTGTTGAGTAAACGGCATCCTCAGTGGCGTTTACCATGTTATTTACGGTAATAGTAGGCCGGTCATTAACGTTCATAACTGTTAGTGAATAATTTTGCCAGCAAATTCCTCCATTACCGTCAGACGCTGTGATGTTCACCCAATTATTCCCAACATTCGCATTAGTGGGCGTACCCATCAATTTTCCAGTAGTAGACTCCATAAAAAGCCAAGTAGCGTTTGTGTCCAGAGTCCATGTAAGTGTATCATATGTAGGATCGATGTCTACTGCCTTCACGATGTATTGATAGGGGGTATCCTCAGTCGCCGTATTGTATGGTGTTGAGGTTATTTGGGGATTATCGTTAGAGTTAATTACCGTTAGGGTGAAGTTTGAATAGTCTTTCCCCCCCCTTCCATCCTCACAACTTACGTTGACCCAATTAACACCTACGTCGGAGTTAGTCGGCAATCCATTGAGAATCCCAGAATTTGTGTTAATTGAAATCCATGTCGCATTTGATTTTAACTTCCAGATGACTGTGTCGCCAGTAGGGTCGATATCAGTTGCATTATAATCGACATAAAATAGGGTATCTTCAGACGCGATAAGAGTATCTGTAGTTGTTATTATGGGTGGGTCATTTACGTTATTTACTGTCAAAGTAAAATTATGAAACGCAGCCCCGCCATTACCATCCTTCACGGTTACCTTCACCCAATATGTACCAACTTGGCTATTCGATGGGATTCCCGATACCACACCAGTACCTGTGTCAATACCTAGCCAGTTTGCATTAGTCGTGAGTTCCCAAGTCAAAATATCCATAGGATCGATATCGCTTGCTTCATAGTCGTTGTAATAAACCATATCTTCAGATGTCGTTTTTTTATCGCTGGTGATAATGACTGGAGCATCATTGACATTGATAACAGATAATTGATAATTGACCCAGTCACGCCAAATTCCTTGACCCTGAATGGAAACATTCACCCTGTAACTACCCACGTGGGTGTTTGTCGGAGTTCCAGACAAGATTCCTGTTGATGGATTGAATGATAGCCACGATGCGTTCGTGGAAATTGACCAGGTAATATTGTTATCATCATTTGAGTTGAAATTATAATAGTACGCTTGATCCTCTAACACACTGAGGGGTGGTTGGGAAGTTGTTATCATCACTCCGATTCGCTGAGCACACAAATATGTAAATGATGGCCCGCTATAGTCGTGCCAAACTACAATTGCCCCCCCCTTCGAGTCAGAAACGATCTTCGGACCATTCTGGGAACCTGGTGCGCTACAAATCGCCTTTCCATTTGGACTCCATAATGAATTACCATCCCTGTCAATGTGATGTAAATATATGTCATAATTACCAGTTCTATCATCATACCACGTGATAAATGCACCCCCAATCCCACCATCGGAAATCATTCCAGAGACCCATTGATTTTCAGGGCCGGTACAAATAGGTATTCCATTATTAACCCATTGGACAACTCCGGATTCATTAATCCGTTGCCCATATATGTCATATGCAATGCCGGTCCGCATGTCTGACCAGACAATTATTGCGCCACCACAATCATCACTAATTATCTTTGGGGTGAATTGGTTCTCTGGGTTGATGCAAATCGGAACACCATCTACAGCCCATTGCGGCACTCCAGTGGCGTTGATATGTTGTGCATAGATGTCCCACCAGCCCGGGCCACCAGTCCAGGTAATGATTGCCCCGCCTAGCCCATCGGGTATCATCGTCGGGTCTAATGATTTCTGTGTGCATAACATCGTCCCATTCGCCCCCCACATCAAATGGCCTGTGGGGTTGATGCGTTGGCCATAAAGGACCGCTATACCTGGATTTGTAGGCAACCGCGACCACGTCACAATGGCTCCCCCAGTGCCATCGTTAATCATACATGGTGTCCAATGCGAATGTTGCTCTGTCGTCAATGGAATGCCATTAGTTGCCCATGCAATATTTCCATCCATGTCGACATACTGCGCATATATCCCTGGTGGAACACGCAAATCCTCCCATACAATATAGGCACCTTCTGGATAATTTAGAAGGACTTTTGGATTTTGTTGAGTGTATGCAGCAGTACACACAGCAATGCCATTCGCTCCCCAAAGCTTGTTGCCGTTCGCGTCCAATCTCTGCGCGAAAATGTTCAATGAGGTTCCATATTTTTCCCACACAATTATCGTCCCGCCAGAACCGTCTTGAATCATATGGGGGTGGTAACACTGTCCAGCCGATATGTCGATTCCATTTGAATCCCATAGAAGTTCGCCCCGATCATTCATCCTTTGAGCGAACAAATTATCTCCTCTTTCTCCATCTCTCCATGTAATAAAAATACCACCCGCTCCATCCTCGGAAATGGCGTAATCAAATGCGAAACCTTCTGCCGGAGTAATACGGGTGTTCGTGAACCCATCACCCCAGCGGGGGTCAAGCGCAATGGGTCGGGAGATGAATGAAAAAAGATTAATTCCCACCATAGCGAAAACTACCAATGGAATGCAAACTCGCGAGATTGGCTTGATTTTGAATCTGCATTTTTTTCGCATTTTTTCACCAATATGAATCCAATACGCCCCCAGCCACGCTTTTATGTCGTTTCCGGCAGTATGTCCAGGCGTTACGGATGGTCATTTCGCTCCTTCTTCTTCTCTCGCCAGTAATATATTACCGCAACGGTTGCTATCAATAGCCCAGAGATTCCACCGACGAGGTAATAGATGTTGTTGTTCGTATCCTGGGCGGCTTTGATCACGTCGATTGGACCTTTCAGGATGTTGCCGGCTGAATCAAGTTTTATGTAATTAATAATTCCTTTAGACCCCCAAGTAGTATGAACATTATTCTCAGCATCGCTATCAATGTCAATATTATCAGGATTGGCTTTGCTTACAAGTTTTGGCTCGATTATTACGTCGCCATAATTGTCGAGTTGTGTGTAGTATATCCCAGCTCTAGAAATTGTAGCATCATAATATACAATGTGGATAGTATCTTCGTTGCCCAACGCCATAGACCACGCATGGTCTTTATAAATATGTGTAACGTTGTCGAAATTTATAGCATCAAGTCCTGCTAGAATTGAGCCGTTGCGGTCTAAACTGACGTGAAATAAAGAATCACCCATCAAACCGATACAATGAAGGGTATCTGCTGGCCCTATCTCGACTTTGTAAAATAAAGGAGAAATACTACCATTGATATGTTCCGAATTTATGACAAATCCGTCGTCATTAATCTTCCGCCAAACGAAGCCATCTGAACTATTACTGTAAATGATGTGAAGATTATTTAAAGAGTCTATTGATCTATCATCCAATAACGAAACATAGTTCCCATTATTGTCTTTTAATACGGCACGTTGTCCGGGAA
>JAZDNO010000009.1:0-72261 GCA_043799545.1 Methanobacteriota archaeon | reverse complement strand
ATCATGGAAAGGGCAATCCTCCGTGGGGTCAAGGACTACAAGGCCAAGTACTCCTTTAAAAAGATTGCCTCCACCCTCTACATTGTCGGTTTTTTAATCGCGCTCGCAGCTATCTGGATAGAAAATCCGGAGACGCTGTTCGTAGCAATCGGCGTCATCGGTGCGGGCATCGCCATCGCGCTCCAGGATTTCTTCAAAAACTTCGCGGGTGGAATGCTGATTTTCGCATCTGGGCTGTACAAAGTCGGCGACAGGGTGGAGATTGGCTCGAGAGTCGGCGACGTCATAGACATAGGGGTTTTCTACACCACCCTCATGGAGGCGCGCGGATGGGTCAGCGGCGACCAGGTCACAGGCAGGCTCACGACCGTCCCGAACGGCGTTGTCCTGGCGACGCCTGTCAACAACTATACCAAGGACCATAATTTCATATGGGACGAGATAACCATCCCCGTCACCTACGACAGCGATTGGAAGGGAGCCCATGACAAGTTCCTGGCCATCCTGCAGCGAGAGACTGCCGAATGCGTCAAAGCGGCGACCGAGGGGCTGTCCAGGATCAAGGACAATTACTATGTGGACCAGGTGAGAAATCTCGAGCCAGCGATTTACATGACGCTCACTGATAACTGGATTGCCCTGGACCTTCGCTACGTGGTCGAGACGAGGCAGAGGCGAGTGATACGGAACATTTTGATGCGATTCCTGTTGGAGGCCGTCGAAGCGAGCGGCAATATCAAGATTGCGTCCACCACTTCGACTATAACCACCCTCCGTGGCGAGGAGTTTCCGAAGGCGGAAGCGAAGGGCGCCCAATAACTTCATTACCCCCGCCGCGAATCCGGTTTCGAGCATTGTTCAGCGCTTCCAGCTCCAAAAACCAGGAAACGCCGTCGAGGTAACGCACATGAGGGACGCGAACTACGTCACGGCGCGCAATCTGGCCCAGAAATCTGCGGAATGGATTGCGCTGGCCGAAGGCCGATGCCGCGCAAAAGAGAATTTTCATCTCGTGCCCGAAGGCTCGGCCCTTCTGGTCATAGACATGCAGCGGTTCTTCACCGATTCTCTCTCGCACGCCTACATCCCCGCCGTCGATGCAATTCTTCCGAACGTCCAAGCTTTGATTGGAGCGTACCGCAAGAGGTGCCTCCCGGTGATATTCACCCGGCACGCGTTCCTCTCGGAGGAGGACCCCGGAATCCTGGGGAAATGGTGGCGGGACGCCCTGCTGGAGGGTGACGAGTACGCCGAGGTGGACCCAAGGGTTGCGCCGGACAAGGGCGAGCTGGTCCTGAGAAAAAACAGGTACAGCGCCTTCTCGAATCCGAGACTTGAGAAAAAATTGAGGGGGGGAAAAATCGGCCAGATTGTCATCGCCGGCGTGATGACCCATCTTTGCTGCGAGACGACGGCGCGCGATGCCTTCATGCGGGACTTCGAGGCGTATTTCACCGTGGACGCGACCGCGACGGACGACGAGGAGCTGCACTGCGCGACGCTCCAGACCCTTTCGAGCGGCTTCGCCGTGCCTGTCTCGACGGCTGAAGTCCTAAGGATTATGGGTGAAAGGCGATGAGCGACGTGGCAATCGTCGGAGCTGGACCGGCTGGGCTGACCGCGGCCATCTACCTGGCGCGGAACGACATCGACGCCGCTCTCCTGGAGAGGAACCTCGTCGGAGGCCTCGCCAGAAACGCGAACCTCATAGAGGATTATCCCGGATTTCCAGAAGGTATTTCCGGGCCGGAGCTGTGCAAGAGGCTGGAAGGCCAGCTATCCAGCATCGGCGTGCTTGTGATCGACCGGGACGTCGAGGAGATATCGCGCAAAGGGGCGGATTTCGTCCTCAGGACCAACGCAGGCAGCCTGGAAGCGAAAACGCTAATAATCGCGACTGGCACGCGCCCCGAGGAGCTGGCGGCAAAGGGAGCGGAAAAAGCGGAGGAGCGCATATTCTACGAAGTCGCCGAGATGGACGGGTTGGCCGCCGGGGAGAGCATCGCGGTAATCGGGGGCGGCGAGGCCGCGCTGGACTACGCCCTGACGTTGCACAACCAGGGATGCGCGCCCGAGGTCTTCTGCCGCGGAGAAGCTGTGAAGACAAACCCAAGGCTCATGGCTAGATTCGCGCAGGCTGGCATACCTCTCCGCCTCGACGCATCTCTAACCGAAGTGCGAGCTCTCCGGGACCATCTGGAACTCGCCCTCTCCGACGGGACGCGGCACAGGTTCGCGCGCATACTGGCCGCACTCGGAAGGGCGCCCAGCCTCCCGGTTTTGGGCGAGGGGATGCCAGAAAAATTCACGATCGCAGAGAACGGCCAGACGCAAATCCAGGGGTTATTCATGGCCGGCGACGTGCGCCGGGGGCGCGACCGCCACCTCGCTACAGCCGTTGGGGACGGGATGCGCGCAGCGATGCTGGCCAGGCAACATCTAGAAACGCCGGAGGCAAAGGGATGACGGACTGGGGCGAAGGGATGAGCTGCTGGGGCGAAGAGACGGCCGAAAGGAGCGTGAGCATTTGAAGGTCATCTCCGAGCACGGGGACGAATCTATCGCAAAGGTGTATGTCGGGGAATTCACGGACGGGCGGCGCGTAGAGTTCGTCGAATCGCTCCAGCCTCCGAAACCCAGGGAGGAGAAGTGGGTCGTCATCGTCTCGTCGCTCTTCGGGTGCCCCGTGAGGTGCGCCATGTGCGACGCCGGAGGGAATTATAGGGGCGCGCTCTCCGCGGAGCAGATACTGGCGCAGACTGATTACGTGGTCCGCAAGCGTTACTCCGACGGCTCTGTCCCCGCAAAGCGATTCAAGGTCCAGTTCGCCAGGATGGGGGAGCCTGCGCTCAACCCGGCGGTGCTGGAGGCTCTGGAAAAGCTGAGCAAGAGATACAAGGCGCCGGGCCTGGTCGCGTGCCTTTCCACAGTCGCCCCGACAGCATCAGGGAAGTTCTTCGAGGGCCTGCTTGACGTCAAGGAGCATTATTACCGCGGCAGATTCCAGCTCCAGTTCTCTATACATTCCACAGATCCGAAAGAGAGGGACGCGCTCCTCCCGCTTTCGAAATGGGGGATGGGCCAGATATCCGAATACGGGGAGACATGGTTCAGGCCGGGGGACATGAAGCTGACATTGAACTTCGCGGCGGAGCGAGGGGCCGCGATAAGCCCGGACGCGCTGGCCGCGGCTTTCGACCCCAAGAAGTTCCTAGTGAAGCTCACGCCGCTCAACCCCACGAAGGCCGTCGCCAGGCGGGGGATGGTGTCGATGCTCGACCCCGATGCGCCAGGAGGCGCGGATTCCCTCGTCCAGTCCGTCCGGGACAGGGGCTTCGAGGTCATCGTCAGCATCGGCGACCAGGAGGAGAACCGCATAGGCAGCAACTGCGGGATGTACCTCGGGAACCGGGGTGGATAACGCCCCCGTTCCGCTCCCATGCCCGAAAAGGTTTATTAGCGCCGGCGCAATCTCTGGTTGAAAGGATGGGTGCGCTAGATGGCATACGAGTTACGCTGGGGCAAGCTGACGTGGGTCGTGGCGCTGGTGGTCAGCGGCGTCATCGGAATCGCAATTCTGTGGCTGGACTTCCAGAAGATGGGGGTCGGCTGGCACGGCGGATATTACATGGCCATGCTCGGCTACTACGTCATGTTCTCCATCTGCCAGAGCCACTACTTCAAGTCCAAGCCCGTTCCGAACTGGGAGGGCTTCGCCCGGCAGTGGGTGTCGATAACCAGCGCGGTGATGATATTCTACGTGAACAGATGGTTCATGGGTGAGGTGATTGGCCTACCATCGGATGCTGCAATCGGTGGTCAGCACATCAACCTACTCATGGGTGGCCAGTTCTTCTTCATAGTGCTGGGTTTCTTCATATTCGGCATGGACGACTTCCTGTTCAAGGGAGCGCTGTCGAGACGCTTTAAGCACGACGCCCACAAGGCGATTCTCTGGCTCGCAGTCATCTACGTGCTCTGGTACGTCCTCTACGTAGCAAGCTGGGGGCTTAGCCGGGCGCAGGATCTGGACACTTACAACGACTTGAACAACAACATCTTCCTCGGTTGCTTCCAGTGGTCGATAATGATGTCCATGATGATTGCAATCACTTGGAGGGACTTCATAGAGAAAATAAAATGGAAGAGTGACTTTCAGCGCGGCGCGGTTCTGCTGCCGTTCGTGCTGGGCATGGGTGCCGTTCTCGGCTACGTCAGCTTCCTTTTCATAGGCGCCATACAGCCCGCAGTGGATCCAGGCGCGGTGCTCACCGATTCCTACAAATGGCACCACGTCCTCTATATGGGCACCTTCCCCCTGATACCGATTATCATATTCGGCCTTTACACGAACCATTTGAACAGCATCGAAGACGTGGGGAAGAAGACCGCATTTCGAACAGCCTGGGTGGCGACGTGGGTCATCGCGGGGTATTTCATCTTCCACTACATCACGATGGCCTCTGGCCTGTTCACCCCGGCAAGTGCGGCGGAGCCCGAATGGTTCCACGGCCAGGACCTGATATTCAACTTCACAGTGTCGATAATCCCCCTCAGCCACCACTGGTTCTGCGGTCGGCTGGGGTTCATGAAGGAGGAAAAGGCAGAGAAATAGAAAGGGTTTTTATAGCCCGAGACAATCAACGCGGGAGCGTGGAACGGGTGAAATTGGAACAACATCTCGCAGGATGCGAAGCGGACCTCGCGAGCCTCATCATGAGGATTGGGGAGTCCTGTAAGAAGATTAAGGACGGTTTTGCCAGCCGCCAATCATATTCGGACACAGAGAACATCTACGGCGAGAAGCAGATGGCCCTTGACAAATGGGCCGATGAGACACTGATAGCCGACCTAAGGGCATCCGGTCTCGTCAAATACCTGGCGTCGGAGGAGCAGCCCGAAATCCTAGAATTCGATTCCAAGGGAACGCTCGGCGTCACCCTCGACCCGCTGGACGGCTCGTCGTTGATAGGCGTGAACCTCGCCGTTGGCACAATCGTCGGGATTTACAGGGGCAACGTGCTGGCCCCCGGCAACACGATGATTGGCGCCATGTACGTGCTCTACGGGCCTTTGACAACGCTGACGTACACGGTCAAGAAAGGCGTCCACGAGTTCGTCCTCAACCCCGAAGGCGATTATGTATTGCAGGAAGAGAACATCCGCATCCCCGTAGGTAAAATTTACGCCCCGGGGGCCGCGCGGAAGGATTACCTGCCCGCGCACCTCAGATGGATAGAGGCGATAGAATCCGAGGGGTACAAGGTTCGGTTCAGCGGCTCGTTCGTGGCCGACGTCAACCAGATACTGCACAAGGGCGGAGTTTTCACCTATCCTGGCTACAAGGGGAAAGAGGCGGGAAAGTTGCGGCTCCTGTTCGAGGGGAACCCGATGGGCTTCATTGTCGTCCAGGCCGGGGGGGCGACCAGCCACGGGAAGGGGGAGATACTGGCCGTCAAACCCGACACGCTCAGCCAGCGGATACCGATTTACATCGGAGGAAAGAAGGAGATACAGCTCATCGAGAAATTCAACAAGGAGGCATAGGGATGACCAAACCGATACCTGGAGACATTGTGTTCAGGAGCCTGAAGGACCGGGGGACGATAGTGATGGCCGCCAACCTCCGGTTGACCCGGGGGGTCGCCAGGGGCATCTTCAGGGCCGCGAAGGACCTCGACGCTCCGGTGATATTCGAGATAGCCCGGTCGGAGTGCGACCAGAACGGCGGATACACCGGCATGAAGCCCGTGGACTACGCCGCGCAGATTCGGGCTGCGGAAAACGATGTGAAGTTCGATGTCTGGGTGCTGCACGCGGACCACATCACCGTGAAGAAGGGAACGCCCGAGGACATCGCGAAGACGAAGGAACTGATAGACATGCAGGTCGAGGCTGGCTTCACAAGCTTCGCAATCGACGCCTCGCACCTTTTCGACTTCAAGGGTGGGAACCTGAGGAAGGAACTGTCCCTGAACATAGACGCGACGACGGAGCTTGCCAGGCACATCAAATCCAAGATGGGCTCGAAGTCGTTCGGCCTCGAGGTCGAGGTCGGCGAAATAGGCAAGGAGGACGCGAACGGCAAGGTCGTCACGAAGCCTGAGGAAGCGGTGACTTTCATCAAGGCCCTGAACGAGAACGGCGTGGAGCCGGACGTGCTGGCGATAGCTAACGGCACCACCCACGGCAACGTCTACGACGACAAAGGGAACATGATAGAGCAGGTCGGCATCGACCTTGAGCAGACCCGCAGGGTTGCAGCGGCTCTCAGAGACATGGGCTCCCACGTGAGGATAGCCCAGCACGGGATAACGGGCACGCCCAGAGAGCTGATTAACACGATGTTCCCCAAAGGAGACATTCTCAAAGGCAACGTGGCCACGTTCTGGCAGAACATAGTCGTCGACACTGTCAAGGTATACGACCCGGACTTCTACAAGGAGATGTGGGACTGGACCATCGCGACATACGGTCCAAAGAGCCCCGGAAAGCCCCAGAACACCGTCTTCGGGAAGAATGTGAAGAACGCATTCGGTCATTTCTATGACAGGTTCCACAAGCTCGACGCCGAGACTGTGGGCACAATCGAGTCTTTGGCGTACGCCGAGGCGCGGACGTTCTTCAGGTCCTTCAGCGCGACTGGAAAGGCAGGCATCGTCCGGAAAGCGATGGAGTGAGCGGATGAAAACTCCGGTCGTAGCCATCAACATGAAGACATATCCCGAATCGACTGGAACGTGCGGCGTGCGGCTCGCGAGGATATGCCAAGAAGCATCCGAAGCGACTGGAAAGAGCATAGCCGTTGCGCCCCCGCAGTGCGACCTGGCTCTGTATGCGAGCACTTTTACCATTCCCATCCTTGCGCAGCACCTTGATAACGTAAAGCCAGGCGGGACGACCGGCAGGGTCACCCCCGAGGCGGTGAATGACATTGGCTGCGCCGGTGCATTGATCAACCACTCGGAATACCGCATCCCGCCGGAGGACGTGAAAGCGCTTGTGGAGCGGTGCAGGCAGCTTGGGCTCGTATCAATCGTCTGCACGAAGGACGCCGAGGAAAGCCTGGAATACGCGAAGTTCAAACCGGACTTCATCGCCGTCGAGCCGCCGGAACTCATAGGCGGCGACATCTCGGTGACGACTGCGAATCCAGGCGTAGTATCGGATTCGGTGGCGGCCGTGAAAAAGATATCGCCGACCACCAAGGTTTTATGCGGCGCGGGCGTGAAGAACGGCGCGGACGTGAGGAAGGCGCTGGAGCTCGGCGCGGACGGCGTCTTGCTGGCATCGGGCGTCGTGAAGGCGAAGGACCAGAAGGCGGTCATCGAGGACATGATGGGTGCGCTCTGATGGGATTCTGGAACAAGAAGGAGAAGCAGAAGGGCGAGCCTTCAGAGGGTGAGATGGTCTGCCCTGGATGCGGAACCATGGTTAATAAAAACGCGGTCATGTGCTACGCTTGCGGGGAGAAGTTGAAGTAGCTACATGTAGGGTTCGTTTGCATATACATATACGTCATTTTTTGCCTCGGTGATTCCCACGACGAACCTCCTCCGCCACGCGCTCGCAGGTGCCCTGGTATCCTTGACAGCAGCGCTCATGCTCTTCCCGGCGCACGCCCAGGCGGCGGCCTTCGTGGGCGCGATGTCAGCTTTGATGGTGAACCTCGACAGGCATGAGCTACCGCAGGGAAGGCGCACACCGCTCGGCCATTCTGTAGCGGCGTGGGCGCTGTGGTCGTACGTCGCGTCGATGGTATTGGAGGCGCTCGCCGTTTGCGGAGTTATAAGCGGCGGAATGGCGGTTTCCATCGTGCTCGGCGTGTCTCTCGGTTACGCAAGCCATCTGATTCTGGACGCGGTCTCCGAAGAGGGAATATACACCTTCCCGAACCGGGAGTTTCCCGCGCTGGAAGCTCTGCCGGAAGGGTGCAGAAGGCAGTGGGCTGGATGGACGATTCTCAAGCTGCGGATGCCTCAGAAGTCGTATATCCTGCAAACGACGAACCAGTAGGCCAGCAGCTCGTTTTCCACCGAATCCCTGTCTGGAAACCTCCGGGCCACGATGCTCCAGAATCCCTTTCCGTGGTTCAGCTCCGCGAGGTGCGCGACCTCATGGTAGACGACATACCTCACCAGCCGTTCGGGCAGATGGCGCATTGCCAGGTTGAGGCTTATCCCCCCGGTGGAGCTGCAGCTCCCCCATTTGGATTTCAGCACCTTGAAGGCGACCTTGCCCGCCTTCACGCCCAGCTCTTTAGAGTACAGTTCAACTAGCCAGCACGCCAGCCTTTTGAAGTCGTCCTCGCTCCTGCTCTCCAGGTCCGCGACTGAGGCGTCATCAAGCGCCTTCCTCATCTTGGCATGATGCTTGTAAACCCAGCGCCAGTTGCGCGAAATGGCCTCGCGCGGGTCGCCATGTGCGGGCATGATGACGAGGAGCCTGTCTCCCTTGAACTGGAGCCTGGCGTTGCGCACGCGCCTCACCTCGACGTCGTATTGGACATCGACGCCGCCGACGCTGAAAACGCCTCCGCTCATCGGATTGGAAACGCGCCGCGCGTATTTGGAGATGCCGCAGTGAATGGATCGGTCTCCTATGTGCGTATATTCTAAATATATGGCACATAGAAAAGTATTTGATGTGTTGCGACAATGGTTGCCTGAGGCTGGGAATGAGAAAATGTGTGGCAATAGCGGTGGGCTTGCTGGTGACATTGTCTGGCGCAATAGTGGTCATAGAACCATTGGGCGAATCGGGGGCGACGCCTGCTGGTAAATGGACGGCGTATGTCGCGCACGCGCCGATACGAATCGACTCGAACGCAGACTTTAATGCGGCGCACGGTGTTTCGACCGGGAACGGAACATCTTCCAACCCGTGGATAATCGAGAACTGGGAAATTAGCGGTGAAGAAAGTGGATATTGCATGTATATAGGGAACACGACGGATTGCTTTACAGTAAGGGGATGCCATTTGCACGATGCATATGGAATTGGCATAACCCCTTACTTTCTAGACTCGGGCCTCATTTTATTCAACGCTCGGAACGGTACGATTATGAATAATACGGCTTCATCGAACGACAACGCTGGTTTTCACATCGTTGGATCCAGCAACAGTGTCGTCGTCGCTGACAACACCGCAATCTACAATATCGAGGGCATCATCATCGAATCTTCCAGCGGCGTAACCTTGATGGGCAACAATGTCTCTTCGAACTACGATGATGGCATCTACACATACGAAGCTAGCGGCAACTTCATCATCAACAATACAGCAATCAATACTTTTAATGGCATACACATAGTTTCCTCTGACGACAACATTATCACTGGCAACGCAGTCTCGTCGAGTAGCGATGGGATTGGCATCTACTTCGAGTTGTCTGGCGGCAACATGCTCAGCGACAACACCGCCAATTCGAGCCTATATGGTATATACCTTGATTCGTCCAACGGCAACATACTGGAAAACAACACAGCCAACTCGAACTATGAGGACGGCATCTATGTATTTGAGTCCATAGGAAACGTCATCTCCGATAACATCGCATCCTTGAACGGTTGGTCTGGTATATGCTTATTTTTTAATTCCGACAACAATACAATGATTCGTAATGTCGTCTTCTCGAACGAAGAATGCGGCATCGAAATTGACTCCAGCGCTAGCAACAAAGTCTTCAAAAACTCAGCCACCTTAAACCATTACTTCGGGATATACCTCGACGCTGCCTCGGACTTCGTGCTTGCAAACAACACCGTTTCATCCAACGACGGATGCGGCATCTACGTCATCGATTCCACCGGAGGTACGATTGAAAATAACATCGTCTCGAACAATCCCGAAGGCGTACATGCTTCCTATTCAGACGGCAATACAATCTATCACAACAACTTTATAGATAATATGAACCAAGCCTATGACAACACTGGCACCAACCTCTGGGACAACGGCTACCCCTCTGGAGGCAACTACTGGAGCGACTACGCGGGGGCGGACATCTTATCGGGTCCGGGGCAGAACATCTCCGGGAGCGACGGCATCAGCGACACACCGAATACAGACATCCAGGGCGGGGCCGGTGCCCAGGACAACTACCCGTTGATGTCGATGTTGACCCCATCCCCTTCGGAGCCAGTGCCGCACGCGCCAATCCGTATAGATTCGAACGCAGAGTTCGACGTAGCGCATGGCGTTTCGGCCGGGAACGGCACTACTTCCAACCCGTGGATAATCGAGAACTGGGACATCGATGGGGCGGGGTATGGAGCTTGCATCTACGTTGGGAACACCACAGATTGTTTTGTAATGCGCGGGTGCCGTCTGCACGATGCGAGTGGGTACGGTACATGGCCTTTCCATTCCGATTCAGGGTTGATACTATTTAACGTCAATAACGGCATTGTGACGGACAACGAGATGAGAGGGAACGAGGGATGTGGTATTTATCTGTCTTTGTCCAACGACATCATGGTCGCCAACAATACAGCCTCGTATAACATGTGGGGAATCATTTTAGAGAGTTCCAATGATAATATATTGCACAACAATACTGTGTTTTCATCATATGATTACGGCATCGCCCTGGTGGGATGTGATGGCGATGTCATCTACCACAACAACATCATCAACAATGTGATTCAAGCGTTAGACGATGGGGTGAATCTCTGGAATTCCAGCTATCCGATCGGAGGCAACTACTGGAGTGATTATATCGGCGACGATGATTTCTCCGGGCCGAACCAGGACATCCTGGGGAGCGATGGAATTGGGGATATCCCCTACACATATGTCGAGGGGGGGATAGCTCAAGATAACTATCCAATGTATCATCCTATCAAGAACAATGGCCCACTTCCTCACCAACCCATCAGAATAAATTCTGATTCGGAGTTCGATCTGGCACACGGGGTGATAAGTGGCGCGGGAACGATTGCAGACCCTTGGGTGATAGGAGGATGGGAAATCAACGGCACAGGGTATGGATATTGCATCTATATCGGAAATACGACAAACCATTTCGTGATTAGTAATTGCACCCTTCATGAGGCCAGTGGAGTTGGTATTCCACTGTACAATCCAGATTCCGGTATCACTTTTTACAATGTACATAACGGCACGATTTATGGAAACACAGCATCCTCGAACAACGAATTCGGTATCTACCTCTATAACTCCGACAGCAACGTCATCGCAAACAACACTGCCTCAAACAACAGCTGTGGTATCTCTCTCTACTCCTCTAGCAACAACACTGTCGTCAACAACGCCGCCTCCTCGAACAATCACTATGGCATCTATGTTGACATTTCCAGCGGCAACTCCATCAGGAACAATACGATTGCTGGCAATTCGGATCACGACGAACAAATGTATATCGACGAGCCAATATGGCAGGAGTGCGAGTCCGACCTAGACGAGCAGAACAATGCCACGACTTGGGAGGAATATGTGTACTCATACCGTCTTGCGAGCTATCAGAGAGTCGTCTCCATCATCAACAATCCATCTTACACCGTTCACATTGTGGGCGACCAAATGGATGACCTTGACCTCGCAATATACTACGATTTGGACTTCGACGGAATAATTGACCCTGGCGAGAGAATAAGAGATGGGGAAATTATGGGCGCGGTATCGTATGCAAAATGGTCCATGGGCGGTTACGCACTCTGTGCGGACGACGATAGCAACGAAGCCATAAAGCTCATCAATCCGCCGAACGGACAATATATAATAGCGGTGTATGGATGGAATGTGGTGACAGGTTCCGTGGAAGGCCAAGGGCCGCCGGGGAAGTTCCAGCTATGCACAGCCACAGAATTATCCATGTACGGAATCTACACGCAGGACAGTGACCTCACGATCAGCGGAAACAACGTCACCGGGTTTTTCATCGGCATATACGGAACAGATATGACCAATTCGTTCATTTCCGACAACTCAGTATCGGAAGCATCCTTCGGATTGTATCAGAGTCAATCTTCGCTATCGCAGGTTTCCGGCAACCTGGTTCAATTCTGCGACTGCGGTATCTACCTAGATTCATCCAGCAGCGACACCATCACACACAACACCGTTTCCTCGAACAATATCTACGGTATCTACCTCGGCTCCTCAATAAGCGCCACGATCGTCAGCAACACCGCATCGAATAACGGGTATGGCATCTACCTCGGCTCCTCGACTGGCGCCACCATCGCCAGCAACGACGCCTCGAACAACGAGTGTGGCATCTACCTTTATTCCTCTACCAGCAACGACATAATCTACAACACGGCCTCGAACGGCTCAACTGGCATCTACTTATACTGGTATAGCAGCGGCAACACCGTCGCCCACAACACCGTCTTAAATGACACGAATGGCATCTACTTGTACGCATG
Organism: Methanobacteriota archaeon; assembly: GCA_043799545.1. Taxonomy (GTDB): domain Archaea; phylum Thermoplasmatota; class Thermoplasmata; order SG8-5; family DAIRED01; genus DAIRED01. The sequence goes on along the minus strand of JAZDNO010000009.1, from coordinate 59,868 downwards.
GTGCGATATGAATGCCATCGCAAACAATACGGTCTCGAACAACTCGTACGGCTTATACCTATACTGGGATTGCAGTAGCAACACCTTAGTCGACAACTTCGCCTCGGATAACTGGTATGGCATCTACCTCTACACCTCCGTCGGCAACACCGTCGCCCACAACACCGCATCCTCGAACAATGGGTATGGCATCTACCTCTCCTTCTCAAACAGCAATACAATCTATCACAACAACTTTATAGATAATATGAACCAAGCCTATGACAACACTGGCACCAACCTCTGGGACAACAGCTACCCCTCTGGAGGCAACTACTGGACCGATTTTTCCGGCATCGACTTGTTCTCTGGTCCAGAACAAAACGAACCCGGTTCCGACGGCATCGGCGATACGCCCTACTCGGACATCCGGGGCGGGACAGGGGCATTGGACAATTATCCTATGATGTTGCCATGGAATACCTCGCAGACGCCTTCGCCAACTTTCTTCAGAATACCTGTTGTCCTGGGTTGGAACCTAATATCTGTTCCGCTGGAAATCCCTAGCCTAACGCTCCCCGCTCAGTTCCTCGATGGCGACACTCAGTGGGACCGCGTCATGTGGTACGATTCCGAGAACCCGCAAGACTATTGGAAGCAGTTCAATACAGCGTGGCCTTGGGTTATGAACGACCTGACCCGCGTGGAGACATCGATGGGATTTTGGATCAACGTGACGGACGTAGGCGACGGTTACCTGAATCTTACCGGGGTCGTCCCCATCTCGACGCAGATACAACTAAGGACTGGCTGGAACCTCGTGGGCTACCCGACCCTTTCGACGAATACTACCATCGCGACTGCGTTCTGGGGCACGAGCGCCGACATAGTCGAAGTCTTCGACGCTGGCGCTCCATATATGACCACGACAGTCGGGCCGAGTTACATCATGAGACCTGGAGAAGGGTACTGGGTTCACGTCGTTGCGGATTCAGTTTGGACCGTTGATTGGTAAACCGATGCAAGATGGGTGTCCATCAACATGCTTCTTTCGGGGGAAAGGTTTATCAACCCATACGAGTATATACATCGCGTCCGAAGGGACACTAGGGATGCACATGTGCAAGTATCGCTATCGCGATGGCCGCTGCGCCAGCGGCGATGTCACTGGAATGTCTTGCGTAGGCGAGAGCCAGTGCCCGGTTCACAACCCCGATTTGATGCCGAATGCGGGAGGCTCGACGCGCGTAATAAGCACCGAAGGCGAGGACGGGATCACGGAGCAGTTCCTGAAGTGGAACGGGCTCTACTGTCCCAAGCACAAGGCCTTCTACTGCGCGGCCGAGGGCGAATGCACGACTTGCGGTATCTCTCGCGACGAGCACCGCGAGAGCATGGACAAATTCGCGGGGCAGATGCGATGAGCGCGAACTGCCAGCACCTCGGAGAGGACGGGATATGCAACGGCACCTACAAGGGTTTCGGATGCATCGGCGAGCGCTGCGTCCTGGTGCGCGAGGCGCAGAGCCCCAAGCCGAAGGCGCAGTGCGGCCACCTCCACGAGTCCACCTACTGCTCGAAGCACCACAAGTTCTTCTGCCCCGGCATGGACGCATGCGAGACGCAGGCAAATGCGGGTCAGCCAGCGCAAGGAAAGGCCTGAGCCTCAGTAGTCGCGCATCTCGCGCTTCTTCATGAATTCCCTTAGCAAGGTCGTCGCATAGCACCCGCGGTTCAGGGAGAATTCGAAGGTCGCCTTCCCGTCCGCGACGCTCCATTTCAAGTCCTTGGCCGGCGCGACCAGCTCGCGGCGCGAGCCCTTGGAGCCTATCCTCTGTATCTGCGGAATCATGAACATCTCGTGGCGCAGGTTTTCCGATTCGACCACGCCCCTCTCTATCTCTCCTGGCTCGCCGTTCGCAAAGACCGATTCCCAGCCGAACAGCACGGCGCTGACGAACGCCCTGCCCTCCTTCGCCCTGAGCCTCAGCGTATCCTGGTTGTCGGCCTTCGCCTCTATCCAGCGCTCGTGGTCCGGAAGCCCGTCCTTGTTCACCGGGAGAATCACGTCGCCCTCCACCGGCACGTTGATCGGCAGCCCGCGCCGCATCCTCTCGCACAACATTTTGTTGAATAGGTACGACTGGTATGCGTGAACGAACATCATCTGCAAGTTCTTCGGAAGCGTCATTATCGCCCCGACGTAGTCGCCGGGGTTCTGCGCCAGATGGTTCAGAATCGCCAGCTCGAATGCCATGTTCCTCGGGTAGGAGTGCAGGGCCGCGCCGAAATCGTGAGTCTCTTCAAGCGCCTTCCTGGCGGCGAAGGCCTCTGGCTCCTCGCCCTCGGCGGGGTTGCCCAGATAAGTCATCACGGCCTTCTCGAAATCCCCCTGGACTATGAGCTTGCCCACGAGGTGTGTTACGGGCCTGAGCGCGCCGAAGCGCTGGACGCCGAAGAAATTCGGGAACCCTCCGAGCTTTTCCAGCTCCGTTGCTATCCCCGCGATCCTGGCCTTTGCCTCCTCGTCGGGGCAATCGAGTTTCCTTAACACGACCGTGAACTTGTTCCCCGCAAGGTCGCCCAGGTCGATCTTCCTGTTCGTGCCGTATGCGTTCGTGATTTCCACGTCTGGCATCCTTATAGCCTGTACGGCTTCCAGCGGAGCCTGGAACTGTATGATTTGAGTCGTGATGGCGCGCTTGTCCTTCGTGCCTGCGAAAGTAATCTTGCGCCTCGATATCCTCAGCGCCCTGGACAGCTCGCGCACGAGCCGGTTCATCTCCCAGTTGCGCACCTTGACCGTTGCCACGGTGTACAATGAGCCCCCCGGCGCGGGGACTATGGACAGCTCTTCTACCACGAAATCCTCCGGGGCTGATTTGAGCTTGCCCCCTATGCCTGGGAGGCTGGTGGCGTGGCACTCCATCCCTACGAGCGATTCGTCCATCATTTTTCGTGAAGTTGTATCGGTAGATAAAGGTGCGGCCTCCGAGACGCTTTAATACCACAATCTGGATTAGGATGCGTGACCGACAGCGGCGGGAATGCAATCCGGGAGAAGGTCAGGAAGTTCGGGCTGGGTCTGACGCTCGCGTGCATCGCCCTCTCGCTGCCGCCTTTCTTCCTTGAGTCGCGGGCGTCTTCGGAATACTCGAACTTCGTCGCGCTCGCTTCAGCTTTCCTGTCGATAGCGCTCTGCGTGTATATCCTGAAATACCTCGGGCAGGATGACTTCGCGATAGTCGGCGCGTGCCTGCTGGCGACCCTTCTGCTGTTCTCATTCGCGCAGATAACCGCAACGGTGATGTCGTTGACGGGCTCTGCAATCAGCCTCCCCGACGTCCCTGATTTCTTCTGGCTGCTGGGATACGTCCCCTTGATATTCATATGCGTCTCGATACTCGGCAAGAGCTACGAATACCTCGACCAGCGCAAGGTGCTCATCCTGAGCACGGCATGGATTTTCGTCTTGCTGGCGACGCTGGGTCCGCTGATATACGGCATCGAGGGCTCGGGGTATGGGAGGGCGGCTGTTGCCACCCTTTTGGCATACGCCTTCCTCTCGATATTCACAATTGAATTGCTGTCGCTGCTTCTTCTCCTCTACGGAAGCGGCAAGATTCTGTATTACTGGCTCGTCATCACCGCGGGGCTGCTGTTCTTCTGCATCGACATACTGCTGTTCACGTACCAATCGATGCTGGGGCTAGGAATCCCCGCAGGGCTCTCGGATTCGCTTTTCATCCTTTCGTTCCTGATACTGAACGCGGGATTCATGGTCATGATATGGTCGAGGACGACGATGCTGCACGTAGAGCCAGCGGGCCGGTACAAGGTCAACCAATTGATGCTCATATACGACAACGGCCTGCTGATACAGCACGTCAAGTCGAGCGACGTCGCATCGGAAATCGACCCGACGGTCGTCTCGGCGATGCTGATGTCCATCAAGGACTTCGTCGCAGATTCGCTCCTTTCTGCAAAAAAAGGCATCCTTGACGAGCTAAAGTACGGGGACATGAAGATCGTCTTCCAGAAGGGGCGCAGGGTCTTCCTGGTCGCTGTCGTGGAAGGCTTCGTCGCAGACGCGTTCAAGGCGAAGCTGAAGGCCATGGTATCGGAAATGGAGGCGCAATATTCCAAGCCCCTCAAGGACTGGGACGGCGACCTGGGCTGGTTCGACGGGGTTGAGGAAAAGATGCAGGCGCTGATACTGGAGTGATCTGCCGGACGCGCATTATTCCGAGAGTGTTCAATCTTCGTCAATATATCTATAGCGAAAGGTATTTAGTGCGCGGAAACTATAGTCATCAGAGGTTGGAATTGCGAAAAGGTGTGTCGCTAGTGTTGAGTTTGCTGGTGATACTATCGAGTGCTTTAATCTTTATAGAGCCATCGGGTGAGTCGGAGGCGAGAAATATTGGGAACGTGACATCGTATGTGTCGCATGCGCCAATACGGATAAACTCGAATGCGGATTTCGACGTGGCGCACGGCGTCTCAGGAGGGTCAGGAAACGCATCTAATCCGTGGATTATCGAGAACTGGGAGATCAATGGGAATGGATATGGTTATTGTATATATATTGGTAATACAACCAATAACTTTGTTATAAGAAACTTATATCTGCACGATGCGTATGGGACCGATAACTGGCCGTGGTTTTTTGATGTGGGCTTAACTTTCTATGGTGTCCAGAATGGTAAAATTGATAATAATAGCCTCTCAAGTAATAGCTACGGCATACACTTTCTCTATTCTAATAGTAATAAAATCGCTAACAATACATTCCTGAACAATTATATTGATATCCATATCGACGAATCCAACGGCAACATCATTAATAATAACGTCGCATCGAGCATATCTCTTTCCGGGTCTGACAGTAACACAATCTCATATAACTCTGTTTCTGGGAACGGGGCGATTGGCATCGCCGTATACTACTCCAATGGCAATATAATTTCTGATAACATAGTCACAAACAACAACGTCGGAATCTCAATCGATTCTTCCAGCAATATTGTTTTCAACAACAATGTCTCAAATAACGATATCGACATATACGTTTACGAATCAAGTTCTGGCAATACAATCTATCACAACAACTTCACCAGCAATCAAGCATACGGATATGGTACCAATCAATGGGATAACGGTTACCCCTCCGGCGGCAATTACTGGGGCGATTACAGCGGGGTGGATTATTGCAGAGGATTCGATCAGTCCATACCAGGCTGCGACGGCATTGGCGATACGCCCTATTTGAACATCCTGGGAGGTGCTGGCGCCCGAGACAGATATCCTATAATGCAACCGTGGGGGGCTCCTCTGCCGCAATATATTAAAATCCCTGTTGTTACCGGCTGGAACCTCATCTCAGTCCCGATGGAAATCCCAACTTTCAACCTTTACACGCAACTTATGGACGGCGACACCTACTTTGACCGAGTAATGTGGTACGACTCTGCTGACATGCAGGATCATTGGAAGCAATATAATCCGTTTTGGAATCCGTCATTAAATGACCTGACGCGCGTCGAGCCATATATGGGGTTTTGGATTTATATTGGGCTCGTCGGTGACGGCTACTTAAATGTATCTGGATTAATGGCACCTTCCACACAGATACAACTTCGAGCTGGCTGGAACCTCGTCGGCTACCCGACCCTTGCGGCGGGCGTGACCGTTGCGACTGCTTTCTGGGGCACGAGCGCCGACATAGTCGAAGTCTTCGACGCTGGCGCTCCGTACATGACCACGACAGTCGGGCCTAGTTACGTAATGAAACCTGGGAGAGGGTACTGGGTCCACGTTCCTGCTGATACAGTCTGGACGGTGGATTGGTAAGGCTGAGGGTTATGTCGTTCATCTTCGTGGATAGCCCGTCCCTTTCCCTCAAACGTCCCTGAACGGAACGATGTCGCAGCAGCCGCAAGGGAAGCACATCGTCTTGAACGTGAGCGTCGTCAGGCCGTTCCGCTCCAGAACCGCCTTGTGCATCCGCGCGACCTCCATCATCCTCTTCGCCGACGGCGTGCTCGGCGAGAACCCGAGCGCCTCGCGCAGCCTCCAGCGGTTGCCGGCATCGACGCGCAGCGCCCTGAGGTTGGGGACGACTCCCATCGCTGCCAGCATTCCAACGCATTCCTCAAGTTCAGCTTCGGACTCGCCCAGCCCGAAAATGAGGTTGGATGTCACCATACCCCTGCCGAACGTTTTCACGGCCCTCTCAAGCCCAGCGAGCGCGGCATCGCGGTTCCTGCCCGGGCATGCCTTCGCGGAGATGGCTCCGGTCGCAGCCTCGATGTTGATTTTCATCTCGTCCGCACCAGCCTCGCGAAGCTCGTCCACCCCGTCCGGGCTCTCGACGTAGGGCTCGACCCCGATTGGCACCGTTGGCAGCGCCTCCCTCACGCGCTTCACGACGTCCAGCATCCGGTCCAGCGAATTCTGCGGGTCCTCCGTGACGCCGCCAGTCACTGCGACGGCCTTGAAGCTGGGCTCCTTTGCTGCGGCCAGCACCATACCGACGACGCGGTTCTCGGTGAGCTTCGACGCGACAGCCTGCGGCGTCAGGGGCGTCGCGCAGAACGCGCAGCCCTTCGAACATCCGGCCTCGACGTTGACGAACGCCTGCTCCGGGCAATGCAGGAGAATCGGCACCACTCGCACCCGGCCTGGGAACTCCTGGCCGCCAGCCACGAACGAGCCCTCGCGGGTCAGGTGGAGGGGCGACCTCTCGTCAGACGTGATGGAGAGCTTCACCTTGGTGCCGCGGAACGAGAAGGCGAGCGAGCGCCCGCCCGCGCCAGGTCCGGCGGTGGACCTGCTGAACGTCCTCGGCAGCTCGCATCCTGGTTCCACGAACACCTCGCCAAGGGAAAGTATCCGCGCCTTTAGAAATGCTATGCTCTCTTCCATTTCGTGCCCTCTGGAGCGTCCTCGACAATGATTCCCATCGCCTTAAGCCTGTCGCGTATCGCGTCTGCGGCCTTGAAGTCCCTGCGCTTCCTCGCGGCCTCGCGCTCATCGACAAGCCTTTGTACCTCCGGCGACTGCGGGTCGTCTGCGGCCTCATCTTTACCCCGCGCCAGCACTCCGAAGAGTTTCTCGAATTCTCCGAAGAGCGATAGCGCCTCGTTCTTGGCCATCACGCACAGCTTCCCCTCGTCCAGCGCCTTGTTCAGCTCCCTGGACACCTCGAAAACGGCAGAGATTGCCCCGCGCGTGTTGAAGTCCTCGTCCATCGACGCCTCGAAGTCCGCACGCGCTTTCTTCACGCGCTCCCATAGCTCCTGGTTCGGATGCGCGGCGGTCTTTGCGCCCTCCAGCCTCTCGCCCACCGAGCGCAGCCTCGCCAGGGACTGCTTTGCCTCGTCCAGCGCCCTCGCGCTGTAGTCTATCGGCTTGCGGTAGTGGGTGTTCAGTAGGAAGAAGCGTATCACGCCTGGCTCGTAGAGCTTGAGAACGTCCTTGATAGTGAAGAAGTTGCCCTTGGACTTGTGCATCTCCTCGCCATCAATCATCAGCATCCCGCCGTGGAGCCAGTACTTGGAGAATGGCTTTCCAGTGAGCGCTTCGGACTGGAGCCTCTCGTTCTCGTGGTGCGGGAAGATGAGCTCGTTTCCGCCGCCGTGGACGTCCAGGGTCTCGCCGAGATATTTCATGGACATCACGCTGCATTCGATGTGCCAGCCAGGGCGTCCCTTCCCCCAAGGCGAATCCCACGAAGGCTCCCCCTCCTTCCAGGCCTTCCAGAGCGCGAAGTCCATGGGGTCGCGCTTCCCCTCCTCGATTTCAACTCTCCCCGAGGATTGCATGTCCTCCAGGGTCTGGTGCGAGAGCTTGCCGTACTCCTCAGCCCTCCTCACGCTGAAATACACGGAGCCAGCGGCCTCGTAGGCGTGGCCGTTTTCGATGAGCTTCTGGATTCCCGCAATCATCTCAGGGATGTGCTCCGTCGCGATTGGATAAACGTCCGCGTCGCGGACGCCCAGCGCCCTCATGTCCTTGAAATATTCCGCAATGTAGGTCTTCGCGAGGTCGTGAATCGTGATGCCCAGCTCGTTCGCCCGCTGTATGCAGTGGTCTTCCACGTCCGTGAAGTTGACGACGTATTTGACTGCGAACCCCCTGCGCTCTATGTGCCTGCGCACGACGTCGAACATGACCGCCGACTTCGCGTGGCCCATGTGGCTGTTGTCGTACGTGTTGATGCCGCAGACGTACATCCCCGCCCGCCCGGGATTCACTGGAGCGAACTCTTCCAGCTCGCCGGTCATAGTGTTGTGTACCTTGAGTGCCACGCCGTTCACCTCGAATATTCAGACAACATCTGGCCTAACGGTTCTAATCTACCGGCTTCTCCCCGCCCTTGGTCCAGAAGGTCGCAAGGCCGAGCCCCCTCTTTGCCGTTATCGACGTCGGCTTCAGGGCGAGCGCCTTGCTCAGGTACGGAACCGCCTCGTCGAACTTGCCCAGGCTCTCCAGCGCGGTCCCGCGCTTCCCCCACGCCTCCGGGTTCGTCGGTTCGAGCTTGATGACCTTGTCGAAGAGCGGAATCGCCTCGTCGACGTTGCCCAAAGCCATGAGCGCGACGGCCTTCTTCTGCAATAGCTCCGCAGTCTCACCCTTCGTCGACATCATCCTGTTGATGGCGGGCAGGTCCTTTTCGGCCTTGGCCACGCGCTTCACCGCGGTCTCGTAGTCCTTCGGGGCCACGTCCAGGTCGGGCGCCAGCTCCACGGCCTTCTTTAGGTGCACGACGGCCTCCTTGGCGTTGCCGTAGAACAGCTGGCAGTAGCCCTTGAAATGTATCTCTGTGCCGATTACCATGTTCTTCTGCTTCTGGCAGTACTTAATCAGGTCACCGTCTCCGATGGAAGCGGCCACTTTGGCCAGCCTCTCGAACGTCTCCGGGGAATCGAGCGGGCGCCAGAACGCCTCCTCTACTTCCAGGAGCTTCTTTTTCACCACGTCCACCGTCCCCTTCTCAGCCGCCGAGAGCGCCGATGGCTTGCCGGCGAGCGCGTTGGCGTTGAGCGAATCCAGCGCAACGTTGATGAGCCTGACGGTCTCCTTCATGCTCGTGCTCACGTCCAAATCCTTCAAATCGGTCATGTTTCCCCTTACGCCGCGAGGGGATAAAAGATTAACGGCTGACGGAGAAGCAACATGATGCGCCGAGGGGGAGACCGAAGAGACTAGCAACGTGGATTTGGTGTGTCTCTGAGGGTAAGATTAATCGGTTATTACTTACTACCAGCAAAGATTAGTCTCCCCTCGGCGCGATTGAAAGCGATAAAAAAGTGTAGCGCCGAGGGGGAGATTCGAACTCCCGAGGTGATGACACCACCAGCTCGCCAGGCACCAGTTCTTTTTCTGGCGCACTCAAGGCTGGCACCTTAAACCGGGCTTAGTTACCTCGGCGTATCAAAGGTTTTAGTGCCAGTAGCTGGCACCTCCGAAGTGGCGAAGCCACGAGGCGCGGACGAGCGCAGCTCGTCCAGCGTAAACCGGGCTTAGTTACCTAGGCATATAAAAGGTTTTAGTGCCAGGCTGGCACCTCCGAAGTGGCGAAGCCACGAGGCGCGGACGAGCTTGCTCGTCAGGCGTAAACCGGGCTTAGTTACCTCGGCACATGACTGACAATGGCATATTACTGAGCCATAATAATAATTTCCACGCATATCAACGGAAAAGGTTTTTACTTTGGGGGCTCTCCTCCGACCGATGCGCGTCGAGACCTCTTCCGAAGCGTTCGAGGAATTCCTGACCGACGAGAGCAACGCCCACTACGCCGAACCGGGTTCAGTGGAAGCGGTCTATTTCCCAGCGAGCGAGAGCGAGCTGGCAGAGATCCTGCGCGATGCCAGCCTTCAAAAGAAGAAGGTGACGGTTTCGGGCGCGGGGACGGGCGTGACCGGGGCGCGCGTGCCCAAGTCAGGCGGGCTCGTCGTCTCGATGGCGGAGATGGTCCGCATCGAAGCTCGGGACGGCTTCGAGCGCGTGGAATATCTTGGGCTGGCCGGGCCTTCGTCGTTCCTGCTCGACCGCTCTGGGCTCAGGGCAGTTGTTCCGCCCGGCATCCCGCTGCTCGAGTTGACGGGAGCCCTGCCGAAGACCGCGATTTATCCTCCAGACCCGACGGAGACATCCGCTCAGGTCGGGGGCACGGTCGCCACGAACGCTTCGGGGGCCAGATGCTTCAATTATGGCGCGACGAGGGAATGGGTCCAGGGTTTGAGGGTCGTGTTGACCAACGGTGATACGCTCGGCGTCAAGCGGGGGAAAATCTGCGCCAGCCCCGACGGATACTTCGACTTCCGCTCGGAGCAGGGCAACCGGTACAGGTTCGGTATCCCGACTTACAAAATGCCAGCGGTCAAGCACAACGCCGGGCTGTACTCCAAACCGGGGATGGACCTCGTGGACCTCTTCGTGGGAAGCGAGGGCATCCTCGGTGCAATATCCCAGGTGGAATTGCGTCTCGCGCCGAAGCCCGGTGGCATAGCCTCCGACATCGCTTTCTTCAGGACGGGTGACTCGGCAATGAGGTTCGCCGACTGGCTGAGGCCCATGCGCGCGGAGGGGATTCTCTCGGTGGAGTACTTCGACGAGAATTCGCTCGGTTTCATCCGCGAGGAGAACCCGGAAGTCCCGGAAGGCGCCGGGGGAGCGATATTCTTCGAGATGGCGTGCGGGGAGCCCAGCTCGCTCGCGCCTATCGAAAAGAGGCTGCGCGAGCTGGGTTCGACAGAGGACTGGTGCGCCAACAACGAGCGCGACGTCAGGGGGCTCAAGGAGTTCCGTCACTCCCTGCCGGACAGGGTGAACGCCTACCTCCGCGAGCGCCGGAGCCACAAGATGGGCACGGACATGGCCGTTCCCGATGGCCGGTTCGGGGAGATGATGGAAGCTTACAGCAGCGCTGGAGCGGCGTTCAGCAAGGCGTTTCCGAGGCCGGGGGCGCATTTCGTCCTCTTCGGGCATGCGGGAGACTGCCACCTCCATTTCAACTTCATCAGCGAGAACGCGGAAGAGCTTGCCATGGCGAAGAATCTCTACGTCGGGCTGGCGGAGCGTGCTGTATCCCTCGGGGGCACGCTTTCGGGGGAGCACGGGATGGGAAAGAAGGTTCTGGATGTCCGCGGAAAGCCTACGCCGTACATCGAGCTGATGTACGGGCGGAAGGGGATGGAGGAAATCGCTTCGGTCAAGAAGGCGCTCGACCCCCGGCGGATTTTGAACGCAGGCAACGTTGTCCCGGCCTCGCATCTGTGACGCAGGCCCCGCGCACGGTGAGATTGCTGGCGGCAGGGGAATAGTTATTTGTATCCCGCAATTCGTATCCCAACTGATGGCCAAAGGTCTTCGCTGCAAGGAGTGCGCCTTCTGGTACGGCGGGGAAGATTTCGGTTTCGGCCCGTGCCAGGTGAAGATGCAGCGCGGGGAGAAAGCGTACATAACCCACGGCCATCACGACTGCGACGAACCGACTGTCAAGGGTGTTTGAATGACTGTGCGCAATCTGGAGGACGGGGATATAGACATCTTCGTGGCGCTTGCCAACGCCGCCGGATGGAGCTACGAGGCCGCGGACGCTGAGCGGCTGCTCCGACTGTTTCCCGGGGGATTCTTCGCGAGCGAGGAAGACGGGGTTCCGAAAGGCTTCGCCACAGCCATGGCTTTCGGCGCAACGGGCATCATAGGCAACGTTGTCGTGGATTCCAGGCACCGCAGGGTTGGTGTCGGCCGGGCTCTGACGAACGCATGCATCCAGCACCTGAAGGGCGCTGGCGCGACGGACATCCGTTTGTACTCGTACGAGGGCGTCGTCCCGTTCTACGAGAGGCTCGGATTTCATAAGGGGGATGCCTTCGTGACGATGAGCGGCAAGGCCGGCATAACGTGCCGCGGGCATGGGATCGTCAACGTCGACGACAAGCTGGCCAAGGAAATTCACTCACTCGATGCGAGGCTCTTTCGAGCCGACCGCACAAGGATGTTGAAATCACTCCGGGGGGAATTTCCCGAGCTGGCCCTTGCGAGCGTCGACGGGGACGCCGTGGAAGGCTATCTGTACGCGCGCGGCTCGGAGCGCACTGGTTACGAAGCCGGGCCGTGGGCATCCAAGGGGGGGCAGGGGCTTGTCCTGATGGACGCGCTCCTGGGGAAGGTCGAGGCCGGCTCGGAGGTCTGGGTCTCGATTCCGGAGGCGAACCGCACGGCCTGCAGCGCGGTCGGACGGCTCGGGTTCAGGCCGCTCTTCAAAACGATGGAGATGGCGTACGGCTCGAAACCCGTTCCGCTGGATGAGAGGATGCTGGCCCTGTGCGGGCTGGAGAAAGGATGAGATGCTGAGCCTGTTCAACTCGATGACCGGCCGGGTGGAACCTTTCGAGGTCCCCGACGGACTGGTGAAGATGTTCACCTGCGGCCCGACCGTCTACGCCAGGGTTCACCTCGGGCACGGGAAATCGTACCTGGCGGCGGACCTGACACGAAGGATGCTGGTCCACGAGGGATTCGAAGTCAAGCACGTCGTGAACTATACGGACGTTTCAGACGAGACGGCTCGAAAGTCCGCAGCCAAGGGGTTGACTGAGTTGCAGCTGGCAGAGCGCTGCGAGAAGGCTTTCGAGCGCGACATGGCCCTGCTGAACATAATGCCCCCGGAACTCAGGCCCAAGGTCTCCGAGCACATACAAGAGATTATCTCGGTCGCGGAGATGCTAGTGGCAAGCGGGAAGGCCTACGTGCGGGGGCAAGCGGTCTACCTCAGGGCGAGGAAAGAGGATTTCGGATGTTTGCTGCGCCATCCTCTGGAAGATTCTCTCGTGCCGCACGACGCAGACCTTGCCGGGGCGAAAGAGAGCCCGCTGGACTTCGCGCTTTGGGAACCCGCGCCGAGCGGACGCCTGTCTTGGGAAAGTCCCTGGGGGCCAGGGCGGCCTGGCTGGCACGTTCAGGATTTCGCCTTCGTGGAGAAGCACCTCGGTCCTCCCATCGACATATACACGGGCGGCGTGGACCTGGTCTTCCCGCACCACGAATCCGAGATGCTGATGGCCCGCGCGGTGCTGGACCGGCCCATGTCCCGCTTCTGGATGCACAACGGGCACGTGACGTTCGAAGGGCAGAAGCTCTCGAAATCCAAAGGCGTGAGGGTCGAGCTGAGCGACCTTTTCAGGCGCTTCGGGGGCGAAACCGTGAGGTTCTTCCTCCTTCAGAGCCATTACCGGGAACAGACGCACTTCACAGACGATGCGATGGCCGCGGCTGCGTCGCGCTTCGGCCTCATCAGGGACTCCTGGCGCGCGCTCGCGTCCTCGGCGGAGGCCGACGGGATTCATCCCTGTGCCAAGGGACCGGACAAAGCGGGAGAGTTATGGGCGCTCCTGCTGGGGCATCTGGAAAACGACCTGCGGACGGATATGGCGCTGGGGGAGCTTGAGAAGCTGGCCTCGCTCACAAATCAGAACTTGGAAAGGTGGAGCCTGGGCGAGCGCTCCTTCGTCCGCGGCATCTGGCGGGATGCATCGCGGTTGCTGGGGATTCTGGGCGATTATCCAGAGAAACTCAGGTCCGAAAGCCCCAGCGACGATTGCGATTGTTAGTGTGGCTAGGCAGAAACGCACCGAGTTAGACCTTGCGCATCCATCATTGATTCCGCCATTCAACATCATCGAGGAACCTTTCCAGCTCCGCGACGGTCTCGATTCGATGAACCCTCTCCTTCTCGAACTTCGCCCCCGCGGATGCCAGGTACCAGTGGATGTGCTTTCTCATCCTGCAAATCCCCCTGTGCTCGCCCCGCTCCTCAACCAGGAGTTTCGCGTGGTCTAGGATGGTGAAGGCCAGTGCGTCGCCCAGCAGCCTCTTGGTAGGCCGGCCCTCCAGCACATCGAACGCCGCTCCAGGCAGGTCCGGCCTGCCCCTCGTCGCGCGGCCCAGCATGACACCAGTCGCTCCGGTGAAACGCAGCAGCTCGACGGCCGACGCCTCGTTTCGCGCGTCCCCGTTCGCCAGGAACGGCATCCTCGCCTCGCCCGCGAGCCTTTTCAAGGCGTTCCAGTCAGATTTTCCCGTGAACCCCTGAGAGACCAACCTTCCGTGGAAAGTCGAGTAGGCCGCGCCAGCTTCCGCAACGAGGGCCAGCGCATCGGAGGAAACGTCCCTGTCGTATCCGAGGCGAAGCTTGACGGACACTGGAACGCCTGCCGTGTCGACGACCGCCCGCACGGCCTTGTCCAGCTTGCCCAGGTCTTTCATGAGGGCTCCCCCGGCTCCTGCCTTCACGACCTTTGGCTCGGGGCAGGCGGCATTTATATCGATGATTTCGGCCCCCAGCCCCTCGGCGATGCGGGCCGCCTCTGCAAGGCGGTCTGGCCTGGGGCCGATGAGCTGGAGGGCGCAGGGTTTATGCTCCTCATCAATGACGGCCATTCTGAGCGTCTTGCGGTCTCCTCGGCAGAGCGCTTCGGCGCTTATCATCTCGGTGTAAATCAAACCACGATGGAAACGTCTGGCTATTGTGCGGAAGGCTCTGTCTGTGATGCCGCTCATAGGGGCTTGCACGAACGGGTTGCTGCCGGGGAATGAGTATTTCTGCACGCTCATGGGATGCATGGATATAAAAAGAAGATAAAATGGTTTTGTCCCGCCATTGCACTGCGGTTATGCAGGGTCCGGGCCAGAACCTGGCCAGTATGACATGGTCGTATACCAGCCATCGAGCTTAAGCGGCGAATAATTGTTTCCTGAAATCTTTAGGATGCCGCTGAAATCGACGAGGCCGTATCCGATGACTGGCACCCATCCAGCCGGATAGTCCGGGGATGGCTGGACGTATAATGCAATGCCCTCGACATGCCCTTGTAAGCGTCCGTTGCGTCCGAAGTTGAAGGTTATGCTCGCTGGATCGTATATCGCCGTGCTCGGGTCATCCACGCCGAAGATGACGTTTTCGAGCGTGAGGATGTACTCCACGTTTCCGACCAGTACTGACGTCTGAGCCGGAAGGGATTGGAACACATACTCCATCGAAATCGCAACCTGAGCGTTCCTGCACTTCATGGTTCCGTCGATTGTGAATTTGTCCTGCCCGTATTCCAGCACGTAGGCCTTCGCCGGAGTCGCTGCTGGCAATATCATCATTGCAACGCAAAACATCGTTGTGGCAACTGTAATAAACTTATACTTACCCATTTTACACCTCCCTTAAACATTGGTATTTTACTCTCCGCGCCCCACCTCGGCGCAAGACTCTGTCATTGCTAGGTAATATTTAAATATAGTTCATAGAAATCTATATTAGTTGCTACTTGTGAGCGTCCCGCATCGCAAGGGAATTCAACGAGCGTGAACCGCGAAACGCTCCACGCACGGCAAACTCTTGATGCCCGGGCAAACCAGGAAATGTTTAATTGGCATGATGCGATGAGGGTGTATGGCGGGGAAAGCGCTGTCCGGGTTCGGCGAGAGGGCCCTGGTCGCAAGGCTGCGGAGGCTCCACGACCCCGACGGCTCGGGTGGAATCGGGGACGACTGCGCCGTCCTGAGAATCGGAAGTGAAACTGTGGTGGCGACCACCGACATCACCTTCGACGGCGTGCATTATCCCCGCGACGCACCCCCGAACCTGAAGGGTTGGTACGCCGCCGCGGTCAACCTGAGCGACTTGGCCGCGATGGGCGCCAGGCCGCTGGGTCTCCTGGTCGCATACGGTTTTCCATCGGACACCCCAATCGAAGCATTCGGTGGCATATCCGGGGGAGTCGAGAGGTGTGCCAATGCCCACGGGACGAAGGTGCTGGGGGGCGATACCAAGACCTCGGGCCTGTTGACCATCTGCGTCACGGCTCTGGGCGAGGCGCCTCCAGGTGGCGCTCTCATGCGCTCCGGGGCCGGGGAAGGCGACGCGCTCGTCCTGACTGGAAGAATCGGAAGGGCGCACGAATGGATGCTGAAGGGAGGTAACTCCGGCCTGGGACGGATGCTTCGCGTCGAAGCCAGGCTCGCGGAGGGGGCGGCGCTCGCCTCCGCGGGCGCGACGTCGTGCACAGACCTCTCGGACGGCCTGGCGCTTTCGTTGCACTACTTGTCCGAGGCTTCTGGAGTCGGCATGGAGGTTCGAATGGACGATGTTCCGTTCTACCCGGGCGTCCGGTCGGACGCGAGGCTCGAAGCGGCGTCGTACGGCGGCGATTTCGAATTGCTGGCCACGGTGCCGCGGGGCAAGCTCGCGGTTGCGCACGCAAAGGTCCGCAAGGCGGGCGGCCAGCTCACGGAAATCGGGTGCGTGTGCGGAACGGGGGTTCGATTCTCCCAGGGAGGAAGAACCAAGTTCTTGCCCAAATCTGGATTCGAGCATTTCAGGAGGCCAAAGAAATGAGGGAAGCCCTTCACTGGAGCCCGCTCGGTTCGGGGAAGGTGGCATGCTCGCTGTGCGGCCACGGATGCAAGATTGTCGACGGGGGCTACGGGCTTTGCAGAGTGCGCCAGAACCGCGGCGGCAAGCTGTGGGCGCTGACATACGGGCGCTATTCGGGCGTCTCGCCGGACCCAATCGAGAAGAAGCCCCTGTACCACTTCATGCCCGGGACGCGCACCCTCTCGTTCGGTAGCGTCGGCTGCAACCTGAAATGCCAGTTCTGCCAGAACTACGTGATATCGAACGAGTGGACTCTCGCCCAGACCCGCGAAGTTTCGGCCGAGGCCATACTGGCGATGGTCGCGCGCCAGGGATGCCAGAGCGTTTCTTGGACGTACAACGAGCCGACGATGTGGTACGAGTTCACACTCGACGCATCGCGCCTCCTCAGAAAGGCCGGCGTTCCGACGATATACGTCACGAACGGCTACATCTCCGAGGCCCCTTTGCGCGAGCTGGCGCCGTGCCTCGACGCCATGAACATCGACGTGAAGGCATTCACGGACGAGTTCTACCAAACCCTGACGAACGGAAAGCTGGGCAACGTCCTGGACACTTGCAGGCTGACAAAGGCGCTCGGAATATGGCTAGAACTGACAAACCTGGTGATACCGACGAAGAACGACGACGAGAAGGACCTGCGGCTCTTCGCCAGATGGGTTGCCGAGGAGCTGGGTCCGGACGTTCCGGTGCATTTCTCCAGGTTCCATCCCGACTACAAGATGCTGGGGTTGAGGCACACGCCGGTCGAGAAACTGCAGAGGGCTCATGCAATCGCAAAGGAGGAGGGGCTGAGGTACGTCTATGTCGGGAATGTTTCGAGAACCGGGCAGGAGAACACCGTGTGCCATGAGTGCGGAACTCTCCTCCTGGCCCGGATGGGCTTTAACCTGGCGGACAAGATACCTGGGAAAACGGCCTGCCCGAAATGCGGAACCGAGGCAGCCTTAATCAGAAAACCGAGATGGATGGAAGATTAGACCACTAGCTTCCCGGTTTTCAATACCACCTGGTTGTCGAGAGCCATCGTCATGCCCGTCGCGACGGCCTCCATGTAGACGGTCGCCTTCAGCCTTCCGCCGAACCTCATGCTGTCCCCGAGGCCGAAGGACACCGCGCCCAGCACCTTCGAGTCCTCCAGCTCTTTTCCTATGATTCGCGCCTTTGGGTTGAGGCCTATGCCTATCTTTGCGAGGTTGCGCGCCTCCCGCCCGCCCTTGTTGAGCTCACGCACAACGTCGGTCGCCCCTTTTATCTTGACCGCGAAGCCTTCGCTGACCTCGATCTCCACCGGCTCGGACACGAGCCCTTTGAAGCTTGCGTCGATGACGATGGTCCCTTCGGCCGTGCCCTCCACGGGCGACACGAAGAGCTCCCCGGCCGGCAGGTTCGTGAACTCGCCGCGCCTGTGGCAAATCCCCGTATCCTCAGAGAACCACTGGCGGCCTTTCACGCTCATCATCATGTCCGTCCCGGACCCGTTCGCCAGGCGCATCTGCTTGACGGACTTGAAACGCTTGCCAAGCCTCTTCGCCTCCTTATGAATCTCCCTGAAATCCGCGGTCATGCCACCCTCGCGGAGCATCTCCTCCGTGATTCCCGGCATGGAAGCGACTCGGACTCCTTCCCTCGAGGCCGCGCGCCTGGCAATCGTGTGCGTGATGGAGCGCTCCGTCGCGGCGAAGACGACATCCATCTCCCGCATCAACCTCGCGAGCGGCAAGGGCAGTTCCTGGTTGTCGTGGGTCTGGGTCGGTATCATGACGACAACGGCGTCGGCCCCGGCCTCCAGCGACGCCTCGAAAAGGGCCGAGCCCACGCTCTCCTTCGTGGGGTCCACGAGCACCATCACGCGCTCCCCCTTCCTCACACCCATGCAGGTGTTGACCGCAACCTTAGCGCCGTCAAACGTTCCCATTGGCGCGGGTAAAGCCAACGTGAGATAAAATATTAACTATGGCTCCACCCCGTGGTAGGAGATGAAAAGATTTAAATGGGCACCGCATACCCGTGTTGGGGTCACCCAGATGCAACTCTATAAAAAAGGCAAGGTCAAGGAAGTCTACGTGGCGTCCGAGAGCGAGTTCGAATTCCATTTCACGGACCAGATTTCGGTTTTCGACAAAGTGATACCAACGCTCATCCCGGACAAGGGGGAGACGCTCTGCCGGACGTCGGCCTTCTGGTTCCAGGAAGCGGCCAGGCTCGGGATGCGGACCCACTTCATCGGGCTGCCCGCCGGAAACAAAATGCGTGTCAAGCGCGTCTCGATTCCCAAGCCGGGAGTGCCGCTGAAGAAATCCGACCGCAGCGTCCTCGTGCCGCTCGAGGTCATCGCCAGATATTACGTCGCCGGCTCGCTCCACGACCGTCTCAAGGCAGGCGAACTCTCGCCGCTCGCGCTCGGCTTCGGCAATTCATCGTTGCCGGCATACGGCGCGGAGCTCCCCCAGCCGTTCGTCGAGTTCACGACCAAGCTGGAGGAGACAGACCGGCTGCTGACGCACCGCGAGGCTTCCGAGCTATCGGGCTTGGGGCGCGAAAGGCTGGATGAGATAAAGCAGATGGTCCTTAAGGTGGACAAGGAGATGAACCGCCGGGCTAAATCGCAGGGGCTGCTGCACGTGGACGGCAAGAAGGAGTTCGGAATCGACGCCGAGGGGGAGATGATGCTCGTGGACACCTTCGGCACGGCGGACGAGGACCGCTGGTGGGACCTCAAGCTCTACGGGGAAGGCAAGACCGTGGAGCTCAGCAAGGAGGCCGTGCGCCATCATTACCGCTCGACGGGCTACCACGACGCCCTGATGGAGGCCAGGAAGAGCCACCTTCACGAGCCGGACATACCGCCCCTCCCTGGAGATGTAGTCGGCAAGGTCACTGGGATTTACGTCGACCTCTTCGAGCGGATAACGGGGACGAAGTTCCGCTGAGCCGCCGTGGCGGGGAAATATGCTGGTTGCGCATCCGTCATAAACCGGTCCTAGCTGGCCTTTCACCATCCGTCATCTCTCCGCCTCCGATAGACTTATTTGCGCCCGCCGCAATCACCCCCCCGGAGGGGGCTCCATCACCGTCGTAACGCGAAGGGACTTGAAGGCGGCCCTGAGCCAGACAGTGGGCAAGGACGGGATGTCCGGGGAGGAGCTGGACAACCTCACAGATTACATCCTCTCCTTTTTCGGATTCGAAACGGTCATCGTGGACAACAGGCTCTCCCCCAGTGACCGCGACGTGTTTTACATGCTGGAGGAGGCGGGCCTGCTCAACACCACGCAGGAGGAGGTCACGCTCCGCAAGGGGAAGGTGTGGCGCCTCCATTACTGGATACTCAAGACGGACCACATCATCTCCCTCGCCAAGCAATCCCGATGCGCCAAGGGCCCGGATAGCGAGAGCGCGGACTCGGTTTACGAGAACATGGCGGAAGAGGTCTGGGAGCGGAAGGGCTGATGGCCCTTCAGAGAACGTCCCCGAAACCCTCAATCGAAAAAATGCAGTTCTTGCCTCCCTGGCCCTCGCATTCCATTTCGATGATGGTGAGCGCCCGGTTCAGCTTCGCCTCGTAGATGGCCTTCACGATGCCCCTCAGCTTGTGGCACCCGTCCGCCACCCCCGCGATGGCTTCAATGCTTCCCTTGAAGGTCGCGCGCCGCTGGTCGAACGAGGCTTCGTCCGCCCAGCCCCGCCCCACAACGAGCTTGCCGATGACTGTGAAATAATCGTCCCCGTCACGTGCGGCGAGCTTGGCGAGCTCATCGCCTATGATCTGCCCCTCGCGAAAATACAGTCCCTGGCAAGCCTGGGCCATTACGCCTTCGTATAATTTCGCCGAGCGGCCCAACTCTTCCCGGGATATCTTTACAAACCTCATCCGATGGGAAATGGGGGCGCGCGCACTTAAGGCTTTTGCCACTCGGCCAGGGATTTCTCGAAGAAACTGGCATCCACGACCCGCACCCCTTCGGGCGAGCGGAAGTTGTCTACGTATCCGAACCAGTAGACCACGATGCCGTTGCCGAATAGTTCGGTGTAGGGTATGAGCTGCTTCTTCAGGTTTCGCCTTATCTCCACCGAATCTCCGAAGATGGCCTTGGACTCGAACCAGAAGATGTCCTGCCCCTGTATCCTGACAGGGTGTTTCAGAAGGCAATCGGGCGTTTTCGGGTATTTTCCCTTGAGCTCCGGCTCCGTGCGGTACTCCAGCAATTGCGCGTCCAGCCAGGAATGCAGGCGCTCCTCGCCCACCCTCCCGCGCTGGCTCTGGATGTCCATCCCCTTCGGAGAGTAGTTCAGATCCTCCTCGTTGACCTCCAGTATCTCCCGCTTCAGCCTCGGGTCGCGTATCTTGTCCGGCTCGCGGATTGCGCTCCATATGGCCTTGCGCGACATTCCCGCGTCTGACAGCACCATGAGCGAAACCAGAATGGGCGGGAAGTCGTACCTGCGCGCGATCTTGACCAGGGGCATCCCGCCCTTCCAGTTCCAGGTCATCCGCGGTATGTCTCGCTTGACCTGGTAATACCGCCTAGTGGCGTCGCGCACAATCCTCTGGGTGTGGATTATGAGCAAAAGCTCCGGTTCCAGGTTGAGCTCCTTGGCCAGACGCATTATGTCGGACGGCTTCTGGAGCTTTCCCGATAAAACCCTGTATTCGTCGTCATTCATCCGAGTGCCGCCGGAGGATAGCCACGACCCATTATAAAACTTTTCGAAAAATCCAGCAGCGAGTGGATGTTTGCCTTCCGCGACTGAAAAGGCTTTATTCACCTTCCACATCCCAGGGGCGGTTACATGAGAGTCGAGGAGCTAAGCGGCGCTGAGCGCCAGGTCCTAAAGGCGCTCGGAAAGCTCAAGGGAACGGGGACCCCTTGGCAGGTCATAGAGAACTCAGTCCCGACGGAGATAGAGCCGATGGTGCGCGCGATAAGGGACGAGGTGCGCAAGGTGCTCTCCGCGGGAAGCCAGCAGTCGGACGACCGGAGGGTCAACGAGCTGGTCAGGTCGCTCGCCGCCCTCGCTGCCGAGCCCAAGGAGGACTACCGCGTCGAAGTCGCGAGGCTCGTCTCGTCGGAGGGAATCCCGACTTGGATAGACATCGAGGTACCCCTCCAGAGGAAGGCGTTCGCGGAGATGCTGGGCGACACAGTTCCCAAGGTCAGCGCGGAGGTGCTGAAGCTCTCGAAGAGCGGGGCTGGCAAGCGCGCGTCCTCTGTCCTGATGTCTCAGGTCGACGTGATGAACGCCTCCTCATGGCTCCAATCGAAGGGACTGGTGATTCTTTCGGAATCACTCGAGAAGTACTATTCGCTAGCGAGCAAGAAGGCGGGCGAGCAAGACCTGCCAGAGCGCAGGGCCATCAAGGCGCTGAAGAAGGAGCGCGGTCGCATCCGGATGCCGGAGCTTGGTAAGGCTGCCCACCTCTCGGAAAAGGAGGTGCCAATCGCCGTCGGCTGGCTCAAGCGCAAGGGCTGGGCGAGCATCCAGAAATCCGGTGCGGAGACGATAATAGAGCTGACGGAGGATGGCAAGCTGGCCCTGGAACGCAAGGGGAAGGACGAGGAGACGATATTACGCCTGGCAGAGGGCGAGATTCACCAGCGCGACATCGACGAATTCACACTCAAGCAGCTTTCGTCCAGGCAGGACCTGCTCAAGGTAAGGGAGGAGGTCATGAGGTGGGTCAGCCTGACGCCGGACGGGGACAAGGCGCTGGCCGCCGGAATCGAGGACGTCGAGGAGGTCTCGCAGATGACCCCCGAGCTGCTCCGGTCAGGCGGGTGGCGCGGGCTCCGCGTGCGGCCTTACGACCTGGGGACTTTCGCCCCCGTGGGGGAAAACGGGAAGCGTCACCCCATGGCCCGCCTGGTCGGCGAAGTCCGCAGAATCTTCCTGGACATGGGCTTCACGGAGGTCGACATGGACTACGTTCAGGGGTGCTTCTGGGACATGGACGCGCTCTTCATACCGCAGGACCATCCAGCAAGGGACATGCAGGACACCTTCTTCCTTTCGAATCCGTCGGAGGTACCGCTGCCAGACCGCAAGATTGTCGAGGTCATCCGCAGCGTGCACGAGAAGGGGATTGCGGGCTCGCGCGGCTGGGGGGGCAAGTGGGACGAGGAGATGGCGCGCAAGGCCATCCTGCGCACCCATACGACTGTCAACAGCATCCGCTACCTGGCCGAGCACCCCGACCCCCCCGTTCGCACGTTCACGGTTTCCCGCGTCTTCAGGCGCGAGGCCACGGACGCCCGGCACCTCTCCGAGTTCACGCAGGTGGAGGGGGTGGTCATGGAGAAGGGGGCATCCCTCGGGATGTTGAAGGGGATGCTGGCGGAGTTCCTGGAGCGCCTGGGATGCAAGGAATGGCGCGTCAGGCCCAGTTACTACCCTTATACGGAGCCGAGCATGGATTGCGAGGTCAACTTCGCCGGGCGCTGGATGGAGCTCGGAGGGTCGGGCATCTTCAGGCCGGAGGTCACGGCGCCGTTCGGCATTAAGCATCCAGTGATCGCCTGGGGGTTCGGGCTGGAGCGCCTGGCGATGGTGACATACGGGGTCGACGACATGCGCAAGCTATACATGTCCGACATCGACTGGCTCAAGGCGGCCCCGCTCGTGCGCGGGAAGAATGGCGGGAAAGCCGCTCCGAAGCGCAGTAACAACGTTTGATGGAAACAATTATATACCACGAAGACCGCTTTTACTTCGGCGATTGAAAATGATACGCATCCCGACTCACATCCAGGGATTTGACGAGAAGATGGCCGGTGGCGTTCCAGAGGGGAACATAGTCCTGGTCGCGGGCGAGCCCGGAACCCTGAAGTCCTCCATAGTCTTCTATACTCTCTTTCACAACGCGAAGGAGGAGAACCGCATCGGAGTCTACATCACGCTTGAGCAGGGTCGGGACAGCCTCTGCCAGCAGATGGCCTCGATGGGGATGGACCCCGCGGACGTGGAGTCGCGCGTGAGCATAGTCGACCTGGCCCTCATCCGCAAGAACCTGGAGAAGCTCGGCCAGCAGACGTGGATGCAGATATTCAAGACCTACGCTCAGAACGTCAAGGAGAGCCTCGATTACAAGATTCTGGTCATAGACTCGCTGCCGATACTGGAGATGCTCGCCGAGTTCGAGAACCCGCGGACGGAGCTGTTCCACTTTTTCGAGTGGCTGAGGGAATTGAAGGTCACCACGTTCATAATCTCGGAGATGAAGACCGGTTCAGACACGTACGCCAACCACGACGAGGACTTCCTGGCGGACGGTATAATCCACTTGAAGATGGAGAAGGTCGACGATGTGAACGTCACCAGGCGAATCAGGTGCGTGAAGATGCGCTCGACCACGCACAGCCCGAACTACTACACGCTGTTGTTCCAGGACGGGGTGTTCAGGGCCACGAGGGTCATCAGCGAATAAGGCGATTGACCCTTTCGAGCCACACCGAATGCTGGCAATTGACTCGGTGGGTCATCAGCGAATGATTGACTGGCTCGCGACCGCCAAGCGTCATCGATTAATCAGCACAAATTAAATACGGAGAAGCCGATTCACCGTCGGGGGAGCAAGCGATGAGGATGAAGTGGCACGGGCATTCGTGTTTCGAAGTCTCGGGGAAGGTCAAGGTGCTAACGGACCCGCACGACGGGCATTCCATCGGGCTGACGCCTCCGAGGACCGCGCCAGACGTCGTGCTAGTGAGCCACGACCACTACGACCACAACGCAGTTTCTGCAGTCAAGGGAACGCCCGCAGTCGTCAAAGGCGCAGGGGAGCACCACGAGAAGGGAGTGAGAATCCTCGGAGTTGAAACCTGCCACGACGAAATGGGAGGCAGCAAGCGCGGTAAGAACGTCGCTTTCGTCTTCGAGTTGGACGGCGTCCGGTTCGCGCACATGGGCGACCTCGGGCACGTCCCGACGGGCGAGCAGGTGGCGCATATTGGCAGGGTGGACATCCTGATGGTGCCAGTCGGCGGATTGTATACAGTGGATGCGAAGGGGGCCATGGAAACTGTCGCGAAGATCGGTCCTAGGATTGCGATACCGATGCACTTCAAGTTCGGCGGACTGAAGCTGGCAATCGCGCCGTTGAAGGAGTTCACGAAGCTCTATCCAGAGAGCGTCGAAGTGCGCGAGGTCGGGAGCGAGATTGAGTTCGAGGCGGAAGACCTTCCGACAAGTATGGAGATATGGGCCTTCGGTCTGTAATCAGCGAAATTAATAATACATCAAATGGTAAAACCGTCTTATAAGAATAAGCCGTCTTCTATCCTTCCCATTTCGATAGGCGTCGATGTCGACCCGACCACGCATCCCTTTGAATTCGCAGCCATGCACGCGCCTACAAGCGCCGTACCATAGCAAGCGGTCGCTATCTGCACCGGCACCCCGAAGAGCTTCGAGAGCTTCGCGCGCTCCTCCTCCGTCGCTCTGGGATGGCACAGCATCCCTTTGTTCGTCACAACGCCGGCGGAGCCGACAGTCATCGTCCCAGCTATCGTCCCGCGCACGACCTTCACGTCCATCTCCCGCGCGATGAGGTCAACGCTCCTCTGGTCCAGGCCGGGATTGAGCAGCGCCCCGTGGTCGTTCACGAGGACATTGTTCCCCGCGGCGTTGAGCCTGTGCGGGAGCCTGATGACCTTCATCTTCTTCTCAAGCTCCCTGACCTCAGAGTCGGCGGTCATGCCCGCTACAACAGCGCAGCGCGAGTTCATGGCTATGAAGCTTCCAATCAGTATCGACGAGTCGATGGTCATCTCGACCAGGTCTGCGTCCAAGACCTCGGCGACGGCATGCTTCGTTTCCCCGTCCATCGAAGGCGGGACGCACGCCACCGTCTCGTTCGCCCTGCAGAAAACCCCTATGTACGGATTCCCGAAGACGTTCACCTTTCTCATCATGTGGTCACTTTAGGCTTAGTTGTCGCCCAGCTCGTCCTCGGTGGGGAGCCTTACTTCGACGTGGCCTTCCTCTATCCTCTCGGCCATGACGACTATCCTGTTCGGCGGGCGCTCTCGGCCCCTCGCCCAAATGGCCTCGTTCACATCGTCGAATATCCAGATAGCCGTGGTTTCCTCGTTCATTGCCTTGGCCACGGCGCGCTTTATCACCTTTATCGCTCTCGCAGCCCTCTGGGTCTTGGGTATCCCCTTTATCGCGTTGCCCAGCGGTACTATGACTGGCTTGGATTCGAATTCGTTTGCATCGTCGGCGGACATTTTTTCACCCCGTTACGGCTGCAGCCGGCTCCTGCGCCACATCCTCTGCTGCGGGTGCCTGAGGAACCTCCTGTTGGTCCTCTGCATCACCCAGGCTGGTACGCGCCTGTTGCCCTTCGTCGCCGCCATCATCCGCGCCTTCTTCGCGGGCTGCTTCACTCTTGCCATCTGTTCACTCTCCGTCACATCCTCTTTATCTTGATGTCCCGCCTTTCGGGAAGCACCTTCTGCAGAATCTGCTGCAGGGTACTATCGTCTATCATCCTGTCGAGCCGCCCGCTCTGGGCCAGCCCTATGAGCTGCTGCTCGACGGAGGCCACGACGTCCGGGTAGGCTATCTTCAGCCTCGCCAGCCTCTCGCGCGCCTCCGGCGTGAGTATCTGGCGCATCGCAGACTGCATCTGGGCCTCGGCTGCCTCGCGCTGCTTCTGCTGCGCCGCGGCGTCCTGCTGGTTGCGCTGGATCTCCTCGATGCGCTTCCTTCTCAATGCCTGCAGCTCGTCGTCATCCATTGTCTCTCACATCAGGCGTACTTGTTCATCTCCGGCCTGGTCTTCACGAGCTCCGCCATCACCTCTCGGGCGGCGGCGTCCATGAATTTCTGGCCAGGCGGGGCTATCGAGCGGCCAAGCTTCTTGTAGGGAGTGAGGTAGCCGCAGGATTCCAACTGCTTCAGGGAAAGGCGGATTATGGCCCTGCTGCCTGACCTGGACCTGTTTGGCTTCGAGCCGCGGTCCCTCGGTCCCCCGAACTTGGCGCTGAGCTGCTCCGTGCCTATGGGTCCGTAGATGTAGACCTTCCTCATCACCGCTGCCACGCGGCGGTACCACCAGTCTTTCTCCGTCGGCGCCTTCTCCCTGTGGATTCCTGTTTTCACGTGGCCGGCCCACTCGGGAGCCACTATCTTCTCGTTCGTCTTCAGCTTTTCCGCCATCATGTCGATGAGCTTGTCGGCGGGAACGTCCTGCACATTAGTCATTCTATGTCCTCCAGCATGGCCGGTTGTGGTGTAGGGCGGCATAATCGCTAGGGGTATAATAGCTTTGTCGTGAGTCTGTTTGTGGTCCCGCGAGGTCACTGGTGGTCCATAGCCGGCTCGGGCGGACGCTAGAGGGGCAGTACCGAAAAGGTTAATATGTCGAGCAGCAGTTATGCCATCAAGCAACGGAGTGGTTGGGATGACAACCGGTATTATGAAAAGGAAGCCGTTCAAGCGCGCGAAGGAGGGCGGAGTCGAGGACCACTATCTCGACCTGGGCGACATGAAATTCGACGAGGGGCCAGCGACGGCCGGCGTCGCAGGTGGGCGCGCCGCGGTGCGGGTTGCGGAGATTTACAGGTACGAAGACCTCGGCAACCTTACCGAGAACCTCTACGCCAACAACATCCTCATCGTGGACTACGAATCGATAGCCAACGACGAATCGACGCTCAAGCGCATCATCGCCGACCTGAAGGCGGTGGCTCAGGACACGGGCGGAGACGTCGCGGGCATTGGGAAGCACATGCTCATCGCGACCCCTGGCGGCATAGTCGTCGACAGGAACAAGATAAAGGGGTCGTACTGAGCCAGCAACAGCCTTTCAATATTTTGGTATCTGTCATTTGCGGTAGTGCCAGTACAAGTCTATAATCGCTGACAATCATGATATCATCTGTGGGGCTCAGTCCGATATCACTCTCGTCACCATAAACCCGTTATCCCGGTATATCAGCGCGTAATACCCCCTGTAGTGGTTCACGTGGCGCATCTTGACGCAGCGCATCCTCAGCTGGACGTCGGTGTCTCCGACCTCGTGCTGCTTGAGGTAGATGTTCCCATCCACGAGGAAGTCCTCCCTGAACGGCCCGAAGGCGTTCGAGTCCGGGTTCATCTCCGAGATGAGGAACGTCGTCACCCCCAGGCGCTTCAGGAAACCGAAGAAATGGAACAGGTCCTGGCGCGGGTTGTTGAACTCCACGAGGCTGTACAGGGCGGTCAGCGAATCGAGAACGACTATCTTCATGCCATCCTCCGCGACCCTCCGCTTCAGGTAATCCGTCAGAACCTTGAACCAGTCCTGGTTGTCGTCGGCGCTCCTGTGCTCCAGCCTCAGCTTGCCGATGTCGACGATGAACATCTTCTCCTCGTCAATCTCCTTCATCTCAAGGTTCGCCATCATCTTCTGGAGGCTCTCCTTGCTCTCCTCCAGGGAAATGTAGAGGCCCTTCATGCCGTTCCTGCAAGAGTTCTGGTAGAGGATGCTCGCCAGGAAGGACGATTTCATGGTTCCCGGAGTTCCCGATACCATGACCACATGACCCTCCGGAATCCCGCCGCCCAGCGCCTCGTCGAACCCCTGAATATACGTTCTTATCATGCGCTCCCCGCCTAGCAACCACCTAGCGATAGAAATAGTTTGTCGCGATTTACAGAAGGGCTGCGTCCATCCTGCCGTTTTCGTAGGTCGCCAGCGCGGCATGGCCTTCCATCGCCGGTCCAGGGTTGGCGTAGACCGTCCCATCAGACCGCAAGAGCCCGCGGGCCTCGTGCGCGTGGCCGGAAAAGAGCGCGGTGGGTCTGGCCGAGGCGACGAGCTCGGATATTGCTAGACTCCCGATGTGCTGCCCGGGCTTTATCTCGTCGAGAGTACCGAGCGCCGGACAATGGGACAGAACGATGAGCGGTCGGGATTCGTCGCGCTCCGCGAGCCTCGCTGCAAGGCCTTGGTTCATAGCCTCGAAGACGCGTTTCCCTCCAGCCCATGCGACGCCAGCAACGTCGAGGCCGCCCAGTCGAACGATGCTGTCGGAGACGTTGATGGCCGCGGCATCCATCTTGACGGCGACCTCGGGAACGTCGCAGTTGCCGGTAACGGCCAATATCCTGCACTCAGCGAGTTTTGCTACCTCGTCCACGTATCCCGGCGGCCCGAAAGTCGTCAGGTCGCCGGCGATGAGGATTGCGTCTGGCTCAACCTCGCGGGCGAGATTGGAAATCCTATCGAGGGCTCGCGCGGAGGAATGCAGGTCCGAAACCAGCACGAGCCTCAAACGCTCACCCCAGGCTTATTCCGAACGTCAGATTCTGGTAGAGCAGAACATATGAAAAGGCGTATCCGATGATTGCCCCTCCGTTGAGCAGCGGCAGCCCCGCCTGCGGATTCCCCTTGAGGACGTAGCGCATGAGGACGGAAAAGCCAGCGACGATTCCGACCATCGTCCCCGCTGCGACCAGAAGGGGCTTGAACATCTCGCCAATGTACTCCGGCGGGAGGTTGATGAAAGCGGAGACGACGAGCGCCCCGGGGATGACTATGTCCCCGAGCCCTATGAACATCGCCTCCCGCTCCTTGCCCTGGTCGATTTCCTCCTTGATTCCCTTCTGCTCCTTGAACGAGTATCCTTCATCCTTCGGGAAGACCATCAGGACCGGGAGGTGCTGCTCCGTGACCGCGTCGGCCAGGGAAATCATGTGCTTCGTCTTGTAGACGGAGATGGCATCGTAGATTGCCAGCGCGACGAGCAGGATGAGCATCGGGAGTATCCAGAGCGAGATGCCGAGGATGGACGCGACCCCTGCCCCGACCAGGATGCCCACAGCGTTGACGACGTACCATTCGGGGTTCACGACGAGCACGTATGTTATCGCGCTGGCGACGACCGCGGCGAGAGCGAGCGAGATTTCCCAGAGCCACGAATCGACGGACAGGCCGTAGTAGAGCGCGTTCGCGAAAACTATGAGGAAGACATCCAGAATCACGGCCCACGTGGCGAAGAGGATGATGGCCTTGATGATGTTCTTCTTGCCCAGCTTCACAATGGCGAGTATGAGCGCGGAGAACAGGATTATGGCCACCAGGTACAGCAACGGGTTCATCGGGTCGCTCGGGTCCTCGAAGGCCTGGAACCCCGCGTCCTTGAACGGCGTGGCCACGACCAGCGCCAGAAGCTGCGTCGCCACCATCACCGCGCCCATCGTCGCGACTGTGCGGAACTCCTTGGAGCCGGCGGGCATCTTGGCTCACTCGTTCGAGATGTGGCAGAATGCGGTCGTGCCAGTTATCTTCTCAATCTTGACCTTCACCTTGTCGCCGCGCGAGGCTCCTGGGACGTAGATGATGTACTTGTCGACCCTGGCTATCCCGTCGCCCCTCTTGCCCACGTCTTCAATCATGACCTCGTAGACCTTGCCCTCTTCGAGCACCGCGACCTTCTCCTCGGTCGCAGCCTTGATGGCCTTGACGGGGCGCCTGGCGCCGCACGCCTCGCACTCGAGCATCAGAACCCTGTCCTCTTTGACGAGGTGGCTGTCCGGGCGGTTGCACTCGGTGCATATGACGTACATCTGGTAGTAAGTCTGGAGGCGCTCGCGCACCTGGACGTCGGAGAGCTTGCGCTTGAGTATCGCCCTTCGCCCCTCCACATTCCCGGCGGTGCCCAGCTCCCTCAGCAGGTAATGGAGCAGGTGGTCCGGCTCGCGGCGCACTGCTTCCACGATGTCCATGAAGTTCTTCAGGACGGTGTTCTTCCCCTCGACCATGATGTCCGGCTCTGGAAGGATGACTCTCTCGCCGCTCGCCATCGACTGCGGTATCTTTGAGCGCGCCCTCAGGAGCAGCGCATTGTAGTCCTGCATGTGGTTGGCAATGGGGAGGACGGTAAAAAAGGTATTGGTGCGTCCTCCGGGTGAGGTTCTACTCGGGGCGATAATAATTAATGCCGCCTCACCGATGCCCTGCGCGGAGTTGGCATGGACGTTCTGCTGAAGGCGGCTATAGCATCGCTCGTGGCATTCACATTAATAGCGGCTGCGGCGTTGGTGGCGCTCAACCAGCGTCACCCGACTGGCGGGATACCTGGCGCTTTGAAGGGCGTGACGCTCACGCCAAAAAGCTTCCAGGGCGGCGATTTCGAAACCTTCCTAGATTTACAGAACGACGCCGGCGAGGTCGTATCGTGGGCGGGGGACTGGGCAGAGTTGGGCGAGGACGATGGTGCGCCCGCCACGCTGGTCGGGCTCGCGAAAGCCAACTATTACATCCCGGTTGTGGAGGCGCAGTTCTTCGACGCCTCATCTGGAGAACTGCTCAGGCCGCTGAACGCCGCCAACAAGGCGCTGTACATCCAGTGGGCTGAGGATTTTTGCCGGGAGCACAAGCCGCAGTACCTGGCGCTTGGCATCGAAGTCAACATCCTGCAGGAGAAGAGCCCGGCGGACTACGTCGCTTTCGTCGGCCTCTTCGCGGACGCGTACGATGCTGTTAAATCCGTGTCGCCTGGCACGAAGGTCTTCACGGTGTTCCAGCTGGAGAGGATGAAGGGGCTTAAGGGGGGGCTCTTCGGCGGGATGAACGGGTCAGGCGAGTGGGAACTTCTGGACGACTTCCCAGATGCCGATTTGACGGGATTCACGACATATCCATGCCTCGTTTACAAGGATCCATCGGGGATTCCAGAGGACTATTATTCCTCCATCGGAGACAAGACTGACAAGCGACCCGCATTCACCGAAGTCGGCTGGCACGCTGGCGTGGAACCAATGGGATGGGAGAGCAGCGAAGGAGCGCAGGCACAGTTCGTGGAAACGTTCTTCGACCTCGTGGATTACGACCACGCCGAGATGGTGATATGGGCATTCATGTTCGACCAGCCGGGGACACCCGTGCCGTTCTCCTCAATGGGGCTGTGGACACATGATGGCGAGGCTAGACCCGCCTGGGAAGCCTGGAAGGAGGTTTGGTATTGAGTTCATTGAAGATAAGAAGAATGACAATCGCCGACTACGACGCTGTCGTGGAGCTCTGGAAGAAGGCTGGCCTGTCTTACCGACCGGATGGTCGCGACAGCCCTGAGCGCGTCGGGCGCGAACTCGGGATGCCTATGGCGGTTTTCCTCGTCGCGGAGGAGGGCGGAAAAATTATCGGGGTCATATTCGGAACCCAGGACGGGCGCAAGATGTACGTCAACCGCCTGGCAGTCCATCCCGGGAGCCGGAGGAAGGGGGTGGCCGCCGCGCTGGTCCGCGAACTGGAGCGACTTGCGGACGAGATGGGGCTCCTCCTGGTGACCGCACTGGTCGAGGACGAAAACACCCCGTCGCTCGCCTTCATGGAATCGATGGGATACGTCCGCCACAACGACATTACGTACTTCTCAAAGAGAAAGGACAAGGATGCTTGACGACCCCGGTGCTCTTGCGGGCCAGAGCCTCAGCCTTTCATGACGCCCATCGGCACCATCTTCGCCACCAGCTTTGAAATTCCAGCTCCGCTGGCCACGCCGACGACGTCGTCGACGCGCTTGTAGGCGCCAGGCGCCTCCTCTGTCAAAACTTCCGCGCTCGCGGCCCTGACGTAGATGCCGTTGGCGGCCATCTGCGCCTTTATCTGGTCCGGGCGGAATTGCCTTATGGCTGCCGAACGGGACATCATGCGTCCCGCCCCGTGGCACGTCGAGCCGAAAGTCTCGCGCATCGCCAGCTCCGTGCCAACAAGGACGTAGCTCGAAGTCCCCATGTCTCCGGGTATCAGGACCGGCTGCCCCACATCCCTGTAGTCCGGTGGAACCTCGTCCCTGCCCGCTGCGAAAGCGCGCGTGGCGCCCTTGCGGTGGACGTAGACCTTGCGGCGGCGGCCCCCGACCTCGTGCTCCTCCAGCTTGGCGATGTTGTGGCAGACGTCGTAGACGAGGCGCATGCCCATCTCGCCCGCCTTGCGGTTGAAAGTGCGCTCGAACGACTCGCGCACCCAGTGTAGAATCATCTGCCTGTTGGCCCAGGCGTAGTTCGCCCCGCATGCCATCGCCTTGAAGTAGTCCTGAGACTCCTTCGACGAGACTGGAGCGCAGGCCAGCTGCCTGTCCGGCAATTCGATTTTGTACTTGCGGACAGCTCCTTCCATCTGCTGGAGGTAGTCGGTCGCTATCTGGTGTCCTGCGCCGCGAGAGCCTGTGTGGATCATGACCATGACCTGGTCTGTTGACTCGATTCCGTATGCCTTGGCCGCGATTGGGTCGAATATCTCCGCAACCCTCTGGACCTCCAGGAAGTGGTTGCCCGCGCCGAGCGAGCCCAACTGGGGCATCCCGCGCTGCTTCGCTCTCTGGCTGACCGCTGACGGGTCGGCGTTCTTCATCCGGCCGTTCTCCTCCGTGTGCGGGATATCGCCAGCCCAACCGTAGCCGTTCTCCACGGCCCACTCGGAACCCGTTTCGAAGACTTCGTCGAGCTGCTGGCCAGTCAAACGCACCTTGCCCTTCGAGCCGAGGCCGGAAGGGACGTTCGAGAACAT
Source organism: Methanobacteriota archaeon (assembly GCA_043799545.1). Lineage (GTDB taxonomy): Archaea > Thermoplasmatota > Thermoplasmata > SG8-5 > DAIRED01 > DAIRED01. Next base: position 26,947 of record JAZDNO010000009.1, on the reverse strand, counting down.
CGAATCGACAAGCTCGCGGATTTTCGGGCGCACCTCAGCCACCGTCAAGTCCGTTCTGACCAGGCGAACGCCGCAGTTGATGTCGAAGCCCACGCCGCCAGGCGAGAGGACTCCATCGTCCGCGTCAGTCGCCGCGACCCCGCCTATTGGGAAACCGTAGCCCCAGTGGATGTCTGGCATCGCCATAGACCTGCCCACGATTCCTGGAATGGTAGCCACGTTGGCGACCTGCTCCGCGGCGTTGTCGCCGCGAATCTGCTGCATCATTTTCTCGTCTGAGAAGATGAGGCCAGACGTGCGCATCGCTGATTTGTAGCTCTGGGGAATCTCGTAGCGAAACGCATCGAGCTTGTTCACTTGGCCGTTCCAGGACATTTTGTCTACCTGATATGGCTAACGGGCTGCTCCGGTAAAAAGGTTGTGCCAACGAATGGCAGCGCCTTCTCGCTCCCCCCATACCCATCCACCCGGCGGCTCCCGCCCTGGTCCACGCTATGCACCCGCCCCCCTCCCGCCCGCCCACACATTACCTAAAGTGTTTCTACCCTAACGTATATTAAAGTGTTCCGTAATACCCTCGGTGATAGCTATGCTAACTGAACTCAGCGACGTGGTCGGAATGGAAGTGTACACGGACAAGGGCATCTCCCTGGGCAACATCGACGACGTCATACTCGAGACGGACAGGTGCGCCATCGAGAGCCTCTACATCAGCAACCCGAACCCGCTGGTCGTGGAGAACTCTTACTCCGTGGCAGTGCCGTTCAGGTGGGTTGCGCACGTAGGCGACATCGTGCTCCTGAAGTACTTCCCGAAGTGGGTCCCGACATCCGGAGCCCCGCAGGACGAGACGGCGATGCAGAAGCTCAGCGGCGCGGCGCACCACGCCGAGGAGAAGCTAGTATCCGCGGAGAAGAAGCTGGCCGACAGGCTAAGGAGCATAGAGCACAAGCTCGAGGGCGAACAGAAGTAGCCGTGCCGAGCCTGAAACCTCTTTTTCCAGCGGTAATTTTATTCTACCCCGTGCCAATATGGTCGCTCGATGAGCATACTCGACAACGAGATAGCGCGCGCCGCCGAAGCCGTCCGCACTGCGAAGTCCGCCATCGTCGTAACCCATATCGACGCAGACGGGATATGCGCGGGAGCCATAGCATCCAGGACGCTGGAAGCCCTATCTGTTCCATATGAGATTCGATTTCTCAAGAAGCTCGACGAGCCAGCCGCAGCGGCGCTCCGCGCCGAGAAGCGGCTGATTTGGCTCACTGACCTCGGCAGCGGCCAGCTTCCCATGCTGAAGGGGTTGGATGCGATAATCACCGACCACCACGTCCCATCGGCCGGAGGCGAGCCGACCGCGGCGCAGAGGATGGACCTCACGAGGCTGGCCGAAGCCCTCGACGTTATAGATTCCACGATTCCGCAAGTCAACCCCCACCTCATCGGGCTCGACGGGGGCAGGGAGCTCAGCGGAGCCGGAGCGGCATATCTGGTGGCCAAGTCAATCGACCCGCGAAACGTCATGCTTTCGCCGATAGCCATCATCGGCGCGGTCGGAGACCTCCAGGACCGGAGCACCGGGAAGCTGGGCGGGCTCAACGCAGGCATACTCGAAGATGCCAGGAAGACAGGCCTCGTCGAGGCGATGGAGGACATCTCGTTCTTCGGCAGGGAGACGCGCCCGGCATACAAGATGCTTCAGTACCAGTCCGACCCGAAGCTTCCCGGACTGGCAAACGACGAGGAGGCCTGCATCAGGTTCATGATAGACGCCAAGATAAAGCTCCGCGACGGGGAGAACTGGCGCAGGTGGATAGACCTCAACCGGGGGGAGAGGATGCGGATTATCCAGCGCCTCGAAGCCCTGCTGGCCAAGCACGACCAACCTTCGAAGCTCACCTCGGAGGTTTACATCCTTACCGAGGAGGAGCCAGGTACGCCCCTCCACGACGCGAAGGAGTTTGCGACCCTGCTCAATTCATGTGGCCGTTATGAGAAGGGCGATATCGGCCTCGGCGTGGCGATGGGCGACAGGGGAAAAATCCTCCAGGAGGCCTACGGACTCCAGCAGGGGCACAGGCGCAACCTGGTCGATTGCCTTCAGGTCGTGCGCGACGTGGGCATCAACGGGATGGACGGCCTGCAGTATTTCGATGCTGGCGACAGAATCATGGACAGCGTCGTCGGGACGGTGGCGGGCATGGCCCTCAATTCGGACGGGGCGCGGCGCGACGTGCCGATTTTCGGACTGGCGCGGGCCGACGACGGAGTCAAGGTCTCCGCACGGGGCACCAGGGAGATGGTGGCCAGGGGGCTGGACCTCTCCGCGATAATGAAGGCGGCCTCGGAGCGCGTCGGCGGGTTCGGCGGCGGCCACAACATAGCGGCCGGGGCGACGGTGCCAGCCGGCAGGGAGATGGAGTTTTTGGGCATAGCGTCGGAACTCGTCAGAAAGCAGCTGGGGGCGGGGAGCTGACGCAGGAGGAACTGGAGGAGGACGATGACTACCTGCGCGGGACGACCCTGTGCGACCACGGGATGTACCCGGAGGCCATCGAGCGCTTCGAGGCCGCGCTGACCCGCTTCCCCGAGGACGCGGTACTGAACAACAATCTCGGCGTCGCGCTGGATGCCGTGGGGCGCCACGACGAGGCGCTTTCCTGGTACGAGCGCGCGATCGCCATCGACCCGGCGTATGACACCGCCTGGCACAACAAGGGGAACACCCTGTGCTACCTCGGCAAGCAAGACGAGTCCCTGGATGCGTACGACACCGCCATAGAGCTGAACCCGAACAACGTGGCCGCCTGGCACGACAAGGCGTCTGCGCTCGTGCAGATGGGCCAGGCCGACGAGGCGCTGGACATCTTCGAAGACCTCCTGGAGACGGAGCCGGACGACCAGGCGCACTGGATGCGCAAGGGCCAGCTGCTGGAACAGACGGGAGACTCGGAGGGCGCGATAGAGGCGTACGACATCGCCCTCGAGATAGACCCGGAAAACTTGGACGCCTGGAACCTTCTCGGCAACGCCTACTACGCCATGGAGCGGTGGGACGACGCGATACGGGCGTTCGAGCAGGTCATCCGCCTCGACCCAGGCAACGCCGAGGCGTGGAACAACAAGGGCTTCACATATTTCATGCTCGGGCTCTACTCCGAGGCAGTGGACAGCTACGACCAGGCCATAGAGATAGACCCGGCCTACAAGCACGCGTGGTACAACAAGGGCTACACCTACCATGCATCTGGCCAGCTGGAACGGGCTGTGGAATGCTACAGAAAGGTCGTCGAGCTGGACGCCGGCGACGAGGTCGTGTGGAACAACCTCGGCAACGCCCTCTACAACCTGGACCGATGGGAGGAGAGCATCCCGTATTTCGAGAAGGCCATAGATGTCATGCCGGACTACGAGATAGCCTGGAACAACATAGGGAACGCTCTTGACAAGATGGTGAAATACTCCGAGGCGATACCGTACCACTCGCGCTCGCTGGAGATTCGGCCCGACTTCGACTACGCGCTCTACGCCAAAGGCCACGACGTGGCCAGGCTCGGGGAGCTGGACGAGGGGCTGGAGCTCATCATCCAATCGCTGGAGCTGAACCCGAACTACGACCACTCGTGGTTCGCAAAGGCGGAGGTCCTAGAATGGCTCGGCAGGCCGGACGAAGCCATAGACGCGCTGAACAACGCAATATCCCTCAATCCCGCGTTCGTGGAGGCCTGGGAGATGAGGGCGAAGATGATGGTGCTCGTCGGCAACCACGCCGAGGCTGCTCTCTGCAGGAACGAAGCATTGCGCGCGATAGACTACCTGATGGGCGGCTCCCCCGACCCCAAGCTTCTCCAGGAGAAGGAGGAGCTCACGACGACGCTGAAGAGATACAGGGACGCGCTGGTCTGCGTCGATGCGCGGGTTCCGTTCGCCCCGGATGACCCGAAGCCGTGGGCGACCAAGGCGCGCCTGCTCCTCGGCATGGGCGACGCGCAGGAGGCTCTGAAGGCCTGCGAGGAGGCCAGGAGCCTGTCCATTATCCACCCGTCTATAGGCGTCGCGGAAGGCGAGGCGCTACTGGAGTTGGGCCGGGACGCCGAGGCTGCGCAGAAGCTGGAAGCGGCGGCCGACGCCGGGGACCGCGGGGCCAGTTTGTCTCTCGCGAGGGCGCTTATTTCCCTCGGCAAAATACATGGGGCAGCAAAGGCCGCGCTGGCTTTCGATGCCAAGACGCCGTCCGAGCTTGTGGCAAAGGGCAACGTGCTGTTGGCTGCCGGCGCCAACACCGACGCGGTTGCGGCGTTCGAGTCAGCTCTCAAATCAAACGACTCTTTCGGCGACGCTTGGCTCGGGCTTGGCGAGGCTCGGCTGGCGTCGGGCGACCTGAAAGGCTCCGCGAAGGCGCTGGACGCTGCGATAGGCACGGGAGCAGGCTCGAACGCCTGGACCGCCAGGGCGAAGGTTCACATCCGATTGGGAAAGCCGAAGATGGGGGTCGTCTGCGCGAGGGAAGCCCTTAAAATGGAGCCCGATTCCAACGATGCCTCGGGGGTTCTGGCAGATGCGCTCGAGGCAGCCGGCGACACGGAAGTGGCTGCCAAGCTCAGGGAGCAGTCGAAAGAGAAGAAAGAAGAGAAGAAAGGGAAAATCGGGAAGGCTTTTGTCGAGGCTCTGGGCAAGTAGCCGCTCAGGACCTCAGTATGATTTCGATGTTGACGCCGTCGGGCACCTGTATGCGCATGAGCTGCCTGAGGGCGCGCTCGTCCGCGTCTAAGTCGATTAGCCGCTTGTGTATGCGCATCTCCCAGCGCTCCCAGGTCTCGCTCCCCTCTCCGTCCGGGCTCTTCCGTACAGGAACGAGGAGCTTCTTGGTAGGCAGGGGTATCGGGCCGCTCATGCACACGCCCGTGCGTTCCGATATCGTTTTTATCTGCATGCAGACGCCGTCCACCTTCTTGGGGTCGGTTCCGCTGAGCGAGATGCGTGCCCTTTGTGCCATGTCACACCCGGCGAGATAACTCGCTTACATCTCCTTCTTTTCAACAGCGATGCATATTCCTGCCGCGACCGTCGCGCCCATGTCCCTGACCGCGAACCTCGAGAGCTGCGGGAAGGCTTCCTTCGTCTCGATGACCATCGGCCTCGACGGCTGTATCTTGACGACTGCAGCGTCTCCGGTCTTGAGGAACTGGACGACTCCGTCCTTTATCTGGCCCTCCTTCTCCTTGTAAGGCTGGCCGGTCTTCGGGTCGAGCAGGCTCACGAGTTCGATGAAGGTGCATGCGACCTGCGCGGTGTGGCAGTGGAAGACTGGGGTGTAACCGACGGTGACCACCGACGGGTGGTTAAGGACCATCAGCTGCGCCGTGAAGCTCTTGGCGACCATCGGCGGGCTTTCGACCGGACCTAGGACGTCTCCCCTGTGGATGTCTGTCTTTCCGATTCCCCTCACGTTCAAGCCGACGTTGTCTCCGGGCCTGGCCTCGGGGAGCTGCTGGTGGTGCATCTCGATGCTCTTGACCTCGCCGACCTTGTTGGACGGCATGAAGATGACCTTCGTTTCCGGCTTCAGGATTCCGCATTCGACGCGGCCGACAGGGACCGTTCCGATGCCCGTGATTGTGTAAACATCCTGTATCGGCACGCGCACGGCCTTGTCCGTGTTCTTGGCCGGCTCCTTGAGCTTGTTGAGAGCCCCTACGAGCGAGTCGCCTTTGTACCAGGTCATTTCGCCAACGCCCTTGAAGACGTTGTCGCCCTTGTAAGCGGATATCGGCAAGACGGAGAACTGGTCATCCTTCCAGCCAACGTTCTTCATCATCTTTGTGACCTCGTCCTTGCGCTGGTTGTATATCTTCTCGTCGTAGACGGGCTTCGTCGCGTCCATCTTGTTCAGCGCGACAATCATCTGCCCGACGCCGAGCACCTTGGCGAGGTACATGTGTTCCTTCGTCTGCTCCATGATTCCGTCCGGAGCGGATACGATAAGGACCGCAGCATCGGCCTGGCTCGTGCCAGTGATCATGTTCTTGACGAAGTCCCTGTGGCCGGGCGCGTCTATGATTGTGAAGTAATACTTGTCGCTCTTGAACTCCTTGTGGGCGACATCGATGGTTATTCCGCGCTCGCGCTCTTCCTTCAGCCTGTCCATGACGAAGGCGAACTCGAACGTCGCCTTTCCGACCTTGGCAGCTTCCTTCTTCAGTTCCTCGATCGTGTGCTGGTCGATGTGACCAGTGTCCAATAAGACTCGGCCTACTGTGGTTGACTTTCCGTGGTCGACGTGTCCTATGAACACCAGATTCATATGGGGCTTCTCAGCCATTTATATTCCTCCGTTCTATTTACTGCCCTAGATGCAAAACCGATTACTCGCTTTCGCGCCTCGGGCGAAAAGGCGTAGTGGCTTCTGGTATTTCAACCTTTTGCAGCTTAGCGGGGCGGTTTTATCGCGACCAGGGTCTCCGTGGCCTTCACGCCGTCAACGTCCCTCAGCCTCCTTATTACGCTGCCCAGGAGCTTGGGCAGGTCTTCTCCGTCCACGATCACGACCAGGTCGTGCGCGCCGGTGACCGGGTCGACTCTCACGACTCCGGGTATCTCACCCAGAGCTGCCATCGCAAGGTCCAGTTTCGTGCGCTCGACGTCCATAAGAACGTAAACTCGTTCCATGTTTCTCATACCAGTAAGCACCGCCGTCGTATTATAACGTTTGCACGCGCCCCCGAAAAAGTTATATCCCTATCCCATGATGGACGGGGCATGTTCTGCGAGAAGTGCAAGTGCCTCCTGACGAGGGAAAATGGCAGGTGGGTCTGCAAGAAGTGCAACACCGAAGCCAAGCCACCCGAGGAGAAGGGGGAGCTCCGCGCCTGCAAGGAGCATGAAATCGTTGTCCTAGAGGATGTGGAGGATGTCCTGCCGAGGATGCCCGCCGAGTGCCCCAAATGCGGCCACAACGAGGCGTTCTACACCCTGCGCCAGACAAGAAAGTCCGACGAGCCCGAGACGAAGATATTCAGGTGCTGCAAGTGCAAGGCTAGTTGGAGAGAATACTGAGAGATTGATACTCCATTCGAGAGAGGTGCTGAGCAATTGCCCTCTCGTTGGACAGAATACTGAAGAAAATCGGCGGGGAATCCAACGATACCCTTTTAAAACAGCACGCGATTTCGGTGTGTAAGGTGAACACATGGGGATGTTCGGTCGCGGCTGGGACTTGACGAAGCTGAGCTTCAGGGTAATTAGGAAGGACAAGGAGCTGCTGGTCCTGCCCCTGATTTCCGGGATAACCACACTCGTCCTGTGGGGGACGTTCTTCGGTTACGTTTGGTTCTTCAACATCTTCGATTCGACCGGCGTGACGCTCTATCTGACGGTCGCGCTTGGATTCGTCTTCTACCTGCTGACGAACTTCATCATAATATTCTTCAACGCCGCGGTCGTGGGCGCGGCCATGATTCGATTGAACGGGGGGGACCCCACAGTATCCGACGGCATCCGCGTTGCGGCGAGCCGGATAAAGGAAATACTCATGTGGGCGCTCTTCGCCGCGACTGTGTCGCTGATATTGCGGGCGATAGCCGAGAAGGGCGGTATAATAGGAAAAATCGTGTCGGGAATCGCTGGCATGGCCTGGTCCATCGCAACCTACTTCGTCGTTCCTATTTTGATATACGAAGGCTTGACCCCCTGGAAGGCCGTGAAGCGCAGCGTCGCTGTCCTCCGGGGAGCGTGGGGGGAGGCGCTCATAGGCAACATGGGCACCGGCTTGATATTTTTCCTGCTGGCAATCGTCGGCATCGTCCCGCTGGCCCTGGGGATATTGTCCCAAAGCCTTATCATCCTGGTCGTTTGCGTCTTCATCGCCGTGGCTTACTGGATATTCATTGCCGTGCTGTCGAGCGCCGTCGAGAGCGTGCTCCTGGCTGCGCTCTACCGCTACGCAGTAACGGGCAAGCTGGCTGAGGACTTCGCGGGGTCTGTCCCGCCGCCGCAGAACGTGGTCAGCGGGGCTTACGGGATGCCGCCCGCGCCTGGCGCTTGAGCGAAGTTGAGGCATCCACCCAGAGCCTGCGTGGGGGGACCGATGGTGTCGAACAATGAGATGGTAGTTAGCCACCGAAGGCAAGACTAAATCGTATGAACGCAAAATGCCACCAAAGATTTAGTCTCCCCTCGGCGCGTATCAGAATAAATATAAAATGAGCGCCGAGGGGGAGATTTGAACTCCCGAGGGGTTGCCCCCACGAGCTCTCAGCCTCCCGCCGAAGCGGGAGATTCCAGGCTCGCGCCTTACCGGGCTGAGCCACCTCGGCACTTTGCTATCGGCTAGCCGAGGTTTTTGCTCGGCGAATTCGTTCGCCCTCGCAAGCTACCTCGGCTTCTTAACGCTTTTATTCGGTAGCCCTCGGGTTGCTGCTGCAACCCTCGGCGCTGGACGAGCTCCTCGCACGCTGGCCAGCTCGTCCGCGCGGTCTGCGACCCCGGTCGCATCCCGAGCTACCTCGGCATTCTACGACCATGGGTAGATTACTATTCTATATAACCGTTGCTGGGATGCTAAGAGGCAAACGGTATTAACCCCATAGTCCATTGATGTGCCAATGCCCGTCGGCCCTCTCCACCTAGGCTTCACCCTGCCGGTTTTCTCGCGCTTCAAAATGCGCCTGGAATTCCTCCCGCTGGCGATTGGCTCGTTCATACCCGACATGGAACTGCTTCTGATGTGGCCCGTCATGGGCGGCATGGAGGCCGCCAGGGGGCCGATGCACTCGTTATTGGGGGCGCTGACAATCGACATGATATTCGCCCTTGCCTACGCGCACTTCGTTGCGGCGCCTCTAATCTCCTGGCTCAGCATCAAATATCCAAATGACCGGGCGCACATTTTTGCAGGCATCGACACGAACCAGCGGCGGATGACCAACCCGACGGTCGTTTTTTCGGCGTTGGTGGGCACAGTCAGCCACGTTTTCATCGACCTGTTCAGCCACCCGCACAACCCGCTTTTCTGGCCATGGGACCCCATCGAGGGATTGAACTTGATGCCCTTTGGCAAATTGCCATCAAGTGTTTTGATGCACGCGATAGCCGCCATTTTGCTCGTATTTGCGATAATGAAGTACTGGCGCAGGTGAGAGCGCAGATTTATATCGACGAAAGGCCATACAGGAGCTATAAAAGGATGCGCAATGAACAGAATTAAGGTAGTCAACGAGGCCGCGGACCTGGTGTCAATCTTCCGCGCGGTCGACACGGACGTGAAGAAGGAAGTCCTCAAGGAGGTCTCCCTGGACTGGCGTACCGCAAGGGAGATAAAGGCTAAGTACGGAGAGGCCGGGAAGAGCGCCCTCAACCTGTTCGACAAGATGAAGCTGGTCGAAACGCGCTGGCAGCAGCCTCCCGGAGCGACGACGGCGACGTCTGGTCCCGAGAAGGCGTATCACACCTATTATTCGTCATTCCAGATAACCGCCTCATGCCCGATATACGAAATCTGCGACGTCCTGTCAGTCGCGGTTATGACGGACGCCAGGTTCAAGAAGCTTGAGGATGCGGTCTACAAGGCGGTCGGCGCTGAAGGAAAATTCGCGGGGGACATCGCGGAGGAGCTGAAGGTCTCCCAGACGATGATGAAGAGCCTTGTCAAGCGCTCATCGAAGCTCGAGTACCGCGGGCACAGGATAGAGCGTTTCAAGGAGTAGCCCGGGGCATGATATCGGTTCTGAGGATAGGCCACCGTCCATCAAGGGACAAGAGGGTCACGACGCACGTTGCGCTCACCGCGCGAGCTTTCGGTGCCTCGGAAGTCATGGTCTCGACGCAGGATGCTGGCCTTGAGGCGACGATAGAAAAGCTCGTCCCGAGATGGGGCGGCGATTTCCGCATCAAGACAGGCGTCAGCTGGAAAACCGAGATGAGGAAATGGAGGGGCGTCAAAGTACACCTGACGATGTACGGCGAGCATCTGGACGACGCCCTGCCGAAGATTCCCAGGGATTCAGACATCCTTATTATCGTCGGTGCGGAGAAGGTCCCGGCCGAGGTTTATCAGATGGCCGATTTCAACGTCGCTGTGGGCAACCAGCCCCACTCGGAGGTGGCCGCGCTCGGGGTTTTCCTGGACCGGCTCCTGTCCGGCGAAGGGCTGAGGAGCGACCTGGCCGGCAGCACGCGGGTCGTTCCGAACCCGAGGGGAAAGACGGTCGTCAGCGTAGCGCCTGTGCCGTCGAGGGCGGAGGCGCTCGCCCTGATGAAGAGCGCGGGTTGTTCCAAAGAAGTCATCGCCCACGTGACCGCAGTCGAGAAGCTGGCAATGCAAATCGGCAGGCTCTGCGGAGCCGACTTGGAGCTTGTCAGCGCGGGGGCCATACTGCACGACATCGGTCGTTCGAAGACGCACGGAATAATGCACGCGGTGGAGGGCGGGTGCATAGCCAAGCGATTGGGCTTGCCGACTTCCATCGTCCACATCGTCGAGCGCCACATGGGCGCGGGCATCCCCCCGGACGAGGCCGCGAGGTTCGGCCTTCCGGTGCGCGACTACACCCCGATGACGCTTGAGGAGAAGGTGGTGGCGCACGCCGACAACCTGATCGGTGGCGGGAGGAAGATTAAGGTCGCAACGACCGTCGCCAAGTTCCGCCGCCAGGGCCTGAACGAGGCCGCCGAACGGATAAATGTGCTGCACGCCGAGCTGGGAAAGCTTTGCGGCGTGGACCTGGACGAGATTTAATTTTTTCTACTCCTGGCGCGTGCGGTGGAGCGGCGATGCGCGGGATTGGCTGGTGCGCTCATCGCCCGGTCTTCACAATGACGGCGATGTACAACGCCCCTTTCCCGATGAACCTGGAGACCTTCCAGCCGGTGCCCCGGAGGATTTCCTTCATCTCCTCTCGCGAGACGATGAGGTAGTCGAACCACGGCGTCGCAAGCCTGTCGTACCTGATGCGCAGCCTAATCTGGCCCGGCATCCTCCCCAGCCTACGGTTCCGCGCCTGGTACTCCAGGTGGCCTTTCTTCTCCGTTGCGTAGGGGTCCATCGTCTGGGCGATTATCCTCGCGCCCGGCGAGGTCGCACGATGGAATGTGGCCAGCATCTCCCTTGCCTTTTCCGGGTTCTCGAACAGCCCGAAGTTGTTCCCCATCATTATTACGGTGTCGAACTTCCCCAGCTTGCCCTCGACCTCGTCAGCGGACATGCACTTCGTGCGCTTCAGCCCCCGCTCCCGGCAAACCTTCAGCGCCAGCGGCGAGTTGTCTATCCCGAGGACGTCCAGACCCTTTCCCTGGAGGTGAATCGAATGCTTTCCTACGCCGCATCCCACGTCAAGCACTCGCCCCCTGCAGAGCCTCATCGCGCTCTTCTCCTCGCTGGACCAGTCCTCGTATTCCTGGAAATAGCTCCTCAGAGTGTCAACGTCGACGAAGCCGTCGTCCCGCTCTATGACGTGTCCGTCACTGTTCTTGCCCTTGTGGCAGTCCCAGAAGGAGAGCCCCATCGCGTCCTCGGAACGTGTCAGCATCTTTTTCCTCAGCCCGCCTAACCGGCGGATGCTATTTTAATCTTTCCTGCCGCCAGCCTGCTCACGAATCCGTCCATCTAGCCCATCTCTTTGCCAGGACAATCATGATGGCCGTGAACCCGAACAGGTAGACCCACCCGAAGACCTCCTGCCACCAGGGGATTTCTATGAGGCCGAGGTAGAACTTCGAGAGCTGGGCCGCGTGCGTAGTCGGAGAGAGCATCGCCAGCCACTGGAGTATCGGGCTCTTCAGCAGGCTCATCGGGTAGTAGACGGGCGGCAGGAAGCCCAGTACGAACCCCAGAACCTGGGGAATCGAGTTGGCCTTGCGCGTGTCCTTCAGCGAGGAGCCGAGGGTGAAGCCGAGGAAAACGGTGCAGACCCAGAGGGTGAACGAGACGACCAGCATCATCAGGACGCCGAATATGCTGACGTGGTGGCTGAATATGAGTATTATCGTCGCGACCGCAGTCGCCGGCAGCGCCCCGATGAGCGTCGAAATCGAGAGGCCCATCGCGTACGCCGTGAAGTTGACTGGCGAGGCGACGTACATATCCTGGAACCTGAACCAGTGCTTGTTGAAGTAGGCGGACTGGGCGACCTGGATTCCGCCGAAGAACAGGGTCAGCACGACAGCCCCGACGAGCGCCTGGACGGCCATCTCGCCGCTTCCCAGCAAGCCCATGAATATCACCGGCATGAAGGATATCATCGATATCATGAGGAGTATCATCGGGTCCCTCAGCAGGGGCAGGATGTCCAGCATCCCGATGTAGAACGCCTGGCGTATGCGGTTATTCATGGGTACCCCCCCGGAAGTCGTCTGACTCGTCAATCGAACCGCCCGCAAAGTGTATGAACGCCTCTTCCAGCGTCGGAGGCTTGAAAGTGATGAGCTTCCCCTCCCTGATTCCGCGCTGCACCGTCTCGATTATCTCCTGGTCGGAGTGCGGCGTCAGGACCTCCCTGTCCAGCGTCGTCGTGCCAGGCTTCTGCAGTATCATCTTCATCTCCGCGTGCGTGGCCTTCTTCGCCTCTTCGACAGTCCCGAAGAAGACGGACTTCCCCTTCTCGATGATGAGGAGCTTGCTGGCCAGGTTCTCAGCCTCGTCCATGTAGTGCGTCGTCAGGACGACGGTCACTCCCTTCTGCGTCAGCTTCCGTATGATGTTCCAGACGACCCTGCGCCCGAGCGGATCCAGCCCTATCGAAGGCTCGTCGAGGAAGACCAGCTCCGCGTCGGGGATGAGAGCTATGCCTATTATCACCCTCTGGCGCAGCCCGCCTGACAGGTCGGCCGTCAGCTTGTCCTTGTGCTCCCAGAGCTCCAGCTCGACCATTATCTCTTTTGCGCGCGCCTTCGCCTGCTCGGTGTTCATCCCGCGTATCTTGCACCAGTAGTAGATGTGGTCCCAGGCTGAGAGCATCATCAGCGGCCGCGCCTCCTGCGGGACGACTGCAATCTTCTGCCTCAGCGCCTCCACGTCATTGACCACGTCGTGACCGAGCACGACAGCGCTGCCTGCGGTCGGCCTTAGCTGGGTGGCGAGAATCCTGAGGAGGGTAGTTTTGCCAGCGCCGTTCCTGCCGAGCAGGCAGAAGACAGTGCCGCGCTCTATGGTGAAGCTGACGTCCGTGAGGGCGACCGTTCCCGTGTGGTACGTCTTGCTCACGCCTCTGACATCTATCGCATCCATCGGGAGCGAATCCCCCAGGTCATACTTAACCCCTTCCGATTGAGCCATGCCATGCCTCCTTCGGCGGTTCTCAGGCTCCGTGGACCTTTCGCGGCCTCAGGCTCCTCAACATTTCCACTGCCGGGTTTATGTATTCTAGCATTTTATTGCCTCCATATCCTCAATGCGCGGTCACGGGTTATATCCCGAGTGGGAAGAAGTGGACGGGAAGTGGCCATTCGCCACCCCCGCACGAGTTGAAATCGTAGTTTCGCCCACCCGCCCCTCATCTTAATATATCCCGCCCGACAATATTGCACCGATGGATGGGTCAAGGGACATTTTCTCTGGGCGGGTCCAGGGAGTGACGCCCAGCTCCGGCGGCGGCTCGCGCTGCGCGGTCTGCAAAGGCCGATACCTGATGTGCGGAAAGGACAGGTGCCCGGTGCTGGTCAAGTACCACGCGATAACGCGCAGCCGACCCGCGATCGACGGGCTGGAGCTCGACGGGACGTCCCCGCCAGGCGTTTTCATAGGCCGCTTCGGCTACCCGAAGGTCATGGTCGGCCCGCTCATCCCCCCGGACCACGGCGACACGACCGTGATGGACACGCCGGAGATGTGGCGAGACATCACGATGGAGGGAATAGTGGATTTCCGCTCCAGGCTGGTCAGGGGGATGCACAGGGTCGAGATCACGAACGTCGAGGGAGGGGGGCGCATCGTCGATGCCACCAGGGAGATGGCGATGACCGGAAATCCATCGGAGGCGGAGGCGGTTTTTGAAAGGCGTCCGATGGGAAAGCTATCGCTGGACGACGAGGTCCAGCCCTTCGGGCCGTCCGCACCCCTGCGGGGTTTGCGAGTGGGAAACCTGAAGATAGACCAGAGAATCGACAAAGCCTATTCGGACACGGATTTGCTCTCGACGGAGGCGGTGGTGAACCTTTACAAATCGGGCACGATGGTATCGCGCATCCAGAAAGCTTTCAGCGTCGGCGCGTTCGGCCTCGGGCGCAACCGCAAGTTCGTCCCGACCAGGTGGTCCATAACCGCGGTGGACGACATCCTTGGCAAGGAGATGCTGCGTCGAACGAAGCGCAACCCCCTGATAAACGGGTTCCGGGTCTACGACTACGACGCGCTGGACAACCGATGGTGCGTGATATTCATGCCGACCTCGTGGCGCTACGAGCTCATCGAGGCGTGGTACCCGAAGACCGTATGGAACCCGTACGGCAGCGACGTTTCTATATGCTCCTCTCACGAGTTCTACGAGGGGCGGAAGACCTACGCGGAAATCGGAGGCTGCTACTACGCCGCCAGGATGGCCGTGAACGAAGTCCTCGACGCGGAGCGCAGGCAGGCCGGAGCCGTGATTCTCAGGGAATCCCACCCAGGCTACATCATGCCTGTCGGAGTCTGGAACGTTCGCGAGAACGTGAGGAATGCCCTCCGCCAGGCACCGTCGCGCTTCGACACACTGCGCGAGGCGCTCGACCACGTCTCCAAACGGATGGAGATACCCCCGAAGCGCTGGATAAACAACAGTGCGATATTGAAGGACGTCATCCAGCAGAGGCGGATAGAGGACTTTCTCTCTGCACGCGGCGACGCGCTGGAGCGCCTGCCGGAGGAGCCGGCATGAGGTACGTCCAGAGCACCCTCGCCGGAGAAGGGAACGACGGCGTCGGAGAGGTCGCATGCTCCCGCGCGATGAACCCTTCCAGGCTGCCCGGGCTCAGCTACGCCCTAAATCCGTACGTCGGATGCGCGCACGCTTGCTCGTACTGCTACGCGCAGGACGTCCTGAGGCTCGGCCAGAGGGGCGAATGGGGCTCCTGGGCGGAGGCGAAGCGGAACCTCGAGGCGAGGCTCTCGGCCGAGCTGCGGAGGGCGAAGCCAGGCGTGATTGGACTCGGTACGGTCACGGACCCGTACCAGCCCGCGGAAGCCAAGCGCGGTCTGACCCGCGGATGCCTCGAAATCCTGCGCGAGCGCAACCATCCGGTCTGCATCCAGACAAAATCCGACCTCGCGCTGCGCGACCTGGAATTGATTGCGGGCCATCAGAGCCCCGAGGTGGGGTTCACGATTACGACAACGGACGAAAGCCTTGCGCGCGGGCTGGAGCCAGGCGCTCCAAAGCCGTCTGCGCGCCTGGGTGCCGCCATGGCATTCGCAGACGCCGGTGTGAAAACGTGGGTGTTTCTGGGGCCCGTCATCTTCGGGGTCAACGATTCGGAGGAATCTGTCAAGGCTGTAGTCGGCGGCGCAGCGGACGCCGGCGCGAGCAAAGTCATCTTCGACTTCTACAGGTCGAAGCCGCTGGCCGATGCGAGGATGAGGGCAACGTTCGGAGAGGATTTCTTTCCGAGGAAAAGGGCGCCGGGGGTCGAAGCGACCGCACGCAAGGCTTGCATGGAACGCGGCATCGGATTCGAGTTGGCATTCAGCCGATAGGCATCTATATTCCCAGGCGCATCCGCATGCGTGGACGGCGGTTCTCCGGAGCGGGTCAGGGACTGGCAGCTGAACTACGCCGCGGCTGTGGTCACGATTTTCGCGGGCTACATCAGCCTCAGATACGCCGAGGTCCTGATACACGAAATCCTCGGACACGGCGCGGCAGCCAGGTTGCTGGGTGGTTCCTTCTTCGCAGTTTACGCGACACCGATGAGCGGTTTCGCATCGCTTCACCTGCCCGGGGTGGGGGGCGAAGCGCTGGCGGCTGTGCTTCTCGCGGGGATAGCCGTCACGACCCTCTTAGGTCTGGCGGCGCTTGCGATTGCCAGGTCCGCCAAGGGCGCAGTGAAAATCGCACTGCTGCTCTTCGCCGAGAGCGCGCTAATGTCCTCTGCGCTCTACCTCGCATTCGGCGGCCTGCGCGCGGACGGCGACCCGTACGTCGCGGCGGCATACCTCGGTTTGGACCACAACGCGCTGGCACCGCTCGGGATAATCCTCGCCCTGATTTTCAGCGTCCTGGTGTCAAGGGAATTCGCGAGGGTGGACGTTTTCCGTGAGAAGAGGCCTCTCCTGAGGATAATCGGGCTCTGGCTGCCCGGTTTGGTCTTCGGCATCGTCGCCCTTTCGGCATTCGCCATGGACGTCGAGAACAGGTACGCCGGCTTGTACGGAGGAACGTACGTGTTCGCGGCCATCGGCAGCGCGTACGTCGCATCGACTGGCTCGCCGAGAGAGCCCGCGCCCGTCAGGCTTGGAACGGCCAGGCAGGTCATGGCGGTGTTCGTATGCCTGGCCATCGCCAGCTACGCGTGGGTCGGCGTGTTCGGCCCGACTGCGGACGAGGCGAGGGGCGTCATGCTGGAGGAGCCGCCTGTCGAGGTCGAATCGTCATACTTCGACAGCGTTGTGGGCAACGCCAGGGTAGAGCTACATCCGAACGGGAGCGCGCTCGTCGAGGTCGCGTTCAAGCCCCTTAATGATAAAGGGTCGTCCCTGGATAAAAAGCTCCACGCGACGTTCGAGACGAGGCCGTACCTGCCCGACTGGGCGCTCGCTTGCAGGCGCTTCGCGACCGGCATGATGAACCTGTTGGCGAACGAGTCCGCCCTCCTGAACGTAACCGCCGAGCTCTCGGGAACGGTCCAGGCTTTGAACCAGACCTACCAGAACGCGCGGACTTGCACGGTGTGGGTCGAGCTCAACGTTTCCCAGAATTACACCATCACGCTCGTCGACCCATGGATGAAGAACGGCGGCTACGTGGACATGCTGACCGTGGAATGGGCCGGCAACATGACGCTGCTGGGCTACAACCAGACCGGTGGCTCGCCGCCGGAGCTCTCTGGGAATTCTCTCGTCTGGAACAGCGCAAGCGCAACGCAGGCGCCATCCATCGTCGAGATAAAACTCACTCCGTGACGCCCTCGACCATGAAGAAGAAGAAGCCGAACCAGATGAGGCAGGCTATGATTATTATTACGTCCGCGCTGAACCACATGATGTCCGCGGCGATTATTCCGGACGGCACTAGGACTCCCAGGACGAAGAATGCAAGCTTCCAGGCGTAGTCAGGCTCCATGTTATCGTGACCTTGATGGGGCAACAGGTTAATGAACGTGTCGCATGGCGCTCTCCCGTATCGCCTCGATATTCTCCGCCACAGTCCCCTTTCCGCAGAATACCGCCGAGCCAGCAACGAGCACGTCCGCCCCCGCCCCCGCGGCAATCCCGGCGTTCTCGGTGGTTATCCCGCCGTCGACGACTATCGTCACTGGCAGGCGCTCGGCGTCAATCATCTTTCGCGCCTCGGCAATCTTGTGCACTTCGCTGTCCATGAACTTCTGCCCCGCGAAGCCTGGCTTGACGGTCATAACCAGGAGCAGGTCAGCGGTGCGAAGCGCGTCCTCGACGGTGTCCAGAGGCGTCCCTGGGTTTATCGAAACCCCTGCCTTCTTCCCGAGCCTCCTAATTTCAGCGAGGCTTTCGGCGACGCAGTCGTCGCACTCCGCGTGCACGGTGATGTAATCTGCACCAGCGTCCGCAAACGCCCTCAAATATTTGCGGGGGTTGGACATCATCAGGTGGACGTCGAAGACGAGCTTCGAGTGGGGCCGCATCCCCTTCACCGCGACAGGACCGATGGTCACGTTGGGCACGAAATGGCCGTCCATGATGTCGATGTGGACCCAGTCCGCCCCGCCGCGCTCGATTGCGCGCAGCTCCTCACCCAGCCTCGCGAAGTCCGCCGAGAGGATCGACGGCGCGATGAGCACCTTTCGAGACATGTCCCGGAGAATGGCAAACTGGTATTAACTTTTAACCACGCTCCGAAAATCACGGTCAGAAAGAAAGGTTTGGCGGGGCCGGGCAGGCCCCGCCGTTGGAGGGAGGTGATATGGATGCCCCCTGGGGGGACGGGGGGCTGTGAGAGTGAGAAAGGGTTTTGCGGGCTCGGCCCGGGCGCCCATCCGCGCCCGGGCCTTCGCTCCGAATCCTTCAGGCGCAGACGCGGTCGAAGTCGTGGACCATGTCCATGACGTCTATGTCCATCTCCTCGCCCGACACCAGCTTCTGCTCGGTGATGAGCTTCATCTCCAGCTCTTCCATGTAGTTGACCAGCGGAACCATGTCTGACACGTCCTCGCCGAGATTGTACATCTCGAACACGAGGTTACGGAGGTCCTTGACGCTGTGTTCCCTCAGCCAGCTTTCGTCTTCCGCGCTCACGCCTCGAAGTTTCCGGATTCTGATGTCGGGTCTCATATCGCATACCTTCTGACAATATTGCCCATTTTGTCGGACATTTGTCGGATATTTCCTATATGCGAGAGCCACTATATAAACCTTTCGATTGTTGTTCGCCAGATAATTATTGATATCATATTATAAAATTATTCAACGTCATTATTATTGTCTGACATATCGTCGGACTTCGGGCGACCGAAGCTTATATATCTATAATAAGCCATCTAGGAAACGGGATGCACTGTCAGCCCGCACCGGGTGATGAGGATGTCGTTTCTCGAGAATCTGACCAACAAGGAGCTTCGTGTATGCAGCAAGGCGGAAAAGCTGGTGGAGAAGGCCAAGGCCAACCACTCGGCCGACCTTTTTATTGAGGCTTCCGACCACCTGGAGAAGAACGCCTCGGTCGTCCAGACCATGGGCATGAAATATTCGGAGATTCACGACGCGATAGGCCAGGGCCTGCAAGGCATGGGCCGGGCCGACCTGGCCGCCAAGAATCTGGACCGGGCGCTGACGCTCAATCCGAAGAACGTCTCGGCGATGAACAACCGCGGCTTGCTGGCCATGAACCTGGGGGATTTCGTCGGCGCCATGGCCAGGTTCGACGGGGCGCTCGATGCCGACCCGAACAGCAAAGCGACCCACTTCAACCGCGGCCTTTGCCTGACCAGCATGGGCCAGAAGGAATCGGCCATACTGTCGTTCGAAGCGGCGCACAGGCTCGACGTCGCAGACCTGCAGGTGGTAGACAAATTGATCGAGCTCGCGCCGGAGAACCACGTTTACTGGAGCGCGAAGGGCGCCGCCCTGGCCAAGGCAAACAGGCACGAGGACGCAATTCGGGCATTCAACAAGTCGCTGGCGATAAAGCCGGACCTCCCGGAGACCCACGTCGGCATAGGCATGGCGCACGCGCTCCTGAAGCGTCACGCCGACGCCATCGCTTCCTTCGAGAAGGCGCTCTCCCTGGACAGGCAGTGCAAGGACGGCTGGGTGTGGCGCGGCTACTCACTTGAAAGCTCGAACAACTGGCACGATGCAGCCGATTCATACGCCGAGGCGCTGCGCCTTGACCCGAAGAACCTGGACCTCTGGATGCGCCGGGCTCATGCGCTCATCGAGGACGGGAAGGCGGAGCTGGCCGTCGAGGCATGCGACGCGGCGCTTGCCCTGGAGCCCAAGAGCCGGCAGACGCTGGCCATGAAGCGGAAGGCGCTGTGGGCCCTCAATAGGCTGGAGGATGTCGTCTCGGCGGCGGACGCGGCCGCGACGCTGGACCCGCGCGACCTCGACGCCCAGAGGGACAAGGGGCGCGCTCTGGCTCTCCTCGCGAGGCACGAGGAGGCGGTGATGGCCTTCGACAGGGCGCTCGCAATTGCGCCTTCGGACATCAAGTCGCTAGTTCTCAAGAAGGAGAGCCTCAAGACGCTCGGCAAGGACGCCGAGGTTGTGCGCGCGTGCGACATGGTTCTATCTCTGGACAAGGCCAATCGTGACGCGTACTACGACAAGGGCATAGCCCTCATGAAGCTCGCCCAGTACGAGACGGCTGTGGCATCGTTCGACATGCTGCTCAACGCCAATCCCAAGGACGTCCCCGCGCTGGTGGCGAAGAAGGACTCCCTCAAGGCGCTCAAGAGAATCGACCGCGTGCTCGAAACCTCGTGGCGCATCCTCGAGCTGGAGCCGAAGAACGGCCAGGCGGCGTCGGACGCGGCGGTCTCGCTCCTCAACATGAACCGGAGGGACGAGGCCCTGGCCGCATTCGAGAACCACATCTCGATAGACCCGGAGGCGATTGGCAGCTGGCTTCACAAGGGCCGCCTGCTGTCGCTCGCCGGCAAACACCAGGAAGCGCTGTCCGCCTTCGACTCCGCCATAAAGCTGAACTCCAAGGAGAAGGAGGGCTGGCGCGGCCGGGCAGATTCGCTGATACGGCTATCAAAGCTCGAAGAGGCGCACGCTGCCTACGCGAAGGGCATCGAGGCGGACCCGAACGACGCGCGGATGTGGCACGGCAAGGGCATCGCGCTCCAGGCCATGACGCGCTACGAGGAGGCCGTCGGCGCATTCGACAGCTCCCTGGCACTCAATGCGGGGGACAAGCTCGTCTGGCTCGACAAGGGCGTTTCGCTCACTTGGCTCGAGCACTTCGACGAGGCAGTGACTTGCTTCGACAAGGCCAGCATGCTCGACCCGGCGGACAGGTTCCCGTACATGAAGAAGGGCGAGCTCCTGCTGAAGCTCGGAAGGTTCGAGGAGGCGCTGGCCTCCTTCGAGCGCCTGCTCGCGATAGACCACATGGACCTCCTCGGGCTGCAGGGTCGGCTGGAGGCAGTCATCCAGCTCGGCCGCCATGACGAGGTCGTGAAGACCGCTGACAGGATACTGCGCGTGGACCCGAAGCACGTGCTTGCGATGAGGGCCAAGGCGAAGGCTCTTCTGGGGCTCAACAACCCCGGGGAAGCCCTGAAGACCGTGGACCGGGCGCTCGATATAGACGGGGCGAACCTCGATCTACTCTATGAAAAAGTGGAGGTGCTGGAAGCCCTTCGCGCGGACGGCGTGATAGTACAGACCTGCACGCGAATCCTCGAGCTCGAACCCAAGAGCAAGCGCGCGCTGAAGACGATGGCGCTCTCCCAGGAGCGCCTGAACAACCACGCGGAGGCTCTGGATTCGTACAACAAGGCCCTGGCGTTCGACCCGCACGATGCGCTGCTCTGGCGCGGGATGGGGCTCCTCCTCGGAAGGATGGGCAGGTACCGCGACGCCGTCGTCGCGTTCCGCAGGGCGCTGGAGGAAGTCCCGGGCGACAAGCAGTCGCTCAACAGCCTCGGCCTGGCCCACGCCGCTCTCGGCGAGTACCCCGAGGCGATGCTGAGCTACGAGCAGGCGATAGAGTCCGACGTGAATTTCATAGAGGCGCACGCGAACCGGGCGCACGCCCTGCTGAGGCTGGGGCGGACCGAGGAGTCGCTCGCCGCCTTCGACAAGGCGATAACCATTGACCCCAACAGCGCTCTGGCGTACCGCTCGAAGGGAAAGGCCCTGCTGGAGCTGAAGCGCCACGAGGAGGCGCTGAGGAACTTCGACACCGCGCTGCGCATCACGGGCGACGAGCGCGTCGCATTGATGGGGAAGGCCACGGCCCTCGACGGCATGGAGAAGCTCGACGACGCGATATACTGGCTCGACAGGGTTCTGGCGCTCGGTCCCGACAAGAAGGCGCTGCACATGAAGGCGATGGCGCTGCAGAGGCTGAAGAGGTTCGGCGAGGCCATTGCCGCGCTGGACCAGGCGCTCTCGCTCGACCAGAAGGACGCCTCCCTGTGGTACGCCCGCGGAGGGGCGCTCGAAGGCCTCGGGGATTATCAGGAGGCGGTACGCTCGTACGACAGCGCGATTGCGCTCAGCCCCGAAGACAAGTTCGTCTGGAACAGCAAGGGGTTGGCGCTGCTGCACCAGCTCAGGTTCGCTGACGCCGACCGCTGCTTCAACAAGGCGCTCACTATCGATCCGGAGTTCCAGTCTGCCTCGGAAGGCCTGCGAGTCAGCAAGGAGCGCCAGGCAAACAAGGAGATAGAGGAGCACGCCCGCCGGGTCCTGGCGTACGAGTGTCAGCGGGGCGTCGCCCCATCGAGGGAGGAGGCTTTCCGCAGCTGCGGCGTGCCGTATACCCATCTGGACGCTGTCTACGACTACCTCTCCGAGTATCCGGTCATAGACCTCCAGCATCTCGAACCGGCCGAATTCCTGGATCTGGAGGCCAACTCCGCCAAGGTGCTGTCCAAGACGATGGGCGGGCCGGTAGTGCAGCAGGAGGGGCGCAAGCTCCGCCTCTGCGATGTCGTGACCGGGTTCCCTGAAATCGGCATGGAGCAGTCGAAGCGGCTGATGGCCTACGTCATAGCTGTGGACGCGCTGAACCTCGTGGGGGCGCCGTTTGACCCGGAGGTGGACGCGCTGCTTAGGAGGGCGTTGGGCCTGCCACCGGAGCGCAGGACGGTTCTGGGAATAGTCGTCAATCTCAACGTTGGCGTGTACAAGGCGAAGCTCGTCCAGGCGGCCCTATCGACCATCAAGCAGGAAGGCTACACCGCACCCCAGGTCGAGATAGGCTCCCTGGCCGCCGGCACACCGAGGCGGCAGAAGAGGGACCACCCCAGGGAACGGAGGCACGACGACGGGCCAGGCGACCCTGAAATGGCCGGCAAGCACTGCCGGGACCACGGCAAGGTGGCGATAGCGAAGCACTACTGCGGGGCGTACCTTTGCGCGAGCTGCATGCGTGGCATGTCATACTGCGTGGTGTGCGGCAACCCGCTGCAGGAACGGCCGACCCCGAAGAACGCGCCGAACAGGGCGCCGCAGACCGAGGAGCTGAGGCCGTCCAACTATTACCGTTCACGCCCCGAGCGGCGCGAGAGGGAATCGGACGACCCGCCCCCGGCTAGGCAGCATCCGAGGCGCGAGCGCAGGCAGGAACCCGAGGAAGATGCGGACGAGCCAGATGAGGATGAAAGCGAGGAGCGCGCACCGTCCAAGCCGAGGGACTACTCGAGCCTCTAGTGCCTGAGCTTTGCGTCGCAGGCCATGCAGCAACTCATTCCTTCCGCGCACTGCTCGTGGTACTCGGTGCCGCAAGCGCACCGCAGGCTCTTGTCGTCGTTCTGGATGACTGTGTTGCACTTCCCGCAGATGCGCTCTTTCCTCTGCCTGAGGATGGTATTCTGGAATATCTCCCGTGGAGCAGGAAGGGGATTCGACACCCCATCGACGCTGGACGATGCTATCTGCGCGTCTATCTTAGACAGGAGCCGTCCCCCGACTGTCTCGCTGATCATATTGTCGTCGATGGCTTTGCGGACGGACGCACGCTTCATGACCAGAACGTCGCGAACCGCCTTCTTATACTCGTCCTTTGGGACGAAATCGTGGTTCTGGACGCACTCCCCGATATCGCACAGCATCTGCGAGTTGGCGGCAGCGAAGCTCTTTCCGAGCAACTCGTAACCCTCCTGGGACAGCACGCCGTCGGCCAGCATCTCTTTCAGCTCGTCCGCCGTGTCCCTGGACATCGCGGCGTCCAGCACGTCCGTCTCGTCCTGGAGCTGCGTCCTGAAACCGAGCTTCTTGACAAGCGGGCGCAGGGTGAGCCCCTGTATCATGAGCGTGAACAGGACCGCCCCGAACGTGGCGGCTATTATGGTGTCCCTGTGGGGGAACGGGTCGCCGTTTGCCAGAACGAGAGGTATCGAGAGGGCCAGAGCAATCGGTATCGCACCCCGCAGGCCGCCCCACCACAGCAGGAAGCGCCACTTGGCTGGCAGCTCCTCCCGCTTCCGGTTGACTATTCCTCCCACTATAGAAATCGTGACCGCCCTGGCAGCCCATAGCGCTAGAACGCCCAGGATGACGATTGTGATGTTGTTCCAAATCGAACCGATGTTGATGCTCATTCCCACGATGATGAACAGGAACGAGTTGACTAGGAAGGCGGCGAAGCTCCAAAAGGTCACGAGGGACAGCCTCGTGGACGGGTCCATGGCGAAGCGGGTCCCGTAGTTGCCCAGGATGAGTCCCGCTATCACCACGGCGAACACCCCCGACCCGCCTAGCATCTCGGCGAAAGCGAAGATGCCAAAGGCTAGGATGATGGTTATCATGACCTCTGTGAACTTGTCGTTTATCTGGCGCATTATGAGGAAGGTCACATACCCGAAGACCAGCCCGATGGCGACCCCGATGACCGATAGCTTGGTGAACTCCCAGGCACCGTTGACTATGTCCAGGTTGCCGCTGACAATCAGCACGAGTATTACGTTGTAAAGCACGATGGCTATGCCGTCATCGAAGACGCTCTCTGCCTCTACAATGGTGCGCATCTTTTGAGGGACCTTTGCCACCTTGTAGATGGCAAGGACGGACGCCGGGTCGGTCGGGATGATTATCGCTGCGAACAGCATGGCGTAGATGAGTGGAATGTCCGGGATGAAGAAGTTCACCAAGAAGCCGACGAGTATCGTCGAGAATATGACCCCCGGGACGGCGAGGAGCGAGACAGTTTTGGCGTTCTCCCTCAGATGCTTCAGGGGCATGTGCAGCGCCCCCTCGAAAAGCAGCGGCGGCAGGAGGATGTGGAAGATGAGGTTCTTGTCTATCGTGACCGGAGCCTTGAAGCCGACGTACACTCCGATTATGCCGACGACGAGGCCGGATATCACTAGCGCTATGGTGTACGGCCAGTTGATATATTTGGCGATGACCGCGACTATGGTCGCGACCATGAATATCAGCAGGAACGCGGTTATGTCCATGTGCGCCTCACATCCGCGTTAAAGTCAGATGGATATATAAGTCATTCGCAGGAAACCCCGCGGAGCACCGTTCGGGGGCGCCAACATAGCAACCCTTAAATTAAAAGAGGCCTTACTCCCGAGATGCTGACGAATGCCAGGCCATTGCCAGCAAACTTGAGGGCGGGCCCGTAGCTTAGCTTGGTCCGAAGGTGAGAAAGCCACTAACCGAACCTCACCGAGGCTAGAGCTAAGCGAAGGGACCGTGAACGAAAACCATTGACAGGAGGGCCCGTAGCTTAGCTCGGTTGGAGCGCCCGGCTGATAACCGGGAGGTCATGAGTTCAAATCTCATCGGGCCCATTCATTTTTTTATGGAGATGAGATTTGAACGAGGACTTGCTGGGCAGAGTGTGCGGAGCAAGACCGAAGTGAGGGCGAGAAAAGAACAATCAAGCATATTCTCGCCCTCATTTATACAAAGGGCCCATTCATTTTTTTATGGAGATGAGATTTGAACGAGGACTTGCTGGGCAGAGTGCGCGGAGCAAGACCGAAGTGAGGGCGAGAAAAGAACAATCAAGCATATTCTCGCCCTCATCTATACAAAGGGCTCATTATTCTTTTTTCGGTGCCACCTCGAAGTGAGGCATCCACATCGCCTCTCGTCGAAGGGATGAAGTGCACGGTCGGGGGCTGCGCTTCGTGAGCTTTAGAATCTATTCACCAGCAGGCCACATGATTCTGGTCTTGACATTCAGAACAAGCTGATCTAACTGCCAAAGTCCCTTCTTCCAATCTTTGTCATCGAATAATCTTGCATAATCATCCATATGTTTGAATTCAATCGTCATTACTATGTGATGGAGACCATCTGACCAAACATTCAGTTTTGCTCCAATCTCTTTACATTTATCCATAACCTTGCAGCTGTACTCGTCTTCAAAAATATATTTTGAATATCTTGCTTCAGCTGCTTCATCTTTTGGTATGTCATACTCCATCAGCCATACAATTGTCATTTTTTCAACTCCTATTTCTATTCAGCTTACTACACTTGCCCAAGTGACGGTTCCTATCCGCCCATTTCATGTGCTCTGTATGGAAGTCACTCCTATAAAAATATCTGCCCCGTCCTTCGGTTGTACCTCGGATTTTTGCTCTTCCACCCGCTCCTAAGTGTGCGCATACGCTCCTAGGAGATGTTGGGATACAAAGAGCCAACATCGCTGCTATACGCGAAAACCGTGCGCACTCCTGTCCCGCCGTCAAATCATGGACGGAGATGCTCCGGCGAGGCATCCACGCGGCCTCTTGTCAATGAGATGGAGTTCATGGCCGAGGTGTCCGACCTATGCGCCTATACGGCTTTGTGCCCTTCGCTGAAATGATGAAAACGTGCGCAGTTTATCCATGTCGATATAGCTTTCCCTTTTTATCCCCTTCCAATCATTCATTTTTGTGATACTTCCACCGTTTGCTTGGGGCGATTAGATGTTAATGCCATTTCATTTTCAATTTGTGCAATCATGATTAAAATATATTTATTATAACTGTCTGAGAATATTTCTTGTGTAACTTTTTCTTTAAAAATAGCCCTAGCCTCACTACTTTCTCTGAAAAATTGATAAATGTACCTATTCCAGGCATTCCAATAATTTATATCTAATTTGTTTTTATTCGACAAATACTCATAGTAATCAAATATCATTTCAAATAAATTAAGATGTAAATATATAAATGCTCGTCGTCTACGCTGGGAACCTTTTTCGTCTAAATTAACCTCATCATCTTTATACTTATCATAGGTCTTCCACAGTTCTGGGTTTTGCATTAAATGCTTATCTACCTCAAGCAGCATTCTATAATGTTCTTGTCGAAAAGATCTTCTCAATGCGATCTCATTTATTTTCCAACCACGATATGCTACAAATAAAGAGATAGCTAAAGAGATAATCGATAAAGTTAAAGCTATAATCTCAATATTTTCTAATGCCATAATTTTACCTCATCGATTTCTATGATTCCATTATTGACTAGAATTTCTTTATTTTTAAAACAACTAAAATTTCGAGAATACTGCGTACGAGACGGGCACACAGCCTCTACTTTTAGTCGGTCGTCCCCCAAGTGACGGTTCCTATTCGTTCGCTTCACGAACTCTGAATATACCTCGTACCTTAAATAATTCTCTACCCCGTCCCTTCGTTGGACTCGTGACTCTCACTTT
>JAZDNO010000007.1:0-15769 GCA_043799545.1 Methanobacteriota archaeon | reverse complement strand
GGCGGTTAATCGTGGCATCGTAATTAAACCTTTTCCCGCTCAACCCCTTTTCCTGCCTAGGCTCTCCGGCTCGGGCTCGCGGAAAAGTTGTATGGTATCCCAAAAGGCTCGCCCTCGCCAGCTCGCCTCGACCGTACATGGCCCGTGGGCCAGGCTGCATTATCAATAACCCATTTTTCAACCTCTAGTATGGCTCGACAGCAACCGTTAAATGCCGTCAACCTTTACACTCGAAGCGATACGATGATGCCAGGTATGCGAGGAGTTAACCCGCGCCAGATGCAGATGGCGATGAAGCGGATGGGTATCGAGACCACCGAGATGAAGGACGTCGACGAGGTCATCATCCGCACGAAGGACAAGGACATCGTCGTCCTGGCTCCGCAGGTCACTGTGGTTTCGATGAAGGGCCAGAAGACCTACCAAATCGCGGGCGAAGGCGAGGAAGTGCGGGAGCGCGGCTCCGGGGGCGGACAGTCATCGGTGCCCGCCCAGTCCGGGCCGAGCGTCAACCAGGAGGACGTGGAGCTGGTTGCCGGGCAGGCGAACGTCTCGGAGGAGGAGGCGCGCGCAGCCTTAATCGAGTCCGGCGGGGAGCCCGCCGAGGCGATAATCTACCTGATGGGGAAAAAGAAAAAGTAGCCAAGCTCACGAGAAGTTTGCTAAACAAAATGAACCCCTAGAAGTCGCCTCATCACGCTGGTAAAATGACGAAAAAACCACCTTGATTTCACACAGTTTCCAATTGTAGCTGGGGGTTCACCCCAATCCGATAAAATCGATTCCGAAAAAAGCTCACTTGCATTGATTTGGAAAATGTAAAAACCAAAGGATTTGAAAAAGGTTTTCCGATGTTTCAGGCTGTCGTTCCGTCGATTGCCTAGCCCTGGAGCTTCTTCAGGTTCAGGTCGTACATCTCCTGGGATATCTTGCCGCTTTCGAGCGCCTTCTTCAGACGGGCAATCTTCTCCTCGTTCGCCAGGGACGCCTTCGGCTGCACGGGCGGTGCAGGCTCGGGCGCCGGCTTCGGTTCGGGGGCTGGCGCAGGCTCCGGCGCTGGGGCGGCCTCTGCGGCCGGTTCCGGTGCGATTTCGGGAGCAGGCAGCTCCTCCGGCATCGATTCCTCCGCGGGTATGGGCGGCAGGTCGGTTGTCGCACTCTCTGTCGGGAACTCGATTTCCTCGGCCTCGGCGACCTTTTGTCCGTCATCCAGCGCGGGCTCCTCGATTTGTTGGATTGCCTCCGTTTCGGGTTCTACGGGCGGCACTTCATCCGCTCCCTCGGGCGGCACGTCTCCAGAATCCGCCGCGGTCTCCGACGCAGGCTCTTCCCCGGTCGCTATCGCGCCTTCCTCCCCAGGGACTGGAGCCTTCTCGCCCTTGGGACCTAAGAACATCCACATGACGACTCCTACGATTAGGCCAATCGCGAGCAGTCCGATCATCAGCCCGATAGCCCCCCAGTTTGTCGGGGTCGGCAGGTAGCTCACGGAAATGGTGCGGAACTCGGAGTTTCCCGCAGAATCCCGGCACTCGACCACGATGGTGTTCGCTCCGTTGCTCAGCACGACTTCCTTGCCGAAGTTGTCTCCGGTAAGAATCGCCGTCTTGCCGTTGACGAATACGCTTGAGGCGCCGTCTGCCGAACCAGTCACGTTGTATGTTCTGCTGTAGACATATCCCGTGGGCGACCTGAGGGTCACCTCAGGCGCGATGGTGTCCCTGGTGATGTTCTTCCATGTGGTAGTCTCGAATCCCTTGAGATCAACGAAGTCGAGTCTTATCACGTTTTGTCCTTCAGACAACGCCACGAGGCTTTCGAATGACAGGTCTCCCTTCATGACATTGACCATGTTGCCGTTGATGGCCAGCGTGCCGTCCTGGCTGACCTTGCCGGAAATGACCGCCGTTTCTGCATTTGTCATTGAACCCACAGAGGAAATCGCGGATGTTATCCTCGGTACGCTGTTGTCCCAGATGACGGAGAAGGTTTCGACTCCCTCGTTTCCCGCTTTATCCTTCGAGATGACCCTCACCTCGTTCTCGCCCTCGACAAGGGGCGCGGTGGCCGTAAATGTGCCATTGGGCTGAAGCTTCGGGACAACTTGTACCGCCCCGCAATAGATGCTGACTTCGGCGTTGCTGTCCGTCATCCCGAGAATCGATATTTCGTTTTCGCCAGTGACAGTCGTTTCTTTGTTTGGCGACAGTATCTTTATCGAAGGGGCGAACCTGTCGACGGTGAACAGCCAGGTGTCGGTCTCGACGTTGCCGGCCCAGTCGCTGAAGGAGAAGTCCACACGGTGGCCTCCGTCAGTCAACGGCTTGTAGGGGGTGTAAACAATCGATCCCCTGGGATAGCCTGTGCCGCCGCCATCCGCGACGAACGGCACTGCGATGTTCGCGATGTGCGTCACGTCGGTGCCATCCACGGATATGGCGATGGAATTCACGTCGATTTCACCGCGCTCCACGTCCTCCAGGTTGCAAGTTATCCAGGGCGTGGGATTGTTTGTGATGGTGTACTCCGCCGGGGTCGGGTCCTTCAGGACCGGCGCTTCCCTGTCCAGTATTACATTGACCAGAATCGCGAGTATTCCATCCTGCACGTTCGCGGGCCCGAGGTACATCATGCCGCTGTATTCTCCGTCTGTGGCATCGGCTGGGAAGTTCCACAGCACCGTGAATGTCTGGGGCAAGTAAGCAGTTGTGGACTCGTTCGACATGTAGCTGCTCTTCTTGGAATCCAGGTCCGCTCCTGGACCGCCGGATAGCTCGTATCCCTCCACGCCCGCGACTATCATGCTGATATCCATGTCAAAGTGGGCCGGGCTCCCTTCGCCCTCCAACCCTCCTGTCTTTACACCCCAGCCATAGACTGCGATGATATACTGCCCGTCAGGCGGGAGGATTAGCTTGAGGCCCTCGTTGCTGTCTCCGTCCGCGCATCCGGCATATCCGCCCATGGACCAGTCGCAATAGGTCTCCACTCCGATGCCGTAATCGCCGCTCCTGACGACCTCCTTCGGGTCGTCACAGACCCCGTTCTCATTCACATCATAGAAGACCGCCAGGTCCAGGTCGTCGCTGGGGTCGCCCCATATCTTCACTTCCAAGGTGGAAGCCTTGGCTATCGTGATGACTTTCTGGTAGCTGGAGAAACGCAAAGTGTACATGTAATCTCTGAATGTGACTGAAGCGTCTTGGGCGTCCATGTCCTTCTGTCTCTCCTGCCAGACCTCCTGGTCGTAGAATTTCTCGGCCGATGCTGGTCCAAGAATGGAAGCCTTGCTTCCTAAGGGCCAGCTCATGCTGCTTCTCATGGTCATCGAGACGTTGCCTTTTATTTCCCTCGTGCGGGCCTCGACCTTTGCGGAGCTAGTGGAAATCCATCCGCCGACCCCCGAGAACTCTTCGCTCGTCTTGGTGCCGTTGATGTTGGTGCAATGCAAAACGATTAGGTTCAAACCGCCCTTAAGCTGGCCAGTGATTATTTCCTCGTTCCCGCCCGTCGTAGTGTAGAACCCTTGGGAGCCGGACGGCATCTGGCTCTTGCCGACGTCAGCAAGCGTGTACGGCCCGTACCTGTCCGGGTTCGAGGTGCTGAATTCATCCCCCTCGCCCGCCCCGTAAATGAATATCTCAATATCGGTTGGTATCGCACGCCATGAGACATCGACTATTAGCTTGTACCCGTCTCCCTTGACGAAAAGACCCTGCTGGGGGATATAGACGTAGTATATGCGCCAGTCCCCACCGTCGGTCAGGTCCCAAGCGCCTCCGCCCATTTGGCTGTTGTTGTAAAGGTCCTGCGATATCGTTGTCGGTCCTCCGAGACGGAAGTCGCTGCCAACGGTGCTTACGGTGACTGCGACGGGGATTGTTACGGTGTGCGCGTAGTAATTGTAGGTCGCAGTTATTAGCGTCGTTTCGTGATCGAGGTTGCTGAATGTTATGACGCCCGTGGACGGGGTTATTGAGAATTGGTTGATGTTGAGCGCTATGCCGTTGGCCGAGACGATGCAGGTTCCGAGAATGACATTTCCGTGGCCCAAAGCGCTTGTTGGTATGTTCCACCTCACAGCAGTGAGGTAATTGCCGGGCTGTAGAGCGTCAGCAGCACTCAAGATTATTGTCCCGTTTGCCGGATAAAACGTATAGTTGACGGAAGGCAGCAATGCACTGACGCCATATTCGTACCATGCATAAAATTCTGTTATGCCATAGTTATTGAGCGGGTCGTTCCACAAAGCGCTTGTAAACTCCACAAATCCTGTTGTGAGGTTCACGGTATAATTAGCGATACTTGTTGCGTTGTATATGTTGTCGCCAGGTATATTGTATGCCAGATAAGTGTAGTTTGTAATCTCCCCATAAGGAAGAGGAAGGTAGAATCCCCAAGGCGCGACCTCGCTTCCATCTGGCGTGTATGCCGAGGTGACGTCTGCATATTCGTACCACGCATAAAATTCCGATATCCCGTTGTTGTTTAGCGGGTCGTCCCAATTGGGATCCGTGAATTCTACGTATCCTGTCGTGAGATCTACGGTAAAGTCCGCAATTTCCAATGCATCATACACGGTATCGCCAGGTATGAAGAACGCCAGAAAAGTAGTATTGATTATCTCTCCATACGGTAGCGGTAGGAAAAATCCCCAAGGAGTGACCTCGGTTCCAGTTGGGCTATATGCTACGCTATCGTTGTTGAACACGCTTTTGTTGGTGAGGGAGTTGAAAGAGCCGGCCTTGTGCTTGTAGAGTTCCAGCCCTGTGAAATCCCCCTGAGACAGATTGGCGATGCGGTTCGTCGTGTTGTACACTTTTTCCGTGTACGTTGGGTGCATGGATGCGTTGTAGACCACTTCGTCTGAAACGGTCTGCGCGTCGTGGTCGAGGTAGACTGCCCCTTCGTATGTCCCTATACCGGCATTGCTCGGGACCGTGATTGTCAAAGGAAGACCCCTCGTCGTTCCCGCGGGGACGATCAGGGAATTCTGTACGTTCAACCAGCTCCAGTCTACGCGCATGTAGAAGTCTACGCTGACTGTGAAGTTGAGCCATTGGATGTTGGAACCATCCGGTATAATGCTGACGAGCAATCCCGTGGCGATCCTCTGGTTCGGGTCGTGGACGATGGTCTCCATGATGTTCCGGCCTTCGCTGAATGCAATCTGGTTCCTCTCGCCGTGGGCGACGTGCGTGTAGCCGGTGCCGTCCGTCCAGTCCTGGTCAGGCACCCCGTTTCCGTTCAGATCCTCCCAATTGAACAACCGCATGTAGTATCCAGAGTCGGGATATAGGTCGTTAGAGGGATCCATGTCCATGGAGTTGATGTGTGCGGTCACCTTGACCATCTGCGCTTGGTCCCAGTAGCTCGCGTTCTGACCCAGGCTGTCTCGGTTGACGACCTCCCAGGACTCGTTCTTGTTGTTCAGCTGGCCGCCAGTACCCCATGTGTATTCGTAAGTGCCGATCTTCTTGAAGATGTCGTCGTGGACGTTCGCTGTCGCATCCGAAACCAGGTCGCAGTTGGCGACCTGGATTGTTGTGATGTTGCTCGTTCCGGGCTGCATGACGTTTGTGAATACGTCCGTCTTCGCGCCCTGGTACGTTCCAGGCACCCACGAGGATGGCGAGACGACGAGACCGTCGGTCCCGAGGGCTGCGTTTGTCGCCCTGTCGGCGTTGATGAATCCAGCGCCCTGGCTGAAGATGTCGTAGTTGATGTTGTCGGCGGTCGACTTCAGTATGGCATGAGCCTCGAGGGCGGTGGGGTATTTCCCGCTGTGTTTTTGGGCGTACGCCTGGTATACCAACGCCAACGTACCGGCTGCAATCGGGGCTGCGATGTCGGTGCCCTCCCATATCGAGATGGCCCGCTTCCCGTCGGAGTTGGCCAGGTACAGGGGCAAGCTCCCAACCGCTTTGTCGCCGATGGCTATGACGTCCGGGTCCGGCGTCCCCATCCCGCCTGGTCCGCGCCCGGAGAACGGCGAGACATCGCCGAACATGGGATTCTCTCCGCCGTCTTCGTTGAGAAGCAACCGGTAGTACATGTCCGTGGCCGCACCGGCCGATATGACGCCTGGCGACGATGCTGGAGCTGTAACGGTTCCATAACCGTAACCTTCGTTGCCTGCCGATACGGTGAACACCGTCTGGCCCTTCGCGTAGTCCATGGTCAGATAGTCGATGAGACGAGACTCGAAATCCCAGCCGTCGTTGTAGGTCTTGCTCTGGCCGAAGCTGTTGCTGACGATGTTCGCCTCGTCGCCGGTGCCTGGCGCCCCGTCGTAGCCTTCGACTGAGAAGTACCAGAATTCGTACCCCTCGGTTTTGTATATGTTGGCTATCGCGATGATGTCGCAATCCGGCGCGATGCCTTTTGGCTGATTGAATGCGCCCTTGAAGACGGAGTTGACGTACAGTTGCGAGCTAGAGCTCCCTCCGGCAATCGCGGACGCGCACAGCGTACCGTGGAGTTCGCCTATATCTTCTAAATTCTCGTCCACTGTCCTGTCAAACTCCCCTATGAGCGCGACGACATTGCCCTTCCCCGGGTAATAGTTGTCGAGCCCCAAGCGCTTGCAATAAGAGTCTGAGTACGGTATTGGGGTGGTGCCATACTGGTATGTCGCCGTGATGTTGTCCCCTATTTTCAGATAGAAGGTGAATGTGAGATTGCCGCTCAATAAATCCACGACGTAAGGCCTCCACCAGTAATCCGCAGTGATGATCGTCCTCGCTATCAGAGGCTCCGTGAGTAAGATGTCTCCCTTGGATAGGTCTTTGTCATAATCCACGCCATCGACCATCGTGCCTGTGAAGTTGTAGTATGCAAAGTACTGATCACCTTCAAAGAAGGTACCTGTTAATATTAGCTTCCAGGTTTTTATGCCCATGTCGTAAAGGATCTGGTATTCGGAGCCGGCCATCTCCCGTCGGGGCTGCGACTCGTTCTTTGGCTTGTAGTAAAGGTCGAACGTGTTGAACGCGGTAACGCCTTTGCGCTTCAGCAATATCGTGTTGGATACAGTGGAGCCCTGCTCGAAGAGCAAATCGTTCTTCACTGAAATGTTGCTCCCGAAAAGCACTAAAGTTCCCGTCGCCACGTTCTTGTAGTCAAGTTTAGCCTTTTTCTCGCCGCCTGCGGCCACGATGACCATCTCTCCTGTGACTTCGGTGAATTCCCATTTCGCGCCGTTCTTGTAAAGCACGCACTCGTCCGGAGTTGAGATGTTGCCATGTGCCAGCTTGGCGGTGTTGGTGCCGTTCTCCGTGGGAGTTACCACCCATTCATTCTTCACTTCCGTTGAGTTGCCGATGAAGTATATCATCCCTCCCGACAGGTCTGGAATCCCGTCACCGGTGTTCCACTTGCTGTAGTCCGCGGTGTCACTCGCGAAGTTGTAGCTGTCGTAGTACGCAACGGGGTCGTCCCGGGTGCAGGGCTTTTCGTTTGAGAAGCTTGCGTCCATATCCCCGGGTGAAAAGCCAACATCTCCAGACATATCAACGTATACCGTGTCGTATTCCCCGCTCACGACGGCATCGACAGCGAGGATTGCCATGGCCTTGCCGGAGAACAATTCCGTTTGCATGTTCTTGTCCGGGTGGTATCCGATGTGGTAAATCCCGGATATGCTTGTTATGCCCGTCACGTTGTAAATGTTCGTGCCGTATTGGATGTAGCTCGCCGGGTATGGGGATAAGGTAACGGGCGTCGACAATTTCGTTATTGAGGCGGTCAAATCCGGCGTTGTATATATAACGGCAGGGTCCGAGGGAACGGTGTCCTGCGCATGGCTGGTTTCGCTTGCTGTGTACAGGATTACCTGTATCTTGTCCGTGGGCAACGAGAATTGGTCCCTGAACGAACCGCCTGATTGATCGCCTATCACGCCGAACTCTGCGAATTTGAGCGCAGGATTGTAGGCATATTCTGCAAAGAACAGCAAGTCAAACGAATAACTGGCGGTCATGTCCCATTCCGCCCCGTTCCACTGATAGAACCATGCGTTCTCGAAGGTATCGGAGGGGGTATGCGTGACCGTGATCATTTTATCCGGGAGGCACCCGTCCGCGAACCGCACAGGGCGGCCCAAAGGGTCTTTCGTCGCCCCCTGGCCCGGAGCCATGTCTGTGTCTATCGCCAAATTGTATGTGACATTCACATTCGTGGTCCCCATCACGTCAAATCCGAAGTTCCAGATGGCGGTCGCGGAGTTCCTCAATGCGTAGAGTGAGGTGACGTCGTAGCGGACGTCCGTCATGTCTCCGCTCGGGTCCGAAGCCACAAGGTCCGCGCTGCTCCAATCAGCAGGGTTTCCGTCGACAGTGATGGTTTTCGTGCTGTCAAAAACCTTGAGAGGGATGGGGGTGCGTCTCGCAGAGGTGTCCGCGTACCAGGTTCCCGTCGCATCGCCCTTCTTCGCAAGGTAGTTCTCCATGGACGATTCGTCGAAGGCGATGGGCCACCCGTCGTATTCTTTTAAGTATGATTTATTTGCGAGGATATCCGCTTTCACCTTGGAAACGTCGAAGGTCGCCTGCGACCCGAACAGGTCCGGCGTGGCAAAGTCCACACCTGAATCGGCGACTGCAACTTTGACGCCGCTTCCGGTGATGCCCGCTGCCCAGGCATCGTCCGCGTTGTGGTGCTGCACGATGCCTTGATCGAAATCTACGCTGTTGATGCCTCCCACCGGCCCGACAAAGTCGGTTTTGGACGGAGGGAGGACCGGTTGCTTTACCTTCGGCTGGTATTCGTAAACACCCATAGTGGACGGAAGGGAGGATATCCCCTCTATCGATTCGGAAGGCACGGTCAAGACAGGCGTGGCCAAAGAGCCAGCACCATCGCTCCTGGAGCCGATATTGCCTGAGTAACTGTATTTCGAGAGGAATCTCGCCAACTCGCCGGCATCCTTCGTGGCAACCACGACGGTCACGAACTCACCGCTGGGAAGCGACAGGGCCGACTTGGGCATAGTTTCAATAGCCGTTTCTTGGTCCATATCAATCCCGGCAACCTGTTGAGGGCGGTCCAAGGGGTGCAGCACATCGGATTCTGTCGTGCGGTCGTTTGACGGGGTCGATGAGTGGCCGATGCCAATCGATAATCCAGAGACGATTACCAGGCAGGCCAAAATCATCGCGGCGTATCTATTCTTCAATTCGAGCATATTTCTCCCTCATTCGAGTCTACATCCCCCCCAACATTATAATGGGCATGATGGAATTGAGGACGATGGTTGGAGAGTGGAAAAGACATATTTATATGTTTTTATAATGAGATATATACGGAAACATAAAACTAATTATAATAGTATCATCATATCGCTAGTTGTCTCAAATTAATCATTCAGGATTTGTCAATGCAGTGAAATGTCACCTGAGTTGATAAAATTTTCGAGACGAGAATGTGAGGAGGGAAAAAAATGGGCAAGGGTGAAAATCGAAGGGTGGGCCAAGTTTTGGCTATCGCGCTCGCATTGGCGATGGCCTTGTCTGGCTTGATCGCTACCATCGGACTCGGGACACACGACAATAGCAACGTCGTCCTGACCGACGACCTTCCGGTCGTGGGAGCAAACAACGCGCCTGACACCAGGCTGTTTTTGCGGAACGGTGATTTCGACACGGCGAAAGGCGAGCCAGCTGTGAAAGCAGGATACAAAGCGAGCGGGATTGACCCGAAACAGGATGTGTACTACATCGTGCAGTTCAAGGAGACCGTCACGGACAGCATGAGGGACCACATCCGCTCGTTTGGTGCCAAGGTTCTCGACAACGAATACGTTCACGAGAACGCCTACGTTGTCAAGATGAACGGCAACACGAAGGCGAAGGTCGAATCTTCCCCACTCGTTCAGTGGGTCGGCCTGGTGGAGCCTGGCTACAAGCTGCCGGCGAAGAACCAGGATTGGACCGGGGAGCACTACTGGTGCGTCTGGCTTTTCAAGGGCGAGAGCGTCATTGACGTCGCCGACAAGCTTGCGGCACTGGGTGCAAGGGAAGTCAAGATTGAGCAGGACAGCTTGACAAACCCGGAGAAGAGGGACAACCCCTTCATCTACTGCTACATCGACATGTCAATAATGCCGCAGATTCTTAACATCCAGGAGATTGCCCTCGTCACCGACGAGAGCCCGACAGTGAAGTATTTTAACAAGCAGAGCACCGAGCTTCTAAACGCAGCCGATGCGTGGGATGTCGACAGGAGCGGCCTTTCGGTCCCATTGACCGGGTACACCGCCGGCGCTGGCACCAACACGTACCAGGGCCTGGGAATATCCGACTCGGGGCTTGACGGGACGCGCCAGGACTTCTCGACTGGTCCGCAGGCGGGCGTCAACCGCATAGTCGCGGGCGGCGGCGGCGATACCGACGGACACGGAACGGGGTGCACTGGCGCAGCGGCAGGCAACGGATACAACTGGCTGAGCGTCCATGGAGAGCTTCTGCCCCCGAACGAGCTGAACAGGTACGACAGGGGGAACCCCGGGACCGCACCTGAGGCCAAGATTTATATGTCCGCCACGTCCACCCAGGACGCGGAACTCTACCACGACACGCAGTACACTTACACAACCGACACGACAGTCCGGTTCCGCGTATTCTCATCGAGCTCCGGATGGAACTCTGCTGATGGAACGTACGGAAGCGAATCGGCTGGAATCGACGCATACATCTGGGGAACCGCCTGGGACGCAATCCCGTGCTACGCCGCGCACAACTCCGGCGACACGCCGCAGTACACGCCCGGCGACATACCCGGACCGTACGGTGTCGGATGGGCCATGAAGAACGGCCTGTGCGTCGCGGCGTCGAACAACGACGCCCCGATGAACGGAACGGAGACCTCCGGTGGACACGGCATAGTCAGCTGGAGCAGCCGCGGACCGGCGGACGACGAGAGGATAAAGCCGGACATAGCCGCGCCAGGGACGTTCGTTTACTCTGTTCGCTCGGCGGGCGCGCCAACGGCGGACTACGTTCCATACGGGCCCAACGGGGTCTACACGTGGTTCGGAGGCACGTCCTGCGCGACACCGGTAGTCGCCGGATGCGCGATGCTTGTTAGACAATACTACAATGAAATAAGGGGCATAGCGAGCCCGTCGATGTCGCTCATGAAGGCGACATTGATCAACGGCGCGGACGACGTCGGCGAAGGCGTTCCAAGCTACGCTCAGGGCTGGGGGCAGGTAAACGTGAGGAACTCGCTGTTCCCGACCGCGCCGAGGAGCTGGGACTACTTCGAGGACCGTAACTCACTGCTCACGGCGAGCACCTCTGAGTACAACTTCAACATCCCCGTCGTAAACACCAGGGTGCCATTGAGGATTACGCTCGTCTGGGCGGACCCGAGCCCGGGAGCGGTCGGCAGCGCGGTCACCATCCGGAACGACCTTGACCTGATTGTCACGGCTCCGGACGGAACCCAGTACCACGGCAACATATTCAAGGACAGCTGGGCTTACCCGAACCCGACGACGGGCCTAGGCTGGGGATACGACAACAACAACGACGGCTACGATGACAGGAACACCCTCGAGAACGTCTACATCAACACCCCGTTTGTGCAGAAGGGCACGTACTCCGTGAAGGTCGACATCCGCACCTGGAACTCCGGGCCAATCCCGTTCGCCCTGGTGTGGTCTGGAGACCTCGGAACTGCCAAACAGACGAACACGAACAACAACGTCAAGATGACCTCGACGGGCGAGTACTTCCATCACATCCGCTCCGGGGGCATAATCACATACCCGTTCAGCGTGAGAAACCAGGGGAAGGTCACGGACTCCTTCACATTCCCGGCCCCAGTGGTGAGCTCGAACGGCGTGGCAGCCGCAGGCTGGACGATAACCTTCAACCCGGCGAGCGTATCGAACCTCCCGGCGGGGGCGAGCTACGGCTGCGTTGCGACGATAAAAGCCCCGGCGACCACCAGGAACGACTTCAACATAACCCTCAACGTTATGTCTTCAGGAGACAATACGAAGAAGGACCAGCTGTCGCTGATGGTGAACGTCATCGACACCGCGATATCTTACCCGGAGCCTGTAGCGAAAGAGCCTGGCAACCAGTTGACGACGAAGGTGTTCTACGAGAAAAACACGAAAGCAATCTACGTTGCATACATAAGCGGCGAGAGGTATTGGAACGGCGGAGCTGACTCCACCAACGTTGAAGGGATGTCGAGCGTCTTTGTGAAGAAGTCCTTGGACGGCGGAACCACGTGGACGGCGGTCGGGCCGAACAACGGCAGGGCCAGCTCGCCAAGGGCTCTCCCGGCCGGAACAGACACTAACAGCGACCCCGGTTACTTCACGAAACCCAACGATATATCTGTATGCGCCCGCGCCAACGGCGACGTGCTCACGGCATACACTGCCGGTAGCTGGTGGCTGCTGTGCTCATACTACAATCACCTGACGGACACATGGACGCAGAACCTGCTCTTCACGTGCGTCAACACCGATACGGACGTGGCCTTCCTTGACCAGGCAGGCATCAGCGGCGTGGACGTCGCAACCTCCGAAGGGGCGGCGACGGATGTCTGGTGGGTGCTTCCGACGATCATCCCGGACGACCTGGGTTCCACTCCTGCGGGAACGGAAGATATCCGCTACTTCACGTCGACCACCGGCACTGCGTGGTCTGCGATAGGCACCGTGACCCCAGCGGCGGTTACCACGGGATACGACAGGCAGCACATGTGCACAGTGGACAACAGCAACAGGCTGTGGCTCGTGTGGAGGTGCGCGCAGACCGGCGGCACAGACGGCAACCAGAGGGTCGTCTGGAGGACAAGCTGGGATGCCACGGACGACACGCCCACTTTCGGAACCCGCACGGCGATAGGCCTTCCCACGAACGCTGACCAGGACCAGAACCAGCCATTCGTCTACGTGCCGCCGACCGGCAACGAGGTGTGGTTCGCCTGGTACGAGCAGCCGCCGCCAGGAGACGCCACGGACGTTTACGACGTGATGCAGGTCCGGGTGCGATACACCACGGACGGCGGAACGACCTGGTCGAACATATTCGGACCGTACGGCACCAACACCCTCTGGTGGAACAACTACGCCGGGGAAAACCTGCCAATCGGCCTCGCGAAGACCGCGGACGGAACGATGTGGATCGGGTACATGGACACGTACTGGTACGGCGGAGCGGCCGACACCTATGCGGACACCACGTGGAACTGGGCGCTCTTCGATTCCCAGCCGATGTCCGCCAACGCCAACTACAGGTGCGCGTACGCCAGCGGATACACCACGACCAACTTCCCCGTCAAATACAAGAACATCACCGCTGACAACGCCGGCAGGAGATGCCACAAGATGCTTGCAAGGGACAACATCGCCTATGTCTTCGGAGACAGGACGACGATGTACGATAACGAGGGCGAAATCAGCCTGACGCACCCGACCAACCCGCAGCCGACGAACTGGGGGCTGTCGAACGGCCTCAACCAGCTCGAGAGGGACGTCGTCATGTACAAATTCGACAACCTCGGCGGAGCTGACACGGTTGGGCCGAGGGCCTACAACGGCGGCGCGACTCCGAACCCCGTGAACATCAGCGCAGGCCAGACCTTCAACCTCTACGCCACCATCACCGACGTTTACACGGGCAACTCTCTGATACACGCAACAACTCCCGCCCAGTGGTCTCTCGATCAGGTTACATGGTACAACATGGTTCTGGTCGAAGCGACGCCGACGCAGACTGAGGGCGTGCAGACATCGGCCGCCTTGACCCCGGCTACATACGGAATAACGGGCACTGCATTGGGCAAGGACTACACATTCTACGTGCGCGGCCAGGATGCGGCGAACAACTGGGGAGCTCCCTCTGCGTTCACCGTGACCTTCATCGACTTCCCGGACTACCCGATATTCAACGGGCTCGTCTCAGTCACAAACCCGGGCACGGGAACCACCCTGAAGCTGACCTGGCTTGGCGCCGAGGACTACCAGAGCGAATACCCGATCACCTATCAGGCATATAGGGCGACGACACCCGGCGGCGAGAACTTCGGTTCGCCAATCGCTACCGGCGTGACCTCGACCGCAGTCCAGGTTGGCACGACGCTGACATGGACCGACCCGGGCCCACTGACGCCGGGAACGACATACTACTACGTGGTGCGCGCGACCGACTCCGGAGCCCCGCCGGTGCAGGAGATCAACCTCGTTGAAAAGAGCTGCCTGGCAGAGGCGCTGCTGTGGTTCCAGGTT
This sequence comes from Methanobacteriota archaeon, assembly GCA_043799545.1. Lineage (GTDB taxonomy): Archaea > Thermoplasmatota > Thermoplasmata > SG8-5 > DAIRED01 > DAIRED01. The sequence goes on along the minus strand of JAZDNO010000007.1, from coordinate 1,518 downwards.
CAGTCCCCGTTCGCAGGGGCAATGAACCTCAACAACGACCCATTCGAGGTGGCGATTCAGACATCGACGTCGGTTGCGATGTCCGCTGTCGGACCGTACCAGGTGGGCCAGAAGTGGATATCTGGAACCTACGTGGCCGGCCAGGACATGGGCGGCTTGTGGAAGTTCTGGATACACGGTCAGGTAGACAGGGCCACAGCCAACGGATTCCTGTTCGCCAAGGTGTACGAGAATGGCACTGTACCAACCCTGAAGTTCACGACCACCAACGACAACGAGGACATTGCGAACTTCGCAGGCGCATACCATGAGTTCTACTGGGAGTACACTGTGCCCGCAGGCACGACAATGGCCGCAAACGGCAGGTTCTATGTCGAACTGTGGATACAGGTGACCGCGGTTACCGGAGGCACATTGTACGAGGACTTAGATACAGCCGGAACGACGGCCGCAGGCGGGCCGCACGACGTGTGGTTCACCGTGGTCGACAGCAACGCAGACGCTGAACTGACAACGCCCAACAGCGCCACGGAGTTCACGGACGCATACTACACCGCAGCGTCGACATCCAACGATATCAGGGCGGGTCCTAGCGGCAACCCGCCTGTGGGAGACGAGACCTTCGTGAAGTGCTCGTTCGCCACCGCGGCAAACCCAGCCCTGGCTACGGACATAACACTGACCTTCGAGGGTTCGTTCACCGTTGCCGGAACTGGCACGATGTATGCCTTCAACTCCGCAACGTCGGTGTGGGACACGGTCGGAGCAACGACAGCCTTCGCAGCCAACGTGGAACAGACGATGACAAGGGCAATCGCATCCAACTGGGGCGACTACATCTCCGGAGGCGTAATCCTCTGGGGAGTCTACAACAGCGGTTCCAGGGGCGGGTCCAGCGTCGACTACCTGAGAGTGCAGACAACGACCGTCAACCCGTTTGCGACCTTCACCTTCGCATACGACAACACAGACACGCCGTCCAGGGTGCACCCGTCGCTGACCGCTTCGAGCGTGTCCGCCGTGTGGCAGAACATAACCGTGGACCACATCGGCTGGAACTTCGTTTCGGTGAACATCTCCGGACCGACAACCATGCCGGGCGCTCTGACAGACCTCAGGAACGGCGGCCTTGGCTTGGTCCAGTGGACCCGCGCGATGTGGTACAATCCGAACTCGTTGACCGACCCGTGGAAGCAGTACTACACAACCTGGAATTCGGCCTTGAACGACCTGACGGCAGTCGACACGAAGATGGGCGTATGGCTCTACGTCACGGTGGTCGGAGACGGCCAGATATGCGTGGGCGGAACCACGTACTCCAAGCCCGTCTCGACCGTGATAACACTGAAGTCAGGCTGGAACATGGTTGGCTTCCCATCTGACGATGCGGGCTACACGGTCGCCATGTTCAAGGGTGATGTCTCAGGCACGACTGTCCAGAGCGTCGAGCAGTACGACGGCGGGCAGACGTACCTGACGAGCGCGATGATAGACGCGAACCTGATGGCGCCGGACAAA
>JAZDNO010000018.1:0-33692 GCA_043799545.1 Methanobacteriota archaeon | reverse complement strand
CGGCGCCGCGAGTTGTTCGGCTTCGGTGACTGTTACAACGGGTTCCCTGGCATCTATCGCGATAATGACGAACCCAGTGACAATCGGGGTGGGCGAGGCACAGCAAATCACGGCTGTCGGGTGTGATATCTACGGTAATGTCATCACGGGAATGAGCTTTGATTGGGGGACGAACGTCGGTTCGATATCCGCGACTGGTGTGCTGACTGCGCAGACCACGCCTGGATTTGGGGCAGTCACCGTAAATTTCGGATTCATCACTACGTATGCCGATGTAACCATCGTCGCGGGGCCGGTAGACCACATTGTCGTGATGCCTGACCCGGCGAGCGTGGCAACGGGAGGCTCGATGGCATTCAGCGCAACCGCGTACGATCAATTCAACAACGAGGTTTTCGGCGCTGTCTTCATCTGGATCACAAACATTGGCACGGTTGATGCCACCGGATATTTCACGGCGTTGACAACTCCTGGTGCAGGCACTGTAACTGCCACCAACGGTACGATAAGCGGGTGGGTAGTAGTGACCGTCGTGATTGGTGAGCTTCACCACATCACCGTCGTCCCTGGGGTGGACTCGGTCAATGCCGGTAGTTCAAAATATTTCGTGGCCATAGGATTCGATCTCTACGACAACGTGATTACAGGGCTGCCCTTCCTTTGGAGCACGGACGTGGGGCTCATAGATTCATTGGGAATGTTAATCGCCCAGACAACCATGGGAACTGGCTACGTACAGGCATCGGTCGGGGCTGTAAATGGCACGGCCAACGTATCGATAATCGCGGGAGCTTTGGATCATATAATAATAACGCCGGACACGGTCACAGTGACAGTCGGTGCGGTGCAAGCATTCGCAGCAACAGCATACGATCGGTACGACAACGTTGTAACTGGAACGACGTTCACCTGGACGACCAACGTGGGCGTGATAGACGTCGCCGGATTCTTCACATCCCAGACCGTACCGAATACGGGCATTGTGACCGCCAGGTTCGGCATGGTCACAGGCTCGGCAACTGTTAATGTTGTAATCGGTGCCGTAGATCACATCGTCGTCACACCGACTCCTGTAACGACTACGGTCGGGGACAGCGTGCAATTCTCTGCGACGGCCTACGATGCGTTCAACAACCCGATACCAGGTGTTACGTTCATCTGGACAACGAGCATAGGTTCTGTCGACGGAACCGGGTATTTCACGGCCAGGACGACTCCGGGCATGGGCGTGGTGAGGGCGGCGAGCGGTCTGATAGACGGCATTGCTTCGGTTACCATCGTTAGCGGACAGGTCGACCACATAGCCGTAGTTCCGAACCCGACCACGGTTGCAGTTGGGCAATACACCGGCTTCATAGCCGTGGCCTACGATTCGTACAACAACGTCATCTCAGGGGCGATATTTTCGTGGTCCTCGAATGTGGGCACCATCGATTCCTCAGGTTGGTTCGTTTGCTACGTGCCAGTAACTGGGACGGTGACTGCCTCGATAGGCGCTGTGGCCGGTAATGCGACGGTCAACGTCGTCGTCGGTCCCCTCGACCACATCGTTCTGACCCCGAACCCGGTGACCGTCCTGGTTTCTACCACCCTGCAATTCAATGCAGTGGGCTACGACATGTATGGGAACGCGCTCACAGGCATCGCATTCACCTGGTTGGTTTCGATGGTCGGCACCATAACCCAGGGCGGCCTATTCACGGCCCAGGCAACACCCGGTTTCGGTGGCGTTACCGTGACGAGCGGACCGATTGGAGACTCGGCCACGGTGATTGTGGTGGACGCGGTCGACCACATCTGGGTATCGCCTGATCCGGCGAGCGTCAACGTCGGCCAGACAATGCAGTTTACAGCAGTGGCTTACGATGCGATGAACGAGGAGATATCCGGACTGGCCTTCGTCTGGACAACCGATGTCGGGGCCATAACCTCCGGAGGATTGCTCACAGCGCAGACTACCCCAGGTTCGGGAATAGTCATCGCCTCTTTCGGCCTTGTAACCGGGCAGGCGAGCGCAACGATCACAGTGGGTCCGGTGTCGAATATAATAATATCTCCCAACAGCGTTACTCTTGCGGTAGCGACCTCGCAGCAGTTCGCGGCGACGGCGTACGATGCTTTCAACAACGTCGTCGTCGGCGTAGGTTTCGTCTGGACTACATGCATTGGAACGGTCGATTCGACTGGATATTTCACCGCGCAGACGGTTGCTGTATCCGGCTTTGTTCGGGCCGCGAACGGCACGATATTCGCGGAGGCAACTGTGCACCTCGTTCCGGGCGCCTTGGCCAATATAGTCGTTTCTCCCAGCCCGGTCAACGTCATCGTGAGCGGCGCAATGCAGTTCGCTGCGACCGGTTTCGACACATATGGGAATCCGATTTCCGGAGTCGCGTTCACATGGAGCACAGACGCGGGCTCGGTGGATTCTGCAGGATGGTTCAATGCGCAAGCCTTCCCAGGAGCTGGGACCGTGACGGCAACGAACGGCACCTTCTCCGGCTTCGCCTCAGTCAACGTCATCAACGCAGTTATCGACCACATTGCCGTTGTGCCCGGAACAGCCACAGTGACTGTCGGTGGTACCCTTGCGTTTAATGCGATAGCCTACGACGCTCTCAACAACGTGATATCAGGGGTTCTATTCGTATGGACCACCGACATCGGCGGTGTGGACGCAAGCGGACATTTCACAGCTCAGATGGCCACTGGCGCTGGAACGGTGACAGCGACGAATGGATCCTTGTCGAGCAGCTCCGCCGTAACAATAGCAGAAAGGTCGTTCGACATAGACCTGGTATTCGGGTGGAACCTGATATCGACACCCCTGGTCCCAAGCGATACATCGGTCCCGGTCGTACTAGGGTCAATTTCCGGTCAGTGGGACAGGGTCATGTGGTACAACACCACCGATGTTGCGGACCACTGGAAGCAGTATTACACGGTCTGGCCTGCGAGTTTCAACGACCTGCAATCGATAGACTGCACGATGGGATTCTGGCTGAACGCCCTGGCGAACACAACGCTGACCGTTTACGGAACCCTGCCAACGAACATGAGCCTGTCGCTCAGAACTGGATGGAACATGGTTGGATACCCAAAGACGAACGACAGCACCTATACTGTAGCCAATCTGAAGTTTGACACCGGCGCGACCACCGTGGAAGGGTTCGACGCCCTGTCCGAATACAGAACTAGGGTGCTGGAGGACTCGTACGTGCTGAAGCGCGGCCAGGGGTACTGGATTTACACCGCAAGCGACTCCAATTGGGCCATTTCCAACAGCCGCATCGATGACGTCTTGGACCGCTCCGTCGGCCCGCCGAAGGTGCCGCTGACACACGCCGTTGGCGCACCGTCCGGCACAGCGACCGCAGAGGCTGCGAGTCATTCGGCGGATAACCTGGCAACCGTAGGCGGCGTGAAGGCCATAGACAAAAATGGTGGATGGGAGCTCGTCGGAGGAATATCCAGCGGAATGCTGTTCTTCGTCGCACTGGCCATGCTGATACTCGCCCTGCGCACATCGAGGAGAAGGGTCCGAAATTAATCAGGGACGGTAATCAGGACTTGGGTGAGGCGCCACATCAGCTCTAGTAATAATAGCACCGCCCATTTCAATTGATGCCAGGTAAAACCCCGTTCTTCGCAACAACCTTTAAACCAGACCTCTCCGATGCAGGGTCGCCCAACGGAGGCATACGATGTACGAAATACGTTTTCATGGCAGGGGCGGGCAGGGAGCTGTGACGGCAGCCAACGTGCTCGCGGTGGCGGCCTTCAAGGAAGGAAAGGACGTGCAGGCGTTCCCGATGTTCGGGGTCGAGCGCCGGGGAGCGCCGGTAGCGGCCTACACCAGGATTGACGAGAAACCGATAGACATAAAATGCCAGATATACGAACCGGACGCTGTCATCGTCCTGGACCCGACGCTCATGGACGTCGTTGACGTGACGAGCGGGCTGAAGGCTGGCGGACCGATCATAATCAATTCCAAGAAGGATCCGAAGGAGTTCCAGCTCAAAGCTGGAAAAGTATATACTGTTGACGCGAGCTCGATAGCGGTCGAGAACCGCCTGGGCAGCAAGACCAACCCGATTGTCAACACGGCGATCCTGGGTGCGTTCTCGAAGGTCGTTGGCAACGTCAGTCTCAAAGCTCTTCTGGAGGCCATACAGGACAACGCGCCGGTCAAGCCTGAGGAGAATAAAATGGCAGCCAAGCAAGCTTTCGAAAAGGTAAAGGGGGTCTGAGGATGGCGAAGAAGAAGATAACCGTCGGAGGAATAAATCCTGTCGCCGGAAGCTCGAAGAACTATCACACTGGGACGTGGCGCTCGATGAGGCCAGTCACCCACCCGGAGAACTGCATCGGTTGCTGGACGTGCCACAGGTTCTGCCCGGACTCATGCATCACGAAGGTCGAGGAAGGCAAGAAGCACATAGAAATCAACTACGATTACTGCAAGGGCTGCGGCATCTGCGCTTATGAGTGCCCCCAGAACAAGAAAGCCGAGCGCGAGAAGACCGACAAGAAGGCGATTACAATGATAACCGAGGAGAAGTGATAACATGGTCAAGGAAGTCATAAAGGGTAACTTCGCGACCGCGGTCGCGGCAAAGCTGGCAAGGGCCGAGGTCATCCCCGCCTATCCCATCACGCCGTCGACGCTGTTCCCCGAGCAGATATCCGAGTTCGTCAACAACGGCGAGATGAAATGCGAGTACGTACCTGTCGAGAGCGAGCACAGCGCCATGAGCGCATGTATCGGCGCATCGGCAGCGGGCGTGCGCTCATGCACTGCGACGTCGTCGCAGGGGCTGGCGCTCATGCACGAGATGCTCTTCATCGCGTCTGGAATGCGCCTGCCGATAGTCATGCCAGTGGCGAATCGCGCATTGAGCGCCCCGATCAACATATGGGGCGACCACTCGGACACGATGGCGGAGCGCGACACGGGCTGGATACACTTCTACGCGCAGACGAACCAGGAGTGCCTGGACCTGACCCTGATCGCATTCAAGGTGTCGGAGAACAAAAAGATTCTCCTGCCCTCGATGGTCGGACTGGACGCCTTCGTCCTGACGCACACGATGGAGCCCGTCGACATACCGGGGCAGGCAGCGGTGGATGCGTTCCTGCCTAAGTACGACTCGCCCTACTGCTGGCTCGACCCCGCGAGGCCGATGACCATCGGCTCGTTCGGCACTCCCGAGTACTACATGGAGTTCAAGATGGCGCAGCAGATGGCAATCGAGCGGGCGTCAGGTGTCATAGACGAGGTGTTCAAGGACTTCGAGAAGCGCTTCGGGCGGAAGTACCAGAAGGTCGTGGGTTACAAGGCCGAGGACGCCGAGGTCATCATCCTGATGATTGGCTCGATGTTCGGAACCGCGAAGGCGGCAATCGATGCGATGCGGGCCAAGGGAATAAAGGTCGGCCTGGTGAAGATGATGGTCTACCGCCCGTTCCCGACGAAGGAACTGTACGAGATGGTGAAGAACGCCAAAGTCCTAGCCATAGTCGAGAGGGCGTATTCATACGGCTGCAGCGGACCTTTGTACGCGGACATATCCGGGGAGTTCTACAACATGGCCAAGAAGCCGGTGTTGCTGAACTACGTCATAGGCCTCGGGGGCAGGGACATAGTCCCGAAGGACTTCGAGCAGATATACGGAAAGGTCAAACCGTCGCTGGACGCTGGCAAGGCCTTGAAACAGGTGGAGTGGATTAACGTGGATGTCGAGGCAGTGAAGGAAGCGGAGGGATTGTGATGGCGACGAAGGAGTTGTTCGCTTCGGGGCACAGGGGCTGCGCTGGCTGCGGCATGGCCTCCGCAGTCCGCACGGTTTTGAACACCGCCGGCCCGAACTCGATAGTGTGTAATGCAACCGGTTGCCTTGAGGTCATGACGACAGGCTACCCGGAGTCCGCTTGGGAGATACCGTGGATTCACGCCGCGTTCGAGAACGCGGCAGCGGTGGCTTCGGGCGTCGAAGCGGCGCTGAAAGCCCGCGGCAAGCGCGAGGGCGTGAACATCTTCGCCTTCGCCGGCGACGGCGGGACGTTCGATATCGGGTTCCAGGCTTTGTCGGGAATGCTCGAGCGCGGACACAAGATTTGCTACGTGTGCCACGACAACGAGGCATACATGAACACTGGCATCCAAAGGTCGGCTTCAACCCCGTTCGGGGCATCAACGACGACGTCGCCGGCTGGCTCCGTCATCCCGGGCAAGACAGAGCGCAAGAAGCCACTGGCGGCAATAGTGGCCGCGCACGACATCCCATACACCGCGACGGCGAGCATCGGGTTCCCGATGGACCTGGAGAAAAAGGTGAAGAAGGCCATATCCGTCAACGGGCCGTCCTTCATACAGGTGCATGTGCCTTGCGTACCGGGCTGGGGAATCGCATCCGAGAAGTCCATGGAAATCGCAAAGCTCGCGGTCGAGACTGGTGTCACCATACTCTGGGAGACCGAAAGCCCCGACCAGCGCAAGATTGTCGTGACCAAGAAGATACCGAAGGACAAGCGCAAGCCCGTCGTCGAATACCTGAAGGTCCAGTCCAGGTTCAAGCACCTGATGGACAAGCAGGAGATGCTGGCGAAGATACAGAAGGACGTCGACGACAAGTGCGAACAATACGGTATGGGCTGAAAGTTCGCGAGGTCCAAGTACGGGACTTAAACCCTTTTTTTGCATTTCCCCTAGTTTTATTATGGCCTCCGCGCATCTTGGCACAATGGTCGCGCACGTCAGAGTCGGCCCAGACTCGGAGTACCGCGCAGAGTTCCGCAAGGTAAAATCGCCGTCCGTCGAGTTCGACTCGGGCCAGATGACCCTGGTCTTACCAAAGCGCGCCCGTCCCGAGGATTCGGTTCAGGAGTTCGCAGCGTGGATCGGGAGCGTTCACGCGGGCATCGTTCGCGCCCTCGCCGCCGCAAGGAAGCGGGAGCTTGAGGACCGGAGCCAGACGCAGTTCCGCCAGCTCGTGTGGCGCTTCGCCGAGGAGCACTCCAAGACGCTCGGCGTCGATTTCTACAAGATATACTTCAAGAAGGCGACTGAGAAGTGGGCCAGCTGCGGCAGCGACGGTAACATCACAGTGAACACTCTCATGCGCCAGCTGCCTGAACGGTTGATAGACTACGTGATATTCCACGAGGTCGCGCACCGGAGGGAGCTGAGCCACAACAAGGAATTCTGGCGCATCGTAGCGCAGAGGTATCCGGAGCGCCATCGGTTCGACGTCGAGCTGTTCGTCTATTGGCTGATGGTGAATAAGATGGCGTGACCGCAACCCATTTATCCCCTCAACCCATTCGACTCATCCATGAACCAGGAAGAGGCGCTCGCCCTGCTGCTCAGGAACACGGAGGAAGTCGTCACGCGCGAGGAAGCCGTGGCGCTGCTGGCAAGGCCGGGTCCGAAGAAAGCGTACATCGGCTACGAGCCGTCGGGGCTGTTCCATATCGGTCAGGGGCTCATCACGTCGCAGAAAATAAAAGACCTCACGGCCCTGGGCTTCGAGGTAAACGTCCTGCTCGCGGACTGGCACGCCTACATCAACGACAAGATGGACGGCGACATGAACGCAATCAAGGCGTGCGGCGCTTACCTCAAGGACTGCTTCCTGGCGCTGGGCGTGGACCCCCAGCATGTCCACTTCCTGTACACATCGGATATGGTCGGCTCCGCAGACTACTGGCAGAAGGTCCTGAAGATATCCAAGGCATCCTCCGTCTCGCGCATCAGGCGCGCCATGACCGTGATGGGACGCAAGGAGGACGAGGCCGACGTGGACGCATCAAAGCTCATCTACCCGGCAATGCAGGCCGCGGACATATTCCACCAGGAGCTAGACTTGGCGCTCGGGGGCATGGACCAGCGCCACGCGCACATGCTCGCCCGGGACGCGGCCGACAAGCTCGGCTGGAAGAAGTTCGTGGCAATCCACACCCCTCTCCTGATGAGCCTCCAGGGCACCGGCAGGATGGATGTGGCCATAGCCGACGGCGAGGGGAAGATGAGCAAGTCGAAGCCGGAATCATGCGTCTTCCTGCACGACTCTCCGAAGGAAATACAGGACAAGCTCAACAAGGCCTACTGCCCTGCGAAAGAATCGAAGGGAAACCCGGTGCTGGACCACTGCAGGCTGATAATATTCCCGATTCTCGGAAAGCTGGAAATAGTGCGCCCGGAGAAGTTCGGCGGGAACGCGGCATTTGCCACGTACGAAGAGCTTGAGAAGGCGTTCGCCGACGGAAATGTCCACCCCATGGACCTGAAGAAGGCAGTCGCGGCGGCGCTCTCCGACATCCTGGCTCCGACGAGGGCTTACCTGGAGATGCACCCTGAGAATCTCGAGAAGGTCAAACGAATCGCGGAGGGAAGGAAATGAAACGCGTGCTGGTAATCGGCGGGCTGGATCCGAGCGGGATAGCGGGGATATCTGCGGACATAAGGGCGCTGAGCACCCTCGACGTCATAGTTGCGCCCGTGACGACCGGCATCGTCCTGGAGAACAGCGAGAAGGTGGACGAGATTATCCCTCACGACCCGCGGCTGGTCGCCAGGGCGATACGCTGCGCTGTCGATGACGGCGAGCCTTCGGCTGCGAAGCTGGGCATGCTCTACTCGCCGGAGTGCGCCAAGGCCGTGGCGCGCGAGCTCGAAGACCTCGAATGCCCCATAGTCGTGGACCCGGTTCTCTCGGCGAGCGTGGGGACGCGGCTCGCGGATGCTGGGCTGCCTGACGCGCTGGTCGAGCATGTTTTCTCCGTGGCGGACCTGGTGACCCCGAACGCGAGGGAGCTGGAAGCCCTTTCCGGAATGAAGGTCGGGAACCTCCAGGCTGCGGAGAAGGCTGCGAATTCGCTCATGATACGCGGCGGGCCGGGAGCCATCCTGGTGAAGGGCGGGCACCTGCGGGGTAAACTTGCGGCAGACCTGCTGGTCGAGCCAAAGCGCGTCACGGAGTTCGCCTCGCCGCGCCTCTCGCTTGAAGGGCTGCGGGGGTTGGGCTGCACATACGCCTCGCTGATAGCGGGATACCTGGCCATGGGGGAGGGTCTGCGCGACTCGATAGGGCAGGCCAAGGACGTCCTGCACACGAGCCTCGAAATGGCGCAGCCGATTGGCAGCGCGCTCGCGCTCAACCCGATGAACCGCGTCGTGTCTGGCTCGGAGAAATACAAGATTATGGAGGAGATTCGCGCCGCATTGCCCGAGCTCCTCAACGCCTTCGTTCCGAAGCTGATGCCCGAGGTGGGGAACAATCTGGCATATGCTCTCTGGGGGGCGACCAGCGTCTCGGACGTCTGCGGACTGGACTCGAGGATTGTCCTGAAGGGGGACAGGGCGGCGAGCGTCGGCACCCCGGCCTTCGGGGCTTCGAGGCACATGTCCAGGGTGGTTTTGACCACTATCCAGTACGACCCAGCCGTTCGCTGCGTCCTCAACCTGAAGTACTCCAAGGAGGTCGTCGCGGCTGCGAAGAAGGTTGGACTGACTGAGGCCAGCTTCGACAGGAAGGACGAGCCAAAATCAGTGAAGACGATGGCATGGGGCACCGCGAAGGCCATACAGGACAAGGGCTTCGTCCCCGACATGATATGGGACGCCGGAGGCCACGGCAAGGAGGCCATGGTCCGGTTGCTCGGCAGGAACCCGGCCGACCTGGTGTACAAGGTGCGCCAGATAGCCAGGTGGCTCTGAATGCGCATAGGGATGTTCACGGACAGCTACCTTCCCACGAGGGACGGCGTCGTGACCTCCCTGACCACGTCGCGGAGGATACTGGAGGCCATGGGCCACGAGGTATTCCTGTTCGCCCCCGACGACCCCAGGGGAAAGGCTCCGAAGGAGAACCGGACCTACTATTTTCCCGCCTCAGAGTTCTCGCAGTACGAAGGATACAGGGTCGCCATCTACCCCGCCAGGGGATTGCACGACATCATCCGAGAGAACGACATAGACGTCCTGCACACGCACGGCGTCGCATTCATGGGATTCAAGTCGATGTTCGCGTCCAGGTTCTTCAGGATTCCGATTCTGCTGACCTACCACACTATGATAACCGAGGCCTTCCACTACATGCCGTGGAACCTGGACGAGGACCTGATGCGCCGCCTCATGTGGATTTACCTGCGCCATTTCCTGGCCAGGGCCGACGGCGTGGTGGCCCCGACTCACGCCATCCTCGCCGAGCTGGAGGCCGAGGCCAAGCTGAAGTACACGGCGGTCATCCCGACGGGGGTCGACCTGGAGCGGTTCAACCCGCGCGGAACACGCCGGGCGGAAATCCGGGAGAGGCTGGGCATGGGGGTTGCGCCGATGGTGCTCCACGTCGGGCGCGTGGCCAGGGAGAAAAACCTCGACACGATAATCGCGGGCTTTCCCTCGGTCCTGAAGCGGCATCCAGATGCCAAACTGGTAGTGGCGGGAGACGGCCCTGCCAGGGAAGGATGCGAAAGGCTGGTCAAAGCCAATGGCATGGAGCGAAGCGTCGTTTTCGCCGGCTTCGTCCCCGACGAGGAGCTTCCGGGTTACTACTCGGCCGCGGACGCCTTCGTCATCGCCTCCAAGTTCGAAACCCAGGGCATTGTCGTCATGGAAGCGATGGCATCGGGGCTGCCGGTTGCTGGAATCAATTTCAGGGCGATACCGGAGATGATAAAGGACGGTGAGAACGGCTACCTCTTCGACGAATCTTCAGAAGGTTGCGCGGCGGCGATTTGCCGAGCGCTGGATGCCCCAGAAAACATCAAGCAAAAGGCCCTGGAAACCGCGGGCCGGTTCGAGGAGCGCGCCTGCACAAAGATGCTTGTCGAAACGTACGAAGAACTGATAAAAATCGGGGTTTGAAGCATCTACGAGTTCGTCTTCATCATCGAGATGATAGTCACCCTGAAAACTAGCGTCTGGCCCACGACCTCGCGGTTGTAATCTGAAGTGTAAGTTCCGGCGACCGGATCCACCGCGATGACTCTGAAGCTTCCCAGGATGTCCTCACCAGTTACTTTATTCGCGTCAGCCGCGTTCAATAGGTTGCGGACAGTTATCTTCCCAAGGCCGTTGTTGGCCGACTCGTCGATAGACAGGACTTCGCAATTCCATATCATGTATGGCTTGACAATCATCCCGACATCCGGCAAATCCTTCAGAGTGACCGTTCCTGCCTCGGTGTCGATGCTGTACACGGTCGTGTTCCATCCCCAATAATTGTTCTTGACTGTCACGCCCACCGAGGGCGAGATAGAATAGTTGTCAGTGAAATCCTGCAACTTCATCCCGTGCGTGTAAACGGGCACCTCTTCGATTAATTGCCTTGTCAATATCAGCTTGGAGTCTGCCGCACCGTACCCATCCACCGGGCTGACTACTATCTCCTTGGTCTCGCCGACGTACATGTCGACGACGCCTGAATCGAAACCCTTGATCATCTGGCCGGAGCCAACTGTGAAGTTCATCGGCGAGTACGCGTCCCTCCTGGTGTAGGTGAGGGATTTCGGGTACGCGGCATCGTTGATGGCGACGGACTCGATGGACGTGTCAAAGACCCTGCCATCCTGGAACATCCCGACGTAGTCTACGGAAACTGTGTCCCCAGTTTGGACGATAAGCGATTCCGCCCCGGCGGGCTTCTGGGTGTTGTTTGAATATATAAAATAGCCCCCGAGCGAGACGGCGATTAGAGCAATCGCTAATATCAATGCCACGGGCAATATCGGAATCGAGCCAGCAGAGCGCATGCGCTATCGCACATCCTGTCAACAGATATAACGGTTGCGGTTCACCGCAACGTTACATCGACTTTATTTTATCGGCGACGAAGTTCTTTATGTCCGGGTCGTCTGGTATGGTGAGCGACTTCTTGAAGCGCTCAGTGCCGTCCGGCAGGAAGTAGCCGCGGGAGACCGAGATAAACTCGTTCACCTGGCCGTCCTCGGTCTTGGCCTTCTTCCTCGCCACCTCCAGGAAGTTGTTCTTCCCGAACGGCTTCTTCTCGGAGGTTACTGTCTCAAATTCCACCTTCGTTGATCTCGTGTTTTCCATGTCGTCCATTGCATTTCCCCCTCGCTGTCTATAACAGGGTGAGCCCCACAATCCTGCGTTTCCTATATAAATATTATTATAGATATTATATATTAATTGTATAGTTATTGAACAAAACCCCACTCGCCAATGTTTTTCAGAAGGCATGGGCCAGCATGGGACAAGGAAATTGCCAGCCAATAGATGCTCTTGCATGATGAGGATGGGGTCGCCGTTCAACGCTTTCTTTGAGTCTCGCCTCTCTGGAATGGCCTTCGCAAAGAAAGCATTGGGAGCAAAGAAACTCAGGCCATCCCAGCTCGGCTCGACCTATTTTCCGAACTCTAGCAAGGCTATTTTCATCGAAAAGCGAGGATGGGGTCGTGGGTTACGACTCCATCAGTTTATGTCCGAAGTAACCCATCGACAACATCCCTGGCACGCCTTCGCTCGGATAAAAAATAGAGTGCCGAGGATGGGGTTTGAACCCATGACCTTCGGATTTCTCAGGGAAATCCTGAGAGCGTCAAGGTGAATCCCTATGAGTCCGACGCTCTACCAGCTGAGCCACCTCGGCACATTGCGATTGGGTAGCCGAGGTTTTACTCGGCGACTTCGGTCGCCTCGCAAGCCGCCCCGGCACTTTGCTGTTGGCCCGCCGAGGTTGTTGCTCCGTGGCTTCCACCATCTTCGCAAGCCACCCCGGCATCCTGTCAAATGTTTTCACGGTTCTAGGCACGTCAAAGGTTTTCTGGTTTATAATGTTTAATAGAATTGGCTAGTAAGAGATTTACACCGCCGTCTTCGACATTCACTGGGGCGCTGGCTCGACCGGCGCTGATGGCTCGGTATCTACAGGAGCCCCTGCGGGCGTCTCGGCTGGCGCGGCTCCCTCGACGGCTGGCTGCTCGCCCGGTCCCGGTTTTATCTCCGGGATTATCCCCGGCTTGAGGACTTCGGACCTTCGAATCTCGACGCGGTTCATCGGCTGGATGGGCTTGCAGGACTTGGACAGCTCGCGTATCATGTCGCCTGAAATGACAGCCTTGACATACTCGTCAATAGTCAAACCCTTCGCCCATTCCACGAGTGCGACCTTCATGTTATTCCTTATTGCGGTTTTCTGGGAGCTCTGGATTCTGCGCTCGGAGATGGCCATGGGCTTTATCCTGATGTGGAACTCGTCCTTCGTTATCACGTCCACGGTGATGTCCGCCTTAGAGCGCTTCCTCCGGGTCATGCGCCTGATGTAGTCGCTGGTGAGGTCGTGCCCGACGAACTCCGTGTGCGCCTCCGTGCCAGCTATCCTGTTGATTTTGAAAAGCAGCTTGATGTGGGTCTTTGCGAAATCGCCCGTGAGCTCCTGCACTGTAACTTCGAGAATGCGCCCGAGCATCTTGTCCGGTTCGTCCACGAGCGTCTCGGCAAGCTTCATCCTGTTGAACATGTCCGGAGCTATCACTGTGTACCAGTTCTTGGACTTCCACTTGTCCTTGACCTTTCTCGCGGTCGTCTTTGTTTGGGTCTTTTCAGCCATCTTGGGTAGGCCCCCGTCGGGTTGTGCCCCTCCCCATACGTCATCTATATTTATACGTTACCGTGAAACGCCAGACAAATCTTTAAGTAAGTTTTAAGCATCCTGACCTCAAATGAACATACTCGTTATTTGCGAGAAAAACGATGCCGCCCAGAAGATAGCATTCATACTATCTGGCAGGGGCTATGAAAAGCGCTTCGTCAACAAGGTCCCAATTTACCATTACGCAAGAAACAACGACGACTACCACGTCATCGGCCTCCGGGGGCATATCGTCGAGCTCGATTACCCGAAGGAGTACGCGAGGTGGGACGCCGACCACATCCGCAAGCTGGTATGGGTCGAACCCGAGAAACGGCCGAGCGTGAGGGGGATTACTGGAGTTTTGGAATCGCTGGCCCGAGATGTCCAGGAGGTCATAGTCGCAACAGACTTTGACCGCGAGGGGGAGCTCATCGGAGTCGAGGCAGCGGACCTCGTGGTCGCCAGGAACCCCTCCGTGAAGCTCCGCAGGGCGCGTTTCAGCGCTTTCACCCGCTCTGAGGTGGAGACGGCCTTCGACAACCTGACGGATGTCGACCAGAACCTAGCCAAAGCAGCCGAATCCAGGCAGATAATCGACCTTGCGTGGGGCGCGGTCCTGACGCGGTTCATGTCCCTCGCGACGGGCCAGCACGGACGCGATTTCCTCTCCGTAGGGAGGGTGCAGAGCCCAACCCTGGCCTTGATTGTCGACAGGGAGAACGAAATAAACCAGTTCGTCCCGAAACCTTTCTGGGAGCTGCTTGCGCAGCTCGATTCCGGAGGGGCGTTCACTGCGAGGCACGAGCACGGGGTTTTCTGGGAGAAAGCGGAGATAGACCCACTTTATGCCAAGGTCAAGGAGGCATCGGAGGCGCTCGTTTCGGAGGTGAAGGTCGAGAAACGGCCGGAGAGACCGCCTACACCTTTCAATACCACAATTTTCCTGACCGAGGCCACGAGGATGGGGATAACGGCGCCGAATGCGATGGCAATCGCAGAGAGGCTGTACACATCGGGATTCATCAGCTATCCTAGGACGGACAACACGGTCTACCCAAAGTCCCTCAACCTGGACAACGTGCTAAGGGAGCTGACCAAGTCGTCGCTCGGAAAGGAGGCCGAGAAGCTTCTCGGGGAGCGCAGGCAGTATCCGATGCGCGGGAAGACCGAGGCCACGGACCACCCGCCAATTTACCCCGTTGCGGCTGCGAAGGAAGCGGAGCTCAAGGGGGACGCCTGGAAGGTTTACGAGCTCGTAGTCCGCAGATTCTTCGCCACTTTGGCTCCAGACGCCCATGTGGAGGCGACGGAGGCCTGGCTGAAGATTGCGGAAGAACCGTTCAAGGCGTTCGGCCACAGGATGCTAGAACTTGGCTGGTACAGCTACTATCCGTATTACAAGCCGAGGGAGATTTCCATACCACAACTCGCCAATGGCCAGCCAGTCAAAGTCACGGGAATCGAGCTGCTCGAGGACAGGACAAAGCCTCCGCGCAGGTTTTCGCAGGGTGACATGATTCAGGAGATGGAGCGGCTTGGCCTCGGGACGAAGAGCACGCGCCACGAGATTCTCCAGAAGCTCTACGACCGAAGGTACGTCGAGAGCTCCCCCCTGAGGCCGACGGTCTCCGGGACTGCGGTGGTCAAGGCGCTGGAGGACGGGGCGATGGAGATAACGCGCCCCGAGATGACGGCCATGCTCGAGGACGAGATGAGCCGCATCGCCGACGGGCAGCGCGACCTGCCGACGGTCGTGCGCGAGTCGCAGGAGATATTGGAGAAGGCCCTCATAGCCCTTGAGTCGAAGGTGGAAACGATAAGGGAGGACGTGAACCAGGCGCTGAGGCAGCAGAAGTGCGTCGGGGCCTGCCCCCAGTGCGGCAAGGACCTCCTAATCAGGCAATCCAGGAACAACAAGCGGTTCGTCGGATGCTCCGGCTACCCCGAGTGCACCAACACGTACCCGCTTCCTCAAACCGGCCTGCTGGTGACCACGGACGAGAAGTGCGGCAACTGCGGCGCTCCCGCCGTGAAGCTGATATTCCGTGGGCGAAGGCCCCGCATGATTTGCGTGAACATGGGCTGCGGCGCGAGGGAAAGGAAGGCTGAGTCGCCATCCAGCGCACCCAAGAAGAAGGCAGCGGTCAGGGTGAAAGCGACGGTCAAGAAAACCCCTGCCAAGCCTAAGAAGAAAGCCTCGGCTAAAAAGTAGATGCTTTTCGAAAACGGCCGAGCCAGAAGATTACTTCTTCCTGCTTTCCTTGGCCTTGAGCCGCATGCCAACGTAGCCGCACCTACGGCACCTGGTCGCCCTGACCGAATTCTTGGAATAGCAGCTCATGCAAATCTTCTTGTTTAGAAGGCGCGCGTCCGCCTCCGGGAACTTGCCCATGTTTTCGCCTCCGGCGATTCCGAGCAATGTGGACGTAGTATAAAAAGGGTGCGCACCCAACTGCCTCCGCCGCAATCCGGCCGTCCTCCTGGCGCGTTACAAATACATATATATACGGTCGAAACAT
This sequence comes from Methanobacteriota archaeon, assembly GCA_043799545.1. Classification (GTDB taxonomy): domain Archaea; phylum Thermoplasmatota; class Thermoplasmata; order SG8-5; family DAIRED01; genus DAIRED01. The sequence continues at coordinate 17,572 of JAZDNO010000018.1, read as the reverse complement.
TCGACGCTCAGGTGCTCGGTTGATTGTGGTCAAGCTCGGCGGCAGCGCGATAACGGACAAGCGCGTCAGCTGCAAGGCGCGCCGCGCGGACATCGCGAGGCTGGCCAAAGAGCTGGCGCCTTTCGCATCCGAACTTCTCATCGTCCACGGCGCGGGCTCGTTCGGGCACATTGGCGCGGCCAAGTACGGGCTCAAGAAAGGCCTGTCTTCGAAGAAATCCTTACTCGGCGCGGCAACGGTCCAGCGCGAGGTGCGCGAACTGAACCTCATCGTCTGCGAGGCGCTGCACAAGGCCAAGGTTCCGGCCGTCTCCATCCCTCCATCGGCTTTCATCCGGTTCACTTCCGGCAGCCTTTCGGGTTACGACCTCAGGCTCTTCAGCGATGCGGTGGCGAACGGTTTCGTCCCCGTGACCTTCGGCGACGTCGTTCCGGATTTCGACCAGGGCGTCGCGATTTGCTCCGGGGACGTGCTCGTGAAACTCCTGGCCTCGGAGTTCAAAGCGAAGGCTGCAGTCTTTGCAAGCGACGTGGACGGCGTGTTCGACGCCGACCCGAAGCAGTCTTGCAAGGCGAAGCTGCTCACGGAGATAGATCCGCTCAGGCCGTTCAACGTTAAGTCCGGTTCGTCGAAGGTCGAGGACGTCACGGGCGCGATGGCAGGCAAGCTGGAGGCCGCGCTCGACGTGGCTGCCCTTGGCGCAGACGTTTACATAGTCAACGGGCGCGCGCCTGGACGTCTGGCCGCGCTTCTCGGAGGCAAGCAAGGCAAGTGGACGAGGATAGGTGGTATCGGATGATTGGCGAGAGAAAGTCCGCGCACATCGAGATTTGCGCCATCGAGAGCGTGGGGGCAAGCTGCAACAGCTGGGACGACGTGACGCTGCTGCACAACGCTGTCCCAGAGATTAACTTTGACGATATAGATACTGGCGTGGCCTTCCTAGGAAAGCGCTTGAAAGCCCCGCTGGTAATCGCGGCCATGACGGGCGGGTCGCCGGAGTCGGAGAAGATCAACGAGAACCTGGCAATCGCGGCGGCCGAGCTGGGAATTGGCATGGTGGTGGGCAGCCAGCGCCCGGCGCTCGAAGACAGGGAGAAGGCTAGGAGCTACGAGGTCGTGAAGCGGTACGACGTGCCGCTGATGATTGGCAACATCGGAGCCCCCCAGCTGGTCCACCAGAAGGGCAAAAAGCCCATCACGCTCGAAGACGCAAAGGCCTGCGCCGAGATGGTTGGCGCGCACGCGATTGCGATACACCTGAACTTCCTCCAGGAGCTCACCCAACCGGAGGGGGACCTCTCCGCGAAGGGATGCCTTGAGGGGATTCGCAGGATTGCGGGCGCGATGCCGGTCGTCGCGAAGGAGACGGGCGCGGGTTTGTCCGGCGAGGTGGCGCTCGAGCTCAAGAGGGCGCGGGTGTCGGCATTGGACGTCGGGGGGCTCGGCGGGACGAGCTTCGCTGCCGTGGAGCACTACCGCTCGGCCAGGATAAACGACGCCCTCCATGCGCGCCTGGGGAAGACGTTCTGGAACTGGGGGATACCCACGCCAGTGACGCTAGTCCAGGCGGACGTCGGCCTTCCGATGGTCGCGACCGGGGGTGTCCGCAACGGCCTGGACGTGGCGAGGGCGATAGCTCTCGGAGCCACTTGCGCTGGCATAGCCAGGCCACTTCTGAGGCCGGCCATGGAAAGTCCGGCAGCTGTAAAAGCCGAACTGGAGTCGATAATCGCGGAGCTGAAAGGGGCGATGTTCCTCACATCTTCGCCCAACGCGGAATCTCTGGCTTCGAAGGGATGCATAATGACCGGGAGGGCGAAGGAATGGCTGGGCCAGCTGTGAAATATCGGACCGTCGACGGCTCATCGTCAGAGAGCGTTTTCATGGGCTACATCGGCGCCCACCGCCAGGCGATAATGAAGCGGGTCTTCGATTTCCTGCCAGCCAAATCCAAGAATGGCGGACTGGTCGGCGATTACATCGGCATGGTGCGCGATTACCCGGAGCGCGGGGGCAAGTACGTGCGCCCGGGCCTCGTGATGCTCTCGTGCGAGGTGAGCGGCGGGAAGGCGTCCATCGCTCTAACGACCGCGGCCGCGATGGAGATTTCCGAGGACTGGATACTGATGCACGATGACTTCCAGGACCACTCGCTCGAGCGCCGGGGAAAGCCGGCTGCACCGGTGCTCTACGGCGACGAGCTCACCGTGAACGCGGGGGACCACCTTCACATAATCATGTGGGAAGCGCTGCTGGCGAACTGCAAGGAGCTCGGGGAGAGGAAATCCACGGCTATATCTGGGGAGATGGTCTCCATCCTCAAGACGACGTGCGAGGGCCAGTACCTGGACATAGGTTGGATGCAAAGCGGCCGTTTCGTCACGGAGAACCAGTACTACGAGATGATAGACCGCAAGACCGGAGGGTACACGATCATCGGCCCGCTTAGGCTCGGGGCGCTCGTCGCTGGCAACGTCAAGGCGATGGCTCCGCTCGCCACATTCGGCAAGCCGCTGGGCCGCGCCTTCCAGATACACGACGACTGGCTGAACGTGTTCAGCTCGAAGACGGGGAAGGAGCTCGGCGGGGACATACTGGAGGGGAAGCGCACCCTTCTGCTCATCCGCCTTCTCGACAGACTGGAAAAAGCGGGGAAGGACAGAAAGGCCAGGGAGCTCCGTGCGCTGTTCAGGAAGAACCGCGCCGAGCGCACATGGGACGACGTGCGGGAGGTCATCGCGCTCTACGAGGATTACGGGTGCATGGACTGGGCGAGGGAGCGGGCCCTTGGATACGCGCAAGAAGCGAGGAAGGCGCTGGCCAAGGTTCCGTACAAGTCGAAGGAGCACAAGGCGATTCTGGTGGACGCGATTGAATTCATCGTAAATCGGGAACTGTAATCTATTCTGCTCCTATATCGGTCAGGTGGAATTCCGCGCAGCAGTTTCTGGGATTGGAAGAGCAATCGCCATACCAGAAATCTGCAAGCGCTGAAATCATTCTTTATTCAGCACCTTTGTCCGTTAATCTAAACTCCGCGCACGTCCCCTCCGGCAGCGACCGGTGCTTCATCACCACCGCCCTCCGTAGGCCAGTGCTCACCTTTTCCAGGCGAATTACAGTCTTGGCGTTATGCAGCAGCGCGTGCCCGCCGAGCGGCTTGAACTCGTCGTTGCTGATGTCCGTGTACACCTGGCTCGTCAGCAGGACTGGGATGTGGGACTTCCGCGCGACCTTCAGCAGGCTGGTAATCTGCTTTACCAGCGAGGGGCGGTCAGCGTCCTTCTGTATTTCTATTCGGTAGTGCATCGTGATTGAGTCAAGCACGATGAGCGCCACGTCAGGATTGTTCAGGGCCAGCCTGGCCGCGTTGTCCACCATCTCCTCCTGCTCCGCGAAGTCATACGGCTCGAACAGCAGCAGGCGCTTGACCAGCTCGTCGTGGTCCGCCCCCGCAATCTGGCCCATGCGGTCCATCGAAATCCCCTCGGTGTCTATGACGACCGCTTTCCTCCCCGACCGGGCGACGGCCAGCGCAATCTGGAGGCATATGTTGGTCTTCCCCGTCCCCGCCTCGCCGTAGATGAGCGTTATCGCTCCTCGCTCAAGGCCGCCCTTGAGCAAAACGTCGAACGGAACGCATGTCGTCGGGACGCGCATGCCTCGACAACATGCACCCATTCTAAAATCCTTTCGGACTGCCTTCGATGCATTAGTTTAATATAGCGTGGTGGTGTTTTCTGGGATTGAAGGGGGTAGCGAAACGGGCGAGCGGAGGGAAACGGAACTGGCATTGCTGTTCGAGAGGCTCTTCTCCGCTTATCTGGGTGAAGCCCTGAAGGCGCAGCCGGTCGCGATGTTCTCCAACAAGCTGCGCCTGCTGTCCAAGACCAGGCCGGGCGTGTCCGCGCTGACGCTGGGAAAGGAGGGGTCCGTGACCATAGACTCCTCGACGATGCTGCCTGATGAAATGATTAAGGACATGTCGGCTGCGTTCGACGCCATAGTCGACGTGACTGCGTTTTCCAAGGGCCAGAAGACGGCATACGAGGACGCGGGCAGGATTTCTCGCGCGGTCCTGAAGCAGTTCTCCAACTCGAAATATTGCGACCCAGTGAAGGCATCTCTATTAAGGGGATACCTGGGCGACACCGCTCCGCTGGGGGTGAACGGCGAGGAGCTGGCCCTGCCTGACGGCGTGCCCAGGAACTCGATGCTGCTGCTGGAATCACCTTCTGGAGCGGAGCGCGAGATGATTCTTCGGTCCATGATTCGGAACGAGCTGGAATGCGGCGGTGCAGTGGTCGCCGTGCTCGGCACGAGGACCCCTTCGGACCTGAGGAAGGCGCTGGCCGAATCCGGGATGAAGGCCGGGAGCCACGAATCCAAGGGCATGCTGCGTTTCGTCGACTGGTTCTCGTACCGCGAGAGGGCTGTGAACGGGGTCGAAACCGACAAGAGCGGAGCTTTCCTCGCCTCCGGAGACCTGACGAACCTCGCGCTGGCTATGGAGCGCGCCCTCGGCCAGATAGAATTCGCCCCGCGCACGAGGATAATCTCCGACGTCGTTTCTCCGGCCATAAACTCGCACGGCGCGGCCAAGACCCATGATTTCATCCAGAGCGTCTCGGGGAAGATGAAGACGGGCGGCGCAATCGTCGTCTGGGCGTTCGACCCCAAAGGGCTGGACACGAAGACCATATCCTCGCTGCACAACCTGGCCGACGCCGTTCTGACGATCCGGAAGGGCGCATCGACCGAAACAGTGGGAAGCACGCTGGAGGTCGCATCGTTGAGGGGGGCGCGCTTCAACAAAGGGGTTTTCCAGCTGGTGCAAACGAAGCGGGGGATAACCATCGCGACGGAGGCAATCGACGAGGGTGCTGCAATCGAGGAATTGCGGTCGCTGCCTGGAGTGGACGAGCGGCTCGCGCGGGCGCTGTTCGACGCTGGATACCACACGGTGGAGAAGCTGGAGAAGGTCGACACCGCGGCTTTGAAAGGGATAGTCGGCGCGGACGCGGCGGCCAGGCTCTACGATTACATGCACTCCATCGAGTACGCCAAGCGCATGCTGTTCGAGCGAAGCAGGAAATGGGTCGCGAAGGCCAAGAATTCGTCGGCCGAGGGCAACATTGGTGCGGCGCTGGACAACCTGCGGCGGGCTATAGAGATATCCGAGGAAAACGCGGAGGCGTGGTACGACCTCGGCCACCTGCTCTACGACCAGGGTAAGGGCGACGAGGCGAGGGACTGCTACCTGAAGTCCGCCCGCCTGGACAAGGAGTACGAGGGCGAGTGGTACGGGGAGGACAAGGCCGAGTTCGACTCGCTGTTCACATGCTCGACGTGCGGTGAGGCGATAGAGTCCGAGGTTACCAGATGCCCTGGTTGCGGTGTCGTGCTGACCGTGGACGAGCGGCGCCGCCTGGCGGAGAGCCTGTCGGGGCAGCGTTGAACTGATTCCGTTCCATAGCAAAATTTATTGGGGCCGTCAGATTATCTCCTCGAACAGGAGCGGGTCTGCAATGGGCAAAGGAATCGGGTACGGCAAGGTGATTCTCTTCGGCGAGCATTTCGTAGTCCACGGGGTGCCGTCCATCGCCTCGGCCATAGACTCCAAGACCGTGGCGACCGTTCACAGGGTTCCCGCAGGCAAGATGCCGGAGCCGTCGGGCGCCGAAGGCTCCATGTCCGGCGACGGCTGGGTGATGGAGGACGACCGCCAGGCGAACCCAGGGTACAAGACGGAGAAGCACCCGCAGCAGAAGAGGTCTATCGAGCTTGTTTTCCAGGGCGCTGGATTCGACCCGAGGAAGAACCCGGTGAAGATACACCTCGGAGGAGACCTCATCGCCGTAGGCGGCGTGGGCGCGAGCGCGGCAGTCTGCGTTTCCGTGGCGCGGGCGCTCAGCGGCGAATTCGGCCTCGGCTTCGACGACAAGCGCATCAACGACATAGCGTTCCTGGGCGACAGCGCCTACGCTGGCACGCCGTCGGGCATAGACAACACGGCCTCCACCTTCGGCGGCCTCCTGTGGTTCGTGAAGAACCCCGGAGCGGCAAGCACGATGGAGCGTCTCAGAATCAAAGAGCCTCTCCGCATCGTCATGGGCAACACGCTCCTGACGACGAACACGGAGGCGGCAGTCGCGGGCGTGAGAAAACGAAAAGGGGAGCAGCCGGAGAAGTACGAGGCCATCTTCAACCGGGCCAGGGCCATCGCGCTGAAGGCAAGGGCGGCGCTCGAAGCCTACGACGTGGCAGAACTGGGCCGCCTTATGGACGAGAACCACGCGCTCCTGCAGCAGATAGAGGTTTCGCACCCGAAGCTGGACGAGCTCGTGGGAATCGCCAGGGCGAACGGCGCGGCCGGTGCCAAGATGACGGGAGGCGGGCTCGGAGGCTACATGGTCGCGCTGACGCCGGGCAAGGGAGTCCAGGACGGGGTCGCCGCCGCCATGGAGAAGGCTGGGTACAAGGCTTTGAAGACCACGATAGGTGTGTGATGAAATGAAACTGCGGGATTTTCTGAAGATGCTGGAAGCGGACGGAGAGCTTGTGCGAGTCAAGAGGGAGGTGAGCACCGAGTTCGAGATTGCCAACGTCCTGAACGCGCTCGGGGAAAAGCCCACGATGTTCGAGAATGTCCGCGGAAGCCAGTTTCCGGTCTTCGGGGGCATCACGTCCACGAGAGAGCTCATCGCGAAAGGGCTGGGCACGACGAAGGAGGGGCTGCTGTCTAAGCTCGTGGAATCGCTCCGCAAGCCGGTCCCGCCAGCGCTGGTCGACAGGGCTCCGTGCCAGGAGGTCGTGGAGAGGAGCCCGGACCTGGCGAAGCTGCCGATGCTGACGCACCTGCCGGGGGACGGCGGGCGCTACGCGACGGCAACGTGCGCAGTCATCAAGGACCCTGAGACCGGCCGAAACGTCTCGTACCACAGGCTCATGTTCCGCGGAGGGAACCGCTTCACGGCGAGGCTCATCCCCAAGCGCCAGACCCGCACTACATACGACAAGCTGAAGGGCGACCTCGAGATGGCGGTATGCATAGGGAACTCGATGCCGATGATGGTTGCGGCCTCGCTCGGGCCTGCGCCGGGAGCGGACGAGCTTTCCATCGCGAACGCGCTGGCCAGGACAGACGTCGTGAAGTGCGCGACGAAGGACCTGGAGGTGCCGGCGGATTCAGAGTTTGTCTTGGAAGGGAGATTAGTCAAGGAGGTCGACGCCGAGGGACCGTTCGTGGATTTGACGGAGACGCGCGACTTCGAGAGAAAGGAGCCCGTCTTCGTAGTCGATTGCATCACGCACCGCAAGGACGCCATGTACCAGTGCCTCCTCCCCGGCCGCCTGGAGCACAAGCTGCTCATGGGGATGCCGAAGGAGCCGACGATATTCGACGAGGTCAGCAAGGTCTGCGAGTGCAGGAACGTCCAGGTGACTATGGGCGGAGGCTCCTGGCTTCACGGGATAGTCCAGATAAAGAAGAGGAACCCGGACGACGGGCGCAAGGCCATAGACGCGGCCTTCAAAGGACACAACAGCATGAAGCACGTCGTCGTCGTGGACGAAGACGTTGACATCTTCAACCCGATTGCAATCGAGTGGGCGCTGGCAACGCGCTTCCAGGCCGACAAGGACGCGGTCGTGATGGCCCGCCAGCCCGGCTCGTCGCTGGACCCGTCGGGGGACCACTCTGGAAAGAAGGCGCTGACCACGAAGGTCGGCCTCGACGCCACGATACCCGCCGACATAGGTCCGAAGAAGTACGAGAAGGTGCGATACGGGGATGTGAAGCTGGATGATTACGTCCGGTGAGGGAAGGTACAGGGTATGGCTCAAGGTCGAGCGGCTGGATGACGGAATGGTCTGCATCCTGGGAGGCGGTGAGCGCTCGCACGTCGGAGGCGTCGTGGTGAAGGAGCCTGGCAAGGAGGCGGTCGCTCTCTCTCTGGAGGGGCATTACGACGAGCAGGTGCTGCGCCCGATTGCGGAGGCAGTCTCCCGAAAATACAATATGACCGTAGCGGCATTGGGAGGCGTCCACGTGGACGATGCGACCAAGGAGGAAATCGACATCCTGGTCGCGAATTGCAGGGAGTTGGCGAAATGCATCTGACAAAGAAGCAGGAGGCGACGCTCGCAGGCGAGCGCGGGGAGGTCCTGCAACGCTCGATGATGCTGCTGGCGAGGCTCGGAGACATCTACGGCGCTGACAGGATGCTCCCCGTGAATTCCGTCCAGGTCGCAGGTGTTTCGTACAAGTCAATCGGAGACCCGGGGCTCGATTTCCTCGAGGACTACGCGAAGAAGGGCGCCCGCGTCAAGGCCCTGACATATCTCAACCCCGCCGGGATGGACATGGAGGACTGGCAGGCTCTCGGATTTCCGAAGGATTTCGCAGTGAAGCAAAAGCGCATCATGGCGGCCTTCGCGCAGATGGGCATAGTGACGAGCGCCACCTGCACCCCATATTTGGCAGGGAACCTTCCGAGGTTCAGAGAGCACATCGCCTGGTCCGAATCGTCGGCCGTCTCGTTCGCGAACTCGGTCATAGGCGCCAGGTCGAACCGGGAGGGCGGACCGAGCGCGCTGGCGGCGGCGCTATGCGGAGTCACGCCGAACTACGGCCTGCACCTGGACGAGAACCGCAAGCCGAACTACATAGTCAAGGTCGAGGCGGCGATGGACGGCATGTCCGACTACGGAGCGCTCGGCTACCACGTTGGTAAAATCGTGAAGAACAAGGTGCCGTACTTCGTCGGCCTGCCAGAGTCGGACACGGACATGCTCAAGGCGCTGGGCGCTGCGATGGCCGCATCTGGAGCCGTTGGTGTATATCACGTCGAGAATCAGACGCCTGAGGCGCACCTCCACAAGACTGACGGCCTAGAGGCAATCCACTTCGGCAAGAAGGAGATGGACGAGGCTTATGCCAAGCTGAACACCGGAGCGAAGGCGGACATAGCCATCCTCGGCTGCCCGCACGCGTCGCTTAGGGAGATGATTGCGCTGGCCGCGAAGCTCAGGGGGAGGAAGGTCAAGAAGGCGCTCTGGATTTGCACCGCGCGGGCCACGAAGGACACGGCCGTTCAGATGGGGATTGTGGCGGAAATCGAGAAGGCCGGAGGCAAGGTCGTCGCGGACACATGCATGGTCGTCTCGCCGATAGAGGACATGGGCTACAAGACAACCGGCGTCAACTCGGGAAAGGCTGGTAACTACCTACCTGGCTTCTGCAAGCAGAGCGTTGTGTACCGCAACATCGACGACCTCGTGAAGGAGGTGACGGAATGAAGGGCCGCTGCATCTTTCCGGGGAAGGTCGAGGCGGAGGCCATAGTCTCCAGGGAACCTCTGGGGTTCTACGGCGGTATCGACGCTAAAACCGGAATCGTAATCGAGAAGGGCCACGAGCTTGAGGGCAAGAGCGTCAAAGGCAAGATTCTGGTATTCCCAAACGGCAAAGGCTCGACGGTCGGTTCGTACGTGATTTACGGTCTGGCCACGAACAAGGCCGGTCCAGCGGCCATAATCAACAAGGAGACTGAAACAATCGTCGCGACCGGCGTAATCCTGGCTGGAATCCCGTGCGTCGATGGGATAGACATATCCTCAATCAAGACCGGAGACAGGTTGAAGGTGGACGCGCAGGCCGGCACGGTCGAGAAGGCGTGAGGGTAAGAATGACAACCACCGAATGCGATCTGCTTGTGAAGAACGTCGGGCAGCTGGCCACCCTTGCGGGCGGGTTGAGGAAAGGCCGTGCGATGTCGGGCGCCGAAATAATCCGAAATGGTGCAATGGCGGTCGCAGATGGCAAGGTTCTCTGGGTTGGGAAGTCATCGGCCAGTTCGAGATTCAAAGCGGAAGACGTGTTAGACGCGAAGGGCATGGCCGTCGTACCGGGCTTCGTGGACGCGCACACCCACATGATTTTCGCGGGCTCGCGCGAGAACGAGCTGGCCATGAAGCTCCAAGGGCTCTCGTACATGGAGATAATGAAGCGCGGCGGAGGGATTTACAGCACGGTCCGTGCGACACGGAAGGCATCGAAATCGCAGCTAGTGGAAGAGGGCCTGGCCCGGGCGCGGAGGATGCTCTCCCTCGGAACGACCACCCTGGAGGCCAAGACCGGGTACTGCCTTGACACCAAGGGCGAGATAAAGATGCTGGAAGCGGCGGAGGAAGTGCGCAAGAAAACCGGGCTGGACATCGCACACACGTTCCTCGGGGCGCACGCGCTCTCTCCGGATTTCAAGAAGTTCGACGATTACGCGGAGCACATCGTCGACGAGATGCTACCCGCGATAGCGAAGCGCAAGCTGGCCCGATACTGCGATGTCTTCTGCGAGAAAGGGGTGTTCGACGTGCCGCAGTCCCGCGAGATACTCATGGCCGCCCGGAAGCTGAAGCTCGGCCTCAAGCTCCACGCGGACGAGGTGTTTCCGCTGAGGGGGGGGCGCCTGGCAGCGGAGATGGGGGCGGTTTCGGCGGACCACATGCTCGTGACGCCGGCGAAGGATTTTGGATACATCGCCAAGCGCGGCACTATCGGCGTCATGCTGCCTGGTACTCCGTACGTTCTGATGCAGGACCGGTACGCAGACGCGCGGGGAATGATTGATTCGGGGATGGCGGTCGCGCTCGCCACCGACCTGAACCCGAACTGCTGGCTCGAATCGATGCAGATGGTCCAGTCGCTCGCCTGCTACAGGATGCGGATGACGCCGGCGGAGGCGCTGTGCGCGTCCACCGTAAACGCAGCGCATGCAATCGGCATGGACTCGAAGGTCGGCAGCCTGGAGCCTGGAAAGCAGGCGGATTTTTTGGTGCTGGACGCGCCGACGGTGGACGCCATACCATACAGGTGGGGGGGGAACGTCGTGCGGGATGTTTGGAAGCGCGGGAAGATGGTTACGTAGTGGGGATAGTGGGCTTACTTCCTAGGACGCGAGAACGGGATGTGCAGGATGAAAAAGGTATATTGTCTCTCTTCGGCAGGACGCGAGGTGTTGCGTACGATTGTAGGCACTTTAGTAAGCATGCCAGGTAAAGGTCACACTATCAACAATGATATAATAATCATAAGAAATATTTCCTACGATGCGAGCACCGTTGTGTCCTTTTCTATCAATCTCAAAATGGATTAAATTTTTATTTCCTTAATTACATAATCTTTTTGCCAGAAACTTCTATCATTATTAATAAGAGACAACAAACTGAATTTTAATAATTCTTTTTCTATATTACATATGTTCTCTCCTGCTGGTTCGTTCAAGGATTTATTTTCTACCAACGGATATAACATGCAATTTCCACCGCATGTCCATTTAGCATAGCATTCTTTACAACCAGTTATGTTGTGTATAGACCTTTTAAGCGCTTTCACCTTATTTTGATGAATAATTAGTTTATTATCATGAATATTCCCAATAATAAATTTATCTGATAACTTTGAATACGGGGAGACTATCATATGACAAGCAGTTACTTCGCCACCCGGTAATATTACCATGATTGATTGCGTTGATGCGCTACATTTTGTGCATAAAAGGTCAAAAGATTGCCCTATTGTTTGGATAAAAAAATCGTTATTATTTGCATATTTGAGACATCTCTTATATCCCTTGATATATGTAAATCCATTCGGGATATTATCACATTGTCCTCTCCCTAGTGGTATCAATGGACCGATATTATATTCCATAATTCCTAACTTATGAATGTATTTAATAATATCCACCATGTATGGGGCACTATATTTTGTGATAGTAGTTCCACAAGAGATTTTTACTTTATTTTTTTTTAATAGATTAATACCACGAATAACTTTGGTTAAAGATGCAGTCCCATCCTTGAAAGGTCTTTGCCGATTATGTATGAATGATGGGCCATCAATAGTGACATAAATTTTAATATCATTTATTTTTATCCATTTCACAAATTTTTCATCATATGTTCCATTTGATATGCAAATCGCACTTAATTTTATTTTTTTAGTATTGCATGTCATTTTCGCATAATTAAATATTTGTTTCATTAGATTAAAAACGAGCGATGGTTCCCCGCCATGAAAAGTTAGAGAGAGCTCTTTTACTGATCCTTTTATTGAAATATCAACCGCGTTTTTTGCTGTTTGGAAATCCATAATGATTGGTTTTTCCTGTCCAGTCACATAACAATAGGTACATCGCATATTGCACTGATTTGTTAAATAGAGAATTAATGCTCTCATCTTTGTTTGTGCAATTTTTCCACAATTATATAAGCGAGGTACTGGATATTGACTGTCAATATAAGTAAATAACTTACGTACACTTTTATCATTTGAATTCATTGAATCTATAAATGATTTGTTTACTAATGAACAAATACCTTTTCTCGGTACATAAATTATATATCTGTTATTATCAATGGGAATGATAAAATGTCTAGCTCTCCCTTTAATATTACTATACTTCGAATAAAAAATCTTAACAGTTTTAAATATTTTAGGAGGCAATTCTATTAACCTCCTCGATAACCAACTTATATTGGTTTTTTAATGATCGGCCAGTAAATTCTTTTAATAATTTACTTTTAGATATCATTTTATTATTAATCAATACTCCAAGAACTAACGCATATTTACAGGTGTACTTTTTACACATAAATGGTCTATATTTATAAATATCACATGTCATGCTACTGGAGTTTAGGAAAACACATGCTCTAGGATTATTTATATCAATACCAAGAGGATTACTAAATGATAGAAATGGAGCCGCCCATGTATCTTCCGGCATTTTCATTACTTTTACTCTAAGATACCACCGCTCTTCTTTTTTTGAGTAAAATGCATATTCCTGTACTGGTTTTTTTATCATTTTCGATATTAAATTTAATATTGTATTTACATTTTCCTGCTTATGATAAAACGGTCCTTTCAATTGTTTATCAAATTGAGCGAAAAAGCAGCATTTTCCACATTTGTAATAACATAGAAAGTCATTGTGTAACATTATATCTACGCAGTCTGAATAGTCCTTCATTATGAACGGGAAAGTAACGAGCTATATAATAATATTGCGAAGCTGCGGTATATCATTCTTTGATATTATCATTCACAAAAAAATTATAAAAGAAACCTTTACGTTCCATCAATTCTTTATATGATCCATCTTCAACTAATTTTCCATCATGGATGAATAAGATTCTAGCACTCCCATGGGCGGATATGGACTTGTGTGTTATCCAAATAGTTGTTTTGTTTTGTGTTACTTTATCAATAGACTCGTATATATGTTTCTGCGAAACAGGATCTAGACCTGTGGCAATTTCGTCAAATATGTAAATGTCGGGATTCTTTAGTACAGTTCGTGCAATAGATATTAATTGTTTCTGCCCGCCCGATAAATTTGCGCCATTTGGTCCTACATTTGTTTCATACCCACTTGACAGTTCATTAATGAAATATGATGCACATGATCTATCAGCAGCTTTTTTTATTTCATCATCCGAAGCGGAAATTTTGCCAAATTTTATATTATAGGAAATAGTATTGTTAAATAACATTATTTCTTGACCAATAACGCCTAGTCTTTGACGGAGGGTTTCTATTTTATAATGCCTTACATCAATCCCATCAATGAATATCTGTCCTTCGTCTACATCGTATAATCGAAATATCAAATCAACAATTGATGTTTTTCCAATTCCGCTTGGTCCTAAAATATAAATTTTCTCGCCCATCTTTACTTTAAAAGAAATGTTATCAAACACGACTTTCTTTCCATAACTAAATTTAACATTTTTAAATTCTATTTCTCCCTTTAATTGTTCTACACTAATCGGTTCTTTTATTTCACATATTTTTGGTTTCTGATCAAGAAATTCAAATACTCGTTGAACAGAAGCTAATGAAGCCTGTCGATTTACTCGAGCAATATACAAACCTCCAATTGGATCAAACATTTTACTAATGTATGTGTACACAGCTATGAATCCTCCTATGGTAAGTATTCCGATAAAAATTTCGTAACTCCCTATAAGCATTATTAGAAGGAGTGGTAAAAATGAAGCTATTGCGATAAAACTGGAATTATATCCCCGTGTTAATGCAATCCCTACATTTTGTCGTAATAAACCATCAGCCTTTGTATTAAACATGTTACTTTCATATTTTTCCATATTAAATCTCTTAATAAGTTTTATAAAATTTGTGTGCTCTTCTAAGAAGCTAATAAAACCTGCTATTTCTATGTTAATATCCCTCTTCTGTTTCTTCATTCTCGCACCGAAATAGGTATCTGACCAAAAATAAAAAGGCATAATGAATAGAGATATTAATGTAAGTTGCCATGAAATAGTAAAAGCAATAATAAATATCGCTATAAGGGTTATTATGTTTAATATTATACCATTAAAAGTAAGTAGAATATATTCTTGAACACCTTGCGTATCGCCAAGTATCCGCGAAATTATGTCACCTGTTTTATTATGAGAATAAAAGTCCAAACCTAAAGACTCGACATGATCAAATAATTCCTGTCGTATATCTTTAATAATTTTTTCTGCAAATAACGTAATATAATAATTATATATAATATACAAACATGTCCCTAAAATAAGTACACAGATAAATGCTGCTAAAATATACATCAGAAGGGAATATTCACGCGCGATAAAAACATCATCTATTAAAATTTTTAAAAGGTATGGGTTAATCAAACTAGATATTATCATAAGAATAGATAGAATAAAAATTAAGAAAAGGAGACGAATATGAGGTCTTGCATACCCTAAAATCCTCTTTGACTGCGAATTCGGTACTGTAGATTTATTTATTTTATAATTATCTCCATTATTGAACATTTTTCACCTAACTTGATCTTTTGTTTATTATAGCCTCCAACATATGGGTTCAACATTTGATAATCCGCCAAGGAATGTATGCGGACAATGTGATATACCAAACCAGATATTCTACTTTTCGGGTAGGGCTAATACTAGGATGTTAGATAATAACATATATGCCAAGTATTAAATAGCGTATCAACGATTATACTGTAAGCTGGTAGGGATTTCAATGATTGATGTAATGATAAGGACATTTTCAAGGGAATCAGATATTGAGGACTATGTCAAGTTTGCAAATGAAGCCCATGCAGATTATCCCGGACATGTCGAATTAACCGTTGACATCTGTAAACAATATTTTTTAAATCCAGATTTTAACGAAAAATCACATTTATTAGCAATTTCGAGGAATAAAATTATTGGCAGTATCTATATGATTAAAACTAATCAAGCGAATGTTGTAGAATTATCAATTTTATTGAAGCCAGATTTTAGATATATTGGTATAGAGAAAAAATTACTTGACACCATACTTATGAATGAGTGTTATCGAGATATTAATGAGTATAGAATTTCTATCCCTTCAAAATTCGACAATCTAAATAATGTGTTACATGAAAATAATTTTACATATTGGAAATCTGGATACCATATGATTTTTACAACAGATACATTTGAACCTAAGGATGTTTTTATAAGTAAAAATTATAGTTTGGAAAGTGCAATCTTCCCAAATGATAAAGAATCGATTATTAACACATTAGAGTTAGGGTTTCAAGATGTTGTGGATGATACTACTAATATTATAAATGGTTTTATAGGACTCTACACTGAAAAGTTTTTTGATTATAACGGTGTATTCGTAACTAAAAGAAATAATAATATTGTGGGCGTTATCATCAATGTTATACATCCAGAAATTTCATCGATGGGAATTATAAGTTGGTTAACTGTTTTACAGATGGATAGGAATAAAGGTTTGGGTAAAGCATTACTTTTAAATAGTCTAAATTGGTTTAAACAAAAAGGAGTAAAGCGAGTAGAACTGGATGTAGATTTAGAGGTTCCAAGTGCTGTAAGGTTATATTCAAGTTGTGGATTTAAGGTAGAGACAGAAATTATAATATTAAGGAAATTTAAGAAACAAAAAGAGTTAGATAATAAGTATTAGAGGTTAATAATGGTGACGACTGGTAAAAAATATGTTTATAAGTTATGGCAACTAAGTAGAATAATTTATAAAAATAAATTCCTCTTTTCTAGAATCGATAATACATCATTGCTAAAAGACAAGGGTATTCCTCAATTTGATGCATTATCATCAAAACCTGGTAAGATCCAGGTTTATCAAAGTCATTCGCAGAGAGCCGTATGGCTATTTAATTTGTGGAAAAGTGATGCTTTTTATTATCCTGGAATTGAATATAAGGGTATAGGTTATAATGGTGGTCAGATTAAATCTCTTGGAAAGTTTGCGTGGGGTGGTGTTGAGAAACAGCGCGCATTAGATGAGCATTACTTTTCTAAGGTCGCCATAAAATCTGGAGCTTTCTGCCAACGACCAATTGCATGTTATAATTATGGATCCTTAAATGGTATGCCTTTAGCTGTAATTGTCAGATCGTTTATTTCTCCGTTAAGACTTTCTAATTTTCATTTTGATAAGACTATATTAAAACAATATTTGGAATTACGTCAAATAGATGAGGCTGAATATTGCCGATATCTTGGGAACGTGTTAGGGAGGAGTGTAAGGTGTATGTTTGATGCTAAATTATATCATGGATCTATGGAGATTAATAACATAACATCTGAAGGCGAAATAGCAGATTTTGAACCTACATACGGTGGTACATGGGAAGGATTGATGAAAAATACAGAACCAAAATTTCAAGTACTCGCATTACATAGACTTTTTTCAGCAATTGAAAACTTATCGCGTCGTAGTAAGTGCGGATTCATTAACAATTTTGCTCACGTATTTCTAAGGAAGGAAGTTAGTCTGTCAAATAAAAAGCCAGAGGTTGAGATTATTGAGGAATATATCAATAGGCTTATTGATGACGAAGAATTGGTTGTTAAACTGCCTTCATTAGATAATCTTAAGGATATTGTGGACATGCTAAAGGTTAAGTTACGTGAAAGTTGTGATAAAAATGAGAAGAAACAAATCCAGTATATTATTAGGCGTTTGTCTTAAATTTTACTACTTTCGTTAGAAAATCATACGATTCCATATTTATATTTCCTCGTAATAAACGAGCCAACAGATATTTTAACAATTCCTGTTGAATAGTACAAGTACTTTTGTCAGCAATGAAAATTGATTGTGTATTATTTAAAGATCGAATGAAGCATTTTCCAGCACAAATATATCTAGCGAAGCAATGGTTACATCCAATAACATTATCCACCGTTCGTTTTTTTAGTATGTGTAATTTGTTTTCATTTATTTTTAATTTTTGACCTTCTATTTTTCCATAGATAAATGTCGATGAATCTGGATGTGAAGATTCGGTTATTTCTGAACAGGAACTTATATAGCCATCTGAGGTTAATATTAGATTAGTCCCATTTGCACCACAATAGGATTTTTTCAAATCTAATGATAGATCTTGATGATTTATAATAATTCCTAAATTTTCAGCTAGTTCAAATCCTTTGATGATATTTTTGACATATTGACTTGGAGATGGTGCTTTCGTTTGAGTGAGATTGCTTCTACC
>JAZDNO010000002.1:0-106268 GCA_043799545.1 Methanobacteriota archaeon | reverse complement strand
CAATTAATCTGAAGTACGACTTGGACCTCTGTATCTATTTCTGGAACAACGCTTTTTCCAGCTTGTCGGATATGTATAATGATGTCTACAAGGCACTTAGCGAGAAATATCCAGTCAATAAACAAAAAGTCTCGATCGGACTTACATACGATGGCGATAACATAGACATCGTACCAGCAAGGAAAATAGATGAAAAAACAGACGATGCCAATCTCTACATCAGTACAAACAATAGCCAGATAAAAACAAATATACCTAAGCACAAGGAGTACATTAGCCAGGCGAAATGCAGGTCTACGATTAAGCTGATGAAAATATGGAAACTCAGACACGCACTCCACTTCAAATCATTCGCTCTTGAGCTACTCACAATAAGGGCGCTAGAAAGCTGCAACAGTAATGACCTGGGCGATCAGGTTCTGCATGTTTTAAAATTTATCAGAGACCATGTGGAAAACGTAAAGTTAGTAGACCCCGCCAACACAAACAACATTGTCTCGGACTTAGTGGACCAAGACGATAAAGTAAGCATGAAAAACAATGCAGCCTCATCTCTAGGAAAACAAAACTGGAGCGAGATAATCTGGTGATACGAATGGTTAAAGGTAAATCAAAAGTAAAACTTCCACACCTTTTTATGGACCTACAGAAAGAGATGGTCGCTAAGCTTTCTACTGGTCGGAGAGCTATTCGTCATCCAGGCAGTAAAGGTGACGACTCTGAGCTTAACTGGCAAAAGTGGTTGGAAAATTACCTGCCATCTAGATATTCCGTTGGCAAAGCGTTTGTTATCGATTCGAGAGGAGGCATTAGTGACCAGATTGATCTTGTGATTTATGATTGCCAGTACTCTCCATTTTTATTTAGACATGAAGGAGCCACATATATCCCAGCTGAAAGCGTATATGCTGTGTTTGAAGTCAAACAGTCCTTGGATAAAAAGATGATACAATACGCAGGGGAAAAGGCTGCTTCAGTTAGAAAGTTATACCGTACAAGTGCAGAGATTCCCCATGCTGGTGGTAAGTATGCTCCTCAAAAACCGAAACCAATTTTCGCAGGTATTTTATCTCTTGACTCTAAGTGGAAACCCATGTTCGGTTCACCCATTAAAGAAGCATTGGCCAATTTTAAGGACTCCGAACGACTAGATTTTATATGTGCTCTCAAAAATGGCTCATCTGAGATTTCGTATAATGCTAACGGACCAGTAATTGACGAGAGCGAGAAGAAAGACGCTTTAGTATTCTTCTTCCTCAAACTACTCGCTAGACTACAGCAAGTTGGCACATGCCCGGCAATTGAGTTTCCTGAATACGCGAAGGCACTTAAATAATCTGGAATCAAGATGTAGAAAATCATTGAGCATTCGTGTTGCTAGTATGAAAAGAAATGCAGTTACCATGGCGTTCCCTTCTGCGAACTTGCTATACAACGCTGGTATTAAAAATAGGCACCAATATCATTAGGCATCTATCTTGATTTCACGGTATGATTTTCCACATTTTACACAACAACCCGAATAGTCTGGAAATATCTTGAACTGGTGGTTACCACAATTTGCGCAAGTAAAATCAGTCAAATCAATAGGCGTAGCGCCATCGAGTTTAAGTTTCCAAATTCTGTCGCCATCTGCGAGGGGGCGACGCTCTAAGCCATTGATAAAGTCAGTCAATTGTTCTTCAGTCAGGTTTTTTGTAATGCTCATTGTTCTCTCTTTTCCAGAGATCTGGTCGATGACTACGACATATGGATCCTTGGTTTCCTTTGCAGAGATGGTCTGGATACTGAGAATAACCTTACCCAGTATATTGAGATTTTCCAGGATTGTTTTCACCCTTTCTTCTGCTGGGGAAAAGATATCGATTATTTCTTTTTTAAGCGGGTTAATGCCTCTCGACACATCGAAATCCCTGCTTTCTGGTCTAGGGTTGAAAGTGGTGGCGTATTTCGTTGGCTTGAGATATAGACAAACCTTAACCCTTTCTCTTGCATTCGATGTCATATTTGCTTCATGGGTCTATGAGGAGATAAAGTTTACTAAAACCCGTCTATCTTGGACTTAATAGCGCTCGCGTAGCTAGAAAAATGATTGACTGGTGGTCAGACATGGTCTTTTCCATTTAATAAAAAATACTACTGATTAGTATGTTAAATTTTAATATGCTAATATTGATTAAAAATTGTTATATGCGATTATGATATATGTGTCTAATTGCAGAGAAAAGTGAAAATTCTCTGTAGGTGGAAAACATGCATAACAAATTTTGGGGAGAGGCGATGACCCTGACGATTGTGGGTCTGTTTATAACGAGTGGGCTGATGGTGATACCATCGGGAGTTCGTGCACAACAACAAGGAATGCCAGATTTAGCCGTCACACATATCGGATGGAGATTTCCCGTAATGGAAGGGAATGAACTTCTGGGAACAATCTACGTAGAAAATCAAGGGGCCAGTGCAGTGGAAACAGGGTTTTGGATTGAGCTAGGTTACGCTGAGAGACCCGGCTTCTGGCAACAGGTCGTTGAGACACAACAAATTTGGATGGACCCCCCAATACAGGCTGGAGAAATCAAAGGAGTTGGATTCACCACCACTGGTCTTGCGACGAACACGGCAAATTTCATAGCCACAGCCGATTCTACGGACCTGATACAAGAGGTTGACGAAACAAACAACGTAGGATACTTATGCCGCATTGCAGTTGGGGTGGCGCCAGGTAGTTCCGTTAGCATACCTATTTACGTTCGGAACGGGAACCTCCAATCTGCTGACTCGTTTAGTATTGGCATGGATGAAACAACTGTGCCGTCAGGCTGGGTAGTAAGTGGCGGGATCCCTCCCACGTCAATAGATTCGCCTCCGGGTGGCAATGTCGTCGTAGCAGAGACAATCTATGTGCCAGAGGACGCACTTATTAACCCCACCCTAAAACTGAGAGCGATCAGGCAGAGCGATGGGCAGATCACAGATATACGTATCAAAATAATCACTACACCAGAAATGGGCATCTCATTCAATCCATACCTCAATGATATCTCTGTGATTGGCACTGATGAGATAGACTCAGAGGTCTCAGTAATTTCAGAGATCATATTACAAACTCGCGCTATAAGTGTAACGAAATACACGGTAACAAATAATCGCGGGCAATATCTGAGTGCGATTGTCGAAATGGTGAGTACCAAGAATCTCAACCTGATTAAAATTAAAGAAATTGACTACAATGGAATTCTAACAATCGAACCCAAGAACAACTTGTTCCTTACAGTCTTTAAAATAGATGATGGCGCTCTAACCAAATACTATCAAAACATGAGATATAGCCAAGACATGCACATCCAGACATTCTATGATTCGAATACGGACACAACCACTTTCAGCTCTAGTATCAATGGCAACCAATCAACAGAAAATCTTCAGGGATGGCAGGGAGTTGGGGTTAGAATACTTGACGGAGAACTTGTACCCATCAGGCTGGACACCACTGAACCCATGCAACCCCTCTGCACGAACTGGATGTGCTGGGTCTGGTGCATTGGACTTAGACTCCTTTGAGGAAGGTGGTCTACTTGAAAAACCTTTTCAATTTATTCTTTCTTATGTCCAAGAGAGATGTGCGTGAACATCAGTAGAAAAATTTATAGATGGGGGAAATGATAGAATGTACATGAAGCAAAACCAAAAAACGATTGAGGTATATATAAAATCCAAGGCTGTAACATCGACAGTGCTGTCATGTCTTCCTAGTTGCAGTAAAGTGGTATCTATAACCTATGTGTTGAACGAGGAAGAAATGCATTTAAAAGAGTTAGTTGAGAGCATTGGAAAAAATTATGGAATTGACGTAGTTCTCCACGATTTAGGCCTAAAAAGCGAGGGAAGGCAGGCATGGTTTAAAGGGATAAAGCGCACACCATTACTCGTGATAAATGGCCATAAAATTGAGAAAATCCCTGATAACGAACAAGAACTGGTTGCTATCCTGTCAAAAGTTTAATCGAAGCATTACCCGAGTAACGAGTCCACCTTTTCCAGATGGTTCGCTACGCTCTTCCCCTTCGATGCAAGCAGGTAATATTTTCGCACGGGAAAGCCAGAGCTTACTTCTACCTCTATCAGATTTTTGTCCATTAGCTTTCTGAGGGCTGCGTAGGCGGTGCGCTGGTTCAGGTCCGCGTCCTTCAGCATCGTCGTTATGGTCGCCTTCTCGTTCCTAAATAGGTGGACGAGTATCCTGAGCGATCCCACGGGTTTTTCGATGTCTTCTATCGTCATGGAGTGAGCAATGCCGGTCCTCGGTATAAATAAGTAACACAAGGATACTCATTTCTAACATGACCTTTTGTAATACAATAAAAATTAGCGCTGGACGAGTTTGCATAGGATTTTCCATAGGAAACTCATTATTTTCAAGATGCGAAATACATGACGTCCCGAAATCGATAGCTCGATTATTTTGCCTCTGGCCATTTTTCAACCCGGAATATCGACAAAACGAAAGTTTTATCTCGCGCCACGAAGTAGCATGATTAATGAGACCAAAGAAAGGAGTGCATCTGCTTACGAAGCAGGAGCTGATTCTGCTTCACCTTCTGGAAAACCAATCAAGCAAGAAGGATTATGAGATCCCTTGGATTCTGACGGAGATTGGCATAGCGGGCTGTTTGAAGTTATGGGTAGGCAATGTTTCCAGATACCTGGGCGCTTTGTACCAGAAAGGCTTCGTGACTGCGTCGAAAGGCAGGCCCCACGGGGGCAAGTCCCGCTTCAAGTACTTCACGCTAACGCCATCCGGATTGGAGCGGAGCATGAACATATCGAACTCTATTTCGAAGGTCAGGATCGAACTGGTCACCCCCGAGTTTACGAAAAACGTCCTGTTCAACGACATATATTCCTACCTCCCCATCAAGCCCACGATGGCTGAGATCGCCTCAGCCGTCGTCGAGAACCGTCTTAACGTGTCCACGCTCATGACAGACCGGACGATTATCGGTACCGGATTATACCGGACAAACCCAGAGACACCTGCCATCGAGCGGTTCTTCGGTCGTGCGGAAGAGATGAGAATCCTCCGGGAGTGGGCGATGTCCGGGGAATCCGCGGTATTGGAAGTCGTCGGAGTGGCCGGCATCGGTAAGACGACCATGCTCGCCAGAGCCACCCAGGATTGGCTGCTGCACAGCCACGTCTTCTGGTACAGAATACGGGAATACAACGAGCCGTGGAACATCGTCCACGACATCGCTATCTTCCTTTCTGCGCTCGGGAAGGCAACCGTGTCCAAAGCCATTTCCGACTTCAAGGTCGATTTGGGAGTATTCGGCTACGCCTTGAACGAGGACCTGTGTAACATGCCGATAACGTTCATTTTCGACGACATCCACAGGGCGAACGAGAGGGTTCTGCAAGCGATAAAGGTAATCGCAGACATTTCCCTCCGGCAAGAGGGAGTCAAGCTGGCGACATCATCCACGAAACATGTGAAGATTGTCGACGGAAAGGATTATCCCACGCACCATTACTGCAAGGTCAAGTTGACGGGTCTGGACCAGGACGCTGCAATGCATCTGCTTCCTTCAGGGATTGGGCGGCATTCCGAAGAGGCGGAATATATCTTCAAGCTCACATCCGGGCACCCGTTCCTGCTCCAGAACGCCCCGCTGATGCTCTCGGACGACGTCGAACTTTCGAGATACATAAACGAGGAGCTAATAGCCAACCTTTCCGACGAGGAAATGTGCATCCTGAAAACCCTTTCGCTGATAAGGCGACCGGCCAGCAAAAGCGACCTCATCGGCTACCTGCGCATAGACAGCGGAGCCTTAGGATCTCTTGAGGACCGGGGAATTGTCTTGAAACGCGATGAGCGGTCGTACGAGATACATGACCTGCTAAGGCAGCATCTCGCTCAGAAGCTGGCGGATGGCGCCAAGGTAAAGCTACACGAGAAGATTGGTCAGATGTACCAGAGGGAACTGGGAAGCGTACGTTCATCGGAGGCCATCTACCACTACACCGAGGCCGGCATCTGCGACAAAGCTGCGGATATCCTCGTACAGTACGGGGATGACATCATCGCCCTCGGTCTAGCATCAAGCCTCGTAGAGCAAGCGAGGACGTTGCTTGAGATGTGCGAGCGGCCCGACTACAAAGCGGCCAAGCTGTTGCACAGAGTAGGCGACATCTTGGAATCGTCCGGTAGCTGGGACGAAGCCCTCGGGGTCTATGACAAGGCGATGCAGCATTACGGCGGGCAAGACGAGGACGGGGCAAAGGTGATGATGAAGATCAGCACGATACTGATAAGGCAGAACAGCTATGCTGAAGCACAGCAAATCCTTGAAAAGGCTTTGAAGCTGTCATCCGAGCTGAATGCGACAGAGCTCGTCGCGGAGATAAGATGCACGCTCGGGAACCTGTTCATCCAGCAATGTGACTATGACCGCGCGCTATCAGAGTTCGAAGAGGGGCTCACCTTCGCTAGAAAGAGCGGCAGCCACAGGGTCGAAGGGAAGTCCTTGTATGGAATCGGCCGCGTTGAACAGGCACGGGGCAATACAGCGAAATCAATCGGAACGAAAAGAAAAGCGGCGGACATCTTCGAGGCGCACGGGGAGACGATGGAGTTGTCAAAAGTACTGACCGCCATCGGCGTCAGCTATTTCAACGCTGACGAATTGGAGAAGGCACTCGAATATCACGACAAGGCCTTGAAATTGTGCGAGAAGATGGGAAACCCGAGGCTTCAAGCGTGCGCCCTGCTGAACGTGGCCGGGGTCATGATAGAACAGAATAAGCCTAACAGGGCAGAAAGGTTTCTGGTGAAATCGCTCGCCATGTCCGAAGGGCTGAAAGAGAAACGCTATATTGCAGCCACGTGCATCAGCCTGGCGATACTGGCCTTGAAGACCGGCGAACCGAAGAAGGCGTTGGGGTATTCGAGCAGGAGCTTGACGGCTGCTGCAGAATCGGGAGTCAAGTATGAGATGGCGAGGGCTGACCAGATGATGGGTATCGTTTTGATGAACGTCGGCCAGTACTCCAAAGCGCACGAGTACCTCAGCGACGCGAAAAAGAAGGCGATATCGATATGCGAGACTAACCTGATGGAGGAAATTCAAAGGGATTTGGACCGGCTGGCCAGTGATAGGCGATAAATCAATCGGGTTCGATTTGGCTCGGTCTTATTTCTATGACTATGGGTGATGTGCCATCGGGTTCTATCTGGCTGGGTCTGATTAGCGTCACTGCCAACGAGCCTATTTGTAAAGTGAGGTTGCCTGCGAACGTCAAGGGTATCTCGCCGCGCCAGAGTTGCAGCCACGATTCCGAGTTGTTAGCCCTTCGCTCCAATTGCGAATTTATCTGGTGCTTCCATGTGCCCGTCAGTTCCTTGCTGTGAATTATTTTGCTCGGATCGCCAGCCTGTGCATCGTTGCGTATGGCGAGGAAC
Organism: Methanobacteriota archaeon; assembly: GCA_043799545.1. Classification (GTDB taxonomy): domain Archaea; phylum Thermoplasmatota; class Thermoplasmata; order SG8-5; family DAIRED01; genus DAIRED01. The sequence goes on along the minus strand of JAZDNO010000002.1, from coordinate 98,806 downwards.
AGTCTTGTCTGCGGTGCCTCCGTCGGGTAATCGGTGAGATGAATGGATATCAGGAAGATGGATATCCGTTCGTTCGCTTGGTGACAATAGACGTTCATCTCTATGGTGCTGACTGGTGTCTCCGCGCGAACGAATCCAGACGCTCCCGTCAGCATCAAAGCCCCTACAATGCCCAATACTAGATATTTTAACAACATTTTTGTTATGCTCCTGGCTCTATCGCCAGATAAAATTCCGTTTTCAAGTAGATAAAAGTAAAATTAGTATACTCATTATTATTGAGAAGAATAGACTCTCTAAATCAGGAAGGTGGTTAGAACATATCGAGGAATTGAGATCCCCATGCGAGCAGGAATACTCAGCTATTGTCTTGATTAAGAAGAAGATATTGATGTAATTCTAACGTAACAAGATAAATAAAAATCTTAAAGGTTTTGTACCCATTTTGTGAGCGACTGGCCCGGGCCAAGGGGGCTTACGACCTTCACCTGGCTTTAATCATTTTGTAAACAGAAGGTGAAGGACGTTAAGGACGACTTGGGGGTAGGCACTGGTCGTCCGGATACGACCTTCACCTGGCACTATACATTTTGGCAGCAGAATGTGAAGGGCGTTAAGGACGAGCTGGTAAAAATGCGAGGGGTCGTCCGAGTACGACCTTCACCTGGCACTCAACCCATTTTGGCAGTAGAAGGTGAAGGGAGTAAAGGACTAACGGTTTTCGATATTTATCGAACGAGGAGCTGGACCGAGTACGACCTTCGATGTGAAAAATCGTTGTTAATCACTTCGACTTTTCTTTTTTTCGCAACGCAACAACAGCTGGCACTATCATCAATGCCACTGGTACCAAGGATGTCGGAAACTCGGGGATGACGACCGGTCCCTTGTATATCCACGTATCATTTCCTGCCGGCGGCGCTTCGACATTGGCCTGGCCATTGGCAGCATCGGTGGCTATCGAGTAGAATTGATAATAGCCATCGCCGTTGGGCCAGTTGAAATCCCAATTGTATGGGGATGAGGCATCGATCCCGAAGCTCGTCCAGGCCCCTCCGTTGTAGCTGTAGAACAGCTCGACGCCCGCCACCCCCGCACCTCCGGTGTCCGCTGCGTTGGTAACGTTGAGCTGCAGGTTGCTAGACGAAATCCACTTCGTGGTTACAGGTTGCACGCTGCTGGTAGGCGCTGTCAGGTCGAGAATCCATGGGCCAAATTCAATGGATGCTGCTCCACTTGGGGCAGCTTCGCCAGGGGCTTTGGCCATGAAATTGTAGGTTCCCTGTGATAGAGCCGTTGTCGTCTGGAACGTTCTAGGGGATGTGCCAGGGGTATTGTCCGTGTCCCAGGCGGTCCACGTAGTTCCCCCGTTGGCTGTATGGTATAACTGCACGCTGGCAGGGGCGCCGCTGAATGTATAGACGATTTGTGGCGTCGAATCTCCGGAAACAGATGAAGGTATCACGTTGGTGACAGTCGCTGTGGGAGGTCCGAGAATTTGGAAGTCGAACCACATGCTCGCGCCGGCACTGAACGTGAATGTAGAATCGGCTGCAGAATATGTTCCATCTGCCTGAGGCGTCGCTCCGAGGGCACCGACATATCCGTCCTGCGAAATCACGCTTCCGAACTTCGAGCCATTGACCCAGACCCTAAACATATCGCCGACACTACCAGGCCGTCCAGTCTGGAATGTGTTAGCGTAATATGCATAACCTGGCATATATGAATCGTCAATCGCCCCGTAGCTGTTCATGTTTTTGTCGCTGTAGCAGAAGATGTTTTCGCCAGCTGGCGTCATTGTGCTCGGGTTCCAAACAGTCGAGTCGCCATCCTGGTCCACGCAAATCATTATATCGAAGCTCGCCACAGTTTCCCCATCAAGGGGTGTTGCGCCATCTGTGAGGTATACCATGCCCTCAAATCCATAAACGGCTGGCCATGTTTCGATGCCACTCTGTCCACCCGAATCAAAAATTTCATGGCTTGTATCACCCTTCGTTTGTGAAGCCAACGTTTGTACATTGAACGCGTCCGAGTCATCGGAGACCCCCTGCCAGTCCGTCGTCTCTATGTATAGCCGAGCAGTCCCCGTAGGGTTCCCGGCCATGGAGAACGGCACGCCGGCCTCAAGCATGGAGCCGCCCGTCTCAGCCGACACCTCTCCGACAAGCGTCTTACCTGGATATCGGTACAACAGCTTCGAGGTGACCTTACCCCCGTAGCCCTTTATTTCCATGCAATAGTCGGCGCTGATGCCGCCGACCAGTTCGCCCCCTTGGACCGAGTCGATGTAAATTCGCGTGACGTCCTCGCCCGTGCGGCGCGGGATGTAAACCGGAGCCACTGGCGTCGTACCGTTCGTCGTGCCGTTGGTGGTTCCGTTGGTCGGCGTGGACGGCGCCGATGGCGCAGACCTCACCTTCGACACGGGGGAGAACGCCCCTTCCAAGGGACGCCCGTCGGAGTTGAATCTCACGTAGGCGTAAAGGTTGCCTGGCCCCGTCGTTCCGGCCTGTTCCAGGATGTCCAGGTTGGGGATGCGCGAGTCTCCCAGTGGGTCGGAGACCTTGGTTACGGAGTTCCAGTCTGCGAACGCCCCGTCTATCTTGATTTGGGATGGCGGGGAGTAGGCGTAGGCCGTAAGCTCTGAGCCGATAACGGAATACGTGCCCGTAGCATCCACGGAACCCACCTCGGATTTCACGTGCGTTCCAGCCGCAAGGCCCACAAGGTTCCCGTTCACTGTGAGCAGGGCGCTCTCTCCCTCTTGCATCAGGATGGCGGACTCCAGCCCGGCAACCGTCGCAGGCGTTGCGCCGAGGCTTTCCATATGGATGCCGTTCAGGCTCACATCCTTGCCCGTGGCCCTGACGTCGAGGGTCATCAGGCCGCCCGAGTTGACGATGCCGTTCGTGTCCTGGGGAATCTGGCGAATCACGAGCGCGCCGTTCAGGCCGTCGATTGTGGGGGCGCATACCTTGCCCGCGCCTCCGGTCGATGCGCTGGCGAACTTCGCCCTGAATGCGCCGGGCGTCAGCGTCGTATCGAGGTTCACACCGAACTCCACTCTGGCTCCCGAGGTTTTGAGGTACCCGCTCCTCGGATTCCCGAACGCGCTCCAGTTGAGCTGGTCGCCGCCGGTGAAAGACTGGGACACGACCGAGAACTCGCTTCCGTTCCAGCCGTTGGCCTCGACAACGTAGTCCGCACCCAGGCCCTCCATGGAGTAGCCCGTGGCGGGATTCGAATCCGAATCGATGAAGACGTAGAATCTGTCTATCTGCGGTCTGGCCATGATGTCCCCGCGGGTCCTGATGTAGCCGTAAACCGTGTCCGGGTCAGCCGCTATGGAGAAATCGATTATGTCCAGGCCCGGGTCGGCTATGGACAACGACTCGTCGTACAGGGTCACCTTCCCCCAATCTTCGAAAGCGCCGTCGACCTCGATAAGTCGCTGCTGCTCCGTCTCTGGCACTATCAGAACGTAAAGAACCGGAAGCATCAGTATGCAAACGATTACAAGTGCGATCGTGACGATGTACCTGTGCTTTTTCTTCAACCGCTTCTTGGGCCTGCGGTCTCCCACAAAGCGCGGGCGGCTCAAGCCGTTGGTCAGGCCAGCGGTCCCGTTTATCAACCCGTTCGTGTGGCCGGCGTGCACGCCGTTCGTCAACCCGTTTGTCCTTCCCCAGCCGTTGGTGAAACCGTTTGTGCGGCCGGTCCCGTTGGTCAAGCCGTTCGTGCGCCCCCGGACACCGTTGGTAAGCCCGTTCGTGCGCCCGTAACCGGAACCGTTGGTCAGGCCGTTCGTCCTTCCCCGGCCATTTGTGCGGCCGGTTCCGTTGGTCAGGCCATTGGTCCGGCCTCTGACGCCGTTGGTGAGTCCGTTCGTGCGTCCGCGGCCGTTGGTGAAACCGTTCCTGCGCCCCCTCACACCGTTGGTCAGGCCCTTTCCTCGGTAGCCTGAGGATGCGTCCGCTTCATCCTCGAGCTCCTCCTCGCTTCGCATCTCTTCTGGCGAGGCGTTGGTGAGGCTCGCGGTTTCGGGGCGCTCCCCTTGTTCGGAGCCGCCGACCTCCTGGATGTACGCCCCCTCCAGTTCGATCAGGGTCTTTAAAACGATATCGTCGTCATAGGCCTCGCCTTGGGTGCCGTACTCGGAACCGTCCGAGACGATTGGCGCCTCCGGCTCCGGGTACGCGCTCCTGACCTCTTCGACCAGCTGGTCCATCAACCCTTCAAGCGAATCCGGGTCCGAAGCCATCTCTTCCAGCGCGTCGAGGTCCGCCTCCACCTTGTCGCTGCTGGGCGAACCATTCTCGGCGGACTGGCCGGGAACATCTACGATGAAGAACTCCTCTTCCCCCCGAACCGGCCTTTTCTTCTTGCCTTTTCGTTTGGCCATATGCACCATCTTTGACTTTGAAGAAGGTAATAGTCATAAGGTGGATATTAGCTTATCAGTTGGTATATACTTACGAGTTTACTAAAATGGCAAGAGATTTGAATATTTTTATACTAGTATGCAAACCGCGGCCATCTTCAATAAGTTCTCTTATCCTTGCTCTTCGCCCATTCCGCGAAAACATCCAGCGCTTCCCCGCAAACGCTTTCTTTGAGCCTCGCTGCGCTGGCTTGGTCTTCGCAAAGAAAGCATTTGGAGCAAAGAAACTCAGACCAAGCCTGCTCGCTCGGCCGATTTTGGCTCAATACGTCCTTTTTTCCTTGCTCTTCGCCCATTCCGCGAAAACATCCAGCGCTTCCCTCGCCATGAATCCCCGTGTGATTTTTATGGGGCTTTTTCCCGTCTCCTTCATCGCCTCGTTCGATATTGGCAGTTCGTGGAAACCATACGCCTTTGCGTCGGCTATGGACGCCCCGAAAACCACTTCTCCGATTCTGGCCCAGTGGATGGCGCTGAAGCACATCGGGCACGGCTCCGTGGTCGAGTAGATGTCGCACCCGGACAAGTCAATCGTTCCCAGCTTCGCGCACGCCCCCCGTATCGCGACGATTTCGGCGTGAGCCGTGATGTCCGTGCTGGCCCAAACATTGTTGTGGGCGCAACTTACGACCTCGCCGTCCTTGACAATGCACGCCCCGAAAGGGGTCTGGCCTTCGCGCACGCCCTCCCGGGATTGGTCTATCGCGAGCGCCATGAAACGGCGCTTGGCATCGTTCGGCACTGGCATCATCCCATCGATTCTATTTCCTTGACCGCGACCTTGGCCCATTTGTCGAGCTTCAAGTCTGTGTAAATCACGGCCGCCATCCTGAGGTGGTCCAGAGCCTTTGTGCGGTTGCCCAGCTTCTTGTGCGCCATGCCCAACTCGTTGTGGCATTCCGCCTCGCTGAACGGCGTCTTGAGCACCCGGTACCTCTCGATGGCCTCGGTGTACGCGCGGTCCATCTGGGCCGCATCACCCTTCGCCGCGTAGAGCTTCCCCCACACGTGCTTGGCCCCGGCCAGCCCGGTCCTGTCGCCTATCTGGACGAGCGACGCCTCGCTTTTCCTGAGCAGCCCCTCCGCCTCCGGCAGGGAGCCCTTGTCGACCAGCACCATCGCGGAGTTGAACCTGGCCCACGCGACCATGTTGAGCCAGCCGCCTTTATCGCCGTACTCCTCGCTCTTGCCGAAGCACTTCAGCGCATCGTCCCAGTTCTTCTTCTGCCTGTACGTGTCGCCGAGGTTGTTGTACGCCCTGGCTATCTGCTGGAACTCCTCGGTGTACTTGAGGCGTTCGAGCGCGGTCAGGTAGCTCTTGATGGATTCGTCGAGCTCGTGCCTGTCGGCCAGGACGTTGCCTATGCCAACGTGCGCGATTCCCACGCCGATCAGGAAACCCGCGGACTCCGCGTCGCTGGCGGCCAGCCTGTAGGCGTCGATGGCCTTCGCGTGGTCGCCCTTGTACCAGCGCACGTCGCCTATGGAATTGTAGCAATTGGCCAGCTCCGCCTTGTTCGACAAGCCTTTGGCGATGGCGAGCGCGGCCTCGAACCTCTGGAGCGCCTGGTCGAACTCGCCCTGCTCCTGGTGCACCGTCCCGAGCCATTTCATGTACCGAGTTTTGGCGAGCTGGTCCTTCCTGGCGTTGGCGTCCGCGAGAAGCTGCTCGAAATATTCCTTTGCCTTGGGCCAGTCGCCGGCGAAGAGGCTGCCCTTTCCCAGCTCCTCCGTCATCTTGAGCTTCGTCCCCTCGCTGGTCTCCTCCTTGACCAGGAGGTCCAGGTCCTTGAGCTTCCTGAGCTCGGAGTATATCTTCCTGGCCTTCTCATGGCCCCCGAAAAGCACCATGACCTCCGAGAGGTTCGCGGCCAGCTGCGCAAGGTTCGCTGGCTCGATGTTCTCCGGGTCCACGTGTATCTGCAGGCACTGCTTCCTCACGATGAACGGGCCGATGTCCTGCATCTCCCGCTCCATTATCTCGTAAACCTTCCTGGTCAGCTCGTTTCTGGGCATGTTGTCACTGCTCACTTCGAGCGCTTGCGGCGCGCCATGAAATCGAGCGGCTCGTCCTGCGTGTACTTGATGCCCTCGCTGAGGGCGATGTCCGCCTTCTGCAGCTCTCGCCCGACATAAGTGGAATGCTCTGGCCTGGTGATGAGGCCCATGCGCGAAATCGTGTGGCAGATGGCCTCGGCGCTCGTGCCGGTGATGACCTGGGCCAGCTTTCCAGTGGCGGGGGCGTCCTTGTCCTTCGTGACGTTCAGGTAATGCTCGGCGACAATCTCGTCCCTCTCGATGTCCAGGTAAATCAAAAAGAACCCGGCCGGGTCGTACTTCATTGCCCTGTTGCGCTGCGCCTCCCTTGTCTCTACCATGTGCCCTCGCCTCCGTCTCTTTCGAGGTATGCGTTCACGGATATAAATGCTTCGAGGGGCGCACCCGCTGTGGAACATCTGCGGAATTGATATAAAAGAAGAAATGTGAAAAGGTTTTTTCCATGATGGCTTACTGCTTGCCTTCGTCGTCCATCTCCTCTGGCTCGGCCAGCTTCGTCTCGGCCTCAGGTACCGCTGGCTCGGGTTTCTTCCGTCCCATGATGAACTGGAGGACTATCACTGCCACCAATGCTATGACAATGAAAATCCACCAGTAGTCCTCGACGAAAGAGGGCTCGCTCGTCTCCTCGCCGGTTTCGGAATCAATGGGGTCTGTATCGTCCACGTCCAGCACGTCGTCGTTGTCGTCGTCGGGGTCGACGGCGTTGTCCAGGCCGTCGTTGTCCGTGTCCAGGGGCATCGAGTCGCTCACGTCGGGTATGCTGTCGCCGTCGCTGTCGGTGTCGAAGGCGTCCACTATTCCATCTCCGTCCGTATCGATGGAATCCGCGACCGTGACGACAAGGGTGTCCGTGCTGCTCTTGCCGTCGTTGTCAGTAACCGTTAGGGTGACCGTGTAAGTGCCCACGGTTGTGTAGGTGTGGGTCGCTGTCATGCCGAGGACGTCCGCGCTGCCGTCGCCGAAGTTCCAGCTGTATGAGACGATGGTCCCGTCGACGTCGTGGCTTGCCGAGCCGTCGAAGCTGACCGCGGTGTTGGCCATCGCTGTGATGTTGGAGTTGGCAACGGCGTACGGGGCCTTGCCAGCGAAGATGGTTGCCGTCAGCGTGTCGGTGGCGGTGTGGCCGTCATTGTCGGTGACCGTGAGGGTCACGGTGAACGTGCCCGCAGAGGCGTAGGTGTGCGTCTGGGTCGCGCCGGTTCCCGTGGAGTTGTCGCCGAAGTTCCAGGCATATGAGGCGATTGTCCCGTCCTCGTCGTAGCTGTCGGAGCCGTCGAAGTCGACCGGGGTGTCCATGCGCGCGATCAAACCCGGTCCTGCGATTGCAATCGGAATCATGTCGGCGACGACTCTGACTTTCAGCGTATCCGTCGATGTCAACCCGTCGTTGTCCGTTACCGTCAGCGTGACGACGTACGCCCCCGGAGAAGTGAATGCGTGCGAGACCGTCGCACCGGTGCCGTTGGCGCCGTAGCCGAATTGCCAAAGGTAGGAGAGGATGGCGCCGTCTGGGTCGTAGCTGTCCGTGGCGTCGAACGCGATCGAGGCGTTCACGCGGGCGCTGACGTCCGAGCCCGCGTTGGCGAACGGCTTCACTCCAACGATGGTGGTGAAGCTGTCCGCATACGCTGCCGTGATGGCGTTGCCCGCCTTGTCCGTGGCGTTGGCTGCTATCCCGAAGTCGTAGGTCGTGTTGATTATCAGGATGTCGTCGAAAGCTATCGTGACGTAGGTGTCGGTTGCGTCCCAGGTGAAAGACCCGACCGTCGTCCCGTTGATGGAGAACGCGGCCTCGACCAAGGCGGTGTTCATCGGCTCGGTGAAGACGATTATGAGTTCCCAGTCGAGCGGGACATCGATGAGGCTGTCGCCCGGCGCGACGACCAGGACGCTCGGAGCCGTCACGTCGACGACGTTGATGTAGGTCGTGCCGTTGGCGAAGTTGCCTGCGGCGTCCCAGACCATCAGGGTGGCTGTGTAGTTGCCCAGGATGGTGAAGGTGTGGTCGAGAGTCGGCGCGAGGGCGACGACGTCGTTCGCGCCGTCGTTGAAGGTCCAGCGGTATCCCGCGATGCCTACGTTGTCGGTGCTCGCGGAGCCGTCGAGCGTCACGGTCGTTCCCTCGCCCACAGTCTGGCCGGCGCCCGCGACTGGGACTGGTAGCGCGATGTCCGCCACGGTGACCCACATGGTGTCGGTTGCGGTGAGGCCGGCGGCGTCCGACGTAGTGAGCGTCACCAGGTACGCCCCTGGTATCGCGAAGACGAAGGACGGACCCGTTTCGTAGAGCGTCTGCAGGATGGCGTTGTGCGTGAATGTCCAGGTATAGTTGGTCACGGCGACGTTGTCCGTCCCCGAGCCAGCGAAGAGGACGTTCGCGCCCTCGTTGACGGTCTGGTCCGGCCCCGCGTTTGCGGTCGGTGGAGTCACGTCGTTGACGGTTATGACGACCGTGTCTGTGTCGAAGAAGCCCTCGTAGTCCGTCACGGTGAGCGTGACGGTGTAGACTCCGGGCTGGATGAACGTGTAGGTCGGCTCCTCGCCGTATAGCGTCTGCGGTGCGCCGTCGTTGAAGGTCCACTCGTAGGTGACGATGGCCCAGTCGTCCGTCGAGAGCGTGCCGTTGAACGTCATCGACGCGTCCTCGTCGACTGTCTGGTCCGCGCCCGCGTTCGCGTTCGGCGGGAGCGTCACGTAGTCCAGGTAGACCCAGACCTCCTGCGAGGCGTCCATCACAGTGCCGAGGGTTTGACCGTTGGCTAACCCCTTGATGCCGTACACGTCGTGCGGTGTGTAGTAGCTCCTGTAATCGGCGGTGCCGAGGGTCGTGGCCTGGAAGTACTCCCCGACGACGAACCAGCGCGCGTACCCGTCGAGCCCGGTCGTCCCTGTTCCGACGATGTTGTTGGACGCGTCCCTGACGGTTATGTCAGTCAGCGGGAGTCCCACGCCGCTGGACTGCTGCACGGCCTTGACGTGCATGAACCACTGCACTAGGAGGTTGTCCGAATAGCCGAGCTCGACGACGGATTCGTTCGCGTCGCAGTCGAGCCAGTAAGTGTCTGCGGTGACGCTCGCCGTGGCGCCCGAGATGTCCGTCCCAGACCCGAGGCTGTGGGGGAGCAACGGCTGCACCTCGGACAGCATCCCGTTAGTCCCGGAGACTATGTAGAAATAGGTCAGAGACCACGAGACCTGGCAGTTCATGAATCCTTGGTTCGTCGGCACGGCCGCCTGGATGGCAGCCTCGATGGCTGCAGCCACGCCATCCATGGTTGCCGGCGCGGCAGCGTTGATGTCAACGGTGATGTCCGTCGACACGCCGTCGATGGTTATGTTGAACGAGGCGTCGGTCAGCGCAGCCCACTGGGTCCAGTCGTTCTCGATGTGTGGCCCGCTGTACAGAGTGCCGTCTGTCGCGTCCCCGAGGTATACAAGGTCCTTGTCGAAGGTGGTGTTCAGGGTCTCGACGTCGCTCAGCCCTTCGCAGTAGAACTCGAATGGCGAATAGGTGTTGTCGAAGGTGCAGTTCTCCAGGTAGACGCTCGCATGGTATGCGTACAGCCCCCAACCGTTCGAGCCGAAATCTCCGTTCCTGTCGTCGCAGTTGTCGGAGACCTCCGTTTCGGTTATCGAGCTGGAGGCGTCGAGCCAGCCGTCCTGGCTGACGAGCCTGATGCCGTCCCAGTAGTTGTCATGCACGAAGCTGTTCGATATCTCCACGGTGGCGTCGTTCACGCTCTCGATGAAGATGCCAGCGCCCCTGTTGTCGTGGATGTTGGCATCCTTGATGTCCGCCGTCAGGCAGTTCTCGGCCAGGAGCATTATCCCGTTTCCGTACGTTATTTCATTCCCGAAGCTGCCGGTTCCGCCGCAGTCGCCGTAGAACGCGCCTTGCACCTCGCCGCCGTCGAATGAGAACGTAACGTTGTTGTTCGCAACGACAGCCAAGGCGCTCCCCACTCCGCCGGGGCCGATTACGTTGTTTCGCATGGTCACGACGGTGTTCTCCGATGTGATCCCATCGTTGGGGCAGATGTACCCAATCCTCACGCCGAAGTCTTCGGCGTTGTCCTCATCGTCCGGCGAGTATCCCCACCATCCCTGGATGACGTTGTCGTTCAAATCGGCGGTGATGTTGTTGTTCGCCACGACCCTCAGGGCTCCTCCGGCATCAACATCTTCTCCGAAGTTCCCTTGGAGGTTGTTGCCGTTGAATATCAGATTCACGTCTTCGGCCTCGGTGTTGCTCCAGCCGCCGAGCTTCACCATGCCTTCAAGCTCAGCCGTGCTGCCATAACTCGCGACGTGGTTGAAGGTCAGGTCGTTCCCCGTGAAGTTGCAGTCGAGCTGGTCGTCGGCAAGGACGCGTATCATCCCGATTCCCGCCTCGCCGCCACCGTAAATGGTCTCCCTGACCGTGTTGTCGACGAAGTTGAGGGTGACGTTCTGGCAGAGCTCGTCCCAGAACCCTTCGTCGCCGCCGAACATGATGAAGTACGGCGCGTCGTACGAGTCGTCCGCTAGCTCGTGCACGTCGATGAAGTTGTCGACCACGTCGACGTTCAGCTCAAGGTTCGCCCAGACGTACATCGGGCCGTGATAGGCGGAGGAAGACCAATCGGTGCTCGAATCAATCGGTTTGAGTATCATGGTGTTTCCCTGTATCGTCGCGTTGCAGAAGTCCGCGCCGCCTATCCATAGGTGGCCGCCCTTGTTCCAGTTAGTCCAGAAGTAACCCCTGATCGAAGTGAAGTAGTAGTTGTTCATGAATTCGATGTCGATGTTGCGCAGGGCGTTGAAGAAGAACACGTGCCTGATTTCGGCGTTGTTCGACGTGTCATCGAGCAAAACGACATCGTTGTTCCACACCTGGGCGTTGATCACCTGGGGGTAATATTGGTCGTACGAGTCGCCGATGATGAACAAACCGTACAGTTCGTATGCGCCGCGCACTTTGTTGTCGGAGATGTTGACGTCCACGATGTTGTCCGCGATAACCCTGAATGCGTGCGTGATGCTCCAGCCGTTCCAAGGCATTCCATAGTTCAATTCGTTGCCTATCAGGTTTAAGGTGACGTTATCGCACGGGGCGTTGCCAGATCCCTGCGTGTTGAAACCAATTATATACCGGCCACCCTCATCATAATAGTCGGAACCGCCGAGATAGTTTTGGCGCATGGTCAAATCCAGGTCGTCCATGGCGTTGTACCTGTTCCCGCCCTGGTTGCCGAAAATCCTGTTGCCTACGAAAGAGGCGAGCACGTTGGCCGACGAGATGTCCGGGTTGGTATAGCTCGTTCCGACCCACACTCCGCCGCAGTTGTTCTCGGCGATTACCGAGCTCTCGACCGTGAGGCTGATGTTGCCCGTCGGCGGGGTCCAGACGTAAAGGCTCGCATTGTCCTGGTCAGTGGAGCCGTCGTTTCGCCAGATTGTGCAATCGAGGACCGTCATGTCAATGGTCCTGTTCGCGATGACCGTTATTCCGTAGGAGTTTTCGGAGACGTTCAGGAAGGAGAAGTCCAGGTCGACGGAGTCCGCGTTGACGTAGACCCCCTGCTCGCTGTTCAAGACCACGTTGTTGTCCGACAGCGCGCCCGTCGCGTCGAAACCGGGGTCCGCGATGTTGACGATGCCCAAGCCGAAGCCGTCGTTGTCGGAGATGTTGTTGTATGACAGGACCGTAGGTATGCAGCTGTCGAAGATGAGGCCGTGCCCGTTGTATTGGATTAGCGACTCGGAAATCTGCACGTTGTCGGATTGGAAGCAAGTCCCCTGCATCTCCGGAGAGAGCATCGGGACCGAGAGCGCGTTCGCCGCGAGGTCCAGATATAGGCCGAACGTGCTCGCCGTCAGGCCGGAGATGTCCGTTCCCGTCGGGGCGGAGTGCGCCTGCAGCGGCGCGACGGTCGAGTCGGGCGACCCGATGTTGTCCGCGTATGTGCCGGAATAGATTATGAACCGGCTGCCGTCCCAGTCGCAATCGGCGTTGATGTAGCCCTGCGTCGTGTCCGCAGCCTGTATCCCGCCAGTGATGATGTCGGCCACGTCCGTCAGCGAGCCAATCGTGGTGAAGTCGAGCCCAGAGATGTCTTGCGCGACGCCGTCGATGGTGATGCGGAATTCGCCGTTCGAGACCCCCTGCCATTCGCCCAGGTTGATCTCTGCGGTCGCCCCGCTGCGAACGTACCCTGCTTGACCGAGTGTGCCGACGTACTCTATTATGCTCATGTCAGATTCGAAGACCGCGTTTGTCTCCACAATCATGAACGTGTGATAGTTGTTGTCGTACACGGAGATGACCGAGGGGTCGCTGTCGCCAGCTTCCATCGGTGTGAAACCGTCCCCGCCATCGTAGAGGAACAGCGCGCCGCCGCTCATGACAGTGATGCCGTACTCCCTGCCGTATGTGCAGTTCATCTGTATCGTCGTGTTCGTGAGCGTCAGGGAACCGGCGCCCTGTATCGTCAGGTTGCCGCTGAGGACGATTATCTCGTCCGTATAGCTCTCCGCACCGGAAACAATCCAGTCCCCGTCGATGTACTGCAGGCCGTCGACGCCGTCGTCCGGTGGCGCCGGGCTTCCGGCCATCACCGTGAACGTGCTGGCCAACATCATGCACACCAATGTTATGCTCGCTATCGCGCTTCTCTCGGGAATTTTCGCCATTTTCCAAACCTCCTTATAGAATATTATCGTCCCTGTAATAACCTATATTATTAAAGGCTTTTTATTTGTCCGACAGATTCTCAGATCATTTTTTCAGAAACAGCATTCACGAGGAGCAAGGTCTCTGCGCTCACTTGCCTCTCTTCCTCAAGGATTTCTTGCGGTATATTGCGGACGCTGCGACAATCGATAGGATAACGGCAGCGACCGCGGCACCGAGCAACCCCGAGTCAAGGTCCGAGCCACTTGCTGTTTTGTTCGCATCGCTGTCATCGTCTGCACTGCCGCCGCCGTCGTCCGTGTCGACGCCGTCATCCGAGCCGCCGTCGTCCGTGCTGCCGCCGTCATCCGAGTCACCGTCGTCCGTGCCGCCGTCGTCACCCGAGCCGCCGTCGTCCGTGCTGCCGTCGCCACCGTCGTCAATCACAGCTTCTGCCATCGGTTTACCGGAGACTTCGATGGAACGGGGGGACTCGTTGGGATCGGTCGCGTTATCGACCGCCGTCAGAACGTAGTAGTAGGTCACGCCGTTGACAAGGCCCACGTCCAGGTATGTGATGTCGTTACCGGGGACATTCGCGATTAGGCTGTAGCTTTTGCCCGAGACGTATGATCTGTAGAGTCTGTACCCGGCGAGGTCCGCCTCAGTACCCGCCGTCCAGGAAAGCTTGAGCGTGCCATTCCCCGTCGAAACGCGGAAGTCAGTCGGGATGGATGGCGGAGTCTTGTCTGCGACATTGAGAGTTAGCGCGATGACGTTTCCGAGGTTCCCCCTCTCATCCTTCCCCATGATACTCAGCGTGTAAATCCCGACTCCCCAAAGCGTGCAGTCGATTGAGACACTCAGCCCCTCCGCCGCCTCGTCAAACGCCCCGTCGGTCGCCGTAATCGTGTATGGATAGAGGGCGGGGCCAATGACCCCCGAGCCGTTCGATACCGTCAGCGAGCAGCCTGCCATGTCGGAACCTCCGGTCAGCGAATCGTCGAAAGTGGCGTTCACCCACAACCTGGAAGTCTCCGTCGAGACCGCCGTGGGGGACACGGTTGGCCCCTTCGTCAGTTTCGGTCCAAGGTCGTCGTTAACGGTGAGTTGGGCTTGTTGCCAGGGGCACCAGTTTCCAGCGGCGTCCGCGGCGTGGGTCCAGATGGTGTACGAGCCCTCCACCCAGCCTGCAATCGAAATGGGCGCGGTGAGCGTCTCGCAGGCGGAATCTAGCGCGCCGTCCGCGGCCGTCATCCCCGTCCCCCCACCGTTCGGCGTCGCCGTTGCCGAGATGACATATTCCCCCCTCGATATCGTTCCGTTGCCGGTGACTCTGTCGTCGAAGGTCGCGTTCAGCCAGACCTTCCCCCTGGAGGCTAGGACGGGCGAACGGTCCAAAGATGGTCCGACCGTCGTTACAGGGGATGTGCGGTCATCCAGAATCACGACGAGTGCCGTCGTCGAGTCCATCGGTGCGAAGACATCCGCCGAGCCGTAGCCTGCTTTCGTCACGTTCAGGTTGTATGGATTGTACATCTTTAGACCGGCTGCGCCATCGAGCTTGAACTCAGGAACCGCGACGTTCCTCATCCTGCCTGAACCGTCTGTCAGTGCGTTCAGGACCGTAGCGCCCGTGACGTTCGTGAGGCGAAGCGCCGCGAATCCGACCACCATATTATTGCATTGCACCAGGGTGTGGAGATACCAGCTGACCTCGAGGGACGAGTCCGCGGAGACAGTGGCGCTGTTCCTCTGGAGCGTCGTGTTCAGCAGCTTCGCCTTGCTTCCGGAGGAGAGGTTGAATGCCAGGTAGGAGGCGCCATTGATTGAGGAGTTGCGGATTGTCGGGGACGTGGATCGGAGGTACAGCAGGGTCGCCCCGTTGTCCAGGTTGCACCCCTCGATGACGACGTTCGCTACGTTGTAGAGGTCGCAGTTGTAGGTTCCCTGGTTGAGAGAGACATCCCGGAGAAGCAGTCCGTCCGAATCCCTGGCGTAGAGGCCCATGTAGCTCCCTGAGACCGACGAATCGAGGATGGTGACTCCGTCGGTCGCGTGCAGGTAGATTCCGCTCGCCCCTGATGCGCCTATCAACGTGATGTTGGACAGAGACAGTCCCGTGCAGTTCACCGCTGTAACTTGACCGAGGTTCGTCATGAGCGGGACGTTTACCGATGCGCCGTCCAGCGAGAACCCGCTCACGGAATGGTAATACCTCATGGAGACGCCGTTGACCGTGTTGTTCGCCGGGATGATGTTTCGCAACCACCTCGATTGAGTGTCGAACCAGAGCCCCGTCTGGGAGGCCGCCTTTGTCACAGTGTTCGACCACAGCGTATTCTCTGCAGCCATGGTGTTGAATGAGATCCCTCTCGTATTCGACGAGAGCGTGTTGCCCCGGACGACGTTCCATGCTGAACCCGTCCTCAGGTCCAAGCCGGAGCCGCCAAGGGCTTGATTGCTGGACAGCGCGTTGCCGCGGACGAGCGAGTGCGTCACGTTCGAGAGGCACAAGCCCGCAGAGCCGTTCTTCGCGACGTGTCCTTGTATGTCCAGGTACGTCGAGTCGCCGACGATTATCTGACCCAGGTTGGACATGAGGTGCACCTGCTCGTTCCACGGAGGGAACGTGGCGAGGACGATGGGCGTGCCGTGCAAGCCGTGGATTAACTTGAGATAGGAACCCTGGACCGTGTTGTTTACCGGTATCGAGTTGTTGAGAGAATCTACGGTCAGGTAATAACCGTATTCGCTCGTCGTCTTGGTTACAACGTTTCTCCAGAGCGTGTTCCCCCTCGCCTGCGATTCGAATCCGAGACCGTAGATGTTCGACGAGAGTGTGTTGTCGTAGACCGAAGCGCCGGTTGCGTTGAAGAGCCGTATCCCGACCATCGAGCAGTCAACAATGGTGTTGTGATGGACGAACGTTGGCTTGTTGGTGGATTGGATGCGGATGCCGTCCCCCATGTACGGGTAGTAGTTGCCGTACTTCCACGAGACAGTATTGGAGAAGACCTGGCTCCCGTTGGACGAGTATATCCATATTCCAGGGCCCGAACCCCCGGAGATGACGTTGTTGCAGACCTTTGCCCTGACATTCCTGGTCGGGTAGGCCCACGGCAGCGGTGCGTAGTTTGAATCGACATCGGACAGCCAGCCGAGTCTCAGGGCCCCCCCGAGAATGTTTTTGAACGTGTTGTTCTCCACGGTCGCGTTCAGGTCGTACACGGCCTTCATCCACAGTCCATTCGAGCCCTCCACGTCCTTGAAGCGGTTGTTCAAAACGAGAATGTCCGCGGTGTCGGGCGTCGAGTCGTCAATGCTGTCGGAGAGCCAGCCGAAGGACATACCGCCGCACAGCGACACTAGGTTGGTCAGGTTGTTGTCCGTCATATTTACCCAGAGGCGGCGGAGCGCGGTTATCTTGAGGGCCCCCCCGTCCTTGTTGGAGATGTTGTTTCCGACCAATTCGACGCTGACGCTCCCGGTGGCCGCTTGGTTGTTGACCTTGCCGTAAGCCAGTTTCCCGACGTGAATCGCTCCGTAGCTGCTCCCGTCCGTGTGTATCTCGTTGCGAGATAGGTTCGTCCTGATGCGTTCCGTCGCCAGGGCGAAGAACCCCGCGAACGCGCCGTCGCTGTCTATGACGTTGTCGATCGCATCCAACTCGACGCTCCGGGCGGAGATTTCGTCGAGATAGGACGAACCAGTGTTCTCGATGCCGGCTCGCACCTGCGTGCCGTTGTTCGCCACCAGGGTGTTGTTGTCCATCGACGCATCGACGGACCCGCCAGGCGAGGCGAAGAATCCAATCGTCCCCGGCTCGAAATTCTTGCCAAGGATGTTCCGGCTCAGCGTCGCGTTGCAGAACATCGCCCCTTTGAGAAGGACCCCCCCCTTGCCGTTCGACCACAACTCGTTATCCGCCAGATGTGCATCCAGGTAGTCGACGTTGACATCGACCCCGGCCCCAGCGTTGCCCGAGATGTTTGAGTTGTTGACATCGAACGAGAACCTGTGGGACGGTACGGACAGGTTCGTCACATACACGCCGTTGAACAGGTTGTTCCTTATGGTGCATCCCGTTATCGTAGCATTGGCCGAATCGACCACGACTCCGTTCGCGCACCCATATATCTCGCTGCCGACGAGCGCGGCGTTGTCGGAGAGCAACCTCGGGCCGGAAACGCCCGCGCCAACCTGTCCGTGGAGCAAACCGCACTTGGTGAGTGCGCCGTTCCTGAGCTCGAAGACGCCGCTCTCGTTGACCTGGAGCGCGAAGCCGTAAATCGTACCGTTGTTCGCAATGACGGGTGCGTCCCCGGCCGTGGATGGATCGCCGTCAGTATCGTTTGCGTAGAACCTCCCGCCGGGCCGGACCTCGACGCGATACTGCCCGTCGGAGAGCGTGCAGTCCATCTTCAGCGTTACGTTGCGGAACGCTAGAGTGGCGCCAGTCGGGACGATGAGGTTCCCCCTGAGGATGACGGTAGTGTCATTCCTCCACTCGCTACTAGCGACGTACCAATCGCCCGGGACGTATTCGATGTCGTTCGGGGTCTCTCCGCCCTCAACCTTTCCAGCCGCCGGTAACGCGTGGAGCGATGCCGTGAGCATCATGACTGCGAGTGCTAGAGTTGTGGCAGCGGGATTGAAGCGCATTCGTCGGACCTCGTCAGATAACAATCCTGTGTCATATAATAAATTTTGCTCGAAACAAACCAGATTGTGGCAGAATATAAATAGCTCGTGCGGTTAAACTATGGCGATGGCCGCGCTGGAACTGTACGTAGATGGTTTCGGGGTCCACTGGATTCTCAGCATCGCCCTTGTCGTGTATGTAGTCTGGGCATTCGTCTCAGAATCCGTTCGGAAGCGATCCAAGCCGTTCGACGAATGGTTGAACCGCATCGGCGGGAGTCTCGAAATCTCGGACAGGGCCAAGTGGTGGTTCATGGCCGTCATGGCCGTATTCTCCATCTTCCTCTACATGTACTGCTGGTGGTGCAAGGCCGAGACTTCGTCCGGGGAGGGGGAAGCTAGCTACCTCGATTATGTCTACAAGGACCTGCTCGGGATAGCGCCGTGGTTTGTGTGGGGGTGCATACTGGCTGGCTTCGTCATCAAATACATGACGTTGGGCAAGCTTCGCCTGCCGAAGAGCATGCTCGGCGCGGGCCTGTTCGCATCGGTCATCCCGATATGCTCGTGCGCCGGTGTCCCGCTCGCGCATGGCATGATGCTTGGCAAGCAGATGCGCGTGCGGGCTGTCATCACGTTCCTGGTCGTCGTGCCGATACTAAGCCCGATGGTCATGGTCCTCGCGGTCGCAAGGATAGGCTGGGAGTACCTGGTCATCGAGATAATATCCGTCTTCGTCATCGCGATGAGCGCTGGGGTGCTGATAGAGCGTTTCGCTGGCGTGAAGGAACCAGGGGACGCGCGCGCTGGATGCTACTCGTGCGAGGGATGCCGCTCGTCGAAGTCATACCAGACGCGCACATCGGCGCTGCTCGCCGGCTGGGACCAGCTCATGTACCTGATGAAGTTCATCTTCCTCGGGATTCTCCTCGGGTCGATAATCGCGACCTATCTGAACGAAGAGATGATCGTATCGTTCATCGGCGACAGGGCGGACGTCATAGGGAGCATACCCGGGCTAGTGCTGCTGGTCTTGATAGCCATACCGATTTTCATCTGCTCCGGCGAGGACGTGATCATACTGGCTCCGCTCCTTGCCTTCGGGCTGCCCCTCGGCCACGCGATAGCGTTCGCGATATGCGGCAACGCCATCTGCATCTCGGCCATACCGGTGCTCAACGCGACGTTCGGCAAGAAGGTGACCGTTCTAATCGTGGCCACCTTCTTCGTCGGCGGCATCCTCATCGGACTCGCCATCAACGCTCTCGTCTGGCTTTTCACCTGAGCCCTTCAGTGGGTCGCCAGGTTGTGAAGGGGATTCCGGCGTTCTCATGTACCACAGAATCCCCGCGCTTCCTATGACGAGCAGGACGAGCATCACGACCGACGACTTCCAGGTCCAGTGGCTCAGCTGCGACGTGTCGTCCGTCTCCGTTTCGTTGGTGACGCTCTGCTCCGAGGCTATCGTGACATTCGCTGTGGCGGAGGCCGCCCCCTCGCCGACGGCGTTCACGGCCGAGACCGCGTAACAGTAGGTATCGCCGCTCGCCAAATCCGTATCGGAGTAACCGTTCACCGGACCGAATTCTACAAGCAACGCCTGCGCGGAGGGCGTCGAACCTCTGTAGACCTTGTACGACGTGATGGGACTGCCGCCGTCGTCGGCGGGGCTCTCCCACGTCAGCAGGACGAAACCGTCCCCCGTCTGGAGAGTGAGGTTCAGCGGCTCTGATGGCTCCGTCAGGACCGTCGTCCCCGCTACGGTGACCCTCGCTTCGCCAGAGGTCGGGCTCTCCCCCGCGGCATTCGTCGCCGTGACGGTGTAGTAGTAGGTGCGGCCCGCCGTTACGGCAGCGTCGGCGTAGCCGGGAATTCCAGCTACGTCCGCGAGCCACGCCCTCTCTCCTGACGATGCCCCCCTGTAGACAGAGTAATGGTCGATGAGGGTGTTGCCGTTCGATAGCGGCGCGCTCCAGCTCAGGGCGACCGTGCCATTTGTTGAAAGAGCCGCGAGATCCCTGGGAGCT
The DNA here is from genome assembly GCA_043799545.1 of Methanobacteriota archaeon. Lineage (GTDB taxonomy): Archaea > Thermoplasmatota > Thermoplasmata > SG8-5 > DAIRED01 > DAIRED01. The sequence goes on along the minus strand of JAZDNO010000002.1, from coordinate 78,975 downwards.
GAAGGAAGGGTGGTGCCGGAGAGTGTGCTGGCATGTGCCTCCCCCGATTGGGCACCCTCGCCCGCGCCGTTCACTGCGCTGACCGAATAGTAGTATGACGAATCGGCCGTCACCGCCGCGTCGTCGTAGGAAACGACCGCTCCGAGGGCGGCCAGCAACGACGGCGAACCGGATTGGGTTCCACGGTAGACCTTGTAACCTATGACCGCCGAGCCGCCGTCGTCTGCGGGGGGGGACCACGTGAGGCTGACACGCGATGGGCTGCCGACGGTCTGCAGGTTGACGGGCTGGCCCGGCACGGTCCTCGGCACGGCCGAGGCCTCGGTGGAGATCGCGCCCTCCCCCAGCCCCGAAACCGCGCTGACCTTGTAGAAATAGGGCTGTCCGTTCGTCAATCCCGAGTCGTTGTAGAAAGGGGTGGGGCCGACCGAGGTGAGGAAGAGCTCGTTCCCGGACGAGTATCCCCTGTAGATGCGGTAGCCAATCACGGGGGCGCCCGTTCCCACATCCGGTGACGACCACGAGAGCGAGGCCGCTCCGTTCGAAGGTGCCGCGGCGAGCCCGGTGGGCGCCGACGGCGTCAGAGCCGCCGTGTAATCGAGGGAGACGCTGTCGAACGTCATGTCCTCCTTGCTCAGCGGGCAGATGTCCGTGTCCTTCAGCAGCGCGAGCTGGATTGTGGAGACCTTGGCCGCCTGGGTCGTGCCCGAATACTTCAGCGCCCCGTCTATGTAGAACGATACCTGACCGGACAGCCGTGCCAGCCTAAGCGACTTGTCCATGAATATCGAGTAGTCGTACGTTGCGCCCGTGGTGTACATCAACATATCCGCCGCGCCGGAAAAGAACGACACCTGCGCGGCGTTGTTGGTGTTGGCGGGGTCGGTCCAGCTGAAAGCGTATATCGAAGCGCCAGCGGAATCGAGCAGGCGCACCTCCGCCCTGCCGACAGGCTCCTCGCCGGCGATGCACCTCATCGTCGCGCTAACGTCGAATTCGTATGCGTCGGCTGTCTGCGCCCTGATGGCGGGACCCCTCCAGACCCCTGCCGTCTCGTTCGCGACGTCATGATATAGCGCGAACCAGTGCGTATCGTTGTCGAGCATCGGCAGGCCGTCGCCGTGGAAAGTCCATCTGGGGTCGAACGCCGTGCCGGCGAAGTCGTCGGTCCACGAGGCCGCGCCAGCGCGGGGCGATGCCAGGCAGACGACGATGCTCGACACGAGCAACGCTGATGCGAGAACGACCGTGAAAGCGCGGGGCCGCAGGGTCATCGTGGGTCAAATCGCCGCTGACGTACTTAACCCCTTCGCCAACTCCCGGCTCAGCGAAGCATGGCCAGCACTTCGTTCCGAGCGCGGACGACAGTCTCCAGCTTCGCGCGGGCGACTGGCTCGTCCAGATGTCTCAACCCGCAGTCCGGGTCGAGGAGCATGCGTTCCGCGCCAAGGCGGTCAATGGCCTCGCGGACGAGCGAGACAACATCGCCCAACCGGTCGACCTCGTTCTTATCGGAGCGCACGCATCCGAATCCCAGGCTCTGCCTGAACGACACGTCCGCGACCGTCGCCAGCAGTTCGGGATGCGCCGCGAACTCGTGGTCCAGCAGGTCTACCGGAAGCTCGGTAAGCTTGTCGAAGATCGGGGCCACGTCGCCGCATACGTGCAACGCTACAGGCTTGGACAGCCCGCGCCTGGCGGTCTCGACAAGCACCTGGGCGAATTCTGGCCATTCGACGGAGAAGAAAGGCTCGTCGAACTGGATGACGTCGACGAACGGTTCGAGGGAGCGCGCCTCCTTGTTCATCGCTTCCGCGAGGGCGAAGGCCATATTCTCCGCGCTGCCGTAGAATTTGTCTTCCAGGCCCTTGGCCATGGTGAATGGCCCGGTGATGATTCCCTTGAGCTTCTTTTCAGGGGGCAGGAGGCTCTTCGCATGCTTCTGGTCTTCTAGGGTGATGGGGGAAATCCATTCTATCTCCCTCACAACGGCCGGACGCTCGCGCATCCTCACGCCCCTCAGCCCCTTGGCGAAGAGGTTGACCATCGTGTCGCGGGTCTGACCATCTGAAACGATATCTATTCCCGCGCCGAGCTGGGCTTTCACGCTCCCCTCAAGCGATGCGACGAACGGGTCCGAGCCGTCGCGATAGCTGGCCGCCATCATTTTCATCGCGGGCTTTGCGGGAAAACTGCCGACCACCGTCGCAGCCAGCGGCGCGAACGGGCGGCTCAACCGAGCTTCCTCCTCGGATGGCCCTCTGCCGGGGCGACCCCGAAGTAGTCCTCGGCCCCCTCGGAGACGAACTTGTCCGCCATCGCAGCCGCTGGGAATACCATAGGGGCGTTCCGCATCGGGCCGTACACGCAGTAGCTCGCGCCCATCAGGATCGGCATGAGGTTCGAGCCGGCGTCGCAGAGCTCGTACTGCGCCTTGTGCTCCTTGCGCCAGGCCTTCATCCAGAGCCAGCTCTCGACGGTGTTGTGTATCGCGCATCCGACCGGACGCCCGAACTCGTGCTTGAAGACCGGAATCGCGCGCAGGCACTCGGCGGCGCTGTGCTCGAACGGAGTGGCTCCGGTGTCCAGCAGGAGGTTGTCTGCGCCGATGTCGTTGGCGGTTTGAACGAGCCCTTTGTCGAGGATTCCGCCCCCGGACTTGAGCATCGCCAACCGTCCATCGGTGGAAAAGTCCTTCGGATTGTATGCCAGGCAGATTACTGCTGCGGGCGTGTGCTTCGCTAGAGTTTTAATTTCATCCTCGGTGACACCAAGGTTGAGTGAATTATAAATCGCGCGGTCCAGCAGCCCGGTTTTCGCGCAGTGTTTCAGCGCCTCGATGCGGACCTCGGATTCCGGAACGTCCAGGGAGAAGGGGCCGTCCCACGCGCTGGCCACCAGTTCCAGCCGCTCAGCGACGCGCTCCATGGAATCTATGAATACGTCCACGACCGCCGGGTTTCCAGTCAGCTTGGCATACTCTCCCTGTTGTGCGATGAAACCCCTCACCTCTTCCTTCTCCGGCGCGCCCAATGCCAGGTACTTCTTCCCGAACAGGACTGTTCCAAACAGAATAGTTGGGTTCTCACCTGGCTGTCCTCCGAAAACGGCGCCCATGACCTTGAACTTCTTCTGCTCAGTTGCGAATCCGAACATCCTACAACACCCTCCAGCACCGCGCAGGCATCTCATCCCTCCAGCTCAGACATTTCGAAATACGGGTCGACCCTCAGCGAGCTGTGGAGCGCCAGCATCCCCGACACGTCCGCCTTTTTCTTCTGGCCCTCAATTTTTATCGCTATGAACGGCTCGCCGAGCGAGCCCGGATTATTGGCGGCGCATTCCCTTGCCCTGGCCATGATTTTTTCAGGGTCGCACTCGCCAATCATGTCGACGATTTCAACCTGATGGCGGAAACGCTCGACAGCCTCCTTGGTCAGGTTCTCGATGAACGGGACCGCCCCTTTTGCATCCAAGACCTTGTTGTTTCCGTCGATGCCGTTCCTGTGGATTGCCAGGATTGTGTCGCCAGAGCGGTGGCCCCGGACCTCCTTGCCGCAGACTATCAGGAAACGGATGTTGGGATTGGACACGACGTTCGCGACGACCTTCTCGATTCCCAGGTTCTCCGTCTTCATGTGGCCGTGTATTGCGACCTCGTCAATTGGCAGCCTGATGTATTCCGAAAGCGTGACGGCCGCGACGCAGCTGTCCGGGTTGCCGACGACGTACTCGCCGCCCCAGGGGTACAGATGGGACACGCGCCGAACATCAACCTTTGGATATAAATGGATGGCGCTTGGATAAGCGGACCGGACCAGCTCCGCTCCGACTGATAAATCCAGACCGCTAGTAGTTCCGCTTTTCTTCAGCAATCATCGCTGGAATATGAAAAGCGGGCACACCGGGATTCGAACCCGGGACCTCCGGCTTAGAAGGCCGGCGCCATATCCGGTCTAGGCCACGTGCCCGCGTAAAAGGATATGGCTCGCCACGTGCGAAGGGGCTAATATAATTTGTCGTCCTTTGCACCCGCGACCCGCTTGAGCCATCCCAAAACCATATTAACAACCAGCTATTACCCGACTTCAGCGAGGAAACTGAATGAAGCGAAGCTCCAGAGCGTGGAAAAAGCGCGGCAAGCAGCGCTGGAAGTGGCGCAAGAAGAAGATGCGAAGACGAAAGCGCGCCCAGAAATTGCGCAAGCGCTAGTTGAACTGCCGCTGCCTGACGGTGTGTGCCGTCGGGCAGCCCGAAACGTCTGCGCTCCCGGAAATGGTGGGGGTGTGGGGTAACACGGTATCCTCGCGGGCTCCAGTTACGGGCATGATTGCCAACGGGTTTGCTGAAGAAGTGATGTATGACTGGAGCGCTGACCCGTAGTTCAGAAAACGCGCCGGGTAGCTCCCGGCGTGGAAGAAACCCGCTGATCTGGGTTCAAATCCCAGCGCCCCCACTTCTATTTTTTGGATTTGCTGGCTCATGGACCCCCTGTACCGTTCGCGGACCGTTTACGTTCTTCGTCCCATTTCTCGGCGGCTCGCATCGCCGCCTCGGTATCGTCGTAGTTAGCGCCGATATATAACATGGTCATCCTAATGTCGGAGTGCCCGAGGAACCTCGCGATGCTCTCGATGGCGATTCCTGCCTTCCACATCCTACGGCCTGCGGTTCTCCTCAACGTGTGGTGGCTGAATTCTATCCCGGACCTGACGGAAACCCGCTTGACGATGTTGTCCAACGAAGTGAACCCGTATTTCCTGAGGTTCGTACCTTTCACGCACAACATCATATTGTCGGGATATGAGTCTGAACCGGCTTTCTTGGCAAGCTGGGAATTATGCTCTTTTACGGTTGCGAACAACTCGGCAGTATCTTTGTGCGGCGCTATCGTACGCCATTTGCCGCCTCCCCGCCCTTTGCCATGGATGTTTATGCTCTGTCCATTGAACCATGAAAGCTGGAACCGCTGGACGGATATCCTGCGCATGCCAAGGTAAAGTTCCGAGTGAATCAGGGCTTTTTCCCTGATTTCTCGCGCGGCTTCCCAAACGGCGAAGTCCTCGCCTTTCTCTAGGTTCAGCCAATCCACGGTGCTTCTCGTGCTTGGATTGACGTGGTACTCCAGCATCTCGATGACCGGATTCTTGTTGGCTAGCAAGAACCGGTTCCATGCTGCGATGTCTTTAGCGCGTCCATGGAAAACATCCTGAATAACGAATAATGCGGCTTCTGAACCGATAGATCTAATCTGTGTAGGATATCCTTTGCTCTTTAGAGCCCTGTACGCGGCCATTAGCGGCCAACGATAAGCCTTGCGCGTTGTCATCTCACTATAGTTCTTCTTCCTGAGGCCATCGAGCCACTCGTTAGCTCTGATGAGATATGCTGGATTACGCATTATATCATCCTCTTGTTCGATTCCTGTTTCTTTTTCGGGTAATTACTCATATTGAAAATGGGTATGCATTGTCGGGTATATTAATTTTACCCAATGTCAAATTCGGTAATTATAAATATGAGCCCTGATATAATGTTTCGCGATGAAAAAAAATGATGTACCAAAAAGACCAATCTACATACTTGAAGCTCCTGGAGCTATAAAAATCTTGCTTGCGTTATACCAGGAAGATCCATTAGAAAAGTCATTACCAATTACGATGTCTTTATCCGAGCTGTCTGAAGTTATAGATTGTAGTAACTCCACAATCAACCTCCGTCTTAAAGATTTAATAAACGCTGGTTTGATAAAGGATGACTATTCAACTGAGGGACACAGGAAAAGAATGATTTACTTGACACCCAGAGGGATTCGTGTCGCTCATGACCTTGATTTTCGTGATGGTGAGATCTCTGGGTATAGTGGTTTTATATATGATCCCCCGAAGTTCTATAAAAAAGTGAGATGAGTATTAATACAAACCTTTCTGTCATCCTTTTCTTCCTTCATCCCATAACTATAAATTGTCGCAATCCATCATTCGATATCTTACCATCAAATCTTGGACGGGGATGCTCCATCGAGGCATCTTCGCTGCCTCCCGCCAATGGGATAATATTCACGGCGAAGGGTCTGAGCTTTGTTGCGAATCGGTCGTGTATCCTCTACGGACTAAACGTTTCTATAAGCGTACGGTACGGGGGTGTTTGGCGAAAGGATTTACGAATTTCCCGCCCATATTTTGCTGTGCAATACAGCGCCGGATTGCGGAGTAAATGCGCTGTTCCGTCGATGGATGGTGGATAGCAAAGGGTCTTTTCATCTATGAGAAGCACCGGGAGGATCAGCGGCGGCATCCCAGACGACGGTTTGTCGGGAAGGCTCACGCTGCCACACAACGCCTTCTGGCGTTTTCTCCGGCAGGTTCGGGGGTTACGGAAGGTCATTTTTCACTCCCGTAGATCCTGTGGAGCATTAGCTAGGTAAATGTCCGTATAATTCGAGGCATCACCTGCAGGATTACCATATGGGTCAGTAAAATAATATTGACCAACATCGTAGTCCCAATATGCAAAATCCATTCCAATCGAATTATTTAATCCCAGGATTATCTCGTTTTCCTCGGTCATGGAGAGGGCTATCTCATAAACGATCCAATCCTCCGATTGGCTCGATCCAAAGCTTTGAACTATCTTTGGCATTGGTCGTTTTTCTCCAGCATTCCAAGTGAAATTTCCATCAATATCCCTTGAAAATATACACCATTGTAAATTATCTTTGTAAAAATGAAGACGGTGTTCCATTGGTTCTTGTGTATAGTCTAGGAGGTTATCATTTCGATTATCTATATAAATGTCTAAAGGGCCATAAGTATCATCGCTTATTCGAAATAAAAGGAACAACGTTGAATTTATATTTTGAATAATATATTGGCAAGTGAGAGAATCTTCAGTGAAATTTGATGATAAAATGATCTGGCTGAGTTCATCATAATCCCATTCATTCTGTCCCAGTTTCCCGTCGATAGTTGGAGATGATGATATGAATCTAGATTGAATTTGTCTAGGTGCCGTGTACAAGGTATATTTTGGTTTGTAATCACTTGGTATATAAAGATAAACCGATATTACAGAGAGAATAACTACAATCGATATTATGGCTCCGACTCCTTTGATGTTCTTTTTCATATGTTACACCACCCTACATCGAGATAATAGATATCCTGTGCAATACCTCCGCGGTCAGCACTTTGTGGATGCTGAGTTGGTCGTTCGGGGAGGAAATCGATGACATCTTGGAGACTTCTGGGGTGTGTAATGGGCTCGGATGGTCTCTGAAGAATATAATTTGTGATGTCAAGGGTTGTATAACTATTGGTTACTAACTCAATGTCACCGATTCCAAAGCGAGGGGGCAAATAACCACTTGTTTCGGCGCTAGTTGATGAAGCTATTACAATCGTATCTACATACGCATTTCCAGATATTACTTTATTAATCTCATCAACGAAACCACCAGCAAAGCAAGAATCTAGAATAAGTATTTTATGCATTGCATGTAAATATGAGAATTTATTTAATAAACTTATAGGACTGTATTTATCCTCACCAACAAACCATAAAGATGAGGTCCCTGCTTCACCGTGTCCAGAATAGTAGAAAAAGATAATATCATTTTCAGTAACACAACCGTCAATAATACTAAATGCATTATCAACGTTCGCTGTCGTTGGCTCACCATCGACATCATATTCTCTTAATTCAGATGCTCCTGGATCTCCATCCTCTAAGTTAGAGTTGACATAGAAATATACATTATCTCGGGACCAGCCTGCAGCCAATAACCAATCGTACACGACCTTTCCATCATTATCGCCACATCGTAGATCATTTGTATATATTGGTTCATCATCATAATTAGAGCATCCAACAACAATAGCATATTTTTGATTAGTGATTTTTGGATTCGTGCCAAAATAATCCATCTCTTCCCAATACGTCCACCCATCGTTATCAAAATCACTTTGTGTAATATCAAACCATACTATGCAATCATTCTCATCCCCTCTAATACCATCCTCTTCACCAGATATCATCCCATAGCTACGCCCATAATTGCCGTAATTATATTCGAATCGGTCATCATAAATACCCCCCGTTGGTGGATCACCTGGGGTGTTACTAGGATCTGATAAAGGATCGAAATATATCGCATCCTCACCAGACCATTGAGCGAATTTTAAACTATAGAATATATAAGCAGTATTCGAAATCGGGAATCGAGTTATATCACATAGGTCATCATCAGGCGGACTGCGCCCATAGTCATCATCGAAAAGGGAGATTGCAATTTCGATTTCCATCCTACTATTATATTGTGTCTTGTCATCCGAAACATCCACGGTGAATTGTAATTGGTTCTCAATCTCATCTGGTGTTTTGTGATTGTCCTGATCCCACGTTCCGATACCATTTTTATTGACTAGGTAATTCGATGGTGTATCGTCATTAATAGTTGGATTACGCCCAAATAGAACACCGTTGATATTACATCTTATAAAAAAGTCTGCAGGATCATTATTTGGATCCACATCATCCTTTGCTTCTATCTCTGTTATCTTCAATGTAACTTGTGTATTTACGAGAGGGTCAATGTCACAGTCGTCTGGAACTCCGTCCGAGTCTGTGGAAGTCAGCCCTGGGTTCGTGAAATAGGTATTAATTTCCTCGCCGTCTGTCCATCCGTCACCATCAGAATTCGGGTTGTTCAGTAGAGTCCCAATAGAGTCTACCGCACGCGTTCCCGTTTGCGTCAGCCAGTATATCGATTCCGGTCCGTCATTGATTCCATCGTTATCGGAGTCCTCATCTGTTGGGGACGTGCCATATCCCCCTAGCCCCTGGAGACTGTTTCCAATTTCGCCCCAGGTCTCACCCGGTTGGTACCAACCATCACCGTTGGTATCCTCCCAGCCGTCTCGAAGCCCGTCGTTGTCCATGTCGGGGTCGTGCGGGTCCGTCCCGAGCCCCCCAGCATATCCCAGGTCAGGATCGCCGAGTTCGCCCTTGGGCTCTCCCGCGTTGTATACTCCATCACCGTTAGTATCGACCCAACCATCGTATAGGCCGTCGCCGACCATCATGCCGTTGATAACATCGCTGTCTGGGTTTGTCGGACTGCACCCAAATGCTATCTCTTGTGCGTCATCCAGCCCGTCGTTGTCTGAGTGCTTCAATTTCGGATTGGACTGGTATATAGCCTCCTGCCTATCATCCAAGGTATCAGAATCCGAGTTTTTCAGCTTTGGGTCTGATGGGAATTTTGTTTCATACGCATCTTTATGGATTGTTATCGGGTCGATTTCATCCCCATCCCACAGGCCGTCCCCGTCTGAATCAGGATTGTTCGGGTTTGTTTCATGCCAAATCTCGCCATAATCAATAATGCCATTGTTGTTTGTATCGCCGTCTATCGCCCCGTCTCCGTCTGCGTCTTCTACGCTGTTGCTCAACCCGTCACCGTCTGTGTCAAGTCCTACAGAAATATCGTTCCAGTATGTAGGGTCCGTGCCCTGTCCGATTTCGAGGCTGTCGTTCCATCCGTCCCCGTCACTGTCCGTGAGCGTTGGCGAGGGAGATTTATAGAATAACAATGAAAATTCCTGTAGAATATCGAGAACATACGGTTCGGGACTATAAACGGACAAAGTCCAGACGCTTCCCTTGGTAAGTGTCAATGGGTGGTACCAGTCTGGATCGTGTGCCCCCACAAGGTATTGCTCAGTTGAATATTCTATTTCAAATTGGTTGATTGTGACTCCCTGGCTTGAATAACTTAGGGTAAATTGCCATCCCAGATATGGGTACATTATTCTTAGATAAAGATATACCATTTGTACTGTTCCATAAATTGGAGGCATTTCTACGATAAAATTGTACGTTTGCTCACCATATATGATTGTTCCTTCACCCGATGAGTGGTATCTTGGAGTATTCAACAAATATGTTAACTCGTCTGGGTCGCTTATTCCATCCTCATCAGAATTACTCGTCATCGGATTCGATTGGTATCTGGCTTCCTCATAGTCAGTCAGCCCATCTGCGTCTGAATCCATTACCGTTGGACTAGATGAGAAAGCGGTCTCGTAGTAGTCTTTATGGAAATTAATTGGATCGATTTCATCACCATCCCAAAGGTAATCACGGTCGGTATCTACGGCTTTTGGGTTGCACAAGAATATGGCTTCGGCATGGTCATTCAACCCATCATTGTCAGAATGCGGATTCAAGGGATTTGACGAATACGGTGTGTACAACCAATCTTTATGGTATAACGATGGATATAATTCATCACCATCAAATAGGTAGTCTCCGTCAGTGTCACGGTTCTGCGGATTTAACCCGATATAAGAATATTCTTCATAATCGTTTAAGCCATCGTTATCTGTGTCCCATAAGAGCGGGTCAGAACGAAACTCTGGTCTGGTCGGGGTGCCCATTATCTCGTAGTAATCGGACAAAGTGTCGCCATCCGTATCCTGCACACATGGATTTGTTCCGTGCACATATACTTCGATTCCGTCATCAAGGTTGTCAAGGTCGGTATCTGGGAAAGAAGAATCGAGCACGAGGATTGAAACTTGAACGAAGAGACTGGAAACGCGTATTAGTCCTGCAGAGGTGGACGAAATTTTTAACACTATAGTCGCAGTACCTGCAACATTCGCTTGATGGAATAATGTTAGATAATTGTTGATGCCTTTTGTTAACGAAATAGTTTCTGTCGTCAATCGGAAATTTTGATTGGTCCAATCATCATTCGCCACCTCTACGGATATGGTAGGAGATGCTAGAGTCGATTTGTATTCATAATTTAAGGTAGTCCGAATATTTGGAGTGTAACTTATTGTCGGCATAATATTCGACCGTACATGGATATGAATCGAAGTCTCGGACACGAGTATTCCATCATTGACTGTCAATCGGATTGTATACGTAGTTTCCTGGTTTTGATTATTATCAGCTATAATGTAGGCATGATGAGATACCACATTAGTACTTGTAGCTCCATCACCGAAGTCCCAGTTGAACGTCAACCTGTCGTTGTTGGAGTCTGAGCTTGTCCCTGCATTGAACACGATGTCCTCGCCAAATACGAACACCGCGCTATCCATTGGTGCCGAAATCAAAGCCATTGGCGGAATATTACTTTTCACGACTAGAACACTCCCAACTTCTTCAGACCATAGACCAGAGCTGTCTTGGACCTTGAAATAGATGATGTGGATACCAGCACTCAATGATTGCGTTGATGTCGTGGCAGATGTACCCAATGCTGTTGCACCGGACCTCCAGCTAAATGCTTTGATTGTCCGACCATTGGCTCCCGTTCCATGCCCTCTCATTGTAACAAGTTCGTTGTATCTCGATGGAGATGGTCCAATCGAATCGATGGATGCAATAGGCAATTCAGATGGTACGGTTGTAAGGAGAGTTGGGTCATTTATTGAATTGCCACAGTTATAATTCGATGAGGGTAGTTTATCCTCATAAATCATTGGGGCTGGTATTGAGATGATCGAAGAGGCCGCGGTTACAGTTATCGTTGCGATATCAGATGATGCCCAGACGCCATCATCATCACACACAGAAAAATATACGGTATGTGTACCAACAATAGTCGTAACCCATGAGAATGTCTGAGTATTAGTGAATACTGCGGGATCGCACCCTCCGATAACCCATATCGACCACGAATATCCATCGATAAATCCATCAGAATCCGTTCCAGAGCCGACGAATGTAATTGCTGATCCTGCTGTAACTGGGTTTGGAGATATCGAAATTATTTCTGCTACTGGAGCCTGATTTGTTCGTGTTATTTGATAGGAACCAGTATCAGAGCTTGAAAAGCTGGAAATGACGATGGAATACAACGCTCCTGTGTAGGATAATGGAGTTGTTGCAGATACTGTTACTGTTGAACCGCCATTAACCGACGCTGTGAAAGATCCAGATGATGCCACGATGTCGACCTGGCATCCGAGAATGGATGTATCCGATTCCCAAATTACCTCGCTCCCACCGCTAACGCCATCGTGGAATAATGACCCCGAGTAACTCTCAGCTATACCGTTTTTTATCTCGTATATCCCTGCATCATCTGGACCGAATAAACTTAACTCTACAAGATGAATATTACCAACATACCAATATGTGCCAGGCTTGGCTAATGTTGCTCGTGTAGCTCCGTCGATTTTTACAGAGAAGGTATCTCCGAGGTCTGGGTCTGTCGATACCACCTTCACTGTCATCAATCGGTCGATATCGGATTCCCAGACTACTTCACTGGTGCCGGCATCGGAAATAGTGCCAGAATAACCATATGGCGTATCAACTACTCCCAACGTTATTACGTAATTTCCCCCATCCCCAGAATCCATCGATGACAGTTGTACACAGTTCGTACTCCCAATATACCAGTATGTACCTGGTGATGCTATCGACCTCGTATTGCCATTCGCGTTTACTGCAAATGACCCACTTGTTGATGAAACTTTTACAGTCGCTACTCTCGCTGTGTCAGATTCCCAGACAACTTGGGTCGATGCAGCATACGCGAATGTTCCAGTGTAACTGCTCGCACTGCCTGGCACTCCTAATATTATCTCGTAATTCCCACTGTCTCCTGAACCTACGTATGTCATTTGTACGCAACTCGTAATCCCGACATACCAGTACGTCCCCGGGTATGCCATTGTTCTCGCATTCCCATTCGCATTCACAGAGAATGTTCCACTCGTTGATGTTACCCTCACTGTCGCATCCCTCGCCGTATCTGATTCCCAGACTACCTCCGTAGAACCGGAATCGTAGAATAATCCTGAATAGCCATTTAATATGCCCAGTGTTATTTGGTATGTTCCACTAAACGATCCCCCAGGAGAATCAATTCCGATGGAACCGGTTCTACCCACGTACCAATACGTTCCCAAATTGGCTAGTGACCTCCAATTCCCATTCGCATTAATTTCGAATTCCCCTGTATTTGAAACAACTTTGACAGTTACTTCACGTAATACATCCGATTCCCATATGACATCTTCGCTCTTTATATTACCACTATAAGATGTGAGGATGCCAGGGAGCACTGAATATGTTCCGGATTCGCCACTATCAAAAGAACTCAGAGAAATCGATGTAGCATATCCAACATACGAATACGTCCCACTGTTCTTTACATTTCTGGAGGTTCTTCCATCAACGGATATTCCGAAGTTTGAGGAGGCTCCAGCCGTGACTTGGATGCTGATCAACCTTGGATAGGTAGATTGCCATATCATGCCACCCCCTGTCGGTATGTTTCCCGTCGTGACTGAACTCTCCGAAACTATTATTGGACCGGATGAAACAACTGTAGACCACTCACCAGCATCATCCATGACTGAGAAAAATATCTCATGGTTACCAGAGGACAACATATTTGTTGCCAATGATGCTTGGCTACCGATGTCCCCATCCAGACTGGATACCCAACGATACTTTACGATCGAGCCATCTGAATCCGTTCCCAATCCATAGAATGTGACGGATTGGCCTTTTATGACTGCGTTTGCGGATATCGAAGATATGTATGCAATTGGAATATCATTATTTATCACGATTGTTGAGTGGAATGGAATAGCCCACAAACCGTTGCTTGATCTAACTGTAAATGATATATCATGTGTTCCCTTCGTCATACTCGATGTAGTAAAGGTATCTGCCGAACTCAGCAGACCGTCAAGGTCGGAGTACCACCTGTAATCCATTATCGTAGCACTCCCGGCGGCAGACCCAATTCCTTGGAATGTATAAGTATCTGGCGATGCAGGATCCGGCGTTATGCTCGTGATTGTTGCCTGAGGGGCATCCCCAACCGAATAAATAGTTATTTTTGACCCGGATCCTGAGGAATCAATCCAAGCAATATTTTGTCCCCATGCCGTGCAAAGTAATTGGTCGGTTAAGGTAGAATGCGGGAATGTGGTAAGCGTTACTCCATCGCTATACCATTGGGCATCAAAATGGTCATCATTAGCCTTTGTCCACACTACTCCGGCCTGCCAGACCATTGGAGAAAACTCATTACTTGACATCTTCGATAATTTATTTTCTCCTGATGTACCCACAGTACATGAATATATGTCCCAATTTGAATTTCTATTGTCTCGCCATACAATAACATCTTCATATATGCAAGGTGAATCTTGAATCGCTTGATTGTTTGTAACAGGAATTGTTATTCCAGTGCTGATGTCATGCATATAGATGTTTAAATTTCCATCTCTTGAGTCTGTCCAGACAATCCTTTGTCCCCAAATGCTAGGCTCGAATTGATTATATGGCATCCCACCAAGTGTTGCGATTTCGCCAGTCGCAGAATTTTCATACCCCTTCTCTATATCATACAATATTATATCGTGTTGATTGTTGTTCTCTCTTACCCACACAACGTAATTTCCATAAATTGCCGGATCAAAATCATTTTGCGTGGAAGAAGAAATGTATTTTCCAACCCCAGTAGCGATATTGTACAGGTAAATATCACCATTATCTCCTGTACCGGTGTATTTACCATCCGCATCATTTCTATAATCGGTCCATACAACGATATTATTGTACATTGCAGGTTCCACCTGATCGCCCGATAGAGTCGGTATCTGGTTACTAACATCATTGATAAAATTATATGATTTAATGTCGTAATTTCCATCGACTTTATCTGCCCAAACAATTGTGTTATCATTCATCGCGAGTTTATGATGGTATTTAGTTTTGTCAATCACCAAGTATTCCTGGCATGCAAATTGCACTGATGAAGCCTGCGCATACTCTATTGCTTCAGCAGTGATTGGAATCTCAAATGAGATTGTTTGGCTACCAGCTTCTGTGAAGATAATATCTTTTGTAGAAAATCCATCAGTAAATGTATTAATTTCCGAATTTTGAGTCGATAAAACATTTACCTCAACACCATCGTTTATTTTATCCCCATCTGTGTCAGGATTATTTGGGTCGCTGATATACCCATGATAGATTCCCATGAGTTCATCATAGTCAGACAATTTATCGTCGTCTGTATCAATGTCGCATGGATCCGTAAAATACATCAATACTTCATCACCATCGGAAAGACCCTCGCCGTCCGTATCCCAATTCACTGGATCTGTAAGGGCAGGATAAATATTGATTTCCAGGTTTGAAAATGTCAATTCCCCCACAGCTGTTGTTGAGAATGCCAGCGGCACGGAGATAAAGTTGTCTGATACCCCATCATCACTATCACTATGTGTCGAAAGATAATAATTTAATGGCACAGAAAAATCTGGGAACTCTGAATTCGTCCCGTCCATCACAATATTATCTAAGTTTCTATCTCCAATAGCAATAGAAATAGATGGAGTTCCGATTGTTCCCCTATATATTCTTGGAAGTGGACTATTTCGCTGGTCTTGCCATACGATATTATCTCCATATTTTGATGCAGCTCCCTGATTACCTGATGCAACACATATTGGAATCTCAAAATTTTTTAGAATGTCAAAACCATATATGTCCGGATCGCCATTTCTATAATCAGTCCAGAGAACAATTCCACCGTCGACTGAGGGATTGCTTTCATACGAAAATGTATTGGTCAATCGAATCGTATCACCCGTAGCTAGGACATAGGCATATATATCATTTGAAGTTATATCTAAATATGCAACATATCGGTCATCAATATCGAGCATCCAGGGATTCACACCCGCAGTCGTGATTCTCGTATATTGTTGAGTCGATAGCTGATATAGCCACAATCCACCCTGCGTATGATCATGATATGCTATATAATCGCCATATATATGAGTGGCTCCACAATCCGTTGTAGTAATTTGTTGAAGTTCTTGTGTGCTGATTTTGTAGGTATATAGATAGTCTGGTCCGTAAACGCTCATTTCGCTCCACACCATTATATCACCATAAATATCCAAATCACCGGCACTTACCCCAAAACTTTGGATTATCTCATTCCGTTCAATATTATAAACGCTAATCTTATTGCTTGTTGAGCTATATGTAGACCACACTACATAATTACCCGATATTTTCGCGTTTCCAGAATTTTCATTAATCGAAGATAATTGTATTTCATCAGGTGTTCCAATTGTTTTCAAAAATACTGCGCATTTTCCTGAAACTGTATCGTATCGATTGTCGCACCAAATCACCTTATCCTCATATATCTGGGGACTTAACTGATAAACTGCAGCATCATCATTGTATAACATCTGCTGAACTGACATTTGGAATAATTTACTTGTAACATCCATCTGGGTTGATGATGCGCGAAGTATGTCAATCTGGCTAATAGGAACTTTCAACCATACAGTTTGGCTGTCTGAACCGCTGAATATCAAACTTCTTTCCGCTGAATCGTCTGAAAATTTATCGATAACAATAGGTAAGCTTCCATCAGCATTTATCTCCTGGGCATCGGTAAGTCCATCAGAATCAGAATCCACCATTGAAGAATCCGCGGTTGTGAATGTACTGAAATGAGCAGTAACTGCCCAAACATATCCATTGTCCAAATCAACCCCTGTATCCTCCCCAGCGGAAACATTTTTTAATATTTTCCAATTCGTATCGTCCCTAAGCCAGTACATACGCAGGTATTTGATTGTGTCAGTGGAGAGTGCATTCGGGTCAAACTTCATTTTAATGATGGCGGTGAAATTATCTGATGACCCTATTGTAACGCTAAAATAAGGCCCATAATTAGCATTTAGAATCGGACACGAGGCTATGGCGAGTGTCGGTTTGATAGTCAAATTCGTCGCGTAATCAATAGCGACACTGATTCCCATCGTACCATCCGCCATGATAACATCCGGGCTAAACGTTCCAATACCGATTTGAGAATCATATGTTAATGGATTAACGTCACTAATGTCTGGAATCATATCAAAGTCCAAGTCAGCAACAATTTGAGCATTGCCATACTGCAACCATGAGATGCTCAGGGTTCCACCATACGCTATAAAATCCATCTGCGGATTGTCACACGTATTGATAACAACGTCGGTAACATAAGGAAGGCTCCATTCGACCACATCGTCACTACCGCTATACCATGCCCTGTACCCACCTTCATTCGTGACCCATATTATGTAGAATAATCCAGTTGTTGGGTCCATTGCACATTGCGGATATGCTGCATTGGTCGTTAAATTGGTTATCTGGATTCCATTAAAACCACTTGTATCGCTTGTTAATTTGATCATTCCATTCACATCGTTATCACTCACCGACTGAATTGTGGCCGGAGACTTGATATCGAGATTCCCATTTACTGAGTTACCAACCACGTAGCAGATACCACTCTTTAAATCTAGATTTCCATCAATCTCATTGCCTGTGATAACAGTTTGGAAAAACAAATCCGTATTTGTCTGAGATTTAACGTTCCCATTGATTTCGTTAACCCGTAATTCTAAATTCGCATTTTTAATATCCAGGTTTCCATGTAACGAAGTTGAACGGATTATCATCGTTCCCATATCGATTTTAACATTTCCATTTATCGTACAATTGATGATTGAGACCTGTGCGCGAGTTAATTTTAAATTTCCATTAATTTGGCAATTCTGGATGGTAAGGTACCCGTCGTCGAAATTTAAGTTCTGGTTAATGGTCTGTGTCATATAAGACTGATAGTTTGTCGTGTATTCATCATCGACAATCTCTAGGCTATAGAATACCTGATAAACCCCGTTGACTAATTCCCTCCAGACCATATGCCTGTTCCCAAGGGAATCCGTGAAAATATCCATGTCTTCCCCCTCGTCATAAGCTCCGGCAGAAACGTTCTGGAGTGCGGTCAAGCACATTACGCCTACACACACCGTCGCCAGCGCCTTGGTAAATGTTCTCATCGCGACCCCTCTCTCCTAGCGTATTGCGATGATGAGATAGGATAGGGTGTATATAATCTGTTTTGTAAACTGATTTGTGAACGGAAGCAAAAGGAGGGCAGTTGACCGACGAGGAGAGCACAGTCTGATACTTGATAACGAATTCTAGCACAACTAGGATAGATAAAAAGATGCCACCACGTGACCGCACAGAGATTACTCCCTGCCTATCAGTTCCTCGACCTTATTCTTGACCGAGCCGTAGAACGGGGATGCCTTCAGCTCTGCCATGTCAACGTTAGGCCTCACCCACCGGGCCACCATCTCGATAATCTCGTCCATTTCGTCAGCCATTCCGACCACCTACTTGTTTCTGCAATAAGTAGGGTTATGGCAGAAGAATGATATATTAATTTCCTATAATAGTAAAAACAAGGAATATTTGCGCCCCCGTCGATACCCGTTCTATGAGTCTCAGAAATTTGGAACGTAGCAAATCGATGGACGTACTCATCGCCATTCACCAAGAGGGAAAGGCCATCCCGTTCTCCAAGCTAGCCGAAGCCACGGGCGGCAGCATCAGCACGATAAGCTCAAGGCTGGGCGAGCTGAGGGCCGACGGTCTGATTGTCGAGAAAACCGAGGACAAGTTCGGCGGGAGGCGGCTAATCTCCCTGACCGACAAAGGCAAGCGCGTGGCAACCCTTCTGAGCAAAGTGGACGAAGAGTTGGAGAAATAGGATTATACTTGGCCAGGTGAGGAGAAGCAATCCGTCAGCAACTGCGATGCAACAGTCCATCCTTGGCGGTTGCTATAACTCTACAACGCAACAGAACCGTCAGCACTGTCCCATGGCAAAACTCCTTGTGCACGTCCAACCCCGAGTATTGCATGACTTGTCGCCTCCGCATCCGCTATCCTCCTCGGCGGACTTAAACATACCATCATCAACGCCCCCTTTCGTCGTTCTATGGCATGCACGGGGGAGGGGGCTCATGGTGGGTGCTCTAACGTTCCATTGATTGTATAGTAATTAGCATCCATTAAAATGTGAATCGTTTCCTGAATCTGTTCCTGTTTTACGATATTAAAACGAAATGGTCTTTTCTTCTCCCATTTTTTGCCAGACACCGGAAACACCTTAAAAGATTCGATCTGTTCCATATATGATAGTGGTAAATGTGGAAAAATGGCAATTGAATCTTTGTATGGTCTGATACGAACAAAAACTAATCCATTTTGTTTTGTTTTAAAAGTTCTCCATTGATCAGAGTCGTTCCATTCTATACTTGGACATTTAGAAAGTAATGAATCAGATAAGTTCTCAAGAAGTGTTCGCATTCGATGGCTAGCTAACAATAATGGCATACTCGCGCCCTCCGTTCGCCCCCAAGTGACGGTTCCTATTCGCGCTCACGGTCCAATGATGGGTATTCGCCTATTAATAACCTAACTCCGGCTTTCAGAACCGATTGAATACAAACAGCGGAGCGCACGAAGGAAATTGCTTCAGAAGGGAATGGCAGAGTGGCATACGGTGATTACAAATTACTAACCACTTATAGGATTTTTTGAAAAAATATCCTTTAGTTTATCAATATTTTTTTCTACGATTTGGCCTTCGTATGTCTTTAAAAATTCAAGTAATACATCCCTCGCACCAAATGAATTATATATTTGGTCATTTTTAATGCTACTTTCAATGATATAATTAATTTCGTCTCGGGTAAAATT
Source organism: Methanobacteriota archaeon (assembly GCA_043799545.1). Lineage (GTDB taxonomy): Archaea > Thermoplasmatota > Thermoplasmata > SG8-5 > DAIRED01 > DAIRED01. The sequence goes on along the minus strand of JAZDNO010000002.1, from coordinate 59,361 downwards.
ATTAAATTTTTTAAGCATTTTAGCCCTACATTTTGCTTTATCAAATGAGGGACTTTCCGAGAACATGTTAATCATATTGCTCTTTATACCTTTTATATTTGAACCCATAATGATTTTAATTATTTTAGCAGCCATTACTTCAGGTGAATGACGATTGTATCTAAAGCTTTGATACTTATTTAAAAATCCATATGGTAATATATCTACTTCCAGTGGCATTATTAGGCTGACCTAGCCCTAATACCGCAACCTTTAGGTTGGGGATGTAGGGCGAGCAAGCACCGGCTAACCCGGGGCATCTTTTTAGCCATACACGCGATACTGGCGTTTTGACGGCGCGCGCCGCTTCGCGGCGCGCCTTGGAACCGCCAGGAGTATGACACAAATGGATCCCGCCAGATCATTCAGCCATGCCTATGGATGTTGCCAGTACCATGTGGTGCTTGTGCCCTACAAACGTTCTAAGATGTTTGCCCGAGCAGACATTAAAGGGCGATTGGCCGCTATATTCTTTGCGATTGCAGAGAGGCACGGATTTGAAATCAAGGCTTACGAAATAATGGAAGACCACGTACACTTGTTCTTGAATATCCGCCCTTCCCAGGCGATTAGCCAGGTGATACAATATCTGAAGGGCTGCAGTTCCAGAGAGTTGAGACTTGTCTTCCCCGAATTGGATGGCTACAGCCGGTGCCATCTATGGTCCGCTGGCAAGTTCTTTCGACCAATCAGCGAAGTGAACGAGGAGACCATCAAACATTACATCGAATCATCCCAGAAAAAGCACCACCCAGACAATGCGCCGACAAGGGCATGGCCCAGTAAGATGATGCCTGAAATTATGACTCCTCAAAGGTCTCTGAACGATTACTCCAGCTAACTGATGAGGATACCCAAGGCTTTAGCCTTGGGAGCACTCATTAGCTTTTTATTTTGAGCCATGGCCATCCCACATTCTTGATCAGTCCATGTGGACGTTTTAAAGTTATTCGTGAGAAAGGGTATGAAGATATCAGAATATTGAATAGCCTCACAAATTTCTTGTTCCCATACTCTCGATGGTTGAATATCTTCATGGGCTAAAAACCCAGCAAATCCATGCATTTCAAGTATACTTTTTAATTTTCCAACATCATATTTATCAAGATGGGAATAACTATAAAAAATTAATATTTTTCTTTTTGACTCCCATTTTTCCATTAATAATACCCTCCTATAAACCGAATATTTATGATTGGTAACTCTGACAGAGCTTGCCTTCGCATCATATTATCATCATATCCCATATAATCATCACAATACATAATAGTATCATGGTCATACTACCAGACAAGAATTTAATCGGATAAGCCAGAAGCATTATCTCATCCCTCCCTCTCCGTAGCTCTCACCCCGTCCATGTACCCCTTCCAGTACGACCTTTTCGGTCTCGCTCGCCGGGAGGCCAGGTACCTCCCGACCTCCTCGGCGCTGTGGCGCATCGCCCACATGAAGCCCTTGTTGAAGCCCCTATCGTACCGGCACATCGCTCACACCTCCTGACCACGCCTGGTGTGAAGCTCGTGGAGGAATTTGTAACCGTAAAACGTTAGCTGGTACGTCCTGACCTTCCGGTTTTTACCGGGAACATGTAGCAAACGCACCATCACGAGCTCGCGATTGACAAGGTTCTTCAGATTCAGTGCAACGTGCGCCCTGGTTATCCCCAGGGCCGCAGCGATGCCGTCCTGGTTACATCCTCTCGGAGCGGTCAAGTCCGTGTACCCATTCCCAGGCACACTTGCCAGGTGGTCGAGTGTCTTGAACCAGACGGGAGGACTCATTCAGAATACCCCCTGGTCGCTGAATTCCCTTATTTTAAAGGCATGGGAGTATTCCCATCCCGGCTCGGATGTTATCACGCTTCTCCGGTCATTCGCCCCGGACGGCCTAACCAATGGTGTCATTACTGCACCTCGATTCCATCGGGGGTGCTGGAATGACCGAAAAGACGGCAAGGAAATTTTGACAGTGTGGGACCTTCGAGCATAGGCTGAAATGGAGAAGGTCGGCATGGCCGTGGCCTGATAACATTTCCGGTAATCGCCTTCCCTGATACGTTCCATTGAGCATCATTGAAATCTTTTCCGGAACCGGAAATGATTATCTGGCCCGAGGGTACCGAAGGCCATAAGTTCTGAAATTGCGTAAATAGGATTGCCACAGTTGTATAGTTAAAAATACTACGGCTGGATGGCTATAGTTAGGATTGAGTTTCTGTCCTTAAGCTGTAGCCGTGGAGATTTTTCACCGATTGCATGTCATATGTGGATGGCCGAAGGCTCCGCCGAGAGGCCACATAAGGACGTAATCCTTATCCTGGTTACCATTCATGAAGCATTAAAACGTCTGAATATAAGTTAGAATGGGCTTTTTAGAGCCTATTCGATTGAACGTTCCTAGATTACTGTCTTAGCCTTTGACAAATGCTTACTTTGATCGTCTCTTATTCGCCGTGATAAACTCTTATGAATGAATGCAGCGTAGTGTAATGATTGAATTTAAGTGCATCTTGGCTCATATTGATAGATATGAGTAAGCTTTTTGTCTGGCAAACTAGAGTAGTCGGGAACATTAAAGAGGGGCTTTTATGAAAGTCCGTCATTATACGTTATTTCAGACGTGTGCTTCTGTATTGTTGGTATCCAACGTGGGATTACGGTCCACCATAGGTAGAAAATCATTTTCGCCATATGGACGTTCCCCAGCAAATCCTTTGAGCCACCTGGAAGGTGGCCTTAGCCCATCACCATAGGTGTAGGGCGTTGGGGGCGTAGCGCCCAAGATTTGTGGGGCTGCTCAGCAAGCCCCCAAACTGTGCCGAAAGGCCGGGAACGCCTCTAATCTCGAGGCGAGCCGAGGCGCAGCCCGGCGAGCCGTCAAGTGCTGACGGTTATCTAGTTAAGCTGTCAATCGGACTTGATTCAAGTCTGATTGTGTATGCCATTTTGAAGAAATGGCCTGCGTTTAAACTGATTGCTATGGTCGAGCAGACCTTTCCATATAAACCATTTAGCTGCCCAACGGCGTAGCCTGGGCTGGCGATGGTTGTCTATGGTGTTTGTATCTACCCGTTTCCATTTGCGTATTTGAGGTATAGTTGAGTAGCAAGATAGTTTCCTCTATTTTGCTTGGAGATTATACCTAGTTCCTCCATTGTTCTCCTTGGCCTGCCCCGGATTGTTTTGGGGCATCTGCCAGTTCTCATAAGTTGAATCATATCTCCTGTCCTGGACAGGTAGGATTGATTGAACACGGCCTTGGCCGTGAGAGTGGCAAAGAAGTTCAGTTGAGCTTCGTCGCTTGTGTCCTGGGAGTATCTGCGGTTATAACCGTCTCCTCGATGGTTATACGTTTCGAGCCAGAAGATTTCCTCGAATGTCTTTCGAGCGAATTCTGGATCGTTCAGTAACGTATAACTCAGCCCGCTTTGTTCTCTGTCTATCGACGAGTCGATTAATTTGGAGAACTTAGTATTCGTCAGTTCGTGTCGAAGGTAGGTCTTGCCAGCAATATGAAATTTAGGATAAATCTTATATTGCATGACTGGCGTTGTAGGATCGAGCGAAGCGATATCGCAATAGAATGACGGTCTGCCGTTTTCTATCTTGCAATTGACGTAGTTGCCAATACCGTTCATTTCTACGGCTTTGTCATTTAGGTAGGTTGATAGTGCTGGATATTCGAGTTTCGTGAACGGTTTGAGTGCGTGGGTTCTTTCAAGGGGTTCTTCCCAGCATATTTCGAATTGGGATACATAGACAATGAGCTTGTCTGGGTTCTGAACGGCCATGTCCAGGGCTTCTTTGATAAGCTGCATGAACAGTTCTTTGGCCTTGCTGTAAAGCCAGTCGCATTTCGGGCGTTCCGATTGATAATAGTAATCGTAGTCCTGGGGCAGTATGAAGTTAATTTCACTGTTGCCGCCCCAGCTAGAAGCTTTGTACATGGCTTCTTTATCTGGATATCTGTCGAATAGCTCCTGGCGAATGCAGTTTTGGACGTTGGTTATCAAGCGTAAGCGTATCGGTGCCCCGATTGAGTGTGGTTCGTAAGTGAATTCGACTTTCCCCCAAGGATACTTTTGAATAATCTTTCCCCTCGAGGCGAAGCCTTTTTCCAGCTGTTCTTGGCGGTCCGATTCCCATTGTTTCGTTATCGAATCGATATCGGCCTCTGCGGTGAATTCTCCCTCGATTTTGCGCAGAGCGTCAATTTTCGATTGTGGAATGATTCTGGACTTGGCGAATTCTACGTTCCTCTCGGCTTCGTTCCTGGAGAGGATGGACATTACCTCCGGATGGAACGTCATCAGTTCGGGGTGGTAAACGTCTATCACCAGGCGGTCGATGCGTGTTTTGTGGAGCTTTAGGTTACGTCCTTTGGTGTCCAGGAATTCCTTTAGTATGGCTTCGTAGTTCAGGGAGATCGCCTTTCTGAAATACCTTCTCCTGGTGGTCGAGAAGCGCATCCTGGAGCGTTGTAGTTCCTCTTTGAGTTCGCCCAGAGCGAATTTAATCTTCTCGGGCGTTCTGTTACCGTTGATAATCCATTGGCATTGGGGAAAAGTCTTAGGAATCAATAATACGGCCTTTTCCAAGTCCCAGGCAGTGTTAATGAGGTCATCCTTTGGGATTTTCCTCTTTTTCTTATCCTTTATAGCTAGAATCTTCAAGGCGCAAATGCGCCTTATATGCTTTCTAAGGGCCATGCCCGAGAAGTCGGCATGTTCTAGCGTTTCCTGTGCTAACGTGAGAAATTGCTGTATCTTGCGCTCGTAGGACGATGTTATCTTCATCACTGTGGCGAATTCGGCGAAATACTTACCTTTGATCATGCGCGTATTGATTGCTTGAATATCCTGAACCGGGAGATCGTAGATAATGTCAGCCAATTCATCATCGGTTGCTTTAGCACAAAAATGGATAATCCATTTCCAGTCGTCCTGGTGTTGAATTGGAATGGTGCTAATGATTTTTCTTACTTGTTCGATGGTGACTAGCATGGTGGCTCTCCGCTTGGGCGTATCGGTTCGAGGTCGTAGCCAGAAATCTCGATTTCGTGCATCCGAGCGTAGTTTTGCATGGATAGTTGAAGATTAACTGCAAATCCGTGCAGGTCATTAACACATCTTTCATTTTTAGGGCAGTTATGGCATTGCACTGGTCGAGTGCATGATGACATGGTTTTAATCATTGATTCTAAAGTATTATGTGCTTTTACTAAGTCATCAATCGTAGCCGTCAAGGGTATCCCCCTGTGCGCATCTGCTGTTCGCACGTTAAAAAATGGGGAATTCTGGCGTAATTCTGCTTTTGGGTGGTACCAGACGCCATACACTGGCTACACTGAGTAAGTGAATATCCCAGCGCCCCCACTTATTTATTATTTGAAGCTGAGATTTGAACCGGAGGTTCAGGAGCAAAACCGCAGTTTTGCGACCAGACCGCGCCGGAGCGCGGTCGTGAATCCCAGCGCCCCCACTTGTTTTTTATTTGAAGCTGGGATTTGTACAGAATGCCGATCGCCGGCAAATCTTCACAAAACCGTTTACCAATCTGCTTTTATATTCTCGACGGGAATGTTAGCCCATGCGCGGCTCGGGTTTGGCGGCATTCCTCCTTCTACTCATCATCGCAGCCGCGGCAGCGTCCTGCTCCGCGAAGCCGGCGTCGCTCGAATGGCCCAGGGGGTCGACCGCCCCGGCGGTGGACTACAACCAATTGGCCATGTCGGTCGATTCGGTCACAGATGTGGGCGGTCCAAACACGACGGGAGTGCTGGTTCTGCGGGTCGTGGATTTCAACGGGACGGCGGTCGCGAACGCCACGGTTTACGCATTCTCGTCGGGCGAGGTCGTGTTTGACGCCGCGAAGCAATCCACGGATGAAAACGGCGTCGCGCGGTTCGCCTTTTCAGTTGCTGTGGAGCCTTATGCCGGCATGTCAGTGATAGCGAGCGCGATGAAGGCCAACCATACCGACGCCAGCATCCTGGTTCCGATAGTTGAGGAAACGCCAGAGCCTCCCGTGCAGGAGGAGGCGGCAACTCCAAAGGACGGGGCAGAAGGGGTCGCGATGGCCGCGGCCGGAGTTGTGGGGATAATATCGATTGCGCTATATCTGTACTGGAACAGAGGATTGTGAGCGCTAGCCGTCCGGGAAGAGATAAATAGTCCGCACGCCTTGATGCAGTCATGGAAGTTTTCGACGCGATAATGACTAGGAAGTCGGTGCGCGCCTACGGGGACGAGCCAGTCCCGGATGAGGTCTTGGAGAGGATTCTGGAGTCCGCGAGGATTTCCCCCTCCGCCGCCAACTACCAGCCGTGGCACTTCATCGTCGTTCGCGATAAAGAGAAGCGCGCCGCGCTGGCGGAGGGCAAGTGGGCGCGATTTCTGAAGGAGGCGCCGGTCGTAATCGTCGGTTGCGGGGACAGGAAGAAGTCGCCGAAGTGGAACGCCGTGGACGTCTCGATTGCGATGCAGACGATGGTCCTGCAGGCGACGAGCGAAGGCTTGGGAACATGCTGGATTGGCAGCTTCGACGAAGTGGCGGTGAAGGCGCTGCTTAAGATACCCGAGAATTACGGCGTCGTCGCGCTGCTGGCATTGGGCTATCCGCGCGAGAAAATTGACCTCACGAGAGCGCTGGTCGGGAAGCGGAGGAAGGCGCTGGCGGAGATAACGAGCGCGGAAGAATTCGGAAAACCGTTGAAGTGACGCTCCACAAAACCCTTACCGGACTTCTTAAATATCCGACAAAACGGCGAACCAATCTCTTTATATGCTCCGCAATCGATTTTCGTCCATGTACGGTGTGCGGGTAGGCAGCATCATTGCGGTCGCGCTGCTGCTGGCGTGTGTATTGCCCATCGCCTCCTCCCAGGTAGCGGACGACGCTCCCGACGGCCTGCCCGCAACCGTGGGGACGCGGGAGGAAATCGTTTTGAGAGTGGCGATGCAGGACGATGTGAAATCGCTGAATCCATTGGTGGCTGGGGATGTGTGGACGTGGAACGTGCTGGGATACCTCTATGACACCCCGTTAAGCGTCGACCTCATCGATTCGGAGAAATTCATTCCTTATATAGCCATCCACTCTCTGAATTATTCGACATCGTCGCTATTCAATCTCGATAACAAATCTGACTGGGAACCGAGTGCTAAGGCGGGTCAGATAACTGTTTACTACAACTTCACCAACGTCAAGTTCCACGACGGGCATCAGATGGACATCAACGACATCATGTTCTCGTTCGGCATCCAAGCAATCCAGCCTGACTGGGCGGCCAGCGTCAAGTGTTTGATGGACAAGGGCGGAGAAGCAGGTTCAAACTATTCTGACACGCACTGGCTCGGTATGAAGAAATATTACGAGAGCGCGGATGGCAAAATCGCGGCGCTGAGGTTCTATCTCCAGACACCGTTCGCAGACTTCATCCGCAACACTCTATCGGTTTTCATACTCCCCCAGCACATCTGGGCGAACATAATCGGGGGGCAGGACTACGACAACGCGGACCCGTTCCTGCCTGCGACAGACCCGAGATGCTGGAGCACGGCAAAAGCATTGGCGTTCGAGAATAAAGAAGCCATCGGCAGCGGACCTTTCAAGTTCGACAGCTGGACGCCCGGGCAGCAGGCGCGGATAAACACATGGCGGGAGCATTTCAGCCGACAGCAACCCTACATCGACGCAATTGTTTTTAAAATTTATAAAACCGCCGAACAGGCCGTCCAGGCATTGCAACAAGGTGATGTAGATTACATCGCATGGTCGATACCGCCGACGTACGTGCCGGACCTAATAAACGATGAGAATATCGGGATTTCACAATCCGCTGAGAAAGGTTTCAAATACCTGGCATTCAACATGCGGAAGAAGTCTTTCGGTTATCTGGACAACGACCCTGCGAAAGGGGATTACGGAAAGCCTTTGCGGCAGGCAATCGCTTATTGCATAAACAAAAAGGAGATTGTCGAAAGAATCCTCCAGAACTTCGGCATAGCAGCTGACGGACCCATAAGTGCAATCGACACTGAATGGTTCAACGAGAGCATACCGCAATATGAATTCAACATCACGAAGGCGAAAGAAACCCTCGATTACGGGGCGGATGGAATTGACGGAACATCTGATGACTATCAACTCACAGACCCGACAAAACCCCCTGGAAGAGGAAACTGGTGGAAGAACCCTGACGGTACACCGATAGGAAGTGGGGACGGTGGAAAAATCGAAATCCTCACACCGCCAGCCGATTACGATCCGATAGCTGCGCAGCCTGGGATTATGATGGCGACGCAGATGCAGAACGTCGGTATAAACGCGGAATCCATCGCCCTTGATTTCGGCACGATTGTTACCAGGGTCGATCAGCGGAACTTCGACATGTTTGAGATGGGATGGCGCATTGGTTCTGACCCGACCGATTTCATGTACGCCTTCTTCCACTCGGACAATACGGAATCGGGGCAGAATTATCCCGGGTATAGGAATGTATCTTTCGACGCTCTTTTAGACCTCGCCAGGAGCACGAACGACACAGCCGTCAAGCACAAAGCCATCAGGGACGCCCAGGCCGCAATCGCCTACGACCAGCCGTACAACGTTCTCTACTTCAAAACTAACATCGAGGCTTACCGTTCCGACCGCTTCGTCAACTGGACCGTCGGCCCGACAGGTTCCATCTTCTCATGGCGCTCCATTATGGGCATCCACCCGCCAGGCGAGTATCGGTTGAAGGCCACGATGTCGGTCGAATCGCCAGTCCCATCCGCTTCGGAGAGTGACATCATAGTGACCGTGAAGGACCAGAATGGTACATTGGTCGAAGGTGCAACGGTTGAACTGAGTTGCGCCAACGGCACATTCGCAAACGGGCTGCGCGAGTGCAACGCGACAACGCTGGGGAACGGGCAGGCGAAGATCGAGTGGACCGCGCCTTATGTTCCGCGGAACGCGGGCAACGACACGAAGGTGGCGATAAGCCTTCTCGGGGCGACGAAGGGACGCATCGGGATAGACTACGACCCGGCGCCGTCGAAGGCCAGCGTGATCATCGTGAAAAAGGAAGGCGCAACATTCCTAAGGTTAAGAATAGAAGTCGAGACTGATGTTCTGGAACCTGGCACAACGACGAAAATAACGGTCACGGTCAAAGATCAAGTCGGCAATCCCGTGGAAGGCGCGACAGTCGAAGCCGTGCCATCCGAAGCTGGGCTGACGATTTCTGGGGACACAGATACAAATTCCGATGGAATCGCTGTGTTGGAGTTTAGAGCCAATTCAAGTTATTTACAAATGCATACGTTCGCCGTGGATATTATTGTCAGCCATCCCGATTTCGGTTCAGCATCCGGTACAATCAACTTTGGTATACCGCCTCCACCGCCTCCGCCAGAACCCAAGGAACCATTTATATCTACGCAGTTTGTCGTCGCCATTGGCGTCATCTGCGTAGCTGTGGCTGTATCCACGTTTTTCCTCGGAATGAGAAGATATGTACGGTCTCCCCCACGCAAATAAACGCTGAAGCATTGTTTCTCCGGCGCTCCCTTCTTATACCCCCTGGCCAATCCGCATAAATGGCCGAAACCGGCAATATGAAGCCCCACACCCTGATGTTCGTCGTGGGACTGCTCCTCATGGTCCTGACGCTCTTCGCCTACCTGGGCCAGTACTGCCCGAGCTGCGCGGTCGAAGGCAACTGGGGCACGTGGGGATTGTGGATAGCAATGTTCTCAATCGGTGCCGTCCTCGCCGCGCTCGGCCTCGCTTGGGGCGCGAAAAAGCCTTAATGGAGGAAGCGTTCGGGAGGCGCATCATGTCTTTCACGGATTTGGAGCTCAAGGCGCTGGAACGGGCGAGGCCCACGGCCACGGAGGACCGCAGAATCAAGGAGGTTGTGGCTAAGCTCCAGCGCGCGCTGAAGCGGGAAATCGCGAAGACAGAAATAAACGTAGAAACCATCCTCGTCGGCTCCATAGCCAAGGGCACCCACCTGAGGGAGCCGGACATAGACATGTTCCTCCTCTTCCCTCCGAAGGTGGAGCGCGAGCGGCTGGAAAAGGTAGGCCTGGAGCTGGGGCAGTCAGTGGTAAAGGGCGAGGCCAGGTACGCAGAGCATCCTTACATGCACGGAGTCTACGACGGCATGGAAGTGGACATCGTCCCGTCTTACAAAATTGACTCTCCAGAGCAGCGCATGACCGCCGTGGACCGCACGCCGTTCCACACCGAGTTCGTCCTCGGGAAAATCGAGGACGGCCAGCGCGACGACGTGCGCATGCTCAAGCTCTTCATGAAAGGTACGGGCGTGTACGGCGCCGAGGCGAAGATAAGCGGTTTTTCAGGATACCTGGTAGAACTTCTAGTCCTGAGGTACGGCACTTTCAGAGGGGTGCTCCAGGCCGCGAGCAAGTGGCGCGTGGGCGAGGCAATCAGCCTACCTGAGACGAGGCCGGCAAAGAAGTTCGACGAGCCTCTGGTGTTCGTGGACCCGGTGGACGACAAGCGGAACGTCGCGGCGGCCCTGGGAGACAGGATGATGGCCCAGTTCATGCAGGCGGCGGGGGACTACCTGGGCAGGCAGTCGGAGCGCTTCTTCTTCCCGCGCGAGAGGAAACCCCTTCCCCTGGGCGATATAGAGCGCCTCATGGGCGAGCGGGGGACGGAGCCGATAGCGATACAATTCAGGGCGCCAGACATTGGCGACGATACGGTCTGGCCGCAGGTGAAGAAGTGCGAGCGCGCCCTTTGCGACCTGTTCGCGCACTACGGTTTCAAGGTCATAGACTCGGCAGTTTACGCGTCAGGATTGGACACGATGGTGATAGTGGAGCTGGAGTCCGCGCAGCTTCCGGGAGTGCTGAGGCACGAGGGGCCGCCCGTGGACGTGCCGAACGCGAAGGAGTTCGTGGAGAAGTGGCGTGACAGCAAGGCTGCGCTCAGCCCGCCGTTCCTCGTCGGGGCGAGGTGGTACGTGGACATCTCGAGGAAATACTGCGATGCAAAGGCGCTGCTGGAAGCCAACATTCCCGGCCTGGACCTGGGCAAGCACCTCAACGAGCCCGTGAAGGGCTCTTACAAGATAAAGCGGTTAAGCGAGCTGCTCCGGGAGGAGCACCGGGGAGCGATGAGCGCCCTTCTGGACAAGCGGATGCCGTGGACTGTTTGAACTCAGTACCGCGAGAATGTGCCGTGAGTTACACTTCTCAATAGACGCTCAGCGAATAGTTTGTCTCGTGGCCGTTGACATCTGTCGCAGTTATCGTGACTCCCACTATGCCGCTCACAGCTGCCTCATACACCCCTCTCTCCCCTGGGACGGGTGTCATGCCGACCGGCGCGGAGCTCCCTGCAATGAGCTGGGGCAGCCCCTCCAACCCGACGTTGTCTGCGACGCGCACGCGGACTATCCAGTCGCCCGTTCCGTCTGGCAGGTCGATGAGGTCGTCCTCGACGGCGACGAAGTCTGGAAGCGCCGTGGTGTACTGCGGCTTCTCTATCACTGGGCCGGAGAGGTCCATGAACGGCGGGTTGATGAAAAGTATCCAGAGCGCTAGGAAGGTGAGGAAGTATCCGCCAATCGACATCAGCCAGTGCTTGATTTTGAAGCCCGATAGGTCCTTGAACAGGAAGATGAAAATGTAGTAGATGACGGCGAAGCCAGCGAGACCCATGACGATTCCTGCGGTGGGGCTGAAAGAAGCCGTTATCATCGCAGCGACCGCGGCCATCGGCAAGGCCACCAGCGCCGATGCGATTATCGCCTTCGAGTCCCGCATCTCCTCCCGGAGGTACTGCTTCTCGTCGAACTCAGGGTATTTGAAGACGGGGGCTTCCTCCTCGTCGGTCTTCACTTTCTTGGCCATCGCCCCTGGGATGCAAGGACAATATATGAGGATATCGCTCTGAGGCGGCACATCCGATTCAGAGCAGGAATATCGCCACTATCATGACGTTGGCCACGGCTATGCAGACAAGCATGGCGGGGAAGGCCGTCCTGCAATATTCCTTCCAGCTGATTTGGATTCCTTCGCGCTTCGCCACGGACACGCCCACGACGCTGGCGCTCGAGCCTATCGGCGTGGCGTTGCCGCTGACGTCCGCGACTATCGCCAGGGTCCAGGCTAGCGTCGGCAGGGGCATCCCCGTGGTCTCGTTGATTGTCTTAATGACTGGTATCATCGCCGCCGCGAACGGCACGTTGTCCAGGAAGGCCGAGATGGGTGCGAACACCCAGAGCAGGGCGGAGACTATGATTATCGGATTGCCGCCGGTCGAGGAGACGATGAACCTGGCGAAGTCCGTGAGGAGGCCAACGGCGTCCAGGCCGCCGACGACTATGAATAGCCCCGCGAGGAACAGGATTGTATGCCAATCAATCTTCTCTACGAGCTCGGGGGCCTTCGGTCCTCCGGCCAGCAAGACCAGCGTGGCACCAATCATCGCCACCGTCGCCACAACCATGTCGAGGAACTGGTGCAGGACCAGCATCGTGACCGTGAAGGCGAAGATGGCCAGCGTTATGCGCATGTGCCTGACGTCCTTGACCGCGCTGAACGGCACGAGCTCCGCGTGCTCCTTGTAAATCTTATCCATGTCCACCGGGTGCTTGATGAACGACTTGCGGAATATGTACCTCATGAGCACGATGTTGACGATGAAGAGGACGATGGCTATCGGGCCAACGTTGACGACGAAGTCCATGAATGAGTATCCAAGCGTAGTGCCGATGAGCACGTTCGGCGGGTCCCCCACCATCGTGGCAGCGCCGCCTATGTTGGCGGATGCTATCTGCGCAATCAGGAACGGAATCGGCTTGACGTCCATCACCCTGCACGCCTCGATTGTGAGGGTCGCCATGAAAATCATGACCGTGATGCTGTCCATGAATGCCGCCAGCAACGCCGATATCACCGAGAAAAGGATGAAAATCTTGAGCGGATTGAACTTGGTGAACTTTAGGGCGTGGAGGCCTACCCATCGGAAGAACCCGGTCTCGGCCAGGGCTCCGACGATGATGAACATCCCGAATATTAGCCCGAGCGCCTCCCAGTGGATGAACTTGATGACCTGGAACTCGCTGACGATGCCGAGCCCGACCATCATGGCCGCCCCCATCAGCACGGCCACCGTGCGGTGGACCTTCTCGGATATCATCAGGGCGTAGACGATAATCAGTATCCCTAGGGCTATCCCTTTCTCGACCATGGTGCATCCATCCAGGGAATAGGTAAGGAAAATGCCGATATATAAATTTCGGTGAGCAGCGTTTCCGCCAACAGAAGAAGAAATGAAAAGTGGATTAAGAGTTTTAGGGGCTCCTTTCGGAGCCCATCAGTCGTACTATGGTGTTTACTGCGGTGGCACCGGTGGCTGCTCCTTCTTCGGCGGGAAGACGACCCTCCGGAGGACGTAGAACAGTATGGCGATGACGATGATGATAAAGAGCACGAGGCCCATTATCTGCATGCCGCCCATGAAGTAGTCCGTCTCTACGGGGTTGTACGAACCGGCTCCCTCTTTCGCGGTCTTGACAGTAATGTCAACACCGTAGCCTTCGCCCATGTCGTAACCGTTTCCCTCTGAGTCTATGCCCCAGACTTCCACAGTTATGACGTATGGCTTGCCGTCGACCATATCCTTGTCCGCCATCATCTGGTAGTCCACCTGGACACTCTCGCCAGCGGCGATTGTGCCGATGTAGAGCAGTGTGATGACCGCGCTCGGCGAGGAGTAGACACCGTCGATGTATAGGTTCAGTGCCACGATTTCCTTGGCGCTGTCGATGTCCAGGTCTTCGAGGGTGACTTCGGCTCCGTCCCAGGTATATGACTCGGAGATGTTAAATTCCTCGCCCAGGAAATCTCCAGATCCGTTGAATTCCTCGCTCTCCCTCTGTATCTGGCCGATGACATTGCAAATCACTTCATCGTACAGGTACCCTGCCGGCTCGACGCCGTCAGCTCCGATGTAGGCCCAGGTGTCCCTGAGGTCGTCGTCGCCGCTGTTCGTGACCGTGAGGTTCAGGTCGAAGTAGTTGCCGGCCTTGATCTCGGATGTCGCGAATGCCTCAATCCAGATCCTCGGGCCGTAGCCTTCTATGACAAGCGTGGCTGGGATTGTCGTCGTGACCTCCTCTAGGGTCGTCTCGATTATCGCGACCAGCGTTATCGTGAACGGGTACTTGTCTGGTGTGAGGTCGGTCTGCATGTCGACCCAGAAGTCGAGGTCCATCTCGTCCCAACCTGAGTCTATTGGTCCCCAGTAGTCCCACGGGGTCTGCTCTGCCGGGATGATGCGGTTCGCGCTCTGACCAATCATCGGGTCGTAGAATGGCGTCCCTGTGAAGTCGGCTGTCGCAATGACATCGATGAAGGCGTAACCCTCTAGGTTCCAGATGTCCACGTTGACGAAGATGTCGGTCGTGTCGTCAGTGCCGTAGTTGTTGTTCGGAGTCCAGACATCGTCCACCTTGCAGTCCATCTGTCCGTCAGTCACGAAGATGCTGAAGTAGACCGTGTATTCGTCCGTCTCGACGAAGTCGGTGTCTGTCAGGAGCACGCCTGCGTCGAAGTAGTATCCCGTGTAGAATATCGGGAGCCTGTGCTCGCCGACCGGGATTTCCTTGACTACCGTCGCCTGGATTGTGAACGTTTCCTCCGCACCCACAGGGAAGCTCTCAATAAACATCCTAGCAGTATCATACTGCATATCCCAAGAGTCATAGAAGAAGTTAGGGTTGCGAAAGTAGTCCCATTCCCCGGGTGTGCCGGTCTGGGGGTCGAAGTAGAACTCGACGTTGAAGAGCTCGGTGTTGCCGTTGTTCTGTATCGTCACGTCGAAGGTAATCAGCTTGTCGCTGAAGGTGCTCTGCTCGTAGGTGTCGCTCGGGAGCTCGAAGATGTCGATCTGCCTCGTGCCGTTGCCGGTGGTGTTGCCTGTGTCGTTCGTCGGCGTCACGTCGTCTATTACCTCGCCGATGTCCGTTATATTGACCTCGGTCGCGACCATCGCGTACTCGGAGTACCAGTTGCCCAGGTCGTCGCGGGTGAACGCGCCGCGGTCGGCGTACGTGTAGTCTACGCAAACGTCGTAAGACCTTGCGCCTTCGACGATGTTCTGGTTGTATCCGTGGTCATCCCTGGTGAATCCCAAGGCTGCCGTTCCATGGTATATCCCTGCGGGGGTCTGCGGTGCCACGTTTACCCTGTAGTTGAAGTCGATGTTGCCCGAGTTCCGACCCATGCTCTGGGCGTAGTTCGCGGCATATGTGATGTTGCCACCTGTCGGAGGGGTCAGTGTCAGCATAGTGTTTATCATGTCGAAAGGTGCGTCGAAGTCAGCCTCGAACAAGCCGTCCTCGAACGTGTCGCCAGGTTCGAACCCGAAGTCTCCGCCATCGTCCTTGAGGAAGTTCTTGTCCCAGTCCCACGAGCCGTCGTCGCCGTCGTAGGTCAGGGTGTCGGCCATGTCTCTTGAGTCATCGCCGTCGTCGTCGTGGAAGACGGACGAGACGTAGATGTCGATGCCAATCGTGTCGATGAGGTAGGCGTCAGTCGGTGCCATGGTTTCATTTCTGTATGAAATCCTCACAGTGAGCGGGTAGAATTTTTCGACAGTTCCGTTGTTGGCGATGTCGACTGTGAAGTAGATCCTGTCGTATGAGTCGTTTGTCCACAAGCCGTTGAAGCTTCTGAAGTAGTCGTCTCCAGGCTTCACTGCATCGGTCGCGTTCCCGTCCACAAGTGTGACGTTAACCCATGTGCCGTCGTTGTCAATCCCGTTCGATCCACCTGCGGTCGTGTCCCATCCGCTCGACCATAGGCGGAACGATAGGCTAGACTCGTCATCTCCCAGGTAGTACATATTGCCGTTTTCCCCGTCGTAGTTGAAGATGATTTTCTCATCCTCAGCATCGACAGCTGGGTCGTCCGCCATTCGGTAGTCCACCCAGTGGATATTCCAGCCCATGCGCCCGCCGGTGCGTGCGGCGTACTCGTCCGCCAATACCGGTGTCGCAAAGACTGCCAGCGCCGTCATTACCATGAAGCTTGCCAGCACCATGGCGCATCCCTTCTGCCAAATCTTTTCCATTATATTCCTCCTATTTTTCTTATGGCCGCCACTTGCGGCTCATTGTTTCTGGGAGAGTTATAGATATATATAAACTTTTCTCTAAAAACACTCCTTTATATATAGTATTATTACAAATAAGCACAACAATTAATTTTGATAATAAATCAAGCTAATATTACATAACATCACTTGTCCGTGAGTTGGATTAGTAAAATGTCTTTTTATATACGGCGAAAGACGCACATGCTCTTCGGCAAAAGCCGTAGGTGCCGTTTGCACAATGCATATATCGATGCGTGTGTTCGCGAGGTCGATGCACGGCGATGACCGCAGGCTGCTTGTCTCGTTGAAGGACTTCAAGACGCACTTGGTAACGACAACCGGGGATCATGTCAAGGTCGCTGGCCTGGGGATACTGGACCCGCGCCAGCTCGCCGGTCTGGCGGACGGCGCGATATTCGAGTTCTGCGGAGAGACGTACGTGGTCCTCCGGGAAGCTGGGCTGGCAGACATCCTGACGCTTTGCGAGCGGCGCGCCCAGATAATAACGCTCAAGGACACCGGTCCAATCGTGGCAAGGCTCGGAATAAGGCCCGAGGCGCGGGTTGTGGAAATTGGGGCTGGCTCGGGGTACATGACGCTTGCTCTGGCATCTTTCGTGGGAAAGGACGGCCATGTTACGACTCATGAGATAGAGCCGAAATCGATAGAGCTCGTCAGGAAAAATCTCGAGCGCGCGGGGCTCTCGGAAAGGGTCTCGCTCGTCGAAGGGGATGCCGCGAAATCCCGGGGGAAAGAGGACAGCGACGCTCTCGTTGCCGACGTCCCGAACCCGTGGGACATGCTCGAATTCGCGGAGAGCTCTCTCAGGCCCGGGGCGTCTGCCGCGTTCTACACGCCTTCGGCGAACCAGGTGGAGAGGCTCGTGCGACAGTTGAGGGCGCGGGGCTGGGCGCAGGACGTCACGATAGAAACGCTCGAGCGCCAGATGGTCGTTGGGGACATGGGCATAAGGCCCTCCTTCGACATGCTCGGGCACACGGGCTACCTGACTTTCGCGAGGTGGCTGGGGCGCGCGGCGGCGGAGCGGCTGGCCAATAAACAATAAAGTATATGTCCGTTGCCTGGCATCTGTACAATGGAGTGGCAAAGCGTTTTATACAAGTACCGGTATGCCTGCGGTACCGCAATCCACAAAGTCTAACCAGACGCTAGGGGCTACCTGTTCCCCGCGCGCCGCCCATGGGTTTCCATGTTATCTGGCGGCGATTGAAGCGTCACGGTGGATGCAAGGAAAGGGGCGCGGAATCTGCTCGAGCCAGCAGGTAGGGGCAGCGCTCGCGCTCAAGAGAGGGATAAGATGTCACGACGCGGTTCGCGCGGCTATTCGCCAAGGAAGAGAGCAAGGGACCACATCGCGAGGTTCTCCAGCTGGCCTGAGGTCGCCGAGGGCCCGAAGCTGCAGGGCTTCGCGGGATACAAGGCTGGGATGACCCACGCCTTCATCATCGACTACAGGCCGACCAGCACGACGGCTGGCCAGGAACTCCAGGTTCCCGTCACCATCGTCGAGGTGCCGCCGATGAAGGTCGCTGCGGTCAGGGTCTACGAGAGAACGCCCTACGGGCTCAAGACCGTGGGAGAGGCATGGGCCAAGAACTTGGACAAGGAGCTCAAGAGGCGCATATCGCTTCCGGAATACAAGGAGGAGGCCATGGCGAAGCTGGAAGGCTCGGAGTTCGAGGAGGTAAGGGTGCTCATGCACACGCTGCCCAACCTCGTGACGGGGATTCCGAAGCACGTCCCCGACATCATGGAGATACAGGTCGGCGGCGGCAAGTACAAGGAGAGGCTCGAGTTCGCCAAGGGCTTGCTCGGCAAGGAAATCACGTTCAAGGATTTTGCGGGTGAGGGGGCGCTGATAGACATCGCGTCCATCACCACCGGGAAGGGCTTCCAGGGACACACCAAGCGCTGGGGGTGCAAGCTCCTTTCGCACAAGAACAGCAAGCACCGCAGGATGATTGGAAACCTGGGGCCGAAGTCCCCGAAGTACGTCCGCCCGACGGTCCCGCAGGCCGGCCAGATGGGATACCACCAGAGGACCGAGTTCAACAAGCGCGTCCTCAGGATAGGCGAGAAACCGGACGAGATCAACCCCAAGGGAGGCTTCCTCCACTACGGGCTGGTGCGCAACAGCTACGTCATGCTCCACGGCTCCATCCCGGGGCCGATAAAGCGCCTGATAGGTTTCCGCGACGCGGCCAGGCTGTCAGGAGTCAAGGTGGACAAGGCGCCCGAAATCACGTACGTTTCGCTAGCTTCCAAGCAGGGGGCCTGAACATGGTCGCAACAAAGCACGTGAAAGCTGCGATTCCGCGCGCCGGAGCCCGCAAGGTCAACGTCTACGACATCCAGGGAGAGGCCAAATCGCAGATGGAGCTGCCCGAAATATTCAACGAGGAATTCAGGCCGGACATAATCCGCAAGGCCGTGACAGCAGCCAGGGCCAACAGGCGCCAGGCCTACGGCCCGAAACCGGGCGCCGGGATGAGGCACGCGGTCTCGTGGCCGGGCAAGGGTCGCGGAATGGCCAGGACTCCGAGAACTCACCATGGCTCCGGAAAGGGCGCGCAGTCCCCGAACACGCCTGGCGGGCGCAGGGCGCACCCGCCGACGGTGGAGACGATTTGGGCGAAGTCAATCAACCACAAGGAGCGCAGGCTCGCCAGGAGGAGCGCTCTCGCGGCGTGCGCCGACGTCGAGACGGTCAGGGCGCGCGGCCACATCTTCAAGGACGGAATCACGTTGCCAGTCGTGGCGGAGAACGATTTCGAGGACCTGCCGAAGATAGTCGACGACATGTACCTGAAGTCGAACGAGGTCCCGCAGTACGTCAAGGAAACAGCCAAGGTTCTCGAGCTTCTCGGAGTTTCAAGCGATGTCGACAGGGCTCAGGAAGGAAAGCACATACGCTCCGGCCGCGGAAAAATGCGCGGGCGGAGGTACAGGACTCCGAAGTCGCTGCTGGTCGTCGTTTCGAACCGCACCACCATCGAGCGCTGCTTCAGGAACCTGCCAGGGGTCGAAATCGCGACGCCCAGGGAGCTCAACCTCGAGATGCTGGCGCCGGGCGGTGACCCGGGGCGGCTGATGGTCATAAGCAAGAAGGCGCTAGAATCTTTGAAGGGGGTGGCATGATGGGTAAAAAGGGAGACGTTCTGCTGCATCCGTACGTTACGGAAAAGACGATGACGCACATCTCCGGGACGCCGGCGCTGAAGAACAAAGATGGAAATAAAATTGAATTCATCGTGAACCGCGACTCGACCAAGGCTGAGATAAAGGCTGCGTTCGAGAAGCGCTTCGAGGTGAAGGTCGCGAGCGTGAACACGAGGATTCTCAAGACTGGCAAGCACGCGATAATAAAAATGAAGGAGGGATACTCCGCCGAGGACATCGGCATGAGAATCGGAGTGTTCTGAGGGTGATACTATGGGTAAGCGCATAATTACAAGGAGGAGGGGCTGCGGGGGCTCCACATACCGCTCGCCGAGCCACAGGCATCTGGGGGACCTTCAATACCCGAGGGGCCTGTCAGGGACCGGCAAGATCATGGACATCGTGCAGGCGCCCGGCAGGTCGGCGCCAGTGGCGCTGGTGAAACCCGCGGGCAAGCAGTTTTACATGCTCGCCCCAGAGAGCGTCCACGTCGGCCAGGAGCTACATTTCGACAACGACGCCGAGATCCAGCCGGGGAACGTCATGCCCGTCGGGCTGATTCCGGAAGGCACGCTCGTTCACAACATCGAGAGCCGGCCAGGCGACGGCGGTAAGTTCATCCGCGCGGCCGGGACGTCCGCCGTCATCGTCGGTCACGGCGTGACGACGACGCTGCAGATGCCGTCAGGGCAGTTCAAGAACATCAACCCTTCATGCAAGGCGACAATCGGCCTGGTGGCCGCGGGCGGCAGGGGCGAGAAGCCCTACACCAAGGCCGGCAAGAAATTCTACGCGTACCAGAGCAAGGCAAAGAGGTACTTCAAGGTCAAGGGGGTCGCGATGAACGCGGTCAACCACCCGCACGGAGGCGGGGGCCATCCGCACGTCGGCAAGCCCAGCACGGTAGGCAGGAACGCCCCTCCGGGAAGGAAGGTAGGGCGCCTGTCGCCGCAGAAGAAGAGGAGGGTCTAATATGGCGGATCCAGCAGCTCCAGCACCGACCAGCGCGCCGATTGCGGCAGTTCACAAGCCAAAGAAGGACAAGTACGCCGGAAGCGGCGGGGCGAAGGCCGCAAGGCGCAGGACGCGAAAGCAGAAGAGCCAGGTATCGGCAAGGAGGCGCAAGGAGTTCACGTACCGCGGGCTGACGCTCGCCGAGCTCCTGGCGCTCAGCATGGAAGACGTGCTGCCGCTTCTGCCCGCCAGGTCGAGGCGCACGCTCAAGCGCGGGCTCTCGGATGAGAACCAGACGTTCGTGAAGAGGCTCCTGAAGGGGGACAAGCCCCAGTTGAAGACCCACCGGAGGGACGTTGTCATATTGCCATCGTTCGTGGGCAAGCAGATCCAGATTTACAACGGCAAGGAATACAGGACTGTCGATATAAAACCGGAGATGATTGGGCACTACATCGGCGAGTTCGCCATGACGCGCCAGTTCGGCAAGCACAGCGGGCCGGGCGTCGGCGCGACCAGGTCGTCCAAGTTCATGCCGCTCAAGTGAGGTGAAAAGATGGCAGGTTACAGCAACCAGAAGAACGGCGAGAACATCGCGCGGGCGATTGGCAAGGAATTGAAGATATCGCCGAAGCACAGCGTCGAGGTGTGCCACGCCATCCGCGGGATGATGTTCGAGGACGCGAAGCAGTACCTCCAGGACGTCATAGACATGAAGCGCGCGGTCCCTTTCAAGAGGTATAAAATGATGATACACCACAAGAAGGGAATCGGCCCTGGAAGGTACCCGGTGAAGGCTTGCAAGGCGATACTCAAGGTTCTGGAGAGCGCGGGAGCGAACGCCGAGAGTCCGGCCAAGAAACTCATGACGGACAACATGAAGATTATCACGGCAGCAGCGCACAGAGGCCGCACGTTCCCCGGTTACATGCCGAGGGCGCACGGAAGCTCGTCCCCGTGGGACCAGCACAGCGTAAACATCGAGATAGTCATGGAAGAGATGGAGGACTGAGCATGGCATCCGAGAGGAAGTTCGTCATCGAGAACGTCAGGCGCGAGCTGCTCAGGGAATACATGATGGAACAGACGAAACGCGCCGGTTTCGGAGGCCTGGACATCCAGCGCACCCCGATGGGCACGCGCGTCACCCTGCTGACCGAGAGGCCTGGCCTCGTCATCGGAAGGAAGGGAAGCGCCATCAAGACGCTCACGGACGAGATACAGAACAGGTTCAAATTCGACAACCCGCAGATAGAGGTGCAGGAGGTCGAAAACCCTGGCTGCAACGCGCAGATAATGTCGGAGAAGCTCGCCCAGGCCCTCGAGATGGGCTGGCACTTCAGGCGCGCGGGGCACTCGACGGTCCGGAGGATAATGGAATCCGGAGCGAAGGGATGCCTCATCGTCATCTCCGGAAAGCTCACCGGCCAGCGCCACAGGACCGAGAAGTTCAAGGACGGCCACATCAAGTTCTGCGGAGAGACCAAGATACTTTGGATGGACATAGGCTTCTCGACGGCGAAGCTCAAGCCCGGCGTCATCGGCGTCAAGGTCCAGATAATGAAACCGAACGCCAAGCTGCCGGACGAGATAACGGTCAAGGAGCGCATGGTTTCGGACAAGGAGCTGGCAGAGGTCAAAAAGGTAGAGGCGGCCAAGCCCGAGGTTCCCGCCGAGGGAACGACCGAGGGGCCGAAGCCAGCGGCCGAGCCCGTAGCGCCGAATGCGCCGGTCGCCGAGCCGAAGAAGGAGAAGGCGCCGAAGTCAGAGTCCAAACAGAAGAAGGCTCCAGAGACGAAGAAGGAGAAGGCGCCAGATCAGGATATCAAGCAGAAAACGGAGGGAAAATCCCCCGCAGCGAAACCGGAGGTCGCGGCACCCCCGAAACCAGAAGCGAAACAGAAGAAGGCTCCCGAGACTGAGCCGGCGAAAGCACAGGAGCCAACTGCGGAGTCAAAGGAACCGAGTACGGAGGTGAAGACCGATGGCACTGCTTAAGACGAAGGACATCAGGGCGCTGAGCATCGAGGACCAGAAGGCGAAGCTCGCGGAGCTGAAGAACGACCTCATGTACGAGCGCGGCGTGGCGTCGATGGGCGGCGCGCCGGCCAACCCGGGCAAGCTCCGGGCCATCAGGACGAACATCGCCAGGCTGAAGACAATCGAACGGGAGGCAAAGAAGTAATGCCGGGAATCTGTTCGACCTGCGGTCTGCCTGAAGAGCTCTGCATGTGCGAGGAGATAGCTCGCGAGCAGCAGCAGATTAGGATTTACTCCGATAAGAGGCGGTACGGAAAAACCGTGACCGTCGTTGACGGGTTCAACGCGGGCGAGATTGACGTCGACGACCTGGCGCGCAAGCTGAAGACGAAGTGCGCGGCGGGCGGTACTGTGAAGGACGGGAAGATTGAACTCCAGGGGGAGCACCGGAAGAAGGTGCAGAAGACCCTGGAGGACATGGGCTTCCCGGTAGAGGTCAAGTAGGCGGGAACATGACGGACGCGCGAACGATGGCGAAGGGCGAGCTGATCGGGCTCAGGGTCAGGGTAGCGAAGCATCCGGACCCGACCATCGCGGGCTGCGAGGGCACAGTCGTCGACGAGACGAAGAACACCCTCTCGGTCGCCGGCAACGGCACGATGCGCGTCGTCCAGAAGACCGGAGGGACGTTCGAGTTCCTGAGGGACGGCAAGGCCGTCACATTGGAAGGCTCGACGATAGCGTTCAGACCAGAGGACAGGACCAAAAAGGCTGGGTGAGAAAATGGCGGAAAAAGAGAAGACAGTCATTGCAGTGGAAGAGAATGTCGCGGCGAACCAGGCCGAGGCCGACAAGAAGCTGGCAAAGAAGACGGCCAGAAGCAGGCAAAGGTCGACGAGAACGAGACCCTCGCGAGGGCGACGTTGAAGAAAAAGTCGCTCAAGGCCAGGAACATCGGGCTCGACGTGCCGCTGCCGACCGAGGGCTGCGACGACGAGGACTGCCCGTTCCACGGCAGGCTCCGCGTCAGGGGCTCGATTCTGGAGGGGACGGTCGTTTCGGACAAGATGAACAGGACGGTCGTCGTGAGGCGGGAGTACGAGCACGTGATACCGAAATACGAGCGTATCGAGAAGCGCACTAGCAAGCACAGGGCTCACAGCCCGCCATGCCTGGGGATAAAGGCTGGGGACAGCGTGACCATCATCGAATGCAGGCCGCTCAGCAAGACGGTCTCTTTCGTAGTCGTGCAGAAAAAGTAGGAGTGTGAATAGAGATGAAGGGAGTAGCAGGCAGGCAGACCCGCGGGATACCCAAGGGCGCACGCGTCGATTGCATCGACAACACCGGGGCGAAGATAGTCGAGGTCATGGACGTGCCTCGTTACCACGGCAAGCTCAGGCGCCTCCCGGCGGCAGGGATAGGCGAGATGATGATAGTCACAGTCAAGAGGGGAACGCCCGAGATGAGGAAGCAGATGTTCCACGCGGTCCTCGTGAGGCAGCGCAGGCCGTTCCGCAGGTCCGACGGGACGATGGTCAGGTTCGACGACAACGCGGTCGTCCTGGTCACGGACACGGGGGAGACGAAAGGTTCGGAGATAAAGGGGCCAGTGGCTCGCGAGGCCGCCGAGAGGTGGCCGATGATTGCCTCCAAGGCTTCGACAATAATTTAAGGTGATAGCATGACGAACTCAAAAATGCCCAGGAAGCAGAGAAAAGCGAACTACGACGCGCCGTCGCACACGCGCAGGAAGCTCATGTCGTCGCACCTCTCGCCGGAGCTGAGGGCCAAGTACGACATCAGGTCACTGCCTGTCAGGAAGGGCGACGTTGTCAAGATAATGCGCGGCGATGGGGCAAGGGCCGGGCGCGACGAGAAGAAGGTCATCAAAGGCAAGGAAGGCCGCGTGACCGACGTCTTCAGGCGCGACCTTAAAATCGCCGTCGAGGGCGTGAACTTCAAGAAGGCCGACAACAAGGAGGTCGTGAGGAAGATTCACCCGTCCAGCGTCATGATAATCAGGCTCGACCTGACCGACCCGAAGAGAAGGGAGAAGGTCGAGGCGAAGATTGCCAAACCGGAGGGAGCGCAATGAGCCTTCACATGAAGCGGCTGACCACGCCGAAGTCGTGGGGCATGGAGAAGAAGACCGCCTACTGGGCGACGAAGCCGTCCCCGGGCCCGCACCCGGTCGAGATGGGCATGCCGTTGGCAGTCGTGCTCAGAGACATGGTGAAGTGCTGCGACACGGCTCGCGAGGCAAAGCGCATCATAGGGGCCAGAGAGGTGCTCATCGACGGGAAGATAGTCACTGACCCGAAGCGCCCGATAGGCATCATGGACGTCCTCACGATTCCCAAGACGAAGGAGAACTTCAGGATGATGGTCGACCGCAGGGGCAAGCTCCGCCTCACGCGCATCGGCGAGGACGAGGCGAAGTGGAAGCTCGGAAGGATAGAGCGCAAGACATCCGTGAAGAGCGGCAAATACCAGATTACCCTGCACGACGGGCGCAATCTACTGCTCGACAAGAGCCAGTACAAGACAGGCGACGTTCTGAAAATCGAGGTCCCGTCGCAGAAGGTCGTTGCCAAATACCCGCTCGAGAAGGGGTTCATGGCGCTCCTCACCGCAGGCTCGCACGTTGGCGAGGTAAGGAAGGTAAAGGGCTACCTCGTTTCCCACAACCCGAAGGCGAACGTGGTCGAGTTCGAGGACGGCGGCTCCACGGTCAAGGCCAACGTCTTCATAGTCGGCAAGGAGAGCCCGGACGTCAAACTGCCAGAGGTGAGCGTGCTATGAAGTCTGGCAAGATGAGGGTAATCAAGATAGACAAGATAGTCGTCAACATCGGAGTCGGCGAATCCGGAGAGCGGCTCGTCAAAGCCCAGAAGGTGCTCCAGATGCTGACCAAGCGCAAGCCCATAGAGACGATTTCGAAGACGACGAGCAAGGACCTGAACATCCGCAAGGACCAGCCAATCGGCTGCAAGGTCACCATCCGCGGCACCGACGCAGAGGAGTTCATAAAGAAGGCTCTCTGGGTCAAGAACAACAGGATAACCGGATATTCGTTCGACCCGAGCGGCAACTTCAGCTTCGGCGTCCCCGACTACACGGAGTTCGAGGGCATGAAGTACGACCCCGACATAGGCGTTTTCGGGATGGACGTCACGGTCACGCTGGCGAGAGCGGGGAAGCGCGTCAGGATAAGGAAGCGAAAACCGGCCAAGATTCCGCCCAAGCACCGGATAACCAAGGTTGAGGGCATCGAGTTTATCAGGAACCGGTTCAAGGTCGAGGTGATAGAATGATGACTCGGAAGAAGTTCGGGCGCAAGGAAGGCTGCCACAGGTGCGGCAGGAAACGCGGCATAGTCCGCAGGTACGGCATGCACGTCTGCAGGCAGTGCTTCAGGGAAATGGCCCCGAACATCGGGTTCAAGAAGTATTCGTAGGAGGGATAAAATGCTGCACGATCCTTTGAACGATGCGATGTCGATGTTAAAGAATGCCGAGCTGAAGGGGAAGCGCGAGTGCGTGATAATGCCCTCCTCCAAGCTCATCGGCAGGGTGCTCAAGGTTATGCAGGACGCCGGCTACATCGCCCAGTTCGAATACCAGGACGATGGCAAGGCCGGGACCTTCAAGGTGCTCCTAATGGGGAGCATCAACAACTGCGGGATAATCAAGCCGCGGTTCGCCGTCGGGAAGGACGAGCTCGACAGGTTCGAGGCCAGGTATTTGCCGGCCCAGGACTTCGGGGTTCTCATTCTGACGACGACCCAGGGCGTGATAACGAATGCAAAGGCCAAGGAGATGGGCATAGGGGGAAAACTCCTGGCCTACGTCTACTGAGGTGAAATAAATGACGAGAGTAGGAATGATCGACGAGAAGATAGCCATCCCCGCCGGGGTGACAGTCACCTACAAGGAAGGCGTCCTCACGGTGAAGGGCAAGGCCGGCACGCTGACCCGCAAGCTGGCGCACCCCCGCGTGAAGGTTGAACTCTCCGGAAAGGAGATACACATCTCGTGCGAGGAGCCGAAAAGGCGCGAAGCCGCGGTCGCTGGAACGATAATGTCTCACATACTAAACATGCTCCACGGGGCAGCCCAGCCGTACGAATACAAGATGAAAATCGTGTACTCGCACTTTCCGATAAAGACGGCTGTGAAGGGCAACTTCTTCCACGTGGAGAACTTCCTTGGCGAGAAGGCGCCGAGGAAGGCAAAAATACTCAGCGACACCAAAATCGTGGTCAAGGGGGACGAGGTCTTTCTCACAGGGCCCGATGTCGAGAACGTGAGCCAGACTGCAGCCAACATCGAGAAGGCCACGCGGATAAAGGACAGGGATTTGAGGATATTCCAGGACGGCGTCTTCATCACGAAGAAGGGGAGCCGTTGAACGGGGTGAAAAAGATGGTCGCAGAAAACGTCGAACCGAAGGAAGCGAAGAAGACCGCCAAACCGAAGGCCCAGGATGACGCCAAGGCGAAGCCTGCGGTTGCGCCAAAGGCAGCAACCGCTGCCAAACCAGCCGCGCCCAAGGCCGCTGCAGCCAAGCCAGCGGCAAAGCCCGCGGCGAAACCGGCGGCTGCCGCAGGGACAGCTGCGAAAACCGCCGTTGCCAAGCCGGCCGCGCCCAAGGCGCAGACCCCGAAGCCCGCCCCAGCGGCGGAGCTGAAGAAGAAGACGGCTTACCAGGAGCTGAAAGAGCTAAGGCCGGAAGTGCCGCAGGGGATGGCTCCCGAGCCAGCCAGGGCCGCATCCGCACCGAAAGAGGAGGCGCCCAAACCGGCTCCTAGGCCGACGAAACCCGTTGTCAAGTCCGAAGCGGAAACTGAAATCGTTGAGGCCGCTCCGGAGAAGAAGGCCGCGCCGAAGGCCAAAAAGGTCAAGTACGAGGCCCCGGCCAAGGCTGGCGACCCCGATGTCGAGATAGTGGACGAGAAGGACGAAGAAGACGTCTACAAGGCGAAGGCGAAGCCGGAGCTCAGCGCGGAAAAGAGGCTAGCCCTCTCGCTGAAGAACGACATGAACGCCAAGCGCCCGGCATTCCACCGCCAGGAGTGGTTCAGGTACCAGAAGCTTGGCGACAAGTGGCGCAAGCCGAAGGGCATACACTCAAAGATGCGCAGGCACTACATCAAGCGCCCGCCGGTCGTTTCGATAGGCTACCGCTCGCCGAAGGAGACCAGGAACCTCCACCCGTCTGGGTTCAAGGAGATAATGGTACACAACATCAAAGAGATGGAATTCATAAACCCTAAGGCCGAGGCGGCGCGCGTGGCCCACGGCGTGGGTTTCGCGAAGCTGATGCGGATAGTGCTCATGGCGGACAATAAAGGAATAAGGCTCCTCAACATCAGCGCGGAGAAGCAGACCTTGGCCCGGAAGAGGGCGAAGGAAGAGGGCGTCAAGCTTCCGGAGACGGGGGCGGTAGAATGAACTTGAAATCGCAGAGGCGCATGGCTGCCCAGATTCTGGGAATCGGGGAGAACAGGATAAAGATGAACCCCGAGCGCGTCGAGGACATAGCGGACTCCATCACCCGCAGCAGCGTCAGGGCCGCGATTGGCTATGGCGCCATCCAGATAAAGCAGAAAAAGGGGATTTCGCGCGGACGGACGAGGGAAAGGAGCGCCCAGAAGAAGGGCGGCCGCAGGCGCGGCCCTGGCAGCCGGAAGGGCGGGAAGAACGCCCGCACGCCGACCAAGCGCGGCTGGATACAGAAGATACGGCCCATGCGGGCGAAGCTTCGAGAGCTTCGCGAGGCGAAGAAGATAGACGCGCACATGTACCGCAAGCTGTACCTCTGGGCGAAAGGAGGCATGTATAAAAACGTGCCGCACATGATGACCCAGATGAGAACCCAGGGATTCATAAAGGAAGGTGATTGAGATGGCGCACGGTCCGAGGTACAGGGTGCATTTCAGGCGCAGGCGGGAGGGCAAGACCGACTACCGCAGCAGGCGAAACATGCTGAGGGGCGAACTGCCCAGGGCGGTCGTTCGCCACACGCTGAGGTACGTCACGGTCCAGTTCATCTCGTACGACGACAAGGGCGACAGCGTCCTGGCGACGGCAACGAGCAAGGAGCTAGGTAAGTTCGGCTGGAAGGGTGCGAACGGCAACACGACCGCGGCCTACCTCGCCGGCTTGCTGGCGGGAAAGAGGGCGTTGGCGAAAGAGGTCGAAGAGGCCGTACTGGACATCGGATTGCAGAGCCCGGCGCGCGGGAGCAGCGTCTTCGCAGCCTTGAAGGGCATGGTCGACGCGGGCGTGGAAATCGCCCACGACGACGCGGCTCTTCCGAGCGAGGAGCGCATAAAGGGCGCCCACCTCAAGACGCCGCCAGGAGAGCTGTTCGAGCAGGTAAAGAGCAAGATCATGGAGGCGCGATAATGCCGGCAAGAGGAGGAAGGGGACGGGACAACAGGGGCGACAAGGAGCGCGGGTCCAGGCGCATCGGCGACTGGGTCCCCAAGACAAGCCTGGGCGATTTGGTGGCTGAAGGAAAGGTCTCCACCATGAGCGAGGCTCTGGCCACGAGGCTCCGGATAAGGGAGCCGGAGATAGTCGACATACTGCTGCCCGAGATGACGGACGAAGTCATAGACGTGAACATGGTCCAGCGCATGACGGATTCCGGGCGCAGGGTGCGCTTCGCGATCACGGTGGTCGTGGGCAACTCGGACGGCTTCGTCGGGCTCGGAAGGGCTCGCGGAAAGGAAGTAGGCCCCGCAATCAGGAAGGCCATCGACAGCGCCAAGCTGAGCATAGTCGAAATCAAGCGCGGGTGCGGCTCGTGGGAGTGCGGCTGCGGTAAGCCCCACACTCTGCCTTTCGAGGTCATAGGCAAGAGCGGCTCTGTGGACATCGTATTCAAGCCTGCGCCGCGCGGCGTCGGGCTGGCGGTGTCGGAGATTCCGAGGCACGTCCTGAGGCTCGCGGGCATCAAGGACGCCTGGAGCATATCGGACGGGCACACCAAGACGACGGTCAATTACGGGCTGGCGACCTTCGATGCGCTGCGCAAGACGGCGTCCATGCGCATCTCGAAGGAGCAGGCCATGCGGCTGAAGATCATCAGCGGAGCGATGGAAGTGAAGCCTATAGGTATTGACCCGCAGACGGCGGCGAAGCTTCTGGACGATGCTAAGAAGCGCGAGCGGCTCAAGGAGAAGGAGAAGCTGGTCGAGAAGATGATATCCGCCAAGGTCGAGTCCTCGGACGTCGAGCTGCCGATAGATGGAGTTGACGAAGGGGGTGACGAGCTGTGACGTTCGCGGTCGTACGAATTCGGAGCTCGGTGCACGTCAAGGACGACATCCGCGAAACGATGGAGCTGATGCACCTGAACAGAGCGAACCACTGCGCCCTGCTGTGGGACAGCCCGCAGAACAAGGGGATGCTGAACAAGGCCAAGGACTACATCACCTGGGGCGAGGTCGACGCGGCGACGCTGGCAAAGGTCATCAAGGCGAGGGGGCAGCTCGCGGGGAGAAAGCCGATAACGGACGAGTACGTCAAGGCGAACTCCAAATTCAAGGACATAAACGAATTCGCTCAGCAGATTTCCGCTGGCAAGGCCAGGCTGAAGGACTTGAAGGACGCGAAGCCGCTCATCCGGCTTCACCCGCCAGTGAAGGGGTACGAGGGAATCAAGAGGTCGTACAGGAACGGTGGCGCGTTGGGTTACAGGGGAAAAGACATCAACGCCCTGCTTCTCAGGATGCTCATGGTGGTGGATTAATGGTCAGCAAGACCCAGAGATTCAGGGGCCGCAGGACCCACGGCAGGGGAAAGAAAGGCGGTCGCGGCGCGGGAAAGCACGGCGGTCACGGGAACGCAGGCCTACACAAGCACAAGTACATCCACATGCTGAAGTTCGACCCGGACCACTTCGGGCGCCACGGCTTCAAGAGGCCGCAGTGCACGGTCTTGAGCAAATTCACGATAAACGTCTCGGACATTGAGATGAACCTTGCTAAATGGGTCGCGGGCGGATTGGCCGCGAACGACAAGGGTCTGTTCACAATCGACCTGGGGGCGATGCACATAGACAAGCTCTTGGGAACCGGTCCGGTGACGCACAAGATGAAGATAACCGTGGCGGAGGCGTCGGAAAAGGCCGTGGCGAAGGTCAAGGCCGCCGGCGGAGAGGTCGTCCTGCCGAAGCCGGCTGCGCCGCAGCCGCAGAAGAAGAAAAGTGAGTGATTGCGATGCCAGACGAAGGAGAGAGGTACAATCCGGGCTGGGTAATAGCCATCATGGCTATCTACGCCGTTACGATGGTGGCCTACAACTGGTGGGCCAAGCCGAGCATGGTCGTCCTAGGCATGTTGGGGACGGCTTTCTTCTTCCTCTTCGTGGTTCTGGCCTTGATGTTATCCTTCGAGGGCGCGAAGCCCGATGGCAGCAAGAAAAGCATGCTCTACGGCCTCAAGGGGCTCGCTACGAGACTCCCATCCGTGAAGAAGCCGGACGGACACGTCCACTTCCGCACGAAGCTTGTTTGGCTCATAGTAATTCTCATCCTGTATTTCATCCTGACAAACGTGATGATATACGGTCTTGACCAGGCCGAGACGGTCGACCTGTTCGAGAGCTACAGGGCCATTATGGCGGGGGCGCAGGGCTCGCTGATGCACCTCGGAATCGGACCGATAGTCACAGGCTCGATCATCATGCAGTTGTTCGTCGGCGCGAAGATTATCAACCTCAAGCTCACCGACGAAGACGACAAGGCGGTCTACCAGAGCGTGCAGAAGCTCCTGGTCGTGATAATGATTGTAGTCGAGGCGGTACCGCAGGTCTACGGGTACCTGCAGCCATCGACAAAGTTCATTTCCAACATGGACGGGATGATGGCTGGCAATGGTGAGAATCTTGCGAAATTCATCATCGTCGCGCAGTTGTGCTTCGGCTCGTATCTCGTCTTCTTGATGGATGAGACCGTATCCAAGTGGGGGATTGGAAGCGGCATATCATTGTTCATCGCTGCGGGAGTCGCCGAATCGATATTCACAGGGACCTTGAACTGGATGCCGGCAGACACGGCATCCCCCATCAGCATCAACAACCCGCCAGTAGGGACGTTTCCGAAGACGTTTTATTTCTTCGGCGAGATGTCGTCAGGTTCTATGGCCGGTGGTGGTTATGAAAGGATACTGATACAACCGCCAAATCCAATCATCGCGCTCGTGGGAACGCTGAGCATATTCTTCTTCGTCGCCTACGTCGAGTCGTGCCGCATAGAGCTTCCACTTGCTCATGAGAGCGCCAGGGGGGCTCGCGGTCGTTACCCGATACGTTTGATTTACGCTTCGAACATCCCCGTCATCCTTATCGCCGCTGTGCTGGCAAACGTCAGCATGTTCTCTTTGCTATTCTGGTCAAATCCGTTCTTTGCCAACTGGCCAATCCTCGGCAGGGAAGGGATGTGGTCGCAAGCGACGAACATAGGCTATTATATCGAAGGCCAGACGACGCCAGCCGGAGGTCTGGCATGGTACCTCTCGTCCATCAATGGCATTGGCGATTGGCTACTGCCATTCTTCAACAGCGGCTATCTGCCTGAAGGGAAGAGCGTGGTCCAGGTGGGCATACATCTTGCGGTCTATGGCGGGGTGATGATAATCGGTTCCGTCCTATTCGCCAAGTTCTGGATTGAGACGACGAACATGGGTCCTGAGGCTGTGGCCGACCAGATAATGGAGAGCGGGATGCAGATACCCGGGTTCAGGCGGGACCCCCGAGTCCTTTCAGAGATGGTGTTGAAAAGGTATATCCCGGTGGTGACGGTGCTCTCTGGAGCCATCGTGGGAGGTCTGGCATTCTTCGCCGATTTGCTGGGCACTGTTGGCAATACCAGTGGAACGGGCGTTCTGCTGGCCGTCGGCATCATGATACAGACCTACGAGGCCATCGGCAGGGAGCAGATGATGGAGATGCATCCGCTGCTCAGAGGGTTCTTCGGCGGCGGGTCGTAGGGCTGAAGCGCCGGAGAAGTTTCAAATCCTTTACAATCCATTTTGATTATTTACCACAATCCAACGTGCACGTATCCTCTGGTCAGGCATCAGCAACCTTTTTATTCAAGTCCATGTATCCCACACTCCCACAATATGGCCGGGGTGGGGTAGCTTGGTTATCCTTGGGGACTGTGGATCCCCTGACCCGGGTTCAAATCTCGGTCCCGGCCCCAGTTTTTATTTAGCTTCTATCTTGGAAAATATATACGCCGCATCTTTTGTTGGGAGTTTGTATGGGGGCAGATGCGGCTGGACATGCTTCGCATGTCCCGGCCCCTCTTTACTAGAGCAGCTTTCAAAAGGATTTCTGACCCGGGTTCACGAGAGTTTTGCGAAGCAAAACGCGAGCTGGACGAAACAGACGTTTCGTCCTGGAATCTCGGTCCCGGTCCCAGTTTTTATTTAGCTTCTATCTTGGAAAATATATACGCCGCATCTTTTGTTGGGAGTTTGTACGGGGGCAGATGCGGCTGGACCTTCACCGCTTCGGTTCAGGTCCCGGCCCCACCGTGCCAGAGCATCTTTCGCTGGGATTTTATACTCTGGCGGGCAAGCAAGATACCTTTTTAATATGTTAACGCATTACGTACATCATACCAGTGTTGGAACGTTGGCGAGAATGCAGGGAGCGGTAATATATTGAAGGTTCCTGACAAGAGATACGACCCGAAATCCATAGAGCCGAAGTACGCCGAGTTCTGGAGCAAAACCAGGGCTTACGAGCGCGCTAGGAATCTGCGCTCAAAGGGTAAAGAGTTCTTCTTCGTGGACGGCCCTCCATACGCCAGCGGGCCGGTGCACATGGGAACCGCCAGGAACAAGGTTCTCAAGGACGCCATGCTGAGATTCAGGCGGATGCAGGGGTTCAACGTGCGCGACCAGCCAGGCTTCGACATGCACGGTCTCCCCATCGAGATTCAAATCGAAAAGGCGCTGGGCTTCGAGCGCAAGAGGCAGATTGACGATGGTGGCGTGGATAAATTCGTGATGCGCTGCCGGGAGATGGCGGATGCAAACCAGAAGCAGATGACCGCCGAGTTCGCAGACCTGGGCATATGGATGGACTGGAACGCGCCGTACCTCAGCTCATCGAACGACTACATCGAGAGCGCCTGGTGGACGTTAAAGAAATTGCATTCAAGCGAGCACCTGGTCCGCGAGGAGAGGGCTGTCCCATGGTGCCCCAGGTGCGAGACGGCCCTGTCCGAGCAGGAAATTTCATACGCTGGAGCGACCGGCGATTCGATATTCTTCAAGCTCCCGCTGCGTGGGAAGCGGGACGAATACCTTTTGATATGGGTGACGACCCCGTGGACCATCATCGGTAATCTGGCCGTCGCCGTCAA
Organism: Methanobacteriota archaeon; assembly: GCA_043799545.1. Lineage (GTDB taxonomy): Archaea > Thermoplasmatota > Thermoplasmata > SG8-5 > DAIRED01 > DAIRED01. The sequence continues at coordinate 25,687 of JAZDNO010000002.1, read as the reverse complement.
CCCGGAATTGAATTATGCGAAGGTCAAGATTCGGAAAGGGGGCAAGGTCGAGACGATGTACCTTCTGGAGGACAACGTGGAGGCGATGGCCAATGCCACAGGGATAGAGGCCTACGAGATAACTGAGACATTGAAGGGTGACAGGCTCGTCGGGCTCCAGTATTTCCATCCGCTGATGGCGGACGTGCCGTACCTGAAGGGGGTCAAGGGCGAATGGGTCCACAAAGTGGTTCCATCGGCAAAGGTCACGAAGAACCACACGGGAGTTGTGCACGTGGCACCCGGTTTTAGCTCGGACGATTTCGACATCGCCAAGGCGCACGGTCTGCCTGCATTCTCTCCGGTTGACGAAAGGGCGGTGTTCACGACCGAGAGCGGCCTGAAGTACGCTGGAAAGACATTGGCGGAGGCCTCGAAGCAGGTGGTATCCGACCTGGCGTCTATGAGGTTCCTCCTTCACGCGGGTCAGGGGACGCACAGGCAGGGAATGTGCTGGAGATGCCGAACCCCATTGATGCACAGGGCGAGCAAGCAATGGTTCGTGAAGGCCTCGGACGCCCGGGAAAAGATGATGCGCGGTATCAAGGCGATCAACTGGGCGCCGCAGTATGCGGGCTCATCCAACGTTTACTGCTTCGCGGACAAGGCAAGGGACTGGTGCGTATCCCGGCAGAGATACTGGGGGATTCCGATGCCCGTCTGGGAGTGCATCACGGACATGTGCGGGCACGTGGAAATCGTCGGCAGCGTCAAAGAGCTCAAGGGCGTAGCGGGATTCCGCGACGGCATGGACCTGCACAGGCCGGCTCTGGACAGCGTGAGGCTCGACTGCCCCAAATGCGGCGGCGCGATGAAGCGCGTGCCCGACGTGCTGGATGTGTGGTTCGACGCGAGCGTGGCGACCTGGGCCCAGCTGGGATATCCCTCGAAGCGCGACGAGTTCAAGCGCTGGTGGCCGTGCGACTGGGTCACCGAGGCACACGACCAGGCCAAAGGATGGCTATACGTCCAGATTGTCGCATCGTCGCTCGTCTTCGACCGGATGCCGTACAAGTCGGCCCTCGTTCACGGCTGGATTTGCGACCAGTCGGGAAAACCGATGTCCAAAACATCGGGAAACGCGGTCTCGCCGATGGAGGCGATAGATGGCCACGGGAGGGATGCCCTGCGCGTGTACCTCATCGGGAAGGTCGCGCCGTGGGAGGACATCCGGTACAACCCGGAAGATGTGCACGCATCGGTTAAATTCCTGAACACGCTTTGGAACGTGTACAGGTTCGCGGCTTCGTACATGAACATGGACGCGTACGACATGGAGACGAATCATGAGATAGTCCAGAAGAGCCTGACGCCGGAGGACCGCTGGGTGCTATCGAGGCTGGAAACCTTGAAGGACGCGGTTGCCTCGGAGATGCAGGCGCAATCGATGCACAAGGCGCTGGGCGCGATAGAGGATTACGTCCTCGCCGACCTCTCGCGATGGTATCTCAAGCTCGTGAGGGAAAGGGCCTGGTCCGTTGGGCAGCCGGAGGATAAAAAGGCACTCTACTGGACTATGTCGGAAGTCCTCGGCACTCTCTCGAAGCTTTTGGCTCCGTTCACGCCGTATTTGGCGGAAGATATATATCAAAATGTCGACGGCAAACTGGTTTCGGTTCATATGTGCGATTGGCCCGCTAGCTTCAAGGAAAGGCACGACTTGAAATTGGAGGAGCAGATGCTGGTCGCCAGGGAAATCGCCTCTGCTGCAAACCAGGCGCGACAGTTGGTCGGCCACAAGCTGAGGTGGCCTGTCAAGAGGATAACCGTCGAGGTTAAAGATCAAAAGATTGCCGATGCCGTGGGTATGTTCGAGCAGGTAATTAAAAAGCAGGCCAACACCAAGGAGATTGAGGTCGTCCCGTCCGGACACGAGTGGGCCGGTCTAGAAATCCAGGTCCACCCGAACCCCAACGTGATAGGCAAGGCCTACAAGCTCTGGGAAAAGAAGATTGCTAGGATGCTGGAGATCCGCCCGGCTAAAAAGATTAAGGAGGACATCGAGAAGGGTGTCTACAAGCTCGGTATCGAAGGGCAGTTGATAGAAATCCTCCCGGAGATGGTCACTTTCACAACAAAATTGCCGAGCAATATCGTCAGGGGCGAAATAGCCGGGGGGAGCGTGTTCGTGAACGTCGAGGTCGACGACGAGATACGCTCGGAGGGTCTCGCTCGGGACGTAATCCGGCGCATGCAGGAGATGCGCAAGGACATCGAAATGGACGTGGAGGATTTCATCAAGGCCACAGTGTCGGCAGACGACGAAGTCCAGCCCTCGCTCGAGCGATGGGAGGACACGATACTGGCCGAGACCAGATGCTCGGAACTGGCCTTCGGCGTCGACGTGGAGGAGGAGTACGTGGTCGAGTGGCCCATGGGCGGGCACAATGTCGTGTTAGGCATCACACCGATTCGGATGAAGGTCGCCGTCCAGGAGTTCATGAAGGTGCCGGGAATCGAGAAGTCACTCGCTGTGGCGATATTCACGTCGGGATTCTGGACGCTGGAGTCTGTGACGCAGGCTCCCAAGGAGGACGCCCTCAAGATACCTGGTATGAGCCACGCAGTCATACGAAGCATCCACGACTGGCTCGAGATGCCCGACGGGCTGAAGGAGCCGACGGAGATTACCTGCCCCGTCTGCGAGAAAACATTGGGACAGGGAGCCGTCGAGTGTCAGCGGTGCGGCGCCAGCCTCATCCCTGGTGAGGGGCTGGAAGGAGACGGCGACGTAGAGGGCGAGCTGACAAGCGCCTTGGAGGAGACCCTTTCAGAGGAGGATGGGGCTCCATCGCCCGCGAAGATCGCCGAGCGCGGGAGAAAGCTTCTCGAAGTCATCGAAGACATGAGGAAGCCAAGCCCGGTGGAACAGCGCGATGATGCGTTGGTGGAACTCACAAAAGACATCGGCAGCGCGCCGCCGCAAGTCCCGGAACCGCAGTTGGCATCAGTTCCAGAGGCTGCGGCGCAGGAGCCAAGGCCAGCTCCCCAGAAAATCGTGACAGTCGCGGTGCAATTGCCATCTCCCGAGCCGGCTGAGGAAGAGGAGGCCATGTCCCAAGACATGGACTCTTTCGTGCAGGCGGTGACGGAGGGCGCAAGCGTCAGCAAGCAGGTTGCCCGGTCACTGTATCGGGCTGGCTATGACACGACAGAGAAGCTCGGCGCCGCTTCGGAGGATGACCTCAGGCGCGTCGACAAGGTCGGCAAGGTAACGGCCAGGAAGGTCATCGAGGCGTTCTCTACCAAGGCGAAGCCCGAGACCCAGATGTGCTCCCTGTGCAACGCAATCGTGAGCCTGAGCGCTAAGAAATGCCCCAGGTGCGGCACCCAGTTCGAGGGGGACGACGAGCAGGAGACAAAGCTGATTGAGAAACAGATGAAGACCGTGGAAGCCCTGGACAAAAAGCTCTCTGCCAGGCCCGAGGACCCGAATTTGCTGTACTCCAAAGCGATGACGGTGCTCGAGCAGGGAAACGCCGACGAGGCGAGGCAGCTGCTGAGGGCTGCGCTGGACAGCGAGCCGAACCATCAGAGGGCGCGAGAGGCTCTTGATTCGCTTTCTCCCAAGACCGACCTGATTGTGGAGGCGAAGGAGCCCCAGCAATCCCGGGCGCCGCAGCCGGAGGAGCTCGCTCCCGAGGTGATTGTCGCGGAAGCGCAGGCGGGTGCACGGGTTCAGAAGGCGGCGGAAGAAGATAAGCCGGAGCCCGAAGAAATGGACCTCAAGGACGGCTTCACGTACCTCGTTCGCGAGGACCGGTCGCTCCGCGCCTATAAGTTGCTCAAGAAGTACATTGAATCGGGCAGGAAGGGCTTCTGCGTGACCAGGAACTTCCCCGATAAAATCCGCGAGATGTACGGCCTAGGAGAAACGCCCATTCTGTGGCTTTCCAACGTCGGGACCAAGGACTCCGTCAGGCCCAAGGACCTCGAGAAGCTCAGCCTTTCGCTAGAGCAGTTCCTCGCGAAGCAGGGCGGAATAATACTCCTGGACGGGCTGGAGTACCTGATAACCAACAACAGCTTCATAACTGTCCTGAGGCTCATCCAGTCCTTGAGGGACCAGGTGGCGATCAACCGTTCCATCCTCGTGATGCCCGTGAACCCCGATACGATGTCCAGCAACGAATTGAACAACCTGGAGAAGGAAGTGGACCTAGTCCTCAGCTAGTCCCCAGGGTCTTTTCAAGAATATTGTCGAATTTGAACCATATTGGAAAGCTCATGTTCGCGGTCAGGAATATCGATATCCTCGGTTCGCCGCGGATGAAATCGTGCGTCTTGTAATATCCGAGCAGGCGCTTTTTCACGGCGTCGAGGTGTGAATAGCTGACGTGCGAATGCAGCATGACGTTTTCGAAGCTGCCCGAAACGGCGAACAGATGCGGCGACTCATCCATCATGAGGCGTATCCCTTCCTTCCTTTCAACAAGCTGGCTGCGCGGGTTGAATTGGCTGTGCGTTAGCGTGACGAGCTCGCAGCCGACTTGCCGGAGGTCGGGAACGCGGATGTTCCTGACGATGCCCTCGTCGATGAATCGGCGCTTCATCTCTGCGATTGCCTGCCTCGAAACGTCGACTATGTCCGCAAGGTGCGAATCGGGAACGCCAGGGTTGCTTACAATCCCTTTCAGGACTGCCTTCTCCTTTAGGGAGAGGTCCGCGCGTTTGAGTTTTTTAAACCCCAAGTCCAGGGCAGCCGATTCCTGCTCGATGCCGATGGCGCTGCTGAGCGTTGGCGAGAAATCGAAACAGTTCAGAATCTTGGATACTGCGAACGGAAAGAGGGCGTAGTTCCAGGGTTCGCTTCCCAATCCGGCATGGGTGAGGTAGTGGTTCAGCCCGTCCAGATCGCTTTTTATGTCCGTGTAGTTGTTGGCGCAGCCGACGAAAAAACCGTAATCCATCGCGTCCGCCAGAAGGAACGCGCAACCGCACGTCCCGGAGATTTTTCTCGCCATCTCGCTGTGCGCGTTTTTGTTGGAGGGGTTGAGCGGGCCGTAGCCAATTACCAGAATCTCTGAACCAAGAGCATCCATCATGGGGAGCGTGACGTCCTTCAGGACGCCGTTCTCCAGAAGCCTGCGCCTGATGGCAGTGACGGTCGACAGCTTTGCATCTATCCTGTCTGCCAACTCACGGTCGTTCAAATCGGGGTATTTCACGAGCCCGTAAAGGGTTGCCTTCTCATTATCCGTGAATCGCATCCCTCACCGGATATCAATGGGAGCCGGCCTATTTAATTTTAACTGTGGAAATAGTTTATTAATTTGTCAAAATCGGATATAAATAATTTACTACAATCGCATCCTATTGCCTTGCGAATGGGATGGCAATGGCACCGTCGTTCTTTTCAGCCTTACGGTTCGGTTTGGTCTGGATAGAGCAAATCCCAAGGCCGCAGAAACCGAAACCGCCGCCGAAGACGAACGCCGAGGTAGTCGAAAGATCGATGGAGCTGACCCGGATCGTTCGCCCCGTCGTGTCGAGGCGCGCGATGCAAAGCTCGTACTCGTATCCTTTCTTTTTTCCATTCTGCATTGTTTCACCTCCTTTCAGGCGCCGCGCATCTATTGTTATGCCCGTTACCCCCCTTGGTCAACATGGTATATGTACCTGGGCTGGTGAACACCATGCCGCACACCAAACCCCCAGGGTTAAATACCAGTTCTCCGATTACTAAAAAACATTTGCTGAGCAGACCCGTAGCATAGACCGGTCCGAAGGCGAGAAAGGCAATCCAGCAACCTCGCCAAGGAAAGGGCTAAGCGGGGGGCTCGAGAGCGAAAACATTTGATTTGAAGGGCCCGTAGCTTAGCCCGGTGGAGCGTCTGGCTCATAACCAGATGGTCGTCGGTTCAAATCCGACTGGGCCCATCAATTTTTTATTGTTTTAGGTTTGGTTGATGGGGCCAGGAGGAGAAGACTAGCGCCCAAATTCAGACTTCGTCCAGCTAGTCAGAATCCGACTGGGCCCATATCCTTTTTTCTGTTCTCGCTCCGCTGGCAGTTCCTCGCAGAAAAAAGGCTCAGAACTGCCTGCTCGCTCGACCCATATCCGCAGTAAAATGCCTTGAATTTACTTTGATGGCTCAGTTTTTCTTCCCTTCGACGCCTTTAAGTTGGGCATCGATTTTGCCCACGCGATAGATGTCGCCTTTTTTCTTCTGCCAGTCCAGCGCCGCGCCCAGCAGTTCCCTCGCCTTGTCCTTGTCGCCCATTTCGAGGCAGAGGGTGCCGAACTCCTCCTGCGCAGTCGCGAGGTAGTCGGGCGAATTCTGGTCGGCCACGGCCGCGATGCTCTTCTCGAACCTCTGGATGCCGGGCTCCCACTCCATCCTCGCCCTGTGGTACTTGCCCCACATGCAATTGAGCTTCGAGTGCGCGATGGGGTCCGCGAATCCCGCCAAGATGCGCTCAGACCTCTCCAGATGGATTTTTGCCTCATTTGCCCTGCCGTTCTCGACTAGCGCGCTGGCGAGGTTCGTGAGCGTCCATCCCTCCATCCTCTGGGACTTGCCTTTCTGGCAGTACTGCACGCTGCGCTCGTAGCTGTCGATGGCCTTCTCGAGGTCGCGCATCTCCTCGTAGACCCTGGCCAGGTTGTTGTATATCCTTCCGACCTCGGGCCAGTTTTCCATTCTCATGGATATCTCGAGAGCCTTCTCGTTGTGCTCCACAGCCAGGTTCATATCCACGAGATCCAGGTAAACGTTGCCCAGACCGGAATGGACAATGACCTTCGCGCTCTCCAGCTTTTGCTTGTCCTTCTTCGACACGGCTGTTATGCGGTTTATCTGCAATAGTGCCTTCATGTAATTCGTTTGCGCCCGCTTGTGGTCGGCGGTCCTCCATGCCAGGGCGCCTATGCCGCTCAGGGCGAGCACCTGCTCGTATCTGTCCCCGGATTTCTCCGCCATCAGCAGAGCTTCCCCGTATCTGCGGAACGCTTCTTCGTGCGTCTCCTTTTTCGCGCTCAGCACGCGCGCGAACAGCCTGAAAGCTCTTGGGCCCAGCTCCGCCTGCACTTCCGGCGCTGACCTCTCGATAAGGTTGCATGTGCAACGGATTGTGAGCTCTGCGTCTTCGAATCGACCTATCGAAATCTTGCTTTCCACAATCGTCAGCTCGGCCCTGAGAGAATCGACGCCGTGCAATCTGGGCTTTTCCATGACGTTGACTGTTTTCAGGGCGTTCATGTAATCGATGATACCCTGCTGGATTTTATTCGCCCTATCCTCGCCAGTGACTGGGGTTATGGCCTTGGAAATCTGATAAGCGAGCGGTTTCAGGTGGTTTGGTGTTATGTCTCCGAGCTGCACTCCCAGGTCCTTGCATTGCTTCTTGAGAATGAGCCCGCCCACAAAACCGACCTCGCGGTCGAGCATGGTCTCTATCTCTCTCCCGAGATTGAGGTCCACGGCGCCCGGCTCGTCTATCTCCAAGGGCAATTCATCCTCGCTCTGCGCCCTCATCGAGAGTCTCGTATTTGAGGATAGCGCAAAAATCGCCAATTCTGACAAAATCGTAAAAACGCTTGGCTCACTCCGGTTGCAATGCCTTGCGCACGCGCTCTGCGCTCGCCATACCGCGGAATCGCGCCATAAGCGCCGGGAATTTATCGGAGGCGGAGACCTCATTCGCGGCTGCCAGGAGTTCGCCTTCCGCGACCTGGCTCACACCGGCTCTTGCGGCTGCGTCCGAGGCCAGTTCGCCATGCCCCATGCCCGCGACGATCGCGGGCACGACTGACAGGCTCATCCCCGACGCGCGGGCGAACATGAACGCCGCTGTGATGTCTGCGCCATCGATGCCATCGGCCAGCATACCTCTCCTCCTGATAGACCGCAGCCCTTCGACGAGGAATGACGCAGTTTGGCGCGCGGGAAATCCAATCCCCACGAGCTCCTCGAACGTCTTGGCCAGTTGGGAGATTGCAAGGTCCCGCGCGACCCTTCCGGGGACCCCCATCTTCAGGTAGCGCTCCTCCCTCTCCCACGGCGGTTCGACTATCATCGCCCTTATCCGGTCTATGCGCTCCTGCGTGACTTCGGTGGGGGGAGAGTCGGTGTCGGGGTACATCCTGTCCGGGCCAGGCAGAATCCTCTCGAAACCGCTGGTGCCGTCGGCGAACGGCTGCCTCGTTTCAGAGGGCACGCCGACGAGCGCGTCCAGCGCCCTCAGGCGTATCTCCCTCATCGCGGTCTCCACGTCCTGCGCCGGCCCCCATGCCAGCACCGCGACGTCCGCGCTCCCGCAGCCCATCTCTTTCAATATGGCTGCCTTGTCTTTCTCCGAAAGGTTGTGCGCCGGTAGTTCGTCCGTATGAATTATGTTGAGCGGGTCGTCCAGGCAGGCTATCACCTTCACGCGGCCGGCGAATTCGTGCTTGAGCGGGATGCCTGGCATGACCTCGGTGTTGAGAATCCCAGCGAAACCGCCAAGCCTGATTCCCTGAACTGCGCCTCCCTTGGCCAGCGCCGCAGCGATGGGCTCGCATTTCGTCTTTTTGAAAAGATGAGCGAGGTCTTTCACAGGCGTCTGCAGGTTTTCTTCTGCCATCCCCTTCGCCTTCAGGGTATCCCTGATGCCCAGCAGGGCTTTCTGGCGGATGGCTTCGTTGCGCGTGAGCGCCTCCATCCACTGCAGTTTCGGCACGCCCTTTATCTCAACCCTGGTTCCGCCCGTGATGCTCACGTTGACATCCTGGCGCGTCGCCCCCATGCCGCGCCGGACCTTTCCCGTGGCGCGCATGAAACGGCCCAGCTGCTCGGCAGCTTCGGGAACTTCAGAGGGGGAGAATATCTCGGCCTTTGTCACGACCTCAACCAGCGGCGTGCTGAGCCTGTCTGTCTTGAAGACGATTTCGTGGCCCCTGTCGCTGACCTCCCTGCAGGCGTCCTCCTCGATGCTGAGCTGGATAATTCCCAGCTGCCTCCCCTTGAACGGCATGGAGCCCTCGACGCCGATTATTGCCGTGCGCTGGAATCCCGTGGGTATCGAGCCGTCCAGATACTGCTTCCTGGAGACGTGCACCTCGTCCACGACGCTGCAGCCCAGCATCAGGGCAATCTCCAGGCCTATGTCCACGGCCTTCTGGTTTATCGGGAACGGCGGGGTGTCGTCCATCTCGTAGGTGCATATGCCGTCCTCGTAGAGCTGGTACGTGACGTTCTTCCTGGTCTTGAACTCCATCAGCGCCGTGCCGTCGTAGGTTCCCATCTCGGAAAGGGTTGGGCGCATGTGGCGGAGGATCGCGGCGTGCGCCGCGTCCCGGCGCAGCTGGACCTTGCATTTGCAGAAGAGCTTGCGCTCCGTGTCCAGCTGCTGGTGTATCTCCAGCCCGCACTTGAATCCGAGACCTTTATAGTCCAGGTCGCCTGGCATCGCCGGGGTGCATGCGCTGTTCGGATATAACGATTGTCTTACGGGAAAGGTTTATCCACACCTTCCAGGATACATGGCAGGATGTCAGACGACGATTTCAAGGGCTACAAGGGCCAGTCCCGGAAGCTCCTGGAGGAAAAGGGGGCGAAGGTCTGGAGCGACGTGGTCGTCCAATCCACGCGCGGCGTTTTCAAGGGGATTATCCTTCCGCGGTCGGAGAACGCCGACGACCGGCACGTGGTGCTCAAGCTGAAGACTGGCTACAACGTCGGCGTGCGCGTGGACTCCATAAAGAGCATCGAAATCGTCGGCTACAAGGAAGCCAAGTACAAGATTCCAGAGAAGGAGTTCCCCTCGGACCCCAAAAAGGGCAACGTGACGTTGCTGGGAACGGGCGGGACAATCGCCAGCCGCCTGGATTACAGGACCGGGGCCGTCATCCCCGCATTCTCGCCCGGCGAGCTCTACGGCGCCGTGCCCGAGCTGGCGGACATATGCAACCTCAAGACCATCAAGCTCTACGGCGTTTTCAGCGAGAATATGGGGCCGGACCAGTGGCGCGGGACCGCCGAGGCCATCGGCAAGGAAATCCAGGGTGGCGTGAGCGGGATATGCATCGGCCACGGAACTGACACCATGCACCACACGTCGGCAATACTATCTTTCATGGTCCAGAACTCCCCGGTGCCGATAGTGATGGTCGGCAGCCAGCGCTCTTCCGACCGCCCGTCGTCGGACGCCGCTTTCAATCTGGTTTGTGCGACCAAGACCGCGGCGGAATCGGACATCGCCGAGACGATGGTATGCATGTACGGGCCGACGAGCGACCAGTACTGCCTGCTGCACCGCGGGACTAGGGTGCGAAAGATGCATTCGTCTTACCGCTCGACGTTCCGGACAATCGGTGACATCCCGCTGGCCACGGTGTCGCCGACCAAGGGCTTCACACATCTGCGCGATGACTACAAGCGCCGGCGAAAGGACACCGATGTGACAATAGACACGAAGTTCGACCCAAAGGTCGGAATACTGTATTACTATCCAAACATGCAGCCCGACATGGTGGAGCACTTCATAGACAAGGGCTACCATGGCATAGTCATCGCCGGGACGGGCCTTGGCCACATCAACAAGCCTCTCTACGAGCCGATACGACGGGCGTGCGAGCAGGGAATCGCCGTCTACATGACGGTCCAGACGCTCTGGGGATACGTCCAGATGTTCGTCTACGACACCGGGCGCGACCTAATGGACATCGGAATCGTCCCGGGGGCGAACATGCTGCCCGAAGTCGCATACATGAAGATGTGCTGGGCCCTCGGCCACACCCAGGAGCGCGAGGAGCTGAAGAAGCTCATGTTAACGCCGATTGCTGGAGAGATAACGGAGAGGGAGCCTCCGAACGGTTACATCATTCTGCAGGGCGGGTTGCCGGATGTGGAAGAATTTGTACGTAAACATTTGATGTAGGATAACCCTTTTCTCCCAGCAGGCGATATGTGTTCAGGGCGATTGACATCTACATCGGCGTCGATGTCAATTATTTGGTGTGCAAGTTGGGGGGCAACCCCCAAAATATTTATAACGACGACAGCAAAAGGTATAAATCGGAGAAATTCGGATGCGGAAACCTTGGGCAACAATCTCGGTGGTTATTTTTGTCGTTTTCGGGTCATTGGCAATACCATCGGACGCCGTAAGCACAGGCTCCGGCGGGGCCGTCCATCCTTCCGCCTCAACAACACATCTGCCGATACGAATAGATTCGAACGCAGACTTCGACGCGGCGCACGGCGTGGTTGGCGGAAACGGCAGCGAGGCCGATCCGTGGATGATTGGCGGGTTGGAGATAGACGGAGGCGGGTGCGGGTATTGCATCTACATCGGGAACACCACGGAGCAGTTCGCGGTAAGGGATTGCGTCCTATGGAACGCGACGGGCGGGGATGGCTCGGTATTTTTCCCCGATTCAGCGCTCGCTCTCAACGGAGTGTTGGGCGGGGGATTATTCAACAACACGATATACGGCAGCGCAGCTGCCGTCGCCCTTGAATTCGCCAGATGTGTCGTCATGTCCAACAACACGATGCTCGGATGCGGGGTGGTGATGGCCGGCGACTCGGTGGGCGACTGGAGCTCCGATATAATCGATGCTTCGAACACTGTGAACGGTCTGCCGCTGCGATACGTTCACGACCAGAACGGTGGCACGGTCCAGCGATGGGCCGGCCAGGTCATCCTGGCCAACTGCACGGGCGTTTTGGTGGAGGGGCTCAGGCCTTGCGGGGGGAGCGTGGGCGTCGCGCTTGGTTTCTCGTCCGGCAACGCTGTAACGAACAACATCATCGAAGGCAACAGCAAGGCAGGGCTCGTACTCCACAGCTCCATCGGGAATATCGTCAACGACAATACCATCGGTGGGAACGGTGCCGGTATCTCGGCCGAGGGTTCGTATGGCAATTCGATTTACAATAATAACATGATTGGCAACGCGATCCAGGTCACAGAGGACTCGTCTGAGAACGCCTGGGACGGAGGTTACATGCGTCAAACAACAGTGCAATGCGAGAACGCGACCCGGACGATTTTCAACTGCATCGAGGAGACTGAGATGGTCGGTCAGGAGATATTCCAGGACGAGTTAAGGGACTACGGTTGGAACGACTACGTAGAACAGATGAAGGAAATCGCCGATGGAAATTTCACGTATCTAATAAACGCAACGGATCTCCAGACCTTGGACGTCCGGGCAACCGGGTGGGCGGATGCCCCTAACCTGGATTTGGGCATTTTCCTCGACGGGTACGGCGGCAATCCCAGGGACGGGGCCGCGCAGTGGAGCGAGTGCGCGAACCGCAACTTCACGACCATAGGCCCCTACCACTACGATTGGGGATACGACCAGACGGCGTTCTCGAACGACGACGACTCCGACGAGTCGATAAGGCTCTTCCATCCGCCGAATGGACAATACATTGTGAAGGTCTTTGGATACAACGTCTCGGGATCGCCCGGCCACTTCAACCTGACGATGGGCTATGGCAGAACGGCGGGGGCGGAGCTCGCCCACGGAGGAATCCAGCCTTCGTCCGAGCATATCGCGGTGTGCGAGAGCGGGATGTCGATATCATACAGGAAAAGTGGATCGGACAACAACGCGCAGTACGTCATGGACGGCACAGAAACCATCCCGTGGGAATTCAAGCTGGCCCACGACGAGATAACCAGTGCGGTCGTGCTCAGCCTCTACGGGGATTCCGGAACGCCGTCGGATGAATCGGACGATTACTGGAATGATTTCAACTGGTACGAATTGGCCGAGGGGGTGGATTACTCCATAGATTACTGTACTGGTATCGTTACGGTACTCTCCTTTGATGGTTGGGCGACCGAATCGATATACGCCAACTACACGTACGAGGAATCCCGGGAAATGAACCATGACGAGTACCATCTAGATTATACGACCGGAGAGGTGGCGTTCGAACATCCGCTGCCCCCTTTCCGCAACGAGTTGTGGGCGGAATACTCGTGGAACTTGCTTGTCGGGGGGAATTACTGGTCTGACTGGACGGGGGAGGACATCATGGCGGGGGAGAACCAGACGGAGACCGGTGAAGACGGTTTCGTTGATTCGAAGTACGATTTATCGCCATCTTCATCGGACAGATATCCGTTGGCCGAGCCCCGCCGCATCGGAGTCTGCAGCGCGGTGAGGATAAATGGCGATACCGACCTCGACGCTGCGCACTATGTGTCTGGTGGCTCGGGAACTGAGGGCGATCCTTGGATAATCGAGAGGCTTAACATCGACGGGACCGGGCGGGGCGCGTGCGTTTTCATAGGGAACACGACCGACCATATCGTTGTGAGGGATTCGGCGCTTTGCGGCGCCAGCGGCAACCAGGGGATGTACTACCGGAACTCTGGAATCCTGCTCTACAGGGCCGAGAACGTCAGCCTGGAGAACAACACCATGACGGGCAACGAGTGCGGCGTGTACCTCGCGTCATCTGATTCGAACCGGATATCCTTCAACGCCATAGTCGGGAACGAATGCGGCATCAGGCTGGAGGGGTCGGACGGCAACGTTGTCGAGGGGAACGAAATCACTGGCAATAAAGACAAAGGCTTCGAACCGGTTTCGGAGCAGTCACTAGGAGGATTTCCGCCAATCGGCCTTCAAAGATTCAATCTTTCAAAGGGATATGTGGAGATAGTCAATCAGTCCGTCGTTGAGCGGGCCATCATTCCGGGGGTGCCGATGTACCTTTGGTACCGCGGGTGCTCGCCAACCTCGAAGGGCATGGTGGTCGGCTACTGGGACGTGGCAGGCTACGGACGCCTCGTGTCTGGCGATGCGAGCCGCCCGAGCCCCGCGGCGTACGACATGATTGCCAGTCCTGGCAACTACTATGACTATTGCGTTCCCATGGACGATTATCCATATTTGGCCCCAGACAAGTCTGAGTTGCCCCTCGGCGACGAGCACACGAGCGATTCGATAGCTGATTTTTCGAACATTTCCCAGAGCGCCCAGGGGCTGTACTTCGGTTGGGGGGAAGCAAATGCGGTCTCGGACGAGATGTACAGGTACATCGAGTACATGGCCCATGACTACTCGGTACAGCAGAGAACCCTGGCATGGGGTGACATCACGTGGGAGGCTTTCAAGGCGGAGCTTGACCGGGGACGCCCCATAGCGCTCATAGTCGATTGTGACGGCAATGGCCGGACAGACCACGGGAGCGTGGCCATTGGATATGGCGTGACGGATGACGGGGTCCGCGTTTACGCCTGCCTGAACACGTGGGACATGCGGTACCACTGGTACGTTTTCGGCCCGATGATTGCCGGACGGATTTTCGGGATGTACAGCGCGAGTTTCCTCGAGATAAGGCTGGGGGGATGGGGCGTTTACCTCTCGCAATCCGCAGGCAATGCCTTGTTCCACAACACAATCGATGGCAACACGAGGCAGGCCTTCGACGACGGCGGGAACAGATGGGACGACGGATATCCTTCAGGCGGCAACTACTGGGGCGCGCCACATGTCGCCGACGACCTCATGGGGCCGGGTCAGAATCTGACTGGACCGGACGGGATCGGCGATGCGCCTTTCTACGATATTGCCGGACCTGGAAGGCATTTCGACGAGGTGGCGAACGAGACTGTATTCGGCCCGGCTTCGGGTGGCGAGACCGGACCGTTTTGCCTCGCCACGCGAGACCTCCGCAACATGACACTGTATCTGGACCGCGGAGGGGCATGGGCAACGATAATGCAGGGTATTTGGTTCGACCTGAATTTCCAGTCTGGGGAAATCACATTGGCATACCCGCTGGAAGCGGGGGACTCTCTTCACGCCTTCTACAATTGCACCGGGAATTTCGTCCAGGCGTCGTTCGACGCCTACCCGCTTGCCGTACCTTATGGAAAAGCTCAACCCGTCCACGAGCACTTCTCCATCGATGTTGGACACGGGTGGAATCTCGTTTCTTTGCCTTTCGAGCCGCTGGATTGCGGCATCGGCCTCGCTTTGTCCGACCTCGGCGGGGACACGGTTTGGACGAGGGCGATGTGGTACGACCCTTCATGCCCGTCAGATCCATGGAAGCAGTTCAATTCTGCTTGGCCGTATGAAATGAACGACCTGCTGGACGTCACCGCGTCCATGGGAGTGTGGCTGTATGTCACCGAGCTCGGAGACGGGCGCATAGACGTTGCCGGAGTCCCGCGGAATTCCACGAGCATGGTCCTGAGGGCCGGGTGGAACCTCGTCGGCTACCCCTCGCTGAACGGGAATACGACCGTCGCCGTGGCGCTTTGGGGGACTGGTGCGGATGCGGTCGAGGTCTTCGACCCGGCCATGCCGTACATGACCCGCACGGCGAGCGGCGATTACGTCATGCGGCCAGGGGATGCATACTGGGTGCACGTCCCTGTGGACTCCGTATGGATTGTTTGGAGGTGATGGGCGGCACCCTTCACGGAGGGGGGCGGGGGGGGAAGAAGGTCCGGTGCATCAGTGCAGCGCAACGCGCCAACCGCGCATCATCGGTGACTTTCGGTCGTTGTGAGCGCGGGGAGGCGGCATTAAAATATCCCGACGCCATCCCGAAACACCATGAAAGGCGAAAAGTCTGAGATCTCGCTCAGGCGGGCCAGGATGACCGACCTCGGGGAATTGGCGAAGATGAAGTACGAGGGGGACGTTTTCCACAGCGAATTGCCGATTTGGCCACCCGAATGCGACATGGGGGAGGCCTCCCGCACCATGAGGCGACACCTGAAGGACCAAAGGGGGACGGTCTTCGTGGCCACAGGACAGGCGGGCATTCTCGTCGGCTTTGCCACGGCGGAAGTCGTCGAGCGGGAAACGGTCCACGAGGAATACCGAAGGATAGGTACGATAGGCCTTCTATTTGTGAGGGAAGAATGGCGGGGGCGCGGGATCGGCAGGATGCTCGTTTCCGCCTGCACCGAACGTTTCGATGAGCTAGGAATCAAGCATCTCACGCTCCGCAGCGTCGTTGGCAACAACCTTTCGGAGAGGTTCTGGGACTCACTGTCTTTCGAGCCGAAGATTTACGGGAGAAGCACCACGGTCAAGGAGGTCAAAGCCAGATTGAAACAGAGGTGATGGCATCTACATCGGCGTCGACGATACCGACTCAGTTTCGGGAATGTGCACCACCTTCCTACTGACGGAGCTGGTGCGCGAGTTTTCCGAGCTCGACGTCGTCGGGTACCCGCGCCTGGTGCGCCTGAACCCCCAAATCCCCTGGAAGACGCGGGGCAATGCCGCTCTATCGGTCGCTCTCGGCAAAGGCCACGGTCGCAAAACGCTCGTCGGCAACGTCGCCGGCAAGGACGTTTTCGCATTCGCCAGGGGAACGCACGCGAAAGCCAGCGAGGAATATCTGGCGCGCGCGAAATCCGTGCTCGACAAATGGGCTGTCATAGGGGAGGAGATGACGAATCCCGGGTTGGTCGTCCTCGATAAAAAGCCGCCTGCCAGCTTCTATTGGATGGCCGTGCGCGAGGTCGTTCCGATTGTTGAGGGTAGGAAGCTGGCATCGAAAGGGCTTTTCACCGTAAGGGGAAACGGGCGCGGCCTTGTCGGGGCCTGCGCTTCCGTGGCCTGGCGGCCGCGCGACCGCACTTACGAGGTCATCGCCTACCGCGGGTGCGGGATGTGGGGAACCCCCAGGCGCGTCATCCCCGAGAGCGTCTCGGAGATGGACAAGGCCTTCCCATCGACTTTCAACAATTACGATTATGCCGAAGACAAGGTCGTGCTGGCACCTGGCTCGCCCTGCCCGATCCTTTTCGGGATACGCGGCGACGACCCCAAGGCGCTGCCGGAAGCGATGCGCGCATTGAAAGGGGAAAAATTCGACCGCTGGCTCATCTACGAGAGCAACCAGGGCACGGACGATCACCTGTTGGCCGCGCGCGTCGCCGATGTCAGGCCCTTCTCGTCTGCGACAATCAGTGGCACTATCGCATCGGAGCCACGCACTATTCCTGGCGGGCATGTCATAGCCCGCGTGCGCGATTCCTCCGGCGAGATAGACGTCGCGGTCTACGAGCCAGCCAAAGGCTTCCGCAAGGTTCTGAGGGCGCTTGTTCCCGGCGACCGACTGGTCGTGAGCGGAGGGGTCCGCGAGAAGCCCCTCACCCTCAACGTCGAGAAGATTCAGGTTTTGAAGCTGGCTGTGATGAAAAGAAAGACCGCAAACCCACGCTGCGCGAAATGCGACAAGGCGATGAAGTCCGAGGGAAAGGGCATGGGCTTCAGGTGCGAGCGGTGCGGCGCAAAGGCTGGCAAGCGCGCCGGGACTTACGAAATCGCTCCCCGCCCGCTGACCACCGGCTGGTACGAACCTCCTGCGTGCGCGAGGAGGCATCTGGCCAAGCCATTGAAAAGGACGGATTGGAAACTTGGAAAGTGTCTGGCCTAAACGCCTGAAAGCCTCTTCTCAAGCTCGGCGTAGAAACCGGATTTGAGCTTGGCCTGGAGGCATGCCCTATGGAACCTCTCTGGCAGGGGTTCGAGGGCGAACTCGATTCCGTACTCTGCGTCCATGAGAACCAGCCCTTCGGGAGGCAGCGGCGTGAAGACTGGCCTTTTGTATGCGCCCGGGGCTGAAAGGGCCTCCCTCACCTCGGCGGCTGTGGCGCTCCCGGTTCCGACCATCCTCACCGCTCCGGCGATTCTCCGCACCATCTGCCACAGGAAGCTCTCGCCCATGACGTCCAGCGCCAGGAAATCCCCTGCGGGCTTGAGTGTGACGAGATGCAGCGTGCGCAGAGGCGAGCGGTCCGCCGTGTCGTCGTACTTGGAGAAATGCGTGAAGTCGCGCTCGCCCACGAACGCGGGCAAGACCTCCCCGGCAAGCTCAATGTCCAAATCTTCGGCAGGCAGGAGGTATCTGTACCACCTCGCCTTCGCGTGCCTGGGGTTGAACCCCTCGCTCACGTCAGCCAGGCCGCATATCCATACGTCATCGGTTTGAGAATTTATGGCCGGGACGAGCGCCTCGCGGTCGAAGCCGGTGTCGATAGCGCAGACGTTCCCGGTCGCGCTGACTCCGGCGTCCGTCCGGCTTCCAATGGGAATCCATTCCTCATCCCCTATCGCGCCAATCTCCCGGGCGGCGCGAGCCAGCTCACCCTCGACCGTCCTGGCATCGGGCTGGCGCTGGCTTCCGCTGAAGGCGGAGCCGTCGTAGGCGATTTTCATGGCGTAGCGGGGCATCGGCGTCCGATGGCGCGCTCCCTTTATAAATTTGGTGAGCTATCCCCCCGCGTGCCCGATTACTTGGTGGTCCTTGTGGAGCCCCAGCACCCCGGGAACCTGGGGGCCGTGGCGAGGGCGATGCTGAATTTCGGATTCGAGCGCCTCGCGCTGGTGAACCCCCAGTGCGAGGTGGACGACGTGGCGATTGCGAGGGCGATGCATGCCAAGCGCGTGCTGGCGAACGCCAAAACCTACAAGTCGCTCAAGGCGGCCACAAAGAAGAGCGGTTTCGTCGTGGCCACGAGTGGCATCACCAGCGAGAACGACAACCAGTACGGCAGGCATCCCATGACGCCGCGCGAACTCGCCACCAAGCTGGGCGGCGTCAAAGGGGAGGTCGCGCTAGTCTTCGGGCGCGAGGACTACGGCCTCTACAACGACGAGATGGAGCTGGCAGACGCCTTCGTGAACATCCCCACGGGCGACGAATACCCGATAATGAACCTCTCGCACGCGGTCGCTGTAGTGATGTACGAACTGTTCCAGCCGACCTCGGAGAGGGTGCGTCCCTTGACGGCGGCTCCCGTCGAGAAGGAGAAGCTCAACGAGTTCTTCGACGAGCTGCTGGCCTCCATTGATTATCCCGCGCACCGCAGGGCGAACACGAGGCTGATGTGGCGCAGGATGATGGGCCGCGCGGTGCCTACGAAGTGGGAGTTCTACACGCTGGCCGGGGTGCTGAAGGACGCGGCGAAGGGACGGGGGCGCGGCGCGAAAGTTAAAAAGGCCAGGGATGCCAGAAAGAAGAAATGCGCATGAGCGGGTGCGAAAATGGTCGAGAAAGGGGAACGGTTCCACAAGGCGCTCAAGGACATCCAGCCCACGCAGCTTTACATAAGCACCGAGAAGCTGGCGAACGTCGTGCGCCAGCTTGGCCCGTCCGGACCGTTCGAGTACGAGCCCGTGCCCGTCAGGGAGTTGAACGGGCGACTGATTTACTCGGACGGTCACACCCGGGCGTTCGCGCTCCACAGGCTGGGCGCGAAAGAAATTCTATGCTGCTGGGAGGACGAACCGCTCGACTGGGACGAGTACGAGGTCTGCGTCGAGTGGTGCCTGGCCGAGGGAATCAGGACGATTGCTGGCCTGGAAGGCAGGGTTGTTGAACCCGATGCGTACCAGCGGTTGTGGCTGGACAGATGCGGGGAGATGCACCAGGAGATGGCGCGCAAAAGGCTTCATGCGAATCGTGACAAATCAAAAGGAAAATAACGATATGGAAAGGTTTTGGTCGCATGGGTTATTTCGGAATCCCCATCGCCCTGTTGGTCTTCTCCACGCTCTTCCTTCCGTCGGTTTCGAGCCCGCACAGCGCCCTGATGCAGTCGACGTTCTCCGGAACGACGTCCGACTCCTGGTGGATGGCCTGGGTGTAGTAGAGCATGTCCCCGACGACGTTCACGCCGTCCTTCCAGACCGCGATTTCGTATAGGTCCGAGCGGTCCCGTCCCATGTCGCGCGCCAGCTCCATCACCTGCGCGGTCGATTTGACACCGTCCTTGGTCGAGACGAACATCACGCGCGGAGCCGACTCCCAGACCTTCAAGACATCCGCAGTCGTCGCGGGCTTCTTCAGCTTCACAGCGAGCTGGTGGAGGTGCATTATCGTCGTCGGAACCTTGACCGCCATCGACTGGATGTTCAGGCCTGGCATGCAGCTCTGCGCGTCGGGGCCGTGGTGAGACGGCACCTTCACTTCGGGCTCGATGGCGTTTATCGGTCCGGTCTTCGAGTCGTACGGGTCCGCCGCACGCCTTATCATGACGGCCATGACGTTCTCGATTCCAAACGCCTGCTGGATGGGGAACAGGGTGCGGCAGAGCCCCGTGGTGTTGCACGAGACCACGCGGGCGTAATGCTTGCCGACCGAGTCCGCGTAGTTCGCCGTGGAGTTGAACGACAGGCCAGTGAGCTTGTGCTTCTCCCCTCCCTGGAAGAGCGCCTTCTTGCATATGGCATCGTAAACCTTAAGGTAATCCTCGCCGGTGGTGCCCCCCTCCTTCTTCTTGCCGGGCGTGCAGTCCACAATGACGTCGGCGTCCTCGAACAGCTCGTCCGCGGTGCCTGCGACTTCTAAGCCAGCATCGGCGAAGGTCTGCCTCCCGTCCTTTGCGACGAAGAGCTTGTAGCCCTTCCTCACCGCGAGCCTGGCCTCGGAGGTCGGGCGTGTCTTGACGACGCCGGCGACCTTCATGTCGTCCTGCTTGGAGACAGCGTCCGCAACTCGTTTGCCTATCGTGCCGTAGCCATTTATGGCGACTTTTATGGACATCTTGACACCGACCCCGTATCCGCTAAGCCGCATAAAAAATGTGCCATGGTTTTGGTGTGTAACATGGTGTAGTCCAAGCAACCTTTATATCCAGCGGGGGCAATATCGCCATGCTAACGAATGACACGGAAACGTGGCTCAGTTGGCATAGGAGGTGCAAGAAATGAACGGAACCGGTCTGAGAATGCCGCCCGTGGTCGGGCTCCTGGTGAGAGGCTACGCTGTCGTGGCATCCATCGTGGCGCTCCAAGTCTTCGGCTTCCTCCCCGACCGGTCCCTAGCCATCTTCCTCGTGTCGATGACAAGCATCGCCATGGTTTTCGGCATCGGGCACCTCCTCGTGGCAGCCAAGCGACCGCTTAAGAAGGCGTCGCTCGACATGCCCTCCATGATTATTCTCTACGCCGGCGGCGGCTTCGTCATGTACTTCGTCTCCCTTCTGGCGGAGCGCGGAATCCTGCGGGAAACGCCGGCGTTCATTCTCCTTGCCGCATGCTCGCTAGCCCTCTCATTCGCGGGCATCGGAGGATATATATCTGAAATTGCCAGCAACGTGAAGTGCACCCTCGAAAGGCCGCCGAAGCGCAGGCCCGTCAGAGCTCGGTGAGCTCCTTCGGAGCGCTAGTGAGGAGCTCGCAGCCCCTCTTCGTCACCACGATGTCGTCCTCGATGCGCACGCCTCCGTAGCCCGGAACGTAAACGCCTGGCTCCACCGTGAAAACCATTCCCGGCTTCAGCGTGACGTCGATGCGGGGGTTCAGGCCGCTCCCGTCGTGGGTGGCCAGTCCCAGGCTGTGCCCCACGCCATGTATGAACTTGCCCTTGTACTCGGTGGAATCGATGTACTTCGCAGCGGCCAGGTGTGCAAGCCCGCCCTTGGCGCCTGGCTTTATTGCCGCCAGGGCGCGCCTCTGTGCCTCCAGCACAACCTTGTACATCTCCCTCTTCCTGGCGTCGGCCTTGCCGAGGAAGTAGGTCCTGGTGATGTCCGACCTGTAGCGCTTGTAGAGCGCCCCGAAGTCCAGAAGGACGAAATCGCCTTTGTTTATCTTCCTGGCTCCTGCGTGATAGTGCGGCTCCGCGCTGTTCGGCCCCGAACCCACTATGGTCTCGAATGCCGGACCGATGGCCCCCTTCTTCTGCATGATGTAGCACAGCTCCGCGGCAATATGGTACTCCCTGACACCGGCCTTGATGCAGTCCTGGACCTCGACGGCGGCCTCGGAAGCGATCGAGCAAGCCTCGCGCATCAGCTCTATCTCGGATGCGTCCTTGACCAGGCGTGCGGAAACCAGCGCCTCGGAGGCGTCGACGAGCTTCGATTTGCCAGCGCATTCCTTAATCGTCAAGTACGCTTTGTGAGTGGTCTCGGGCGGATTGAAGCCGACGACCTTGCAGCCCTTCAGCGCCTTCCTGAGCGAGGCCACGAATTCTTCCTTTTTGGCGCATGTCACTATATCGCAGTCCGTCTGCGAAGCGCTCTCGTGCTCCAGCTCGGAGCATATCAGCGTGCAATTTCCATCCGGGTACAGCACCGCTGCGGACCCCTCGAAGAGCCCGTTCTCCGCGCCGGTCGCGTAGAAGAAGCTCATGTCCAGATGCGGGTCGACCGAGTTCAGCAGGACTATCGCTTCCGCCTTTCCCTTCGAGTGGCCGAAGACGCCCTTCACCCTTTGCTTCATGTGCCCCGGATACCCGCAAGCGTATTTATTTCATGCGCTCGATTATTATACTCAGATGGTGATTGTGTGCCCACGATGCCCGAGAATGGAACGCAGGATTCAGCCGGGCGCCTGGTCACTGTGAACGAGCGCCTGCTTCTGCACCTCAGGGACTACGCCCTGCCAAGATACCGGGAGGACGTTCCCCCGCAGGTGACCCAGGAAGGAATAGCCGAGGCGCTTGGCATAAGGCCCAACCACGTTCCGCGCGCTGTCAGGAGGCTGCTGGACGACGGGGCCGTGAACGAGCAAGTGTCCCACGTTTCCGGTTTCGCCAGGCGCAGGAAGGTCTATTTCCTGACCGAGAAGGGGCTGAGCATCGCGGAGGGAGTACTGAAGCGCTTGTCGGCCACTGCCATTGAGGTCGAAACCGAAGACGGGGAAAGGAAGCGTTTCACCTTCCAGGACGCCCAGTACTACCTGCCGGGGAAGCCTGGAATAACGCGCCTGCTGAGGGCCCTCGGGGAGGATGGAATCGTGAGGATGCACGATTCGGACGGCCAGCAAGTCCACGCCGAGGGCATCGTGGACCAGTCCGTCAATTCGCCAAAGCCTCAATCATTCTTCGGCAGGACTGAGGAGCTCCAATGCATCGAGGGCTGGCTCTCCTCCGACGGCCCGCGAGTCGGAATTATATCTGGGGTGAAGGGGATGGGAAAGACGGCGCTTGTCCACAAGGCGCTGGCGCACGCCAGGGGGAAAAACGTCTTCTGGCACACGTTCCATGCTTGGGACTCGCCGGACGTCGTCGTCCAGGCGTTCCAGGCATTTTCGAACGCAGCGATGAAAAGTGCGCCGAAGCTGGATGCGAGCGCGACCAAGCTGCCCGAGACCATACGAGCCCTTATTCCAAAGTTCAACGCCGTCGCGGTTTTCGACAACCTTTTCGAGCTCAGGGAAGACACGGCGAATCTATGCCATCATCTCATCGAGGTTTTCGCATCGACCCCCGGGGCGAAGCTCATCGTGACAACCAGGGACGCTGGGCTCCGCCAATGGTTCAGGGCGTATGCGTCTTCCAGCGCGGTGGCGGAGTTGCAACTCCAGGGCCTCGACAGGGAAAGCGCCCGGGAGCTGGTCGAGGCGGTCGGCGGCGAGCTTCCGGACTTCGAAAGGGTTTACGCGATCACTTCCGGGCATCCGCTCGTGCTGGAGCTGGTGAACTCCGAGGAGATTCGGGCGCTGGTGGACGACAGCGGCCTGACGCCGGAGGAGGCGCTCGTTCTTCGCTGTTTAAAGGCGTTCGACTACATCTTGGGATAGCGCAACCCTTTTCATGGGAGAGCCCCTTCGGGGTCGGGGTGACACTCTGAAACAGGTCAGGAGGGCGCTTCTCAGCGTCCACGACAAGACGGGTCTGGTCGATTTCGCGCGCGGGCTGTCAGGGATGGGCTTCGAGCTGGTTTCTTCGGGCGGAACGCACGCCGAGATAAACAAGGCCGGAATCCGGGTCGCCCAGGTCTCCGAGGTGACCGGGTTTCCCGAGATGCTCGAGGGGCGAGTCAAGACGCTCCACCCCAAGATTCACGCTGGCATTCTCGCCCGGTGCACGCCCGACCACATGGCTCAAATCGGCGCCCACGGGATAGAGCCGTTCGAGATGGTCGCGGTCAATCTGTATCCGTTCGAAAGCGTGGTCGCACGAGGCTGCGCGCTGGACGAAGCCGTCGAGAACATCGACATCGGCGGGCCGTCGCTCGTAAGGGCCGCGGCGAAGAACCACGAGCGCGTTGCTATCGTAGTTTCGCCGTCCCAGTATCCGTCGGTCCTCGAAGAGCTCAGCTCCAAAGGAGCCATATCCCATGAGACCCGCAAGAGGCTCGCGGTGGAGGCGTTCGAAACCACGGCGGCTTACGACGCCGCAATATATTCGTATCTATACTCTGCATATGTGAACGAGCCGTTCCCCCGGACCCTGGTTCCTGTCTTCAGGAAGCAGCTCGAGCTCCGCTACGGGGAGAACCCCTACCAGCGCGGGTGCTTCTACCGCGAGGCCAGAACCCTGACCGAGCCCTCCATCACGACAGCGAAGCAATTGCACGGCAAGCAGCTCTCGTACAACAACATCCTCGACGCCAACGACACGCTGGAGATGGTCAAGGACTTCGACAGGCCCACTGCTTCGGCCGTCAAGCACACCAACCCGTGCGGGATTGCATCCGCCGACGACATACTCGCGGCCTACAAGAGCGCCGTGGCCGTCGACCCCCTGTCCGTATACGGCGGAATAGTCGCGGTTAACCGCCCGATGACGCTGGAAGTTGCGACGGAATTGAAGCCGATATTTCTGGAGGTCGTCATCGCCCCGTCGTACGAGCCGGACGCCCTCGCCCAGCTCCAAAAGAAGAAGAACCTCCGCATACTGGAGACCGGGCCTTTCGGAAAGTACGACGCGACAGAGATGGACATGCGCAAAGTGGTGGGGGGCATCCTCGTCCAGGACAGGAACCTCAAGCGCCTCGACATGTCGGCGCTCAAGGTTGTCTCGAAGCGCCAACCGACGCCCGACGAACTAGTCGGTATGGAGTTCGCCTACAGGGTCGTGAAGCACGTCAAATCGAACTCGATAGTCCTGGCGAAGGGCGAAACCGCCGTGGGTATCGGCGCGGGCCAGATGAGCCGCGTGGACGCGGTCGAGCTGGCTGTGAAGAAGTCCAGGGGGGCGAGCGCGGGCTCCGTCATGGCGTCCGACGCATACTTCCCGTTCCCGGACGGCATAATCGAGGCCGCGAAGGGAGGCGTGACCGCGGCCATTCACCCAGGGGGCTCCATCCGCGACCAGGAAGCGATAGACGCCGCGGACGAGCGCGGGATGGCGATGGCGTTCACGAACCTGCGGGAATTCAAACACTGAAGGCGATGAAATGGCCAAAGGTGCGGATGATAACCCCGAATTCGGAGATTACGATTCGGCAATCTCGTATCTGTACGACCTTGAATTCTTCGGCGTGAAGTTCGGCCTGGAGAACACCCGCGAGCTCCTTCGAAGGTTTGGCAACCCGCACCTTGGGTACAAGACGGTCCACGTCACTGGAACGAACGGAAAGGGGTCGGTCTGCGCTTTCGTCGAGTCCGCTCTGAGGGCAGCTGGCTACAAAACCGGGCTCTACACATCGCCGCACCTGGTCGACTTCACCGAGCGCACGCGAGTGAACGGGGAGGCAATCCCGCGCGAGGACGTAGCCCGACTGGCCGGTGAAGTCAAGCGCCACGTTGTCGAGATGGCAAAAGGGTCGGAAAACCAGCAGTGCACCTTCTTCGAGGCGACGACTGCGCTGGCGTTCAAGCATTTCGCAGAGAGGAAAGTCGATGTTGCCGTCATCGAGGTCGGAATGGGCGGGCGGCTGGATTCGACGAACCACATCGTCCCCGAGGTCTCCGTCATAACCTCGATAGGGTTGGAGCACACGCAGTACCTGGGCGACACGGAGGCGAAGATAGCCTACGAGAAAGCGGGCA
>JAZDNO010000001.1:0-20353 GCA_043799545.1 Methanobacteriota archaeon | reverse complement strand
GCCTTGGAGGTCGTCGAGCGCATCGCCGGGGAACGCGGCTCCAAAGTCCTCCGTTTGGGCAGGGATTTCCATTTCAAGGCGGAGCCTGGCAGGAAAAATTCCACACGCCAGAAATTCTCATACTTGGGATTCGGGGGCCTGTCGGGGGAGTACGACATCCCGCTCGTGGGCGAGTTCCAGCTCGCCAACGCCTCGATGGCTCTCGCGGCTTTGGAAGCCTCCATCGGTTTTGGCATCTCGCAGAAGGCCGCCAGGGGCGGTTTGGCAAATGCCGTTTGGCCAGGCCGCCTTCACGTTTGGCGCACGAAGCCGCTTGTCGTTCTTGACGGCGGGCACAATCCTCAGGGCGCGCGCGCCCTCGCCAAGACGATAACCGAGACGTTCGCCTATGACCGCCTCATCCTCGTCGTAGGAATGATGAAGGACAAGGACCATCGCGGATACCTGGATGCGGTCGCACCGCTCGCGGACGAGGTAGTCGCAACGCGCCCGAGATACTCACGCGCAATCGAGCCGGGGAAGCTGGCGGCGATGGTCTCGGGAAAACCGGTCGCCATCGCCCCGACAATCGCCGACGCGCTCGCCTTGGCCGCCGACCGCGCGGGGCCGAAAGACATGGTCCTCGCGTGCGGCTCTCTCTTCGTCGTCGGGGAGGCGCTGGCAATCCTTGAGATGCGCAGGCCCGAGCCGCGCGAGCTGGTCGCCAGGATGCGCAAGCTCTACGGTGCTGGGGCGTTCCCCGGGAGGGACGTTGGCGGGAACGAGGATGTGGAAATCGCCTCGCGCGACCCTTTCCATGTCCTGATTTCGACAATCCTCTCGCAGCGTACCCGGGACGAGAGCACGCACAAGGCGTCTGTGGCGCTCTTCGGCGTTTACGACACCGCGGAGAAACTGGCCAAGGCACCGACGGCAGACGTCGAGCGCCTGGTCAAGCCATCTGGATTCTACAAGACGAAGGCTCGCTACCTCAAGGCTGCAGCTGCTAAAATTATGGACGACTTTAGCGGAGTTGTCCCCCGCGAGATGGAAAAGCTGCTGACGATTCCAGCGGTCGGCCGCAAGACAGCGAACTGCGTCCTCGTCTACGGCTACGGAATCCCGGCGATACCGGTCGACGTGCACGTCCACAGGATTTCCAACAGGCTCGGCCTCGTTTCGACAAAGGAGCCCGAGGAGACCGAAGTCGAGCTGGAGAGAGTGGTCCCGCAACGGCACTGGATTGAAATCAACCGCCTCATGGTGCGGCACGGACAGGAGACCTGCCTGCCGAGGAGCCCGAAGTGCCCAGGCTGCGACCTGAGGGATGCGTGCCACCACAATCTGAAGCGGACGCTCGGAAAGTGGGAGGAAGGGCGCTAGGGATATCAACCCCCTCGCCGATTATCGCCTGTGCGAATAGATACCCTCGATTTCAAAATGGCGGAGCTTCCGAGGAAGGAGCGCTTTTCGATAGCTACGGGCTCGTCGGACACCGTGAGGTGCGCCATCGTCCGTCTTTCCTTGGAGGGCATCATGGGGTTGGGAGCCAGCTCCGCGAACAGCGTCACGGCTGAAACCCGGGAGAGCATATCGTCATCGCTGTTCGTGCTCAAGGCAAAGCTCGCCGGCAGGAACTTCTCCAGCGCACAGATCTTGATGGATTTCTTGGAACGAGAGGCGCCCGCGGCTCCGGCGGTCAGGGCCGGAATCGACATAGCATTCCACGATGCGCTGGCAAAGGGGATTGGCCAATCCGTGGGAGAGATGCTGGGCGGTTCCGATGAGCCACTCCTCACTGACATGACTATAGGATTGATGGGCTCCGAGGAGGCCGCGGCCAAGGCAACGGCGCTCGCCAAGGACTTCCGCGCATTGAAGCTCAAGGTCGGGGCAGAGATCGGTCGGGACATCGAGACGGTCCGCGCCGTCAGGGAGGCCGTCGGTCCGTCCGTGCGGCTCTGGTGCGACGCGAACCAGGGGTACGATTTCGCGCGGGCGATGAGGTTCGCAGAGGCGGCGGCGGAGAATGAGGTCGAGTTCGTCGAGCAGCCCGTATTGGCGGACGATGTCGATTCCCTGGCAAAGCTTGCGAAGGAGTCCCCGGTTCCGATAATGGCCGACGAGTCCGTCAAATCGATGCGCGACTACGAGGCGCTGCTGGACAAGGGAGTGAGCCTCTTCAACATCAAGCTGATGAAGTGCGGCGGAATCCGCCCCGCGTGCAAGATTGCCGACATCCTTGCGGAGCGGGGTGCGCGCGCTCTCATTGGCTGCATGGGCGAATCTGGCGTCTCGCTGGCTGGGGCGCTGCACTTCGCGAGCGCCAACTCCCACTTGGTCAAATGGGCGGACCTTGACTCGCAGTTCATGCTGGTGAAGGACGTGTGCCATCCGCTCGACTTCAGAGACGGGATGCTGTGGCCCAAAGGACCGGGGACGGGGTCGTCGATGCGCGAAGCTTTTTAGGTCGATGACCGATATCCAATTTGCAGGCTTGGAACGATGATGCCGTCGCGTCTCAAGAAATACGTCACAAAGGAATGGCTAAAGCGCCGATTGATTTTAATTGCCATCTCGATTACCGTGGCTCTCATCGTTTCGAACGCGACGGAGGCACCGTCGAGGGATGCGATATCGTCTGTTTTCGTCAAGGAGACGCGGGGGGATGCCATTATAATCACGATTGACGAGCGGGGCATACCGCTTTCCGATTACGGCAGCGCATACGGCGCGGACATAGGCGTCCAGAGAAACCCCGTGACCGTCGCACAGGTGGCGCTCGAATATTATGAAGAAGGCGCTTCCGGGGACGGCTCCGCTTTGCAGCCGTTCCTAAATTGCGTAGATTGGTTGGTCGGCAACTCGACGGTGATTGGCAACTGCTCGTTTCTGGAATACGGCTATCCCTGGCCGGCCTGCAACATGACCGCCCCATGGCGCTCCGGGATGGCCCAAGGGCTCTTTTTGCAGGTGTTGGCGAGGGCGCAAGCGCTGACAAACGATTCGGCGTATGCCAATGCATCCCAGCTCGCGCTCAACTCTTTCTACATCGGCAACGGCGACGGAGGCTTCACCTACAAATCCGCTGACGGCTGGTGGTACGAAGAATACGCGGACGATGGCGGGACCCAGCCGAGGGTGCTGAACGGCATGATGGCTACGCTCATCGGCCTCCACGATTTTTACAACCTGACCGGAAGCGCCGAGGCGAAAGCTTTTTTCGATTTGGGCGTGCGAGCCCTTGATGCCGGATTGCCGTCGTACGACAACGGCCGCTACAGCATATACAACATCCAAGGGTCGGTCTCGAGCGAAGGGTACCACGAGCTTCACATTGCCCAGCTCCGGGAACTTTTTGCGATTACGGGGGAACCCATCTTCCTCCACTATGCGGACCTTTGGGATGGTTATGAGCCGCCGGCGCGCGACATCTTCGTAATCCGCTTCGCGAAGGACCCGACGAGGATGGGGGTCGCGATAATTTTTCTGAATGCCTGCGCCGCGCTAATAGCCATCGAGATCGCGCTTCTCGCAATGAGGTGGAAAGGAGCAAGTCGGAAGGAAAACGATAAAAACTCATGATTCATACACCTCACGAGATGAAGCTGACGTTCAAGATTGACGACAATTACCTTGTCGCGCATACTCTCTCCAACGTGCATGCTGGCAGGTTCTCGTCAAAGGTTGACGGGAAGGAACTCGGGGATTTCCAGTCCCGAGCCTGGAAACAGTCGAAGACATGCTACGAACTGCTGGTGGGATGGGCGTCGCCGGACAGCCTGGCGCTTCGCAACATCTCGGCTCTGTCAACGGAATTGCCAATGTTCTTCTCCGCGCTCAAAGCCTCTGAGGAATATTCCCCGGTCCGCGAGAGCACCGAGGAATATCTTTCGGTTTGCGAGCAACAGTGGCACTCGAACGCCGAACGCGCAGAATCCATCATACATGAGATCACCGGCCTGGACCTCGCAAGGAAATTCACAGCCTACATTACCCACCCGAGCCTGAAGAACGGGATGAGCCTCGGCGGAGGCAAGATAGCCTGGGGGCACAGCGAAGACTGGCCGAACTATACCACAGTCTATCTGTGGCACGAGATATTGCATTCGTATTTCGAAACCAAGGAATTGGACCACGCGATAATCCAGCTCATAGCCGACGAGGAGCTGAGGGTGCGCCTGAACGGTGGGGAGTATCCGCCTTTCACGGGCCACGAGCGGCTCCATCCGCTGATGAGGAAAATCCTTCCGCGATGGCGAACTTATCTCAAGTCCGAAAATAAAAACATTGGATCATTCAAGGGTAAGTTAATGAAATCGCCGCGCATCCCTCGGTCGTGAGAAAATGGGAAACGACTCGCCTCCAGAAAAACCCAAGCTCAAGTTCCTGTTCGTTTCGAAGGACGCCCTCATCGGCGACCTGGCCTGGCAGGTGAGGAAGGAGGGGCACGAAGTGCGCTACTTCATATCCGAGAAGTGCCAGAAGGACGTCTGCGACGGCTTCGTCGAAAAAGTGGACGCATGGGAACCGCACAAAGGATGGGCGGACGTCGTAGTTTTCGATGACATCGGCTTTGGCGAAATCGCGGACGCGCTTCGCAAGGACGGCAATGCGGTGGTTGGCGGGAGCGCATACACCGACAGGCTGGAGGACGACCGCGACTTCGGGCAGGACGAGCTGAAGTCCGCGGGGATAAACATCCTCCCTAAGTGGCAGTTCACGGACTTCGACGAGGCGATAAAATTCGTGAAGGAAAAGCCGGACCGCTACGTCATAAAGCCCTCGGGCGAGGCGGAGGACCAGAAGGAGCTTTTATTCGTCGGGCAGGAGGAGGACGGCGCGGACGTAATAGAAGTCCTGCGGCTCTACAAGAAGCGCTGGAGCAAGCTGATAAAGATATTCCAGCTCCAGAAGCACGCCAACGGAGTCGAGGTCGCCGTCGGCGCATTTTTCAACGGCAAGGAGTTCGCGATGCCCGTCTGCACGAACTTCGAGCACAAGCGAATGTTCCCCGGGGACATCGGGCCTTCGACGGGCGAGATGGGAACGCTGATGTACTGGTCCCAGCCGAACGTCATCTTCCGCGAGACGATGGCGAAGATGCAGCCGAAGCTCGCAGCCTCCGGCTACGTAGGTTACATAGACATCAACTGCATCGCAAACTCGCGCGGCGTCTACCCGCTCGAGTTCACGTCGCGGTTCGGCTACCCGACGATATCGATACAGATGG
Source organism: Methanobacteriota archaeon (assembly GCA_043799545.1). Taxonomy (GTDB): domain Archaea; phylum Thermoplasmatota; class Thermoplasmata; order SG8-5; family DAIRED01; genus DAIRED01. The sequence goes on along the minus strand of JAZDNO010000001.1, from coordinate 15,141 downwards.
AGGGCGTCCAGGGTCCGTGGGGCGAGTCTCTCGCGGCGATGGCCCGCGGAGAAAGGCACGAGCTGAAAGCGCGACGCGGTTTCCAGGTGGGGGTCGTTCTCGCCACTCCTCCTTTCCCTTTCAACGACCCGGCGGCGTTCCGCAAGTACTCCGAGGGCGCGGTGATTCAGTTCAAGAAGCCCGCAGCGGACGGAGTACATCTCGGGGACGTGAAGCTCGTTGAGAACGACTGGGTCATGGCCGGAATCTCAGGTTACGGGCTGGTCGTTACAGGAGGCGGAACGACCGTCGACGAAGCCCGGAGGCAGGCATACTCGCGCGTCAAGAACATAACGATACCGAACATGTTCTACAGAAACGACATCGCGGAGAAATGGAACGAGAACGGCGACAGGCTGATGACTTGGGGATACCTGTTCTAAAGAAGCGCCAGACCGCCATTGACGTGTAATACAGAGCCCGTAATGTAAGATGCTTTCTCGGAACATAAGAACGCCACGGCATCGGCAATTTCCGACGTCACACCCAGCCGACCCATCGGTATCTTCGCGAGATGGAACCGCCTCTCCTTCTCGGAAGAGAATTTCGTCATGTCCGTGTCGATGTAGCCCGGCGCGACCGCGTTGACGCGCACGCCGTGCGGCGCGAGCTCCAGCGCGATGGCCTTCGTCGCCGATATGCAACCTCCTTTCGATGCGGCGTAGTGCATTTCGTGGTCGGTTCCGACGTATGCGATGACGGACGCGACGTTGACGATTCTCCCCCATTTAGCCTTCTTCATTGCGGGAGCGAAAACGTTCGCCGTGTTGAATATCGATGTGAGGTTCGTCCCGATGACATTCTCCCAATCCGCGATGTCCAGCTCCCACGATTTTAGGTGCTGGTGTATGCCCGCGTTGTTTATTAGAACTTCGACCTCGCCGAAACGTTTCAAAATCTCGACGCGCATTTTTTTTACCTCCGCGATGTCGGAAACATTCGCTTTTATCGCGACGGCCTCGCCTCCCGCCGAGCGGATTTCTCTGACGACTTCGCGAGCCTTTGAACCGCTCTTGAGGTAATTTACGGCAACGCTGGCTCCCTCGCTTGCGAGCGCAAACGCAATCGCGCGCCCTATCCCCCGCGACGCGCCCGTGACGAGGGCCGTCCGGCCTTCGAGGTCTTTCATTAGCTCACCCGCGCCTAACAATTGAAGCGGATATATCAAGCTTTTGCGGATGGGAGGAAACGAATAAAAATAGTAGATAACTCCCCCCATCCAGATCTTAAACGTTTTACTTCTTCTTCTTGGCTGTCTTCTTCTTTGCAACTTTCTTTTTCGCAGCCTTCTTCTTTGGTGCCATTGGATGTTCCTCCGTGGGAGGTATAGGCATTTGTTGCTTATAACGTTATCTGAGTTTTCATTTTTTTTTGCGACGATAAAACTATTACCTCGCAAGACGATTCTCCGCCGAGAGGTCGTTAAAATGAAGACGCCAGAGCAGTACCGCGAGAGCCTCAGGGAGATGCGCCCGAACGTCCACAAGTTCGGAGAATTAATCAAGGATGTCACGACGCATCCGGCGACGCGAAGGGCAGTTTCGGGTCACGCGCAGATCTACGCGGCGCAGCACGACTCTCAGCATCGAGACGTCGTTACGAAGGTGTCCAGCTTCTCCGGCGAGCGCGTCTCAAGATACCTCACGCTGATAGAAAACATGGAGGACATGTGGGCGAATTCGCGGATGAAGCGCTTGATGTTCAACCTCACGGGGACGTGCACCGGCGGTCGCTGCGTCGGGTGGAATTCCGTCAACGCGACGTGGGCGACGGCGTGGGAAATCGACAAAGAGCGCGGTACGAAATATCACGAAAATTTGAAGAACTGGCTGATTGAAGCCCAAAAGCGCGACATAAGCGTCTGCGGCGCGCTGACTGACCCGAAGGGGGACCGCTCTTTGCCTCCGCACAAGCAGAAGGACCCGGACATGAATTTGCGCGTCGTTGAAACGAGCGACGACGGAATCACGGTGCGAGGGGCGAAGGTCCAGATTGCGGGCGCGGCGGCATCGCACGAGATATTTGTGCTGCCTGGCTCCGGCTACAAGGTCGACGACAAGGATTATTCCGTGTCGTTCGTCACCCCGAAAGACGAGAAGGGAATCACGATAATCGAAGCCCGCCACCCGAGCGACGGCCGCGACTTCGAGGACGGTTGGGACAACCCCGTTAAGTGCGGCGGAATAACGCAGGGCTACGTTTTCTTCGAGGATGTTTTCGTTCCAAGGGAGCGCGTTTTCATGAACGGCGAGTGGGAGTGGACGATGAAGAACATCATGTCGTTCATTTCGCCTTACCGCAGCGCGATAGGGGGCTGCGTCGCGGGGCAGGGCGACCTCATGGTCGGTGCGTCGGCGCTTCTGGCGCGAGCGAACGGCCTCAACGAAAAAGCGTTCGGCGACAAGCTCAACAAGATGACAATAAACAACGAGACGACCTTCGCGGTCGGCATCGCCGCGGCTGCGTGCGGGAAGAAACACCCGTCCGGCGTGTGGACGTGCGACCCGCTGCTGGCAAACGTCAACAAGGTTCATGTCGCAACGTTGCCTTACGAGACGAAGCGGCTCGCGCAGGAAATCGGCGGAGGGATAGCAGAGACGGGATGCATGCCGTCTTGGAAGGACTTGGAGAGTCCCGAGCACGGAGGGCTCGTGAAGAAATACCTAAAAGCGAACTCGACCGCCGAGACGCGGGTGAAGCTCGCGCGGCTCATCGAGTGGCTCACGATAGGCTCGGGCGTGCCGGGCACGATGCACGGCGGCGGCTCGCCGGACGGCGCGGGCATGGTGATAAGGGCGAACTCGGACATCGAGGAGAAGATGAAGCTCGTCCGGCGGCTGATTGAAATCGACGAGGGGACAAAGGTCGAGAAGTGAGTACTATCCTGCGAGCTTCCTGATCTCCCTCTCGATGTTCTGCGCCTTCGCCTCTCCCCCAAAGGTCACCATCACCTTGGAAAATGCCTTGGCCAGTTGCGGTAGGTTCTCCGGTTTTATCTCCTCGGAATCTATGCCGAGGTCCTTGCATTGCTTCTGGACTATGAACTTGCCGAGCTGACCCATCTCGCGGGACATGACGTTCTGCAGCTTCCTGGAGAGTTCGGAGGTCATGTTATCACTTCAGGGACTCCAGCGCCTCCCTCGCGCGCCTCGCGAATTCCTTCGCGTCTATCTTATCCGCCAGCTCGATAGCGTGTGTCAGCTTCTCCCGCGCACCCGTCATGTCTTTTTTACGGGCCAGCGCCTCGCCCCACTCGATGTACGTCTCCGCCAGTGCGTGCGGAGTGTTCATCTCCTCCTCCATCCTGGCGCTTTCCGAGAAGGACTTTTCAGCCTTCTTCCAGTCTCCCCTCAGCGAGTGCACTACGCCCAGGTTTTTGTGGATGCCGGCGATGCCCGTCCTGTCGTTCAACTTGGACAGGATTGCCAGCGCCTCGACGCAGGCCGCCTCGGCTTTGTCGAGCTCGCCTTTCTTTGCGAGGGCCTCCCCGAGGTTGAAAAGGGACCAGCCGAGCAGGTCATGGTTGCAGATGGACCGGGCGATGCCGGAGCACATCTCGAAGTTCGAGATGGCGGACGTCCAGTCGCGCCTCTGGAGGGAGATGTCTCCGAGGTTGTTGTACGCCCGCGCCAGGGTGAAGGCGTCCTCCCCCGACTGCGTGAAGGCGATGGACTCGCGGTAGCCTCTCTCGGCTCCGGCGAGGTCCCCCCTTGCAGTGCAGACGTTGCCCCGTTCCAGCGTCACGATGCCCAAGAGAACCGAGTCGTTAAGCCTCTTGGCGATTTCGTACGCCTTGGTGTAATGGCTCTCGGCCTCGTCGAATTTGCCCAGGCGCCATTCGATGTAGCCAAGTCCCTTGAGCGCCACCGCCAGCGCCAAATCGTCCTCGGAGCCGATGGCCAGGTCGAGCACGCGCCGGAAATTTATCTTTGCCTCGGAATAATCCCCCCGGAAGCGCAGCACCTCGCCCAGTCCGGCTGACGCCTTCGACATGGCCGCAGCCTCCACGGTTTTCTCTCCTATGGCAAACGCCTTGCGGTAGCTGGCGAGCGCTGCATCCCACTCTCCGCCTGAATATTGGACGCCGGCCAACTCGACAAGGGTGTCGGCCTCTGCGAGGTCCCGACCCCTGGACGGCTGGACCTTCGTGAGCGAGTCGAGCGCCATCTTGTAGTAACGCAACGCCTCCTCGATTGCGTGGGAGTTCGTGGCGAATGCCGCCGCCTTTCGGCAGTATTTCGCGGCCTGCTCGTGCTCTCCAGCGGCGGACAAATGCGGAACGAGTTCGTAGGCGACCCATTCCGGTACTTCTGGGTGGATTGAAAGGAGCGCCTTGGCCGCCTTGGCATGGATTGCCGCGGCAACAGATTTTCCGAGTCGGGCGTAAGCGACCTGCTGAACCTTGGAATGGGCGAACCGGTAGGTCTCCTCTTCCGCTCCCGTAACCTCGATGATGAGTTTCCTGGATACGAGCTCGGCGAGGGCCGAACCTATGACGATTTTGGGGGCGCTCAATATCTTTGTCAGGACCTTTGCATGGAACTCGTTTCCCAGGACGGATGCGCTTGAGAGAACCTCCCTCACGTCGGCGTGCAGCGCGTCCAGCCTCTCCCCGATGGCCTCCTTGACCCCCTTGGGCATCTTGAATTTGGAAGCGTCGAAGCCTTTGGCCATCCCCTTCTTCTCGGGGTCGAGAATCCCCGATTCCAGCAACGAGTCCACGATTTCTATTGTGAACAGGGGAAGACCCTCGGATTCGGCGAAGATGAGGCGCGTGAGGTTCGGGTCGGGCCTTTTCAGTCCCGCCCGCTGCGCCACAAGCTCCCCCGTCCGCTCCTCGCTGAGGCGGTCGAGGGGCATCATCGCCACCAGCCCTTCGACGAGCATCGAAGCCAGCGCCTCCGTGAAAGGCAGGGCGTTCCCCGCAGAGTCTTCCAGTTCGTCCGGGCAGTAGGTGCCTATGAGCAGAACCCTGGATTTCCTGAGGTCGTGGACCATCCTTTGGAGCATCGCCACAGAGGATTCGTCCAGCCACTGCACCTCGCCTAACGAGATGACAATCGGTTTCAGCTTTGAGGCCTCGGCGAAAAACGCGAGCACTCCGGACTGGAGCACGTCCCGCTCCTTCTTCAAATCCCCCTTGCCCTTCGACTTTGCGTCCAGGATGTCCCGCAGTTTCACCAGCTCGCCGGGACCGCCGACCTTTTCCCTCTTGCATTGGGTCAGAAGCTCCCGCAATCCGGCGAACGGCACCGAGCGCTCCCCCGGCGTGTTCCTGTGGCGGAGGACGTGCGCGCTGCTTCTGAGCCTGGAGGTGAATTCGTCGGCGAGCCTGGACTTGCCCATCCCCGACTCGCCCGATATGAAAACGTAGGTCGCCCGCCCGGCATTTGCGTCATCCATGTAGTTGCTGAGCATTTCGAGCTCTTTTTCGCGGCCGGCGAAGTCTTTGGCAGCCAAGCAATCGACCTTCTCTCTGTACCATCATTTTCTACGGAGTATTAATGGGTTTCTAACCTAACCTTTTTAACCCCCCTGACCAATTCAGTCCGCATGGAAGAGCGCATACGCACGTACGTCAAAGGATTGGACGAGCGGATGGAGGGGGGAATCCCGAAGGGGCATCTTGTGCTGGTCTGCGGAAGGGCTGGAACGATGAAATCCACACTGTGCTTCAACATCCTTTTCAACCAGGCCAAGAACAAGCGCAGCAGGGGCATCTACCTCACGCTGGAGCAGAGCCGCGTCAGCCTTCTCGAGCACATGGTCAGGCTCAACATGGACCCGCGCACGCTCCCCGAGACGGGCATAATCGTGATAGACATGACCCGCCTGCGGAAGGAGAACCAGCTCAAGGTCACGGGCCAGGACATCAACTGGGTCGAGTCCATCGTGACGACGGTGCTGGGATACAAGAACAAGTTCGGCTGCGACGTGCTCGTTCTGGACTCGCTCGCCGCCCTCTATTCGCTCAGCCAGTTCAAGAACCCGCGGAGCGACATATTCTTCCTCTTCGAGAAGCTCAGGGAGCTGGGCATGACGACGTTCGTCATCTCAGAGATGCTGGAACCCGACAAGCAGCAGTTCGGCATGTTCGGAGTAGAGGACTTCCTAGCGGACGGCATCATACACCTGGACATGGAGCGCGAGAACCGCAGCGTCAACCTTTTCCTCAGCGTGGTGAAGATGAGGAAGAGCGAGCACGACCGCGCATACTTCCCTCTGCTGGCGACGAAGAACGGTTTCGAAATAATCACGGATTGAGTGCGATGGGGCGCCTAAAGATAGTCGTCGGTGTAAGTGGAGCGTCCGGCGCTCCGTACGCTCTGGAATTCCTGCGAATTCTGAAGGCCGGAGGTCACAAGGCCAGTCTGATAATTACCGCTTCAGCGCGCCAGATTCTCGATTCTGAAATCGAGGGGGGCGCGGGATCGCTCGAAGCCCTTGCATGCGAAACGCTGGTCGACTCCGACGTTGGCGACTGGCCCGCCTCCGGCAGCAGGCGGTTCGACGCTTTGGTCGTAGTGCCGTGCTCGATGTCGACACTTTCCAAGATTGCATATGGAATCTCGGACAGCCTCATCACCCGGTCCGCTGCGGTGGCGCTGAAGGAACGCAGGCGCCTGGTCGTCGTGCCGCGCGAGACGCCTTTGAGCCTCCCGATGATTGAAGCCATGAGGCAACTGACCCTTGCGGGCGGAATAGTGCTGCCTGCGATGCCAGCATTTTACCACAAGCCGAAGAGAATCGACGACTTGGTCCTGTTTGTCGCCGCGAGGATTGCGTCATCCGTTGGGGTCGAGGCGAAAGGTGCTCCAGAGTGGAATCCTCCACACAACCCTCGCCTTCCTCGCAAGAGTCCTTCTAAGGGCAAGAAATAAAATACAGATTGCAGTCAATCAAATGCGCTTTCGCTAACAAATAAAATGGGTTTATTGGGTGACCTTATAATCCCTCAATAACTTTATCGAATTCCTTGCGCAGGATGCCCATCTGCTCCGGCGTTATCGAGTCGCCGCCCATCGGGACCAGGAACGTCGAGTGGTTGACCGAGCTCAGGTCGTTTATCTTCTTGATGAACTTCAGGACCTTCTCGAATCCGTTCTCGACTATCAGGTATTCGAAGCCATCTAGCATCAGGATGGCGTTCGGGCGCCCCTTGAGGAAGTTGCCTATCGTGCGCATGGTCTCGAACTCGAGCCTCTTCGGGTTCAATATCGTCGGGTCGCCCGTCGTGTCGGAAACCCAGACGACCTCGGCGTTCTTGAGGTCATACTCCTTCTTAATCTTCTCCGGGAAGGTGGAGGTGATGCAGAGGCCGACCATCTTGTTCGACTTCAGCATGTTGACCATCACGTTGTATACCGTTGCGCGGTCCTTGCTGATGACGAGGTAATTGTACCCGGGCTCTATCTTCGCCAGAAGGGTTCCGCAGGCCTTGCACTTGGTGGACATGAGGCTCGCTTCCTCGGGAATCTTGTTCATCTCGGCGCAGGTCGGGCACTGGACGTCCTTCGTTTTAACCATCCCCGGGAACGGGGTGGAGCAGAACGGGCAGGCCTTGACGTTGACGATGCAGTGCTTGTGGTATACCTTCCCGCAGGTGCACTTCGTCATATCGTCGTGGTTGTCGATTGCCTGCCTGCACATGCCGCACGGGGGACCCGACGGAGCCGCCTGCTGGGGCTGCTGTTGAACCACGACCTGGACCGGTTGCGCGGCCATGGGCTGCGGAGCGGGAGCCATCGGCCTCGGGGCGACGATGGGCTCTTCGGGAATCGTGGACAGCGCCTTGTCGTAGAATTTCTTCGCAAGCACGAACATGGCCACGGTGCAGACTATGCCGAATATCCATATGACGGCGCCGCTGAGGTACAGCGAGGCGCCGAAGACCATGAACAGGTTCGGTACGAAGTAGAATATCAGCATGAATATTATCAGGACCTTGCTGAGTATGTGTATCCACTTTATCTTCTTGGCCTTGTGCCTGTACCTGCGCGGGTGTGACAGCTTGTAGTTTGCCCACGCCCTGCTGGGCATGGCCGAGGTGAAGTACGCGCAGACGAACATGACGATGAACGAGACCTGGGCGTTCTCGATGAAGTCGAAAGACGAGTACGCCGCACGGTCAGTGGGGTAGTTGGCCCCCGTGAAAGTCACGTCGTATTTGGTGATGACCCCGGCGGGCGTCCTGAAGACGTAGATGTCCCCGACCGTCACGCGCGTGTTCGAGAAGCTTGGCAGCCCGACGCGGTAGTCCATGTGAGTGTAGATGTACTTGCCAGTCCAGGGAGATGAGAGGGACGAGTAGAGGGCCTCGAACAGCTCGCGCGCGACGAGGCTCACCGTCGGCCTGGCACCGCTCATTTGCTGGGCGTCGAAGTAGAGGTAGATGTTGATTGGGGCGGTGCTGTCGGCAACGCTCTCGCCGACGAAACCCTCCGCATCGACTGTTATGGGCTCGCCCTGGCCTTCGTGCAGCGGGTCGAAGGACACCGTGCTGCCTGCGAAGAAGCTCACCCGTTCGAGGGCGCGCTCGATGTCCGCGATGTACGTCCCAGCCGCTTCGCTGTACTTCAGTTCCGAGGATTCTATCTGCCCGTTGTGGACGAACGGCGAAACGGCGCCGTCGTAGACATCCAGCACCTTCTGGCGCAAATCCTGCGCAGCGACTCCCTCAAGCGTGTAGGTCAGATGCCCGCCGCCGTGCAGGTCCTGCGCGCCGAGAAGCTGATAATCGGTGGAAACCTTCACGTAGCTCTGGTCGGCCTGGGCCGAGCCAGCGGGCGCGAGATTGACGATGAAAACCGAAGCGATTGCTAAAGCGAGCAGACCTTTGACAATGCGTTTCCCGTCCATGATGTGTGAATGGGCAAGGCGTATTAAATTCTTTCGCGCAAACCCTTTCTTTGAGTCTCACCTCGCTGGCTCGGTCCTCACAAAGAAAGCATTTGGAGCAAAGAAACTCGGACCTCACCGGCTCGGTTCAACCGATACTGTATTGGCGTTCCGCCCTCAAAGTTGCGCGGCCACAATCAGGGGCAGGAGGACGCTAGCGTCCCCCTCTACTGTTACGTATCTAGCTTTGGTGTTGACTTTACCCCAAGAGACGGCCTCGCGCATCCTCGCCCCGGAAAGGGAGCCGTCGTGCTCGGGCGCGGTCGTGATGTATGCCGCGTAATCCAAACCGTCCCTGAACTGGTTCCACCAGATTGTATGGTGCTTCGAGATGCCGCCGCCGACCATGACCGCGCCGGTCTTCTTGGCCGTGAAAACGATGTCCATGAGATCCTGTTCGTCCTTCATCAGGTCTATGGCGAACTCCCGGTGCTCCTGCCAAAACATCCAGAGCTGCGAGCCGAAGGCCCCGTCCGTTATCCCCGGAACGTAGATCGGGACGTTCTTTTCGTACGCCGCCCTGAGGATGGAGTCCGAATCCTTCACCCTCTTGCCGAACTCCCTCAGCAGCTCTGCGGTGCCCGGTCGGCGCATCCCTCCCTTCCATAGCTCGGCCAGAATCGGCTGGACGAGCTTCTCCAGCGCGATGCCGTAGCTCTCGTTCGGCACGAACACGTTTCCCAGGCGGTTGATGCCCATCTCGTACAGCTCGGCGTCGTCCGCCTCGAACCTTCCGTGGTAATAGTCCTTGACGGTCCTGGCCAAGTCGTGGTCGACCATGCCGCAAGTGGTGATGATGACGTCGCACATCCCCTCCCGTATCATCTTCGTGATGACGCCGCGCGTGCCTGTGGCGATGATGCACGCCGGGAAGGACAGGAACTTGACGCATTCCTTGGATTTCCTCATCTCCGTGAGTATTTCCGAGGCGTCGGCCAGCTTCTTCGCCGAGAACCCGCAGCCCTCGCCGTAGGCGGCGACCAGCTCTTTCACGGTCATGCCCTTCCGAAGCCCGATGTCCTTGACTGGCTTACCGACCTTGCTCATTTGCACCGCCCCTGAACAGACCCCACTTCTTCTTCTCCTGCGCCACCTGGGGAATCTGGTACGAGAAGATGTAGCCGCAGGACAGGCACCTGCCGAAGCCGGTCTCGAGGAACCGCACCGCGTTCTGCTGGCAGCTCGGGCACGGCCCCCCGAGCGGCGACTGAAGCTGGGCGACGCGCTCCCTCTCCGCCTCCACCTTGGGGCGCATGAGCCTGGCTGCCTCCTCCAGGTCCTTGGCATAGCTGGTCGCATTGACGTAATCCCCGGCCTGCACGGCGACCCGGAGGCTCTGGGCCAGCTGGTCCATGAACGCTATGTCCATGCCATACGCTCTCGCCTCCTGCAAAAGCGGGTACGTGGTTGCGAGGCTCGAGTCGGCCTTCTGGAGCTGCCTGCGCTGGAGTTCCCCCGCCCTCTCTATCTGCTGCTGCTGGGCTTCCATGGCCTTGCGCGTGCTGCGCTTCGTCAGCTCCGCGCATAAAGCGTAATCTCGGGCGTCCATGGCCACCCTGGCCTGCGCAATGAGCCGCTCCGCCTCCTGCGTGTCCGCCCCGAGATGCCGCGCCTCCTGGATGACGTTCTCGGCGACTGGAACCTCGCTCTGAATCTGCGTCATCCACGCGTTTCGGGATTCCACGACGGACTTCTCAGCCTTCTCCAGGTACTCCCAGGCCTCGGAGTGGTTCCTGGCCGACAGCGCGTCCTCGATGCGCCTCATGTACCGCTCGGCGTTGAACGTGTCCACTCCCTGGTTCTTGAAATTGGACACGAGAAGCCTTTTTGTCTGGTACGCCTCGTTGAGAGCGATGAGCTCGTCCTTGAATATGCACACGCACTTCTCGACCAACGGATGGATGGCGTTGGCCATGTCCGGCAGGCCGTCCCTGTAGGCCGAGAGGGCGTAGCTGAGAGCACGCTTCGCCTCGTGGTCGTTCGACTCGGCCAGATGCGTCGTGTTTATCAGGTTGTCAGCAGCCGAAAGCAGTGTTGCAGTCGCGAAGCGCCGGAAGTTGTCCCCCGCCTGCTGAGCCAGCCCCATGGAGTTCTGAACGGACCTCAGCGCGTCCTCCATATCCCGCGCCCCAAGGCTCTGCATCGCCCTGCCCATGAGCTGCTCCGGCTCCCGGAAGTTGACTGCGAGCGCCTTGTGCTGCTCCAGCAGCCGCCTTATCTCGTCCAGCTCCTCGGGCCGCAGCAGATCGGAGCTCTCGGCCTCCTTGACGGCCTGCTCGATGTCCCTGCCGATCGCCTCCAGCTCCACCTCGTTGGGCTGCTCGACCTTGCCGAAGAACTCGGTGAACGCGGCCTCGGCCCCGGCTGGGGATTCGAGAATGAAATTGACCACGGCCTGCTTCTTCTTCCCCTTCGCCTCCACGCCCCATGATTGAGCCTTCGCCTTCAGCTCGTCCAGCTTCATCGACGAGAGCTTTTCGGAGACTGCCGTTCCGAGGAATTCCAGAGTCTCCTGGGGAGTGGGGTCGGCGGGCGAACCCGGGACTAGTGATAGAGCCCTCTGGAGGGCCTCTGCGGACCGTAGGTTCAAAACATCGAGGAGCGCTTTCTGCATCCCTTGGCCAGCCTCCCGGCGCAATGATGTTCGTGGATATCTTCTTCTCCTAAAATACTTTTGGTCAAACCCTTTCTTTGAGTCTCGCTGCGCTGGCTGAGCCCTCGCAAAGAAAGCGTTTGGAGCAAAGAAACTCGGGCTCAGCCTGCTCGCTCGACCTGAACAGTTCGGACATTAGCCTCGCAAAGAAAGCGTTTGGAGCAAAGAAACTCGGGCTCAGCCTGCTCGCTCGACCTGAACAGTTCGGACATTGGCCTCGCAAAGAAAGCGTTTGGAGCACGACAACCCCTTATCCACGTTCGCCTCTCTGGCTCACACGCGTCTCGTTTTACCTCCCACATGAAATCACTCTAGCTCACCACCCATCCCGGCTCGACCGGGCTAAAATGGCGTCCGGGCTCAGTCCTCGGGCGGTGGAGCCATCGGGTCGTGCGGCTCGGTCTTCTTTGTCGGCGGCTGCTCCGCGGTCCAGTCCTTTGGCGCGTGGGTCTTCTCCGCGGCCATCCTACGATGTCTGGACCTTGTCACGAGCCAGGTCACGATGATTGCCGTGAAGCAAGGGACCACGAGCACCAGAACGTAGAACAGGTTGTTGTCGAAGTAGGGGAGGAAGTCTTCGTTGTCTCCCACGCCGTCGCCGTCTGAATCCTTCGTTTCGGTCGGGTCGTTGGGGAAAGCGTCCTGGTTGTCCCCGACGCCGTCTCCGTCCGAATCTGCGCTCTCGTACTTGTCCAGGGGGTATGCGTCGTTGATGTCCGCGATACCGTCGTTGTCGTCGTCCAGGTCGGCGTTGTCCCCTATTCCGTCTCCGTCCGTGTCGGCCCATTCTGTCGGGTCCAGCGGGAACGCATCCATCTGGTCCATGTACCCATCGTTGTCGTCGTCCTGGTCTTGGTTATTGGGCAGTCCGTCGCCGTCCGTGTCGAGCCATGTGGTGAACTCCCAGCGATATGTCGAGTTGATGCTGTTGCCGACGGTGTCCCTCGCAAGCGCGTTCAGGCTGACCCGGTACCTCGTGCTCTGGGTCATGTTTTCTGATAAAACCACGGTCATTTGCCTGTCTGCCGAGCTCCAGGTGAAGGTCCCGAACCCCACGGTCGGCGTGATAGACAGCGCGCTCTCGGTCGCGGTCCGGTTCATCGGCTCCGAGAAATGGAGCACAAGTTTGGCGTCCACCCTGACAGCCATGCTCCCGTTGACTGGCGTCGTGACGGTCACTGTTGGCCTGGTGCCGTCGAAATCGAACTTGAACGAATCGGTCGCAATGTTGCCTGCCAGATCGACTGCATTGATAGTCAATGATACCAGCCCTGATGGCCATCCCGTGGTGTCGATATCGAAAGGCGCCGTGAAGTTTACAACGGATATGCCGTTCGTGTAGTTCGCGCTTGCCAGATTGTCCTCGGTGACGTTGAAATCCAGAATCTGGCCCGCCCGCAGCTTGCTTCCTTCTGCCGGGGATACGAGAATGATATTCGGCACCTGGGAATCGACGACGAAGCGATAGCTCCTGTTGGCCGTCCCGTTGGCATCCTCAGCGGAGATGTTTACGATGGTTACTCCGTCGGACCAGTTGCCTGTTCTCAGGTCGTAAGGCGCAGAGAGATTGCCGCATGGCCCCCCGCTTACGGAGAATGTCACATGGGGCGAGCTGCCGTTGATGCGGAAATCGATAATGGTCCCCGGTGTGAACACGGAGTTGTTGGCCGGTGAAATAAGGGTGATGACTGGCAGCGGGCCCAAGACTGTGTTGTTGATGGTCCAAGTGCAGTTCGAGCTCGCGTTCATCCAGTATCCCTCGCCGCGCTTGAGGACATACGAACCGGGGTAATCCAGGCGGTCGCGGTTCTGAACGCTTGTGACATCGGTGGAAGCCTTTAGGGAACTGACGTTGAGTGCCGAGTCATCTATTGTCGGGTAGCCGATCATGTTCCATCCCTCGTATAATGGTATATTCACAGCGCCCGGCACCGTCCCGTTGACGCGGAGCGCACTGTCGCTGCCCGGGTCCGTTATCTTCACATATATGCCCATCGTATGGTTCACCTGGCTGAGATCGTTCAGGGGGTCGTTGGCCGGCAGGGAGCAATTGTAGTTCTTCCACACCTTTGTCACTGGGTCCATCCACTGCGCCAGCGTCCAATTCGTATCCTTGTTCCCATCATGGTCGTCGAGCACAGCCAATATCGTTGTGTTCCACTGCACCAGAGGAACCGAGATGAAGTTCCATCCGAGCTGGACTGGGATGTCGAAAGTCGTGTCGGCGCCCGCTGCTGTTGTGGGTGCGCCCACCTCCGATGGTTCAGGCGCGCTCGGGGCACGATTTGCTCCAGATGCGAAGGCTCCGAATAGGAGGACCGCGATCATCAAAATCGACGCGCCAGATACTACCTGGAAACGAATGGAATTCACCCTCTAGACGGGTCATGCCCGTGCGGATATTTACCTTTTGGGGTGGGAGGATGCCCGGCATCCTCTTCGCGAAAGGTATTAAAGGGTTCGCGCAATGGGGCGGTGCCAAGCGGACACACGAGAGAGTAAATCTCACTCCCGTAGGCGCTGGGCGTATGCCTGCTGGCACGTCGGCGCACATACGGGATGGCATCGCGCGCTCCCATGGGCCAGACGTATGCTGCGGCACGTCTGGGCACAACGGTCGCTACGCAGTAAAACCTCTGATAACCGCTCCCGTAGGCACTGGACGCCTGGCTGCGGCCGCGTCCGTGCACATACGGGAGCTACGCAGAAAAACCTCTGACAACCGCTCCCGTAGTGTAGTGGCCAATCATGAAGCCCTCTCGAGGCTTCGACTCGGGTTCAAATCCCGACGGGAGCATTTACAATTTTTATTGTTCCGAACCAATACTCCCATCTGGCCCGTTGGCAAGAAATGGAAACCGGCTTCCTTGCCACCAGTCCCGACGGGAGCACCTAATTTTTTCTGGTAACTAATTCGGGCAACTCAATATGGGGATTTCTACAAATAAAGCACCTTAAAATGTTCAACGATGGGCTGGATCCTGAACGCGAGCATCCACGCGACATCTCGTCAATACAATGAAGTTCTCAGCCGAGGAGCTGGACTTCGTTACGAAACGGTTCTGTGCCCCCTGCTGTTAAATCGCTTTCCCGCCGACCCTTCCGCCCCTCCGCTGGCCCCCTTTCTGCGGAAAGCCCACTTGCGCGGGGCGGTTTATTTTTAGGAATTTAGTGACTGTCTAGCTTTTAATATATATAATTCAGTATCATATGGGTGATGAAAGCCGCTTTGCTTTGTACAAATAACAATTGGCAAACCAGATTTGTTTATTAATATGCTCACTCCTGAAACATATATCGACGAGCCGATGACCGAGGATTCTGTAATTATTGTGGTATTGATTATCGGGATCCCCGTTTTATTTATTTTCATGTATTGAATCGACCTGGAATTATCCCAGCAAAGATGTGTATTGTCATTGTTATCTAATGTGCTATCTGAGCTAAGTACAATATTCGTATTCGATGACGAGCTATAATCTACAACTTTTTTATTATTTTGAATGATACCATTCGTATCCATTATTGCTGTTCCGATCGTTGTATAATCT
>JAZDNO010000006.1:0-222880 GCA_043799545.1 Methanobacteriota archaeon | reverse complement strand
GGCGACGAGGCCACGTAGCTGCTCGGCTGGTTCCGTGCCCCTGTCCTCGCAAATTCTGAGGAATATGATACGGTCAATCAATTTTCCCACCGAGTAATTCATCTCGTCGAGGGACAGGTTCTCGTTGCGGAGCGCCAGGTTCTTGGCCAGCATCTCGCGCCAGCCCTCGATTTCCTTGAGGAACTCGTCGTCCACTTGTGTGGTGCCGCGTTTCCCTTTCGCCGCCTCCGCGTAGGAATCGAACGAGCCCCTGAGGACCGCCTCGCGCGAGAATATCGAGGCCAGCTCGTCCCACTTCTCAATTAGGTCGTCCCACTGAAGATGCAGTATCCTGGCTACGGTGGCTTTGTCGTCCTTGGACGGCTTGATGCGGCAATCGTAGACGTAGATCTGCTCGAAGTTAGTCAGGATGGACAGCGGAAGCTTCGCGCTCCAGGCGTATCTCCTGAGCTGGAATGCGGGATAGATGTCGCTGCCGACGTCCACGGACGGTTTCTTTGCTTCTACGAAGAATTTAATCGTCCCGCCAATCCTAAAGGCGTAATCCGGGGCTTTGGTAGCGCCCTCGACATCCAGGGACTGCTCGTGGACGACGTCCTTGTATTGCTCGGCGTGGCCAGCCTTGTTAGACATGTCCCAGCCAAGCATTTCGAAAAGGGGGTCCAGGAATTCCTTGCGCAGCTCTGCTTCCTTGTAATCTTTGGACGAGTACTGCTTGTAGTTGCGCTCGTATCTCTCCATTAATTCCTGAAGCTGAGGCGGTGCAGGCAAGCCTTTCCCCACGCCCGGTGATGTATCCGCGATAGAAAAGGGTAGCGGAAGGCGATTTTGGTTTTTTATTTTACCGCTTCACACTTTGCTTATCACTTTTACTGGCGCCCCCCGCTTATCACTAAAAGTGAGAAGCTTATCACTCTGCTGGCATGAGCTTATCACTTTTTTTCAGGTTCTGATATGTGGAAGACCTTTATACTCGACCAACTCACTCGTTTAGCATGTCACAAGTCGAGTTGTCGAACGAAGTGCGCCAGGCGATTAGGAGCGAGCTGGACCTGATGTTTTCTCAGGCTCCAAGTGTGGTCAAGTTTCGGGCTTGGCTGTTCGAGAGGTGCGAGGGGAGGCCATTAGCCGACGTGGTTGCGCAGATTAGGCACGACGTCGGGCTAGACGGGACGAGCGCGGGAGTGCTGAACGAGTACCTGGAGATCATGCTAGACCAGGGATGGTTGTACCGAGACAAGTTTGGAAGGCTCCACCGAGTCCAGGGGGCAGCATCATGAAGCTCCGTGTCCAATCCACGACCTACCCCGACGTGCGCCACACTGTCGAGGTCCAAGGCAGCCAGGTCAGATGCACATGCCCAGGCTTCTACTTTAAGCGCAAGTGCTGGCACTCTGAGGCGCTGAGGGAGCTGCTCGAGTATCGCCGAATGATGCGCCTGCAGGCCAGCGCGCTCGGAGGTGTCGTATGTTCGTGAAGGAGGTCAAGGTGAGCTTCGGGAGAACCGTCAACCTGGGTAATTTCGAGTCCATGAGGGTCGAGATGACCGAATGCGCTGTGGTCACGGACAACAACGCCGATGAGGTAGCGGAAGCGCTCTACGAGGAGCTGAGGCGCAAGGTCGAGCTGAAGTGCGAGGTCCTGAAGGACCGCCGCGCCGAGGCCTACAGAGCGTCTGAAGGCTACGGACGCCGCGAGGATAGGACCGAAGATCGCAGGCCTCCGATCGTCGACAAGCCCGGGAACGCCGCGAGCTAGGGAAATGCGCCCGAATCTATCAGATAGAATCACCAGGGGGGAAGGGTCATCCCGGTAGAGCAGAAAGTAGTGTCATACCTGTTCGAGAACTCTCCGAACGAGTTCAACGCCCCGACCATAGCGAAGGCGACGGGCATCAGGCAGGCCACGGTCAACATGGCGCTGGCCAGATTGCTTAAAAAAGGCCAGGTCACTAGGGAGGTCAGGGGGTTCTATAAGTACCGGGAGGAGGAGCGGAAGAAGCCGGTCGAACTGTCGGAAGGGCATGTCTCCTTCCACGGAATCCAAATGGTGGCGAATCTATCAAAATTGGAGGGAGGGTCTCCCCTTCTATCAACTTCTATCACCGGTGTAGAAAAAGCCCCGGAGTGGGTGCTAGAAGGCAACAAGCGCGTCTTCGAGGCTTCGTGGCGCCAGCGTCGAGTACGAATCATGCACGCACCTTCGACATTGGAGGCGAGCCTGACCACCTCCGAGAACTCGCTGACAGTCCCCGAGCTGGACGCCTACCTGAGCTATCTGGAGGGGCTTTTCTACCCGGACTTCTACTCCTACGCCTGGGTGTTCCGCTCCATCGGCATCAACGTTGACCGCGCCGGGTACTGGATAGAGGGATGCAACTCGATCACGATGAAGGACGCCAGGGGCTACATCGCCAGATGGTACAACAAGCAGGGCATCGGAGTAAGACAAGAAG
Organism: Methanobacteriota archaeon; assembly: GCA_043799545.1. Taxonomy (GTDB): domain Archaea; phylum Thermoplasmatota; class Thermoplasmata; order SG8-5; family DAIRED01; genus DAIRED01. The sequence continues at coordinate 220,425 of JAZDNO010000006.1, read as the reverse complement.
TTCACATGTACACGAACCTCGGCCTGGACGAGGTCGTGAGCTTCCTGCGCGGTAACGCCCCGTTAGGCGTCTCGGACCTCAGAGAGCAGGTGAACGCCCTGGAAAAGGGCATACGCGCCCTCTCCAGCGACAACAGGCGCACGCGGGTGATGCTCACTCGCTTCATCGAGATACTGCACGACATGAGCCCGGAACCCACGATACTGGCCTACGACGACAGGCACGTTCGGGGAGGTCCGGGATGAATATTAATAGTCCCGGGGGACATACCGTGAATGAGGCCGTAACAGGCTTCAGGAAGCATGCGCATGCGTCCACGGAAGTCTCTCGGGACTTCGTTAGCGGGCGCAGGTGCGGCTCCGTGGTGCGGAAGCGGCAGGGAAGACCAAGGAGGGCGCGGTCCATGGGACGATATCCGTTCCTGACGCGCCTGAAGGCCTACCTGAGGGAAATAGAGCCATACAGGGCCGCGAGCACCCTGGCGAACGAGGGAAGGACTTTGAGGCGCATACACACGGCGTTGGGAGAACTACAACAGACAGGGAAGGTGTCGACCACCGACCCCGGGAAGCTCGGGGAGCATGACCTGGGCGCCTTCGTCATGTGGATGCGAGGTGAGGGCTTCGACGTGAACACGCAGGTGAAGTACCTCCAGTTCCTCAGGAACCTGACGATGTGGAGCGGTAACCCCCTGATGGGGTCGCTCCGGGTGCGCAAGCAGCTCCCCAAGGCGAACTACATGAAGGAGCTGACGTGCCTGACCGAGGACGAGGTGACGACGATAATACAAGTCGCCAAGACGCTGGACGGATGGCAGGGCGATGTCATGGGATTCATCATCCCGGCGCACTACTACACCGGCCTGCGGCCCGGCGAGCTGAGAAAGGCGCACCTCGAGGATCTTGACACGAAGACGTGGTTGCTGAAGGTCCGGCACCCGAAGGGCGAGGGTTCGTGGGGGAACAAGAGGACTGTACCCATACCCCCTCCCCTGAGGACGGTGGTCCTCGATTACCTGGACGCCAGGGAACGAAAGCTGAGAGAACGAGGGATGGCCGGAAACCAGAACCTGATACCCAACCTGAGCAAGAAGAAGGTGCCGGAAGAGCCCTACACGGGAAACGCCATCCTGAAGATGAAGCGGGAGGTGGAGGCGCGCTCAGGCGTGAGGTTCGAGCTGCGAAAACTGAGGAACACGTGCGGCCAGCACCTCAAGGACCGGGGCGTGCCCATAGAAGCCATCTCGAAGCTCCTCGGCCACGCCACGACGCAGACCACGGAGAGGCACTACGCCCGGATGAGGGACTCGCACGCCTTCAGTTTGGTGGAAAACGCATGGGGCCAAAACCCCATAGCCAGCATCCAGCCAGATAGGAAAAACCCTCTGATTGAGAATTAGCCAGATAAAAAAAAGTGCTCCCGGCGGGATTCGAACCCACGTCCAAGGCTCGAAAGGCCCCGATGATTGGCCGCTACACTACGGGAGCGAATAAAAGCTTTTAACGTCTGAGCGACCGTTGTGCGCCGACGCGGCCGCAGCCATCGTCGAGCGCCTACGGGAGCGAGTTCTTCCGATATGGCCCGGGGCCCGCCTTGGCAATCTTCTGTAATTCAATCCCCCATATAACCTTTGCCGGTTGGTTCCGCGCTGGTTCCTACGCCTTCCCCTCGAACTTCTTCCCGCAGTATGTGCAGAACTTCTGATCCTCCAGCGATGGCTGGCCGCAGTCAGTGCACGTGTAACCGTACGGAGAATCCTTGCCGCACTTGCCGCAGAAGCGCCAGCCTATGGGATTGTCCGTCTTGCACTTGGGGCAGCGCTCCTCCTTGAGCTGGAACGTCGGCACCCCGCCCTCCATTATCCAGGCGAGCTTGTGGACGGACTTCGCAATCCTGGACAGCGCCCAGAACGCCAGGATGGCCGCGAAGGCGGCCACAAGAGCTAGGAGCAGCACGATTGGCAGCAGGTCATCCGCCGTCACCTCCTCACCTCGTCAGTTCTGTCATGACCTGGACGAAGGCCTTAGCGAACTTCTGCGCGCCCTCCTCCGGCACCGTGAACGAAACGCGGACGAACCTCGCCCCGTACGCCTTGGAGACGTACTTGCCAGACCTCACGAATACCTGGTGCTCGTAGAGCATCTTCTCCTGGACCTTGTCCGGGTCGACGCCGGTGTTGCCCACGTCAATCACGAGCATGTTCGCGCAGGACGGATAGACCGGGATGAATGTGCCGTTGACCTTGTCCACCGCGGACTTGATGATTTCCTGGTTTCTCTGGACGGTCTTGCGCATGCCGTCGAGCCACTGGGGCTTGGTCTTCAGTGCCGCGAGCGCGGCCCTTTGAGCCAGCACGTTCGCGGACAGCACGTTGGTATTGTAGACCTTCAGCTTATCCATGAGTTTTTCCGGAGCCACGAGAGCGCCCAGGCGCATCCCGGCCATCCCGCAGCTCTTCGAGAAGGAGTATGCGACGACTGTGGAGTCCGGCAGGAACTGGTATGCAGGCACGTGGTTGGGGTTGAAGTCCCTGTAAGTGAGGTCGTCGATGACCGTGAGCTGCCTGTCCTCGGCAATCTCGCAAAGGGCGCGGACCTCGTCCTTCGTGTATGTCGTTCCGAGGGGGTTGATGGGGTCGATGAGCAGCAGCATCCTGGTCGAACCGTCTATGGATTCGTTCACCCACTCGGGAGTGAGCTTCCACGGCGGGCGGTAGATGTTCAATTCCTTCGGGATAGCCCCGCACATCCTTATCTCGTCATGGATAGGCAAAAAACTGGGGTCCGTTGCGACGACCGTGTCGCCTGGCTTGAGAAGCGTCCTTGTCATGATGTAGAGGGCTTCGATGCCCCCGTTCGTTACCAGAGCGTGATAGCCGGACGGGGCATGCAAGTCGTTAAGAATCGCCTCGGGGAGGCCCTGGACACCCTTGGAGTGCGGATACAGATTGTATTCGTGGTCGCGCACCGAGCCCATTATTGCCTCGTCCACGGCCGGGTGGCTGGGCAGATGGTTCGTGTTCTGGCTCATCCAGACAATGTCCTTCGCCCTCTGGTGCGCGTACTCGAATGGGTCCATGGTGGTCCAAGGGTGGATTCCGGGCCAGGGAGAAATAGGTTTCTACAGTCACATGTGACTCACATCTGAGCTCAGAGTACTTAAACCAAGGAATCAAGTTATCGAAGGTGATACAGATGAAACACGCCTTGGTTTCGGTAATCGCAGCCTGCATCGTTCTCTCAGCACTGAGCGGTCTGGCGAGTGGGGATGGTATGCCTGTGGCGACCGTTACGGTACACAGGACTCTAAGGGAGAACAGACAGATTGCGCTGGTGGATGTAGGCGGCGACGGCAATGAGACGATTTCGCTCTACATTTCTATAACCTCCCTCGAGCCCGGGAACAAAGCCACGGTGCTGGTTCCGTTGAAGACAGCACCAAACTGGGTCAGACTGGCGCGAACTAACGATTCGCACTTCGAGAGTGGTCACCACATGCGCGCGCTCTCGGCCATCGCGGAGAAGGCGGACTCGGCCTTGGGCGATATGTGCGATAGCTGCGTTGACTCCATGGGCACACTGGCGATAATGACGGCTGTGCCGATGGGCTTGTATGTGATGACAGCTGGTTACATGTCCGGCGGAGGCGGCTATTACAGCGAGCCCATATACGTTGACGACGGTCTCAGCGCATCCGTTGCCAGTTTCGGCGATGTAGCCTCCGTCAACACGACCTTCGCCGCGCTGGGAATTCCCGTGCCGGACGATCTTCAAAAAACCATTGACGAGTACGGAGCCTACAATGCGGCAATCATTAACGTCACCACGCGCCCGCCCATTGACGAAATAAAGTATCGGCAATTCGAAACCTCGTACCCCGGGGTGCTTGGGTTATTTAAGGAGTATGTGGCGGAGCACGATTCCTTGGACATATCCATAGCGGGCTATGGTAAGCTCGACGCCGAATATTTTACAGATGGTCGATACCGTTATCTCAATCTCAATATCCTGGACGAGCAGTTGGCTGCCATTTTATCTCAAGTTCATGACCCATCATCGTACGACATTTTCACACAGATTATTCTCGCAACCTACGGCCTCCTCCCGTCGGAGGGGTTCGAGCTCACAGCGAGCCTTCCTCTCGACGACGGCAAGGCGTTCTTTCCCCTCGGCACATCGCCATCCTGGTCTGGCCAGGGCGATGTGAAGGTCGCTTTTAAAATACCTTCCGACAAAGGCCTGAATTTCAACAAGGCGACTGCTGTAATCACGATGGACGGCAGCAGGTATTACCTGTTCGACTACGGTCCAACCGCTCCGGATTACGACCTCGAGGCGAAGCTCGTCGACGCTGGATTGGTAGAATGGCTGACAGACCAAACTATGAGTTCCGCTCTGTGGATTAGTGACAACCGTGCAGTCCTGGGGTTCATGGAAGCTTTGGCGGTCTTCTGGATTATCTGGTTGGGGGTGTGCTATCTTTTGGCGAGAATGGCTCACATCTTCAAGCGGGACAGGAAAGCGCTCGTACCTGCGATGGCCTCGGGAGCCATGCTGACCTCCATTTTCTTCTCATTTCTTGGCGGGTTGTTCTTTTGCTTCATCTTTCTGGCCGTCGTGCTGAAAGAATCCGACGGTCAAATGAAAATCTCACGCAAAGAGCTTCGCGACATTCGTATCCATCGGCTCGCCGATGCTCTCAGCCACAGGGTCACACTTCGTGCGCATGAGGTAGATGATAGGTTTGAAAGGCTGGTCCGATAACGCTTCGTAGTTGCCCATCCCCTTGGCCACAATCAGGTCCGCGCCAGCCAGCAGCTTCTTCAGTTTTGGCGGTATTGGCCGTATGGGCAGGCCAACCGCGAAGCCCTCTGTGGTAGCAACTGCGTCCACATGCTTTCTGATGCCGAGAGCCTCGACATCCTCCAGAGTAGCGTCGGTAAGTATCTTCTGCCCCTTTACGACCAGTGTGACGTGCGCTCCCCTCGCACGTAGCTCGTCCAGCAAAATCGTGTCGAAGATTATCTCTCCGCAGTTGTCTGTCAAGTACACAATCTTCGTCCCTTTCCTGATGTGCTTGGCCATCTTTCCAACGTCATCACGGTGAAGCCCCTCCTCCCAGAGGCCGTCGAAGCTGGCTTTGAGCCCGTCTGGATGGTCGACCGCCGAGCGGATGCCGAAATCCAGAACGTTCCCGATAATCGAGGCGAGGACCGCATCGCGCAGCCTGTCTTTTGATTTTGCCACCTTGCGTTTCGCCTTCGGAAGCAGCTTCCTGGCTATATCGTTGGATAACCATTTCATCCGCGCGTACGGGTCGTCGCTCCCGATTGCGTCGTATGCCCGCCTGTGAACCTTCGCGGCTATCACCGTGGACGTCTCCTCGGGGTCCCAGGCCTTTGCGAGCTCCTCTATAGCGGCGGTCATGACCTCCTTCGCCTTCCGGGGGTCGACCTGGTTCGTCTCGTAGAGTATGCGCTTGAGCAGGCACGGGGCGCACTCTGCGCGGACTTTCATGATGCTGGATTATGTGACCGTGGTAGAAAATAGTTTGCCCTTCGCGCGCATGCGACCGGATCTCAGGCCAGCGAACTGATTCACTCGTTCGCGGCAATCACAAAACTGTTATATCCCTAAGCGCCATTCGCTTTTACCATCGAGGGCGTCAATGGGTATGGCCGGAGACAATCCGCAGATATTGCAAGCGTTCCTGATTCACAGCAACAGCGGATGCCTCGTCACATATGCTAGCGCACGGGACGAGGGGGGGCAGGATTCGGACATAGTCGCCGGGATGCTGACCGCCATCCAGAGCTTCGTGCGGGAAGCGTTCGGCGCTGGCCAGTGGTCCCTCAAGCGCCTGGAATTCGAGGACAGGAACCTCCTAATAGAACTGGGAGACCACCTCTATCTCGCGGTGATATACAGCGGGAGGGCCGACGCGAAGATGCAGAGCAGGGTAGAGAACACAATGAATGCCATCAAGGAGAGGTACTGGCTCCAGTGCAAGAACTGGACGGGGGACATGTCCGAGTGGGAGGGGTGCCAGGAGATGGTGATGACCCTCTTCGCCGCCGAGCCGGAAGGCGAGCCAGAAGATACTGGTCGCAAGTGCGAGCTGTGCGGCGGGCACATGGACGAGATGGACAACATCTGCCCGACGTGCGGATACGATGCCTCGATGTACCAGTGATGCTTGCTCGTGGTCATTTATAGAGCATTTAGTAGACAATTGATCAGCGTTTACGCTGCTTTTGGATATTCTCTAGCCGCTTCCCAGATTCGTACGGCTTCACGAACAGCTCGTGCTCCCGCCTCGTCAGCTTCCGCCCGAGCTTCTTCTCCAGCTCCGTTCGGCTCACAATACGCTCGCCAATCTTAACACATGGGTAGTCGCCGCATTGTCCGCAGTTGTCCAGCTTCCTCGCGACGACGCACGGCCTCACGGGGCAGCCCTTGTCTATAAGGCGCGGGTTCTCACCCGAGGCGCAGCCGTCGCAGACAATATTCTCCGGCGGTATCCTGAAGCCGAAGATGGCGTGCCAGCCGTCGCTCAGCTCGGCGCGGCGGTCCTCCCCCGCGACGTTCGGGCCGTAGGCCAGGCAAAGGTCGCAGCGGTAGGCGCACTTGGAGAGGATTTCTCGAGATTCGCTCTTGGACATCTACACCTTGTAATGGTGCAGGAGCAGAAAAGGGTTTGCGGAGAAGCGGAATCGGTTTCAGGCGTCCAATCTAGAATCCATGATAATTATATTCTTTAATAACTCACAGGGATTTATATATTCATCCCGCTGGCGAAGAAGGCGCGCAAGCTCCCGGCTGTCCTCGGCAGGGACGAGGTGCGTAGGATGCTCGGCTCGACGCACAACCTCAAGCACCGCGTCGCCATGATGCTGTTATATTCCGCCGGGCTGCGCCTCGACGAGGCGACGAGCCTGCGCTGGGAGGACGTGGGCTTCGAGAGGGGAACGATCCACCTGAGGGTCGCCAAGGGAGGGAAGGAGCGCGTGGTCTTCCTCCACCCCAAGCTCGCGGAGGGCTTGCGACTCCTAGGCGAGGGGAGGGGCCTGATACTCGTCTCGAACAGGGGCGGAAAGTACAGCCCGAGGAGCATCCAGCTCGTCGTGGACAAGGCAGCGAGGAAGGCGGGCATCAAGAAGGATGTCACGCCCCATACCCTGCGGCACTCTTTCGCCACGCACCTGATGGAGGGCGGCGCGGACATGCGCCACATTCAGGAATTGCTGGGCCATAAGAATCTCAGGACGACTATGCTCTACACTCATGTGAGCAAAGACGGCGCCAAAGCCCTAGCCAAGCTGCTATAGCACTCCCAGCTCCCCCAGCTTCTCAGGGAGATACTTGTCCGTGACGTAGTCCAAGCCGTACTTCGCGAGCGCCTGCTGCTCCGCCTTCTTGTTGATTTTCAGCATCAGCTCTATCTCGTCCTTCCAGAAGCGGTCGTTGAAGCGCGGGTCCGAGAGCTCCGCATTTAGCGCCTTGACGTCCTTGTCGTTCAGCTTGTCGGTGGGCAAATCGTAGTTCAAGATGTCAGAGGCGGTGATGCCGCAGTACATCGCCGTCGGGGTGGCCAGGTATTCGGAGATGTGCGCGGTCTTTATCGCGCCGAAGGCCACGCTCGCGTAAATCCTGAAGGACCACGGGTCTCCGTCTGTGAATAGGACGACGGGCAATTTCAGCTCCTCGTTCATGCGCTTGATGAAGCGGCGGGTGGAGCGAGCCGGCTGTCCTTTCAGGTGAACCAGAATCGCACGCGAATCTTCGGCAAAGCCGTTCTCCACAAGCCTGTCGAACATGCCGCCGGTCTCAAGAGCCAGAACGAAATCCGCGTCATGAGATATCAATTCAATCTTCTCCTTCTCGACGTTGAAGGGAATGCCGTATCCCGAGTCGCCGACATCGTCCTGGCAGTTTATCCTCTTCTTCTGTCCTTTGCGGTTGTACTCCGTCAACGTGATGTTGCCTATGACGCTGGCCCCGTTCTCCTCCGGTCGCAGCTTGAAATCCTCGCGCAGGCACTTAGTCACGATTTCCAAATCCTCTGCCAGATTATTGGACTCGTCCTGCGCGTGGAACTTTGCCAGGTCCCAGCCCTCGCTGATGTAGTACATCTCCCTCAGGGTCGACGATTTGTTGTCCTTTATCATCTTCTGGATGAACTCCAGCATGTACATCGTGCGCAGGAGCATGTAGGCCCCTTGCAGCTTCTTCGCGGTGCGCGCGCCCATCTGGTCTCCGTACTTCCATACCATCGAGCGCGGATGGAATTTGATGTTGCCCTTCGTCCTGAGCGGTATCTTCATCCCGGGAATCTTTCCGCCATCCAGTTGGGAGTAAATCTGCTCCGCAATCTTGTAAAGCTCGTCTATGGCGGCCTGGTGCCTGTCGTCATTCGTCATTGGAAACGTCCTCCTTCGCCTCGTCGTAGTCCACGCCGTTCTCCTCTTCCTCGGCCGGAGCTTTCTCCTCATCGCTCTCGACGACGGCTGCGGCTATTCCCCAGTCCCCCGGCAGCGGCTCCGCCCCCACGATGCGCTCCGAATCGATGCCCGATGCATAAAGCTCGTTCTCGTCATATGCGTCCTTGTCCAACCCCTGCATCTCTATCTTCAGCGTGGCCTTCTCCGTGGACGGGATGCGCTTGAGGTCCCATTTGATGCGCCCGTCCTTTACCTCCGATGGCCTGGGGGTGATTCCCCCCAGCACGAGGTTCTCCTCCGGCACGACCGCATACAGGGTGAACGCCTTCCCGGTCGGAGTGTAGTTGTAGATGTCTATGGTTATCGTGTGGCGCTTCTTCTCGAACTCGACCTTGTCGTCGATCCAGACGACGTCCATAATCTTCGTTATCGTTGGACCGAGGTCCGGCAGGGGCTTGTCCACTATTCCTGAAGCCTTCTCTGCTATCTTGGGCAGCACGACCTGGACTATGTCGAACTTCTCCCTTATCTTCGAGCGGCGTACGCCCTTTGCCAGATGGCTGCGGAGCGAGTTCCCCACGACCCGAAGGGCCAGCTCCATCTCTTCCCGTATCTCCGGCACGTTGGCGATGGCCTCCTTCGCCTCCGAGGTGAACGGTATCTTGGTAGAGGCCAGGTGGACTATGATGATGGCCGGCCCGAACGGTATCCCCTTCCCTCCGCGCTGCTCGAGGCCGTACTTGCGCCAGTCGACGTTCTCCACCGCGGCTGAGACGGCGCACGCCCCCTGCTGGTACAGTAATGGTACGCGGTTCGCGAACCTGAGGATATCGACCTGAGAGTCTGGCGGAATCTGGCCGCCGAAGACCATGCCCACCTCGACCACGAACGGGTGGCCCGACTGCACCTTCGGCTTCCTGGTCACTGGCTGCACGTAGAACGACGGCTTCAGCTCCTCCAGGACGTTCTTCAGTCCCTTCTTGATGAGCACCTCGCCAATCGGCGATAGGCAGTCCGTCTGGGGGGCCATTATCTTGACCTGGCCGATTGCCTCGATGATGCGCTTGGCGTCGTCGATTGTCATGGTCTGCGGCTTCTTCTCCGGCGGCACGGAGGCCTTCTCCAGGATGTCCTTGGCGACCCGGTCGCTGATTCTCGAGAAGTCGGTCTTGAGGAAGGCGCCCATCCTGTTGGACTTGGTTATCTTGGCCATCCCCATGAGGGCCCCGATTTCCAGCCCCTCTGGGTGGGGTTTTATCTCCATGACAGACGCGGGCGGGACGTCCGTCGCGCGCTTGAAGACGAACTGCTTGCCCGACGGGTCGACGAAGGTTATCTGGGCGTGCGGGTTCACCAGGGCCGTGCCCTTGAGGTATTCGAATACCGACTGCTTCCCCGAGATGTAGCGGGCCTTTATCGCGACCGCCACCCTGGAGCCGTGGGGCTTTCCCTCCCAAATCACGTAATCTGTGCGCATGACCTTCGGCGAGTTGGACTTCGTGTCCAGGATGAGGTCCATCTCGACGGCGACGTCCTTGTCCGCGATTTTCGAGCGGACGGTCGCAGGCTTGCCGGTTGTCAGCTGGCCGTACATCACGACGGCGGATATTCCGATTCCCTGCTGCCCCCTGGACTGTCGCACCGCATGAAACCTCGAGCCGTAGAGCAGGCGCGCGAAGACGTTGGCGATGTTGCGTTCGACTATGCCAGGGCCGTTGTCTTCGACTGTGATTTTGTACTCGTTCTTCTCTATCTGGTCGATTCGGACGTAAAGCTCGGGAAGGATGCCCGCCTCCTCGCAGGCGTCCAGAGAGTTATCAACTGCTTCCTTCACGGCCACGATGAGGCTCTTTATCATCGAGTCGAAACCGAGCACCTGCTTGTTCCTCTCGAAGAACTCCGAGACGGCTATCTCCTTCTGCTGCTTCGCCATCCTTTCAGCGATGCTAGGCGTTCCCATCCGCATACCCCTGACGGCCGTGAATGGGACCGCTGGTAGAAAAGGGTTCCCCCGCAGCCCTTTCTTTGTGTCTCGCTGCGCTGGCCGACCCTCGCCAAAGAAAGCTCTGGGTGGAAAGAAAACTCGGGTCGTCCTGCTCGCTCGACCGTTTTTCGTAACAGCGGGGCGGTGAAAGTGCCCAGAGTTGAAGCGTCATTTCTATATCCTATGCCATCCATCATCCCTCCGTGTCAAAAAAAACCGATGCGCTCGAGAGCGCTGTCTCCAAACGCGCTCCGGGGCTGGCTGGCAAACTTTCACGGCTGGTGGAGATTTTGAGCAAGTCCTCGCCGGCGGTAGTCGCGTTCTCCGGAGGCGCGGACAGCGCCCTTCTTGCCTACGTCGCCTCGGCGGTCGACCCTAAGACCCTGTGCGCCACCGCGGTCTCGGAGACCTATACCCCGGGGGAGCTGGCGTCCGCCGAGGAGTTCGCGCGCGAGCATGGCCTCAGGCACGAGCGCGTAGCGACGCGGGAGCTCAAGGACCCGAAGTTCCGCGCCAATCCGCGGGACAGGTGCTACCACTGCAAGAAAGCGATGCTGGAGGAGCTCAGCGGCCTTGCCGGGGAGCACGGATGTAAGGCCGTTCTGTACGGCGAGAGCATGAGCGACATGCGGGATTTCAGGCCGGGGCGCAAGGCCATGAAGGAAGCGGGGGCGAGGTCGCCGTTGGCCGAGGCTGGATTGACCAAAGAAGACGTGCGCAAGCTCTCGAAGGCGCTGGGGCTCAAGACCTGGGACAGGCCGTCGAACGCCTGCCTGGCATCGAGGATTGAGTACGGCATGGAACTCACGCCGGAGCTGCTGGCCAGGATCGGGGAGGCCGAGTCCATGCTCCATATGGAGGGGTGCGCGCAGGTGAGGGTGCGTGTCCACGGCTCGCTCGCCAGAATCGAGCTTGGCGCAGGATGCAAGCTGTCGCACAGGAAGCTCGCGGCAATCGCCAAGCGGATAAAAAAGCTCGGGTTCGCCCATGTCACGCTCGACCTGGAGGGTTACAGGAGCGGGAGCATGAATGAAGCCTAAAAAGGCGGGGAACCATCTGCTCGACGGGGGCCGCGCCAAACGCACCGGGCTGCCTGAAGTGGTCTTCGCGCCGTCGAAGAACGACAGGGCGCTCGTGGCCTCGATTCGCGGCCTCGCCAAACACCACGACGTGCTCGTGACCAAGTGCAGCCAGCATCAGCTTGAAGTCATTTGCGGGGCTTTCGGCTCCAAGGTTCTCGTATCCTCCGACGACTCCGGTGTGGCGGTCGTGAAAGGGGCCGGAAAGCCGCTGGAGCGCATCGATGCCTGCATCGCAATAGTCAGCGCCGGAAGCTCCGACCACCGCATCGCCGAGGAGGCCGCGCTCTGCGTCGAGTACCTAGGGCTCGAAGCCCTGCGGCTCTACGACAGGGGGGTGGCCGGACTCCACAGGGCGAGGAACGCCGCGAGGGAGTGCGAGCGCAAGGGCGCCCGCGCGGTAATCGCCGTCGCGGGGATGGAGGGCACGCTTCCGTCGGTGCTGGCCGGACTTCTCAAGATACCAATCGTGGCCGTGCCGACGTCCGTGGGTTACGGGACTGGCCTCGGCGGGCTGGCGGCGATGAGCACGATGTTGAACTCCTGCTCTCCGGGAATATTGGTGGTGAACATCGATAACGGCTTTGGAGCCGCAGCCGCGGTCCGAAAATTCTTGAATTCTTGAGATAGTTATTTAACCGATTTTTCCTTACTGTCTTTGGAGCGATATGATGGTCAAGAGGACAGACCTGCTGAAGAAGCCCATAAGGCAGATAGACCTGGAGAAGACTGAGACTATACACGACCTGATGGAGGCGTTCAAGGGCGCGTCCATCCAGGCGCGGGCGCTCGGCGAATGCGCGACCGTGTACGAGAACATGCTTAAGGACAGGGACAGGCCGACAGTAATACTGGGCCTATCGGGAGCGCTGATTGCCGGAGGCATGCGAAAGGTCATCCGAGATATGGTAAAATACAGGCTGGTCGACGTAATCGCGACGACGGGCGCGGTCGTGTACCAGGACTTCTACTAGGCGCGGGGCCACCAGCACTTCAAGGGCGACCCGGCAATGGACGACGTCCAGCTCAGGAAGTTCATGATAGACCGCATCTACGACACGCTCGTGGACGAGGTAAAATTCGAGGAGACTGACAGAGAGATCGCCCGGATGACTGAGAAGCTCGATGCGCGCGCCTATTCGTCCCGGGAGATACTGGCATTGCTCGGGAAAGCCGCCCAAAAGGACAACAACTCGATCCTCGGGACCGCGTACAAGATGGGGGTGCCAGTCTTCTCGCCGGCGCTGAACGACAGCAGCATCGGTATCGGTCTGACGATATACCACGCGAAGAACCGCCACAAGCCGCACGCGATGCTCGATTCGATAAAGGACAACTACGAGCTGCTCTCCATCATCTACAAATCGAAGAAGACCGCCGCGGTGTACATCGGCGGCGGGACGCCGAAGAACTGGGTCAACGACGGCGTCGTCATGGCCAACTACACATCCGACAGGGAGATAGAGGGCCACTCGTACGCCATCCAGCTCACGACCGATTCGGCGCACTGGGGCGGGCTCAGCGGCTCGACCCTCAAGGAGGCGCAGTCCTGGGGCAAGGTCTCGAAGGAAGCCACCAAGGCTATGGCGCACGTGGAGGCGACAATCGGCTTGCCGCTGCTGGTCGGGCATTTGATGCAGAGCGGAATCTGGCGGGGCCGCAAGAGCCTGAAGTTCGACTGGGACAAGACCGGAGAGCTGAAATCCATAAAAGCCCAGTAAACGCCCGCGCGATTGCAGCGCTACGCCGACCAATGACTATGTCCAGCCGCCCTGCTGGTGCTTCTTCCTGTCCTTGTACAGCATCAGGATGCGGCTGCGCGTGACGAGGCCCAGGAGCTTGGTCTTGTCTTCCCTGTCCACGACGGGCATCCTCCCGTAGCCTTTCGAGGACATTATCTCTAGGACCTCTTCGACGGACTGGTCGGGGTACACGACCTCCGGCTCCCGTTTCGGCATGGCCTCGCATATCCGCATCTCGCCCTTGCCGGCGTTAATTGCCCCCCTGACATCGCTGAGCGTCACAATGCCACAGAGCTTCCCCTCCGCATCGACGACGGGGAATCCCTGATACCCAGTCTTGATTATCTTGCTCGAAACCTCGCTGACCTTCGTCTCCGGGGTGATTGTCACGGGCGGGCACGCCATCACCTCGCTGACCGAGTGAATCTCCATGATGTTGACCTCCCTGTCGCCCGAGTAGCGCAAACCCCTCAGCTTGAGCTTCAGCGTATAGACCGTGTCCTCGCTTATCGCGGAGCTCACGGCGTCGCTCACGACGCACGCCAGCATCAGGGGGAGGATGATGGAGTACGAAGAGGTCATCTCGAACAGGATGACTATGGCCGTGAGGGTGGCGCGGCTCGCTCCCGCGAAAAGCGCGGCCATACCCACGAGGGCGTAGGCGCCGAATGGCGCGGTGGTCCCTGGGAACAGCAGGTTCATCGCGATGCCGAAGGCGCCGCCAATCATCGCGCCGAAAATCAGCATAGGCGAGAATATCCCCCCCGAGCCGCCCGTGCCGATGGTCAGCGTCGTGGCCAGCATCTTGAGGAAGGCCAGGAGCGCCAGGAGCAGCATTAGCTGGAGCATCGTTCCGCTGACGACCTCGCTCTTGAGGACCGGATATACCGCGCCGTAGCTGACGCCGAAGACGTAGTAGTCGCCCTGGATTGTGAAGAGCGCCAGGCCCAGGACGCCGACCAGCAGCCCGCCGATCATCGGCTTGAGATACGGCCGCATGCGCCACTTCTCGACCCACCATTCCATGCCGTAGAGCATCTTGATGAAAACGATGGCCATGACGCCGCAGATGATGCCCAGCAGAACGTACAGGGGTATCTCGTACGGGCTGCTGAACTCGTAAAGGTCCCTGATGGGCAGCGCGACCTCGTTTCCGAAGAACGCCTGCGCCACGAACGTCGCAATCATCGTGGAGATGACTATGGGAACGAAGGAGCGAGTCCTGAATTCGAGGAGCACCAGCTCAAGGGCGAAGAGCACGCCGCCTATCGGGGTGTTGAACGTCGCAGCCACGCCGCTCGCCGCGCCGCACGCCAGCAGCACCTTGGTCTCATCGTCGCTCAAACCGAGCTTCTGGGCTATTCCCGACCCGGACGCGGAGCCTATCTGCACCATCGGCCCCTCCCTGCCCGCCGAGCCCCCCGACCCGATGGTCAGCGCCGATGCGACGGCCTTCACCAGCCCGACGCGCGGCCTTATCTTCCCCTCCTTCGTGAGCATCGACTCCATGACCTCGGGGACGCCGTGTCCCTTGGCCTCCGGGGCGAACTTCCAGGTGACGAGCCCTGCGAAAAGTCCCCCGATTGCGGGGGCGAGTATCACGAGCCACCCGAGGGTGCTGACCGTGGTCGCGTAGGGGTCGTAGTCCAAAGCGAAGCGCGTCTCGAGGAAGATGTTGTTGAAAAAGGCCAGCAGATACCTGAACAGCACGGCGCCGATGCCCACGAGGATTCCGACGCTGGCCGCGAGCCCCGATAGGAGCCCGAAGCGCCTCAACGCGCGCTTGTCGGCGTTGATGTGAAACCCATGGTGGTTCTGTTCGAACATTGCGCTGTCGCCAGTCGTGACATGGCGGCATCGCATAAATCTTTGGTGCCGTGCGTCACGGCACGTACCAGACCGCATCGGCGGTGCAGTGCACCCAGTAACCCTCGCCACGGACGAGCGCGTAGCTGTCCGGGGGAGCCCATGTCTTGTAAACGGCAACCGCGCTGAACGCCTCCACAGAGTCCACGGACGGGCATTCGGACTTCAAGTCCGCGATTGTCTGGCCTCCTGTCGCCGATGGATACCCGACCATGTTCCAGCCTGCCTTCAGGGGAACGGCGGTTCCGCTGAATTCGGAGTACCCGGCGCCGCCGAGGCATATCTTCCCGTCGCCGACGACCGTGACGTGGAGCCACACTCCAACGTGCGACTGGACGCTCTTGAGGTCGTTCATCTCCGCGGGCCATGCCGAATTGTACTGCTTCCACGGGTCGTTCGGCGACGACGGGTTGCGCCACATTGCGCGGTCCCACTGGACCAGCCCTCCGCCGCCGTCGGCCTTGTCCGTCAATGAAAACGGGAGGCTTTCGTTCGAGGATGCCAGCGGCACTGAAACGAAGTTCCAGCCATCCACGACCGTGATGTTGAACCACTGAGACGAAGGAGCCGAGTACACCCCCACCCATATCGCCGCCCCCGGAGATGAGCCGTTCGAGGCCAGTATGTCCAGCAGCCCGTCGACATTGATGTCCGCCAGCCTAAGCGCCCTGTAATTCCCAACACCTGGCAGACCAGATGATAGAGAAGACCAGTTGCCGTCCTGCCTGGTCTCGCACGCCACACCGCTTGCCGAGCCGTCCGCGCCCACGACAGCGTCGACCACGCCATCGAGGCTCACGTCGCCCAGGAAAAGACCGCCGCTGGAGGATGCCGTCAACTGGGAATCGTACGCCCATGTGACGCCTCCGTTTCCCAGCCACGCCTTGGCGCCATCGGCTCCCGATGCCGTGGCAAAGACGTCCGCGTATCCGTCCCTGTTCACGTCAGCGATTTCGACGTTCCTGAAAGTCGTCGCCGCCGGGAAGTCCGACGAGGCCTGCGTCCAGTTGAACGCCCCGTTTCCGAGGTAGCACCTGAGCCCCGTCGAGGACGACATGACCAAATCCAGGTCCCCGTCCCTGTTCTCATCCACGACCCCTATGTCGTAAAAGGTCGCGCTCAGCGGTAGGCCCAGCTTCAGCGTCCAAAGGCCCGCCCCATCGCCGCTGTAGAGCCTCATTCCGCTCCCTTGCCCCGAGCCCGCGGAGATGTCAAGAATCCCGTCGTCGTTGAAGTCGCCGACCCCAAGGGCAAACCACGAGCCCGTGCCCGGCAACCCGCTCGCCCTCGAGGTCCAAGTCCCGGCGCCGTTTCCGGTCCATGCCTGGACGCCGGCCGAAGATGCGGCAACAATGTCAGGTTTCCCGTCCCTGCTGAAATCGCACAAGCGCACTGCGTTACAAGTGCCGGTCGAAGTGGGAGAGGCGAACGGGGCCCAAGACCCAGCGCCGTTCCCCGAATAAATCTGGATTCCGTTCGCCTGTGTCGCGTAGCATATGTCCAGCTTCCCGTCCATGTTGATGTCGAAGGCGGCGATGTCGTTCACCGTGGCCGTCGTCGATGGGGCGCTGTACGGAGCCCACTCGCTCACGGAACGGAGGACCTCGCTACTCCAAATCTTGATGCCGCCCGACACTCCCGGCCCGCAGAAATCTATCCGACCGTCTCTGTCGATGTCAGCTATTGAGAGCCCCTTGCAGAAGCAGTCCGCCGGGAGGCCATCGGTCTGGAGGTACCAGTTGTCGTCGCCATCGCCAGTCCAAATCGTCTGGTTGTTTTCCGTGCTCGATGCAAGAATGTCGGGATAGCCGTCGAGGTTCACGTCCGCCACCTGGACCCCGGAATAGCTCCCTTCCGTCGGCAGCCCGAGCTTCATCGTCCACAGCCCCATCCCGTCGCCGCTCCATACCCGCATTCCGGCATTCAGGTCTGACGTGGCGACTATGTCGAGCATGCCGTCGAGGTTGAAGTCGCAGAATTCCACATCCGAGTACGTCCCGGTCGAGGGCAGGCCGCTGTCGCGGAGCGTCCAGTTGCCCTTTCCGTCACCTGTCCACGTGTCGACACCCGCGTTGCTTGTAGCAGCGATGTCCGGGTTGCCGTCGCGGTTCAGGTCCGCGGTCGTCACCGCTCCGTATACGCCTGACATTGGAAGGCCCGTGTCCGAGATTGTCCACGCCCCCCTCCCGTTTCCCCTGTATGCCGAAACGCCCTTGTTCGGGCCGGATGCGGAGCCGCCGGCGACTATGTCGAGGTTGCCGTCGTTGTTGAAATCCGTCAGCGTCACAGTCTTGTATGGCCTCGTCGCAGGGAGCCCGGCGCTCGCTGAGTTCCAGCCGCCCGTGGTCTTGTTTTTGCACCATGCATAGATGCCGCCGTTGTTCTTGCCGGCGACGATGTCGGGAGCCCCGTCGTTGTTGATGTCGCCGACCGCGACGTCCATGTAGACTCCGCTGGACACGGGCGAAGTCGCTGCCGCCCACTGGCCAGTGCCGTTGCCGAGCCAAATTTTGATGCCGCTGTTGTCCTGGGTTGACAGGATGTCGACGCATCCGTCGAGGTTGACGTCGGCCGTCCTCGTGCAATTGACAGGCGCGGTCGGATCCAGGGTCGGGAGCGCCCCCCAGCGGACCTGCGGGTCGTTGCCTGAGAGAGGCTCGTCGCATGGACCTCCCGAAGGCGTGTCGGCAGGCCCGTCATGGTTCAAATCGTCATGGGAGGTATCCATGGCTAGCACGCCTGCAAAGGAAAAGATGAGACCAAGCACCAATGCGCACGATGCTAAAATACGCGCGCGCGGGATGGCCGAAGATGCGGGATTCATCGAGGTTCCCATTATGTATATGGATGTACAAGATGATATTTAAGCCTTATCGCTAACCCTATATATAATTAACTGTGCATTTTCGCAACGAGCCAATGCTGAAGCGAAGCCCCCTTTCGCAATATTTAAATGCAGCATCCATGTATTATCGCCCGTTGAACCCCAAGCCTGACCGAGTCTGTCCACGGTTGAAAGCCGCCGGGCCGGCAACGCTGCTCTCCGCTTGCCTGCTGTTTAGCCTGGCAGCGCTGTCCGCGCAGCCCGCGGCATCGTCCGAACCCGCGCTGTCCGCGAACCCGGACGGCACCACGACCGCAGAGTGGAATTTCGCGGGCTCCACAGGCTTCGCCCTGACCAACGCGACGGTGGGGCCGGAGGGCGCTGAGCTGTCGTTCCGGTCATTGTCGTGGACTCTGGACTCCGCCGCGGATTTCCAGGGAGGCAACTTCACTCGAACGGAGGGAAACGCCAGCGGCGACGTGCGCCTGGGCTTGACGAACCCCGTGGAACTCCTCAAGAACGGGAATTTCTCGGCGCCGACCCTGGGAATTACAGCGGATTATTGGCGTTATGACTCCTACTCGCCACAAGATGGGTCGTGCATCGCCAACAGCCAGGCGAGAGTCATGCAATACGGATACCTGGATGACGGTACATGCTGGAACAACTCGTTTCAAGATTTTCTTGCCACAGAAGGCGGAACGACGTGGATCTGGCTCAACCAGACGTTCTCCCTGCCGAGCTTGCCCTACAGCGTCGAAACATCCGCGATGCACGAGTTTGTCAACACAGACGCGCCCTTCTCCCCCGGAGCTGTAGCCCATGTGGATGTGTTCAACAACCGAACGAACGCCAGCGTTTCCCTAAACGACACCGGGACGTTGACTGCTTCAAGGCCGTACGCCCGGCTCGGCGGCATCCTGGACTCCACATTCTTCAACGAGGCAGGGCAATACAACCTTTCGCTCGCCACCGTGACCGACAGCACCGGAGACGTAACCTACAATACGGCATCCGCTTCGATTTTCCACCTCTGGGACAACGCCTCCGTGAAGTACAGGGCATACCATCCGACTGGCAGGTACGTCTCCGAGGTCTTCGACTCCGGCTCCCTCTCGTTCTGGAATAGCGCCAGCTGGCTGGAGGGCGAGCCTTTCGGCTCGAACGTCACGGTCCGCGTGCGCTCCGGCAACTCGAACAACACTTACGACAACTCGTGGTCCCCCTGGTCCAACGAGCTGGCCGATCCGTCCGGCTCCGGCCTGTTCCTGCAGCCCACGAGGTATTTCCAGTTCATGGCCGACCTGGACACGTCCTACACAAACAGGACGCCGACTCTGGACAGCTTCACGGCCTCATACGAGAAGTACCACGAAAACGGCTCGGTCGAGACGGGGGATTTCACCCCGTCATCGGTGACGGACTGGGGGATTTTCACGCATTCGGAAGACTTGAACGGGCAGGCCGTCCTCTATGAATTCTCAATGGACGGCGGGGCAATCTGGACGCCTGTGCCCGCGAACGGGGACATGCGCGGGACCGTACCTGCGGCGTCGGGAGCGAGAATCAGGTTCCGCGCCGTCCTGCACTCGGGAGACTCGTCCGTATCGCCGGAAGTCGAATGGCTACGTCTAGTTTTCGTCGGCGCAGACCCGGTGCTGACCCTCGATTGCGGGTGGAGCGACGCAAGGCCGATACCGGGCGAGCCCGTCCGCCTCCAGGTCTTCATTAACAACACGGCATGGCAGAATTCGTCTTTCGCGTGGCTGAACATATCCCTCCCAACCGCCTGCGTGGACTACGCATCCTGGGGGAGCGACTCCGTCGGGCTCAGGGTTGTTTCGCAGCAGGTGAACGCCTCGATGGCGACCGCGCGCTTCGCGTTCGCGGACGTGGCTCCGGGAAGATACCACATGTGGATAGATGCGGTCGTCAAGGCCGGCGTCGAGAACGGAACGGTCCACGCTTCGGGGGCGTCGCTCGCCTACACCGACCCGCTGGACGTCTCTGTGTCATCTGTTCCCGCCTCCTCCAGCATTATACCGAGGGCGCCTGTCGTCGGCCTCTGGGCCGAATGCCTCGACGACGCGCTGGACATAGGCGGAGTCGCGCGCTACGTCGTCCACATAGAGAACCGGGGCGAGGGCCCGGCCTCGAAGGTCTGGCTCAACTGCACCCTTGACGGGAGCCTGTCATACGCCGACTCCACGCAGGGGAGCGCCAACGGCGGAAGGGTCCTGTGGAATCTGGGGCAAGTTGAGCCCCTGGCCAACGTCAGCGTATCTTGCAACGCCACCCTGTTTGAGGGCGTGTCCCACGGCGAGCTTCTGGAAACAGAGTTCTCGGTCGACTACGCCGATACCGCCGGCCACGTGAGGTCCGCCGCCTCCGGCCAGCCGCGCGTCGTGGCCGCCCTGGCCTCGGGCATGGCCTTCTCATTCGTGGGCGCGGCGACTGTTGTTCACCCAGGAGACAACTTTGTTGCCACCGCCTACTACAACAACACCGGGTACGGCACTGCGTCCGCGGTCAACATCTCGCTGAACGTCCCCGATTCCCTGGCCATCAACGGCAGCAACCAGGTCTTCCAGAGGTCAGGACGTATGGCATACTGGAACTTCTCGGACGTCGGTCCCGGCCCGCATTCTTTCGCGGTGACTTTCACAGCCCGGGACACGGGCAGGGGCGCTTCGAGCGCCTCCGTGCACGCCGAGATGAGCGTGGTCGACCAGGTCGGGGGATACATGGGCACAGTCGGGCAGGGAGACATCGAGCTGTCCATCGAGAGCGTACCGACCATCTGGGAGAAGATATACTGGCCATGGTCAGGCGTCGGAGCGGTCGCGGCGATTGCGTCGCTGGCGCTCGGACTGTGGTGGCTGTACAAGCCCACCCCTCCCGGAATCACGGACGTCTTCTTCATCTACAGGGACGGACGGCTGATATCCCACAGGTCGGCGGCCAGCTCGATGAGGCGCGACCTCGACGAGGACCTCGTCAGCAGCATGCTCACGGCCGTCCAGCAATTCGTGAGCGACTCGCTGTCGGAGAAGGACACAGACCACGTGAAGAAGCTGGAGTTCGGGGAGAAGGAGATACTCATCGAGCGGGGGAAACGGACTTACCTGGCCGTCATCTACACGGGCGACATGAACGGGAAGCTCAACGCGCGGATACGCGAGCTTGTGGAAAAGATAGAACTCGATTATCCATCCCTTGAGAAGTGGAACGGGAGCTCCAGGGACCTCGAGCCCATAGGCGCCATGCTCGATCGGCTCATCGGAGAATGGCAATCTTCCGATGAGACTTGTTCACTTCACTAGATTTATCATGTACAATCGCTTCGCCCGGTTGAGGCTGACGACCTCCGGGGGCTTGAAGTTCTTCTCCACGACGGCGAGGGCGTTGACCAGCTCCACCAAAGATTTGCGGGTCGGGTTGTTGATGTCGACCCCCACCTCCTCGATTTGGTGTTTGATTATCGGCGTCGCGTTCTCCAGCCCGCCGTGCTGCATGCTGAAATCGGCCATTATCTGGTCGGCCGCGTCTGTAAGCGTTTTGATGCGTTTTCGGTCCAAATTACCCTTTGGCATCTCGGCCTTCACCCTGGCGTTGACCTCCTTGACCATCTGGGCCAGGTGGTGGAAGGCCTGGTCGACGTTCTTGCCCGTTTTTGCGCTCGTGACGTAGCATTTCTCGTCCACGCCCAGTCCCCCATTTTCCTCTGCGAGCTTCCTGATGTCCTTCTCTCCGAATTCAGCCTCATCGGCCAGATCGCCCTTGTTGGCGATTATTATCATGGGGACCGGTCCGGTGACCCCTATCAGCGAGGGCATCCAGTAATCGCGCAGGCTCTCCAGCGTCGCCTTGCGCGTGATGTCGCAGACGAGGATTGCGCCCTCGATACCTCCGAACGATAGCGCCTGAGTGTAGCGGTAGCCCTTCTGTCCGAGGATGTCCCAGACGAGGAGGACCATGTGGGTGGGGCCGTCCCCGTTCTTCAGGTAGACGTCCTTCTTCGTTATCTTCGTCCCGATGGTCGTGAGGTACTTGTCGTCGAACTGGTCGATGACGAACCTGCGGATGAGGCTGGTCTTGCCGACAGCCCCGTCCCCGAGAAGGATGATGTTTTTCTTGATGGTTTCGTCGCTCACTGCGTCACGTACCTGCTAATCGCGGAAGTGTTGCCCCGATAAATCCCTTTCTATCGAGCCCGATTTTCATGCAGTTTCCCCAAACGGGGAAAGGGTATTAAACATGACCCCGATTCCAAGGCCATGGACCTCGCCCTATTCATGGTAAACTTCACGGCCGCGTTCACCGGCCTCTTCGTCATAATGGACCCCTTCGTGTCCATCCCCGTTCTCCTGGGAATCTCCAAGGACGAGCCTGAGGCGGTCATGAGGAGCAGCGCCGACCAAGCCGTTGCCGTCGCCGGGGGCCTCATATTCGTTTTCATCTTCTTCGGCGTGCTCATTCTTGACAGCCTCGACATCACCATCGATGCGCTCAAGGTCGGCGGGGGCATCATCCTGATGCTCCTGGGGCTGGAGCTGGTGCTGGGGTTCTCTTGGTCCAAGGAGGACGAGGGGAAGCACAAGGACGTCCACGCAGCGGCCATCATCATCGGCACGCCGCTCATCACGGGCCCAGGAGTGCTAACTACGACCATCGTCTACGTCACGGATTACGGGTACGCCGTCACCGTAGCCGCAGCCATCCTCTCGATTTTCATCACCTGGGTCATCCTGCGCCAGTCCTACCGCATAAACAAGGTCGTAGGCCCGCAGGTCATCAGCGTGATATCGAAGATAATGGGGATGCTGCTGGTCGCCATGTCTATCCAGTTCATCATCTCTGGCCTGGATGTACTGCTTAAGCTTGGCCTGGGGCAGGGTTGAGCGGGGCAAACCCTTTTTCTCAGGACCGCGATGACCCTCGCATGAACCGCCGGGGCCACGTCCTTTTCACCCTAATCCTCACAGCGGCTGCCATCTACGCCCTCGACAGATATTACATCGACCTGCCGTACGCCATCATGGCATTGGGCGTCGGCGAGGCCGTCTTTTTGTCGGCGCTCCCCGACATCCTCGAGCCCGGCGGGAGAAGCGACCACAGGGGCGGATTCCACAGCTGGAGGGCGCTGGCGGCTTGCCTCATCATCAGCGGAATCGGGCTCTACCTCATGCCCGACGACCTGTGGCGCCACCACGCAGTGCTCTTCGTGCCCTGGGGCTTCGCGACTCACCTGATGGCGGACGCGCTGACGCCCGCGGGGCTGCCGTACTGAGCGCACAATCGAGTCAGGCTATTGAGGATGACATCACTGCTTCGAAGGTTCAGCTACCACGGTTTCCTTCCTCGTAGCCTCCGGTTTGTACGCGAGGGCCATCGCCATCGCGATGAAGCACAAGATTGCCGCCGGGATGAACGCGTACGTGAACGACATCCCGTTGTCCTGCACATAGCCAGCGATGAACGGGCCGGCTATTCCGCCTATGCCGTAAGCCGTGAAAACGTAGCCGTAGTTGATGCCCACTGTGTCGGAGCCGAACGAGTCCGCCGTCGCCGCGGGGAACAGGGCGAAGTTGCCGCCGAAGTTGAATCCGATGAGCGCCGCCACGACGTAGAACAGATACTCGCTCCCCGTCGTGTAGAAGAATGCGGCCATCATTATTCCCTGGAACAGGAACATGGACACGAGCGCCATCCTGCGCCCGATTTTGTCCGATACCAGGCCCCAAACTATGCGCCCGGCTCCGTTGAATATGGGAAGGCAGACAGCCGCGCCTATGACCGCGAAATCGGCCGCCTGCTCCGCAGTGAAGCCGTGCCCGGCGAAACCGTCGGTCGCGTTCTTGGCGAAGTTCTGCACGTTCCCTATCACCATTAGACCAGCTAGTGCGCCGAAGATGAACATCGTCCACAGCATGTAGTACTGCGGCGTCTTGAGCATCTCCTTGGGCGAGAATCCCTTGAATGCCGCCTTTCCTGGCGCCGGAGCCGGCGGGTTCCAACCCGCGGGCTTCCATCCGTCAGGGGGGTTGACCATCACCAGCGAGCCAAGAACGACCAGCACGAGGAACAGAACCCCGTAAATCATGAAGACCGCGTCGACATTGGCCACGGTGTAGGCGAACTGGGTGAGCGGATCGGTTATTGCCTCTTTGACTATGAGCCCGTCGAATCCCAGGATGCTCGGCGGGTTCGCCAGGAGAATCCAGATGAAGGCGCCGAAGCCGAATCCCGCGACGGCGATTCCGCTGACCAGGCCTTTTTTGTCGGGGAACCATTTCACGCCCGTGGCTATCGGCACGACGTACGCGAGGCCAATGCCCGCTCCGCCGATTATGCCGATTGTCGCCAGCTTGCCCGGGAAGCTCGCGCCGACGAGTCCCCCGAGGATGTATCCCAGGCCCAGCACGATGCCGCCCATCATGGCCATCGTCCTCGGCCCGTACTTCTTCATCATGCGTCCGCCGATAATGGTCATGATTGCAAACGCGGCGAGGCCGGCGCTGAATATCAGCTGGACTTCAAGTTTCGTGAACCCGTACTCGCTCGGCGCCGCCGCAGTGCCCTGCAACGGCGTCGTGAACGCCGACCAGGCGTATATCGCGCCCAGGGCCAGCTGTATCATTATCGCCCCTATGACGATTACCCAGCGGTTCATCACCTTCTTCTGGCTAGCATCCTGATTGGTTGTTTGCTCTGGCATAAAAGCCCCTCTGAATTGGATGGCGCATGCCCAGCGGTTATAAAAGCTTTCTCAGGCGGGTGCCGCGGCCTTCGCCGTGTTCTTCATCAGCATCGCCACCGTCATGAGGCCGACTCCGCCCGGCACGGGGGTTATCGCCCCCGCCTTCATCGATACCCCATCGAAATCCACGTCGCCCACGAGTCTGTAGCCCTTCTTCGCTGAAGCGTCTGGGATGCGGTTGACGCCGACGTCGATTACGACCGCGCCTTCCTTCACCATCTCCGCCGTAATTGCGCCTGGCTTTCCCACGGCCGCTACAAGGATGTCGGCCTGGGTGGTGAAGTGGGCGAGGTTCGGAGTGCGCGAGTGGCACAGCGTCACCGTCGCGTCCCCGCCCCGGCCTTTTCTCGAAAGGAGGTTCGCCAGCGGGCGTCCGACGATGTTGCTTCGGCCGACGATGACCGCGTGTCTCCCGCACGGGTCGTGGCCGCTTCGGAGGAGCATCTCGACAATCCCGGCAGGCGTGCAAGGCAAAAGCGAATCCTGACCGGCCAGCATCCTGCCGATGTTGAGCGGGTGGAAGCCGTCGACGTCTTTTCGGGGGTCGATTGCCTCGATTACGCACCCCTCGTCCAGACCACCCGGAAGAGGGCTTTGAACGAGCAGGCCGTGTATCTCCGGGCGCCGGTTCAAGCCGTCGACCGCTTTGAGCAACTCGGCCATCTGGGTCGTTGTTGGCAGCCTGAGAATCTCGGATTGCATGCCAAGCCGCGCGCACGCCTTCTCCTTTCCCGAGACGTACGAAAGGGATGCCGGGTCGTCCCCGACGATGATGACTGCCAAACCAGGAGTCACGTTCCTAGCCTTCAGGGCTGCAACATCTCTTGCGACCTCGGCCATTATCTGCTCTGAAATCGACTTTCCGTCAATTATCGTGGCGGGCATCGGCACTTCATCGCGACGGGGATAGATAACTGTTGCGAATCGAAAGCCGTTTATGGGACCGAGGGGATATCAGGCAGCATGGCAGGGGGACTCAGGGTCGGGCTCGAGATTCACCAGCAGCTCGAAACCGCTAAGCTGTTCTGCAGGTGCAGGTCGGAGCTGGACGAGCGCGTCGTGCGAATCTTCGAGCGCGGGCTCAGGCTCGCGCGCGGCGAGATGGGCGACATCGACCCAGCCGCCCTCCTGGAAAACGACAAGGGTCTCAGATTCAGATACCAGATGACGCCGCAGACCTGCGCGGTGGAGGCGGACGAGGAGCCGCCGCGTGAGGCGAACGGGGAGGCAGTGGAGGTCGCCCTGACGATGGCGCTCCTACTGGATGCGAGACCGGTGGACGAGATACATTTCATGCGAAAGCTCGTGGTCGACGGCTCGAACACCGCGGGTTTCCAGAGGACCGCGCTCGTTGCCACAGGCGGGAGGCTGAAGGTCGGCGAGCGGGAGATTTCGATACCCACCATATGCCTGGAAGAGGACGCGGCCAGAAAGGTGGGGATCGAGGAAGGAATTGTCGTGTACAGGCTCGACAGGCTGGGAATTCCCTTGATCGAGATTGCCACTGGCCCGGACATAGACACGCCGGAGCTGGCGCGCGAGGCGGCGCTGGCGATAGGCCGGCTGCTGCGGGACACCTGCAAGGCCAAGCGGGGGATAGGGACGGTCCGGGAGGACCTTAACATCTCCGTGACTGGCGGGGCGAGGGTCGAGATAAAGGGGGTCCAGGAGCTGAACTCCATCTCGGACTACGTAAGGCGCGAGGTTGCGAGGCAGGAGAGGTTGGTGGGCATAGCTGGCGAGCTGAGGAAGCGAGGGGCTATCGTTCCGGAGGACCCTCCGCTGGACGTCACAGACGTTCTCGCCCGCACAGAGTCGAAGGTCATCAGGGGCGCCCTCTCGAAAAATGGTCGGGTGAGCGGCATTGTCCTCCGCGGGTTTTCAGGGCTACTGAAGGGGATTGAACAGGACCCGGACAGGCTCGGAGCCGAGCTCGCCCAGCAGGCCCGCTCCGTCGGGCTAAAAGGATTGTTCCACACGGACGAGCTTCCCGGATACGGCATCACCCAGGCCGAGACGGACGCGTTGAAGAAGGCTCTCGGATGCGGCGAAGGGGATGCATTCGTAATCGTCGCCGCCGAAACGGATAGGGCGCTGATGGCTCTGGAGCGCGTAAGGGCCCGCGCCATCGCCGCAATCGCCGGCGTGCCGGAGGAGACGCGGGACCCGGCCGTAGACTGCTCGACGACATACAGCAGGCCGCTTCCAGGCGGGTCGCGGATGTACCCGGAGACGGACGTCCCTTCGATTCGAGTGACAGTGGAAATGCTGGAGCGGCTGCGGAAATCGCTCCCTCGGACGCGCGAGCAGCGCATCGAGGGCTATCGAAAAAAGTTCCCGTCTCTGAGCAACCAGATGGTTGCCCAGATGGTCGACGAGGGGCAGCAGGAGCGTTTCGAGAGCATCGCGTCAGTTGTTGACGAGGACAGGCTGGCCCCATCCATCCTCTCCACGATACTTTACGACCCTAATGCGGGAACGGTCGACGAACCGTTCGAGCGCGAAGTGTTCCGGTCGCTCGCAAGGGGGGATTTTGCGAAGGAGGCCATCGCCGCGATTTACGCGGAGAGGGCGGCCCATCCTGCCGAGGGCCTCCAGTCAATCGTGGAACGCCTCGGGTTGAGCCTCGCAAGCATGGACGAAGTCCGCAAGGTTGTCGCCCAAATCGTTGAAGAGAACGCGGGCACGATCCTTGTCAGGGGCGCTGCTGCCTCTGGCCCGCTGATGGGCGAAGCGATGAAGCGCCTGAGGGGGAGAGCCGACGGCAGGCTCGTCAGCGAAGCCCTGAAGAATGAAATCGCAAAAAGTCTGGCTCATCCGGGGCCGTAGAGCCTTATGAGAAACGCCCTGCAGAAGATACACGCCCGCTCGACGCAATCTCCCCTCGTGAGAAGAAAACCCTTGCAGAATGCCATGAGATCTGGCGTCATCCTCGCCGGTCTTTCAAGTTGGGTTGTCATGGCCGCAACTGGATATGTTGTATGAGCGGAAGGCTTATTAAAAGTATTCAGAAACCATTTTATACGATTATTTTTTTGTAACTCGAATCTCGTAAGATGTTAACACCTCGAAGAACAGCTCCTTCGCACGAAGCCGCTGGAACGCTAACGAGGGAAAGTGACGCATGAGCAACTCCATGTCCGAATGGCTCGACATCACGATTATGCATTTTCCCTCCGGAGAAAGAAGCCTGGATAGGTCCTGAAGCAGCCTTGAAACGACCTCGATTCCCCCCGTTCCGCCGTCCGCTGCGAGCTGGCCCACCCTTCCCGGCAGGTAAGGCGGGTTGAAAATGACCAGGTCGAACGGCCCTCTCAAAGCGCCAGCCAGGTCGCAGACCAACACCGAGAAATCGCGCTCTCGGTCCAGGCCGTTGGCACGCGCGTTTCCGAGCGCGCACCTCGCCGCATCCGGATTTCGGTCGGTCGCTATCACGCACGCGCCCGCGGCGGCGCAATGGAGGGCGGCGATTCCGCTCCCGGTACCAACCTCCAGCACACGATGGCCTGGCTTCGGGTCCGCGCTCTCGATGAGCAGCGTCGAGTCTTCGGCCGGACCGTACACCCCGTCTGCGGTTTCTATGGATATCTTCGGATCGCGCCTCACGCACCCACATCCGCGAACGGTTATTTGATACCGAGGCCGCAGGGCTTAAGTGGCGGGCCGCGATTGAGGTGGCGGTGGTCCGAACTGGAACTCGCCCTCGTCCCTTTCATCGTTTTGGCCGCGATGCCATTCGCCGTAGCGCTGGCCAAGAGGGGCTGGATTTCCCAATGGCTCATAGTCGCCAACATGCTGATTTTCGGGTACATGTGGGTTCTGGAATTCGCATCGCCCGCGGCATGGCTGGCGCTGGACAATCAGGTCGTCTTCAACTCCTCCAGGCCGCTGGACGTTGGGCTGCTGGCCTCGATGTTCGTCCACGCGGACATCCTCCACCTTCTCGGGAACATGCTGGTGCTCTATTTCATAGGCGTCTCCCTGGAGGAGCGCATCGGCACCCGCAGGACGATGGCAATATACGTCCTCACCGGACTGCTCGCCACGGTAGGCTACGCCCTGCTGCGCTGGGGACAGGATTTCAGGCTCGTCGGGGCCTCGGGGGCCGTCTCGGGCCTGATGGGCGCCATACTTGTCCTATATCCCAGGGACGAAATCCCCATGATCGTCGGGCCGATATTCCTCAGGCGCGTGCCAGTCTGGATCGCCGTCGGGGTCTTCTTCGGCATGGAGGTTTTGCTGACCATGATGATGGTCGCCAACGGTCAGAGCGACAACGTCGCCCATTCCGCCCACGTGGTAGGGCTGGTGGCAGGCATCTGCCTCGCCCCGCTGTTCGTGAGGGTCGGCGCGAAGCCGTCCGGCAAGAAAGGGCTTGAGGCCGATAAAAAAGTCCTGGATACCCTTCGCAGGCTTGCTCCGACCTCGGAGGCCAGGGATGCGGTCGATGCCGCTGCGCGGGAGGAAATCGACGACGTCCGCGGGGCGTGGCTGGAGAGGGCCCTGGATTTGACCCGGTGCCCGCGGTGCGGGGGCGCGCTGCAACGGTCGGGCGGCGGGCTGGCCTGCAAAGGGTGCAAGGCCAAGTTCTAGATTGCATTTCAAAATGATTATATATCATTAAGCAGATATCCCTGCACAGGAGCCAGACAATCCAATGCCCACGGAAGCGTGCAAGATAGTCCAGGAAGAGCTGATGTTCCTCGGGGACATCCTTTGCTACGGCATCGTCAAGAAAGGTCTGGAGAAGGTCGGGTCGATACCCGACATCGCAACGCCCGCGGATCTGACGAAAGCGCTCGACATCCACATAGAGGCGGCGCTCGTCAGCTTCGTCGGCCCGTCTGAGGCCAGGCAGAGGGTCATCAAGATAAAGTCGATGATGTCCAAGCAGGGAGGTGACGGCGCGTCATGAACGCGAGGGAATTCGCCCGCGACCCCAGGACGGCACTCATGCTCGCGTGGATTGTGTTCGCGGTCGGCTTCTATCTCATCATGTGGGCGCTCTGGAACGGAGAGGACTGGGCCGTCAACGCCACATACATACCGTACGACGGCTCGATAGTCATCGCCACGGTAATCGTCCTCATGGTGGTCAAATTCTACGGCGTCAAGGGGTTCGAGGGAAGAGTGTGGCTCCTTCTCGGCATCGGCATGGCCCTTTGGCTCTCGGCTGAGCTGGTGTCGGGGTTCGACCAGCTGGCGATGGCCCTGGGTTCCGATGGGCTTTCTGACGAGGCGTTCAAGGTCACGGACTACCTGTTCCTGGTAGGGTACGTCTTCGTCGTACTCGCGTTCGCCTACAAGGCGATGTACGCAAAGCTGGCCTTCGACACGCGAAAGATCGCCATCGCCGCCGTCGTCGTCCTGGCCTTCGCGATTCCGGCGGGCATCTGGGTCGCCGGGCCGACCATGGATTCGGAGGACCTTTCCGGCTTCCAAAAGTTCGTGAACCTCGCCTACGTGGCCCTGGACATAGTCCTCCTGGGGCTAGGGGCCATCATCACGCTGTACTGGGGGGCGCAGGTCTCGAAAGGCTGGCACATCATTTCGGCCGCGATACTGCTGATGACCGTCGCGGACATAGGGTACGCCGCGCTGGACTGGCAGGGCATCTACTTCGACGGCAACTTCATCGAGCTCGCGTGGATTGCCAGCTACCTCTTGTTCGGGCTGGGGGCGCTGTACCAGATGAGAATCCACCAGGAATTCATGTGAAGCGCCCATCAGGACGGAAAAGCCCATAACCCCAGAGGGCTATCCCTGGTCGGGGTGTCAAAATGCCCGTCTGCCCGCTCGAGTACAGATACGGTCGAGAAGAGATGAAGAGGATTTTCTCAGAGGAGGCGAAGCTCCAGGCGATGCTGGATGTGGAGGCCGCGCTGGTTCGGGCTCTCGCCAAAGCCGGGCGCGTCCCCGCCTTCGCCGCGAAGACGATTTCCGCCAAGGCGAAGACCAGCATAGTGAAGGTCGAGCGCGTCAGCGCAATCGAGCGCGAAATAAGCCATGATATCATGGCGGTCGTGCGCGGGCTCTCGGAGCAGTGCGGCGGCGCGGGCGGATACGTGCACCTCGGCGCCACGAGCAACGACATAATCGACACGGCAACGGCGCTCCAGCTAAAAGCCGCGATGAAGATTCTTGAGAAGGATTGCATGGACCTGCGAGACACTCTGCTCGCGCTGGCCGCGAGGCACAAGCGCACGCCCATGGTCGGGCGCACGCACGGCCAGTTCGCAGTCCCGGTGACGTTCGGTCTCAAGATGGCCGTCTTCGCGATGGAGATGGACCGGCACGCCAAGCGGCTGAGCGAGGCGGAGCCACGCGTCTGCGTCGGGAAGCTGGCCGGAGCGGTCGGAACGGGCGCAGCCCTGGGCAAGGACGCACTCAAAGTCCAGGATTTGCTCATGAGGGAGCTCGGTCTGGAGGCTGAAGAGGCCGCTACCCAGCTCGTCGGCCGGGACCGATACGCCGAGTTCGTGATGCTCTGCGCGAACATCGCCGCATCAATCGAGCGCTTCGGCACGGAAGTCCGCAACCTCCAGAGGAGCGAAATCGGCGAAGTGGCCGAGGCATTCAACGCCAAGAAGCAGGTGGGCTCGTCGACGATGGCGCACAAGCGAAATCCTATCACGTCGGAGAACGTGTGCGGGCTCGCCAGAGTTGTCCGGGGATTCGTGTCTCCAGCGCTGGAGAACATCGTTTCGTGGCACGAGCGCGACCTGACCAACTCGTCCGCGGAGAGGTTCATCCTCCCGCACGTGGCGATTTTGACGGACGACATAGTCGTGAAGACGGACAAGGTCTTCCGCGGCCTTGAGGTCTTCCCGGAGAGGATGCGCGCGAACATCGAGTCGGCTGGCGGGCTGATGATGGCCGAGAGCGTGATGATTGCATTGACTTCCAAAGGCATGGGCCGGCAGGACGCGCACGAGGCCACGCGCCAGGCGGCGATGCTGGCTGTTGACAAGGGTATCCTGTATCGGGAGGCGCTGCTGCGCAACCCGAAAATCAAGAGGCTCCTCCCGGCGAAGGAGCTGGACAAGGTCCTGGACCCCACGAGCTACATCGGGAGCTCCGTTGAGATAGTGGAGCGGGCGCTGAAGGTCAAGGGGAAATAGTAAGATTGTGCGAAGGATTTTGAGTGCGCCAGCGTTATTTCTTCACCGCGCTGACCTTCACGCTGACGATGGCCTTGGCCAAGGCATCGGCGTCCTTTTTCGTCAGCTTCACGGCCTCGCCGAGCTCCTTCGCCGTGGCGTCGTCCATGACGTATTCCACTGGATAATGGTTCTCTTCCAGCACTTTTACGTTCTTGAACCCGGCCTTCCCGATTGATTTGATGTAGCCGTCCTTCATGATCGCGCCCGAGAGGCATCCGACGTACGCTCGCATGGAATCCATCACAGGCTTCGGAAGCGGCTTCAGGAGCACGATGTCCGAGACCATCAGGCGGCCGCCCTTTTTCAAGACCCTCGCGGCCTCGCAGAACACCCTGTCCTTGTCAGGGGCCAGGTTGATAACGCAGTTCGAGATAATCACGTCCACGGAGTTGTCGGCCGCCGGCAAGTTCTCAATTTCGCCCAACCGGAACTCGACGTTCGCGTACTTCCCCTTCTTGGCGTTCGCCCGTGCCTTGTCAAGCATCTCCGGGGTCATGTCCACGCCGATGACCCGTCCGGTATTTCCGACGCGGTTTGCAGCAAGGAACGCGTCGAAGCCCGCTCCTGAGCCGAGGTCCATGACTGTCTCGCCTTTCTTCAAAGAGGCCAGCGCAACTGGGTTGCCGCAGCCGAGGCCGAGGTTCGCGCCGTCGGGCACCTCCGCCATCTCCTTCTCGGAATAACCGACGCTCTTGCTCATCTCGCCCGCGCAATCCGATGGCCCGCAGCCGCAACCGCAGCCGCCGGACTTCGCCACATTGGCGTACCCCTTGCGAACGGCTTTCTTTATGCCTGCCTCGTCAAGCTTGCTCACTTTCTTTGCCATTTCGTCACCTCTTGCCCTTCTCGCTTATCGCCCTGCCGAGAGGCCCGCTGACCATCATCGACAGGTCGCCGACCTTGATCATCGAAAAGCAGCACGGCTTCCCCGTGGTCTCGTGGATAATCACGGCCAGCTTGTCCCCGGCGGCTAAGCCGAGGCGCTCCCGAACGTCTTTGGGGAGGACCGTCTGGCCTCTTGCATCCACAGTTGTGACCGCTGAGACCAGGTAGCAGCACTGCTCTCCGCAGGTTTCCTTGCCTTTCACCTTCTTTGGCATCTTTGTCGCCTCAGAAATGGCATAGCGCCCGGAGTATTTATAATTTTCTGATTATTCTGATAAATCAGAAATAACGATGGGAAAGAGCCACGGACCCACCCGACATCCAGACAGATGAGTGCCTCTGGATTTTGATTGCCCGTCGCATGGCCCAATCACCGCAGTATTTCGCAGAACTCCTCGTACGGCATCTTAGATAGGTAGGCTGGCAGCTCCGTGAAGGCGCGCTGGAACTCGGGGTGGCGGTGCGAGGCTTCGTGGATTTCCTTGCTCGCCCAGTATGTGATGAGGACGTAGCGCAGCGGCGAGAAATCCTCGTCCATTTCCTTTCCGGGGAGCATGCTTCCCATCGGCGAGGCGCCGGTGACCTTCATCACCTTAGAACCCAGGAATCCAGGGTACGCATCTACAGCCTTGCATAGGCGGAAAAGGATGTCGTGAACCTTCGCCTCGTGCTCCGGCCTAATCTCCAGGAAGTTCATGGCGCATATCATCGGGGCGCGTACCTTCTTCCCAGTACGCCCGTAAGGAACGATTTCGCCGTCCAATCCCAGCCCGTTGAGAATATCCTTCGCCAGCCCGGCGCGCCGCTCCGTGTTGCAGTAGAGCTTGAGCGTACGTCCTTCGAGCACGTGGACGTAATGGACTAGGTCGTACAGCGGTATGTTCAGCGACCCGTCGGCGTGCTCCTTGACGTACTCCTCGCGGGAGCGCACATCGATGAGCAGCGAGTCGTCCTTGCCCATGCGTTCCCTCGTCGCCTTCTTCTTTGCCATCGAAATCACGCCTTCGGCTTGAGCTGCCTCACGACGTCGATGACCGTCCCGTCGCGCCACTCTATTATCCCCACGACCCTGTCGAGGTACTCGGGCTTCGGCGGCGGGACCCCCCCGGCCTTCTTCAGCGCCGTCTTGGCGAGGTCCTGGATGTCGACTATTGGCAAGCCCTTGCCGTGCACCGCGTCGAGCATGTCCTTGCGCAGCGGGTTGATGGCTATGCCCTCTTCTGTCACGATGGCGTCCACAGTCTCGCCGGGCGTTGTGACGTTCGTCACGCGGTCCATCACGATTGGGAACGTCTTGCGCCTGGTCGGGCAGACTACGATGCAGTGCTTCGCCCCCGCGGCGACGTCCTGGTGTCCTCCAATTCCGTGGAGGAGCGTGCCGTCCGAGTGGGTGTTCACATTCACGTTGAAGTCTACGTCGACCTCGGTCGCGCCCAGGTAGGCGAAGTCGAGCATGTTCACGACCTGGCCTTTGTTGAACGGGTTGGCGTACATATCGGGGGTTATCTCGACGTGCTTCGGATTGACCAGGAGAGACTTGGCGCTGTCTGCGTCGAAGCTCTGGCCGTCCATGAGGTAGTCTATGAGGCCTTCCTTCATCATGTTCACGAGGTGAATCGTGACTCCGCCGTTGGCGAACCTGGCGCGAATCTTCCGCTTCCTGAGCATCTCGCCAATCATGTTGTTCGCCGCGAGAGACGCCCCGCCCGCTCCAGCCTGAAAGCCCATGCCGTCCTTGACCAGGCCGAGCCCGTCCACGAGGTCTGCCGCGCCCCTGGCAATCTTCAGCGACTGCTCGTCCGTGGCGACCTCGGTCGTCCCGGATGCGATTTCCTGGGGGTTGCCGATGGAGTCGACCTTTACGACGAAATCGGTGTCCGCCTGGTTGATGACCGGCGGGAGGACGGGGTAGGGTTGTAAGTTGTCCGTGACCAGAACGACGTTGCTGGCGTACTTCGAGTCTGCCATCGCGTAGCCCATGGGGCCGCACGCCGCCGGACCGCTACGGCCGTTCGCGTTGCCGTACTCGTCCGCGCACGGCGCCGCGATGAAAGCGGCGTCGATTTTGATGTGCCCGGCCATGATTGCCCTGACGCGCCCGCCGTGGGAGCGCATTATCGCGACTCCTTTCATCTTCCCCTCGGAAATCAGGCGCCCGACGGGGCCGTTCGTGGAGCCCTCGATGCTAGTTATCGTGCCGTTCTCAATCATCTTGCACACTGGCTCGTGGACCGGGAAGATGGCGCTCTGGGCGAGCTTGAGGTTCTTCAGGCCGCGCTTCTCAGCGACTGACATGACCATGTTGAGCACGCGGTCGCCGTTGCGGAGGTGGTGGTGGAACGAGAGGCATGCGCCGTCGCCTATCTTGGCGCGCTCGAAGGCCTCGTCCAGCGTCGGAAGGAGCTTGCTCTCGTCCCAGACGCACGGCTTCTTGGGCTGGGGCGTGAAGAAGCCCCGCTCCAGATGCGCGTACGCGCCGTTGAAAGGCTTCAGCTTCCTGCCATCGACCTCATTCGGTATCTCTCGTCCGACCGCGTTCTTGGGCATGTCTGCGCCTCACTTGTATTCTTTCTTGGCCTTCACGATTTCGAAGTCTATGAAGTCGCAGTGGTTGATGAGCACGGCTTCTGGGATTCGCTTCACGGCATCTCCCTCTTTGGAGTGCGCCGCGATGATGTGGACTATCTCGTCCGGCAGGCCGCAGACCATGGCCAGACCCGCTCCGCTTACGGGGTGGCGAATCATCTTTCCCGCGGGGCTGACGACGACCTTGCCGTCCTTGCGGACGTATTCCAGCAGCTTGCCGACGTCGTGCAATATGGCGCCCGACACGACCAAATCCCAGCGCAGGTCCTTGCGGTGCTCCGCGACGGCCATGGCCTGATTCGTCACGGTGCGGGTGTGCTGCACCAGGGTCGCCTCGACCTCGCCGGCCAGCATGGTGAACGGGATGCCGTCCAAATCCTTCCACCCGCCGCGCTTCATGGCCTCGACCCATACTTCGGCCGTCTGCTTCCTCAGCTTTGCGTCCTTTATCCTGGCAATCTCTGGGAACTGCTCCTCCACGTATTCAATTGTCGTCATTTTCTCCCCTCCGGCAAGTCCCGCTCCGCGGGACCGTCGTAATCGTAATCCGCCTTCGCGATATGCCGCATCGGCTTGTACCTAGACTGCTCCTCGTAAACCTGGGCGACGAGCCCGGCCGCGCGCCCCATCAGGAAGAACCCCTTCCCCATGCGCCAGTCGAACCCCATGTCGGCGGTTATCGCCGCGATGGCTCCGTCCACGTTTATCGGCAGCGCCTTGCCGCCCACTGACAGTTCCTTCTGGATTGCCTCGGCCAGCTCGACGTGCTCGCCCGCGATTTTTAGCTCCTTCGCGAGCTTGAGAAGCTTCGTCGTGCGCGGGTCGTCCGTGTGAACCCTGTGGCCGAAGCCAGGGAGACGCTGTTTGCGCTCCTTGGCGTCGCGGACTATGGCCTTTGCGGTTTCTGCAATCGGCGCTTTGGACCCGTGCGCCTTCGTGACATTTTCAAGAAGAAGCTTGGCGCACTTCTCAATCGCACCGCCGTGGGAATCGCCGATTGCCAGCAGGCCGGCGGATACCGCCGTAGGAAGGGGAACACCCCCGGATGCAACAATCCTAGAGGCGAGGGCGGTGGGCGCGTTTACACCGTGGTCTATGGAAGCGACGATTATGGCGTCCATCATGCGCTCCTGCTCTTTTGTGGGCAGTTCGCCTTTGAGAATGAGGTAGACAACGCCAGCGAACGAGACGTCGCCGATGAGGTCGCCCTGGCGGTAGCCCTTGGTGACTATGACGTTCTCCCCCGTTTTAGTTATCGACGAGCCCCATTT
The DNA here is from genome assembly GCA_043799545.1 of Methanobacteriota archaeon. GTDB lineage: Archaea > Thermoplasmatota > Thermoplasmata > SG8-5 > DAIRED01 > DAIRED01. Next base: position 183,825 of record JAZDNO010000006.1, on the reverse strand, counting down.
TTCTGAATCTGCCGTGTCCTGACCCCCTTTGCGCAATGGAGGGATGGAAAAGGTGGATTAAAGGTTTTGTTCCCGCGCCGGAAAGGCGCGGTAGGATTTGCGAATTCCGAGCGTTTTCACGCGGCCGGATTTGCCCCTGCGTGCTGCCTGACCATGTCCAGCAGTTCCGGGCCGTAGTTTGCCAGGCGCGTGCGCCCGATGCCGTAGACCTTCGAAAGGTCTTCGGCGGTCGTCGGCTTCCTTGCAGCGATGTCAGCTAGAGTCCTGTTCTGCAAGACCATGAAGCTCGGAACGTGCCGAGCTTTTGCGACGTCGCGGCGCCAGTCCTTCAACGCTTGGAGCAGCTCCGCGTTCGCCGACTGCTCAGGCTCCGCCGGAGTCTCTGCATCAGCGAGGGCTTTCTCGCCGCTCTCCGTGAGCCAGAGGACTTTGAATTCCTCCCTCTCGCGGATTTCGATGAGGCCCTGCTCGATGAGCGAGTCCACGGAGTCCAGCACGTCCTTGAACGGGACGTCCGCCAGTGCGCCGTAGAGCGCCAGCGTGCTCAGCTTGAGCGTCAAAACCTTCTTCGAGGCCGAGCCCGTGAGTATCCTGGACACCGTGTGGCGTCCGTACATCCCGTTGGCGTTCTGCACGCACATCAGGATGGCGCGGTCCACGCTCTCGGGTCCGCCCGTCGCTGCGAGGCCGCTTATGGAGCGCACCTTGCTGAAGGTCACGAGAATCTCGCGTCCATCCTCGGCGATTGCGGAAATTTCCACCTCGGCGTCCGCCATATTGCGGGCGAGGGCGATGTCCGCCCCTTCCTCTATGTAGCAGACCGGCTTGATGCCCTTCTGCGCGCTGTGGATGATTATCCCGCCGTTGGTCCTGACCAAAACGACGTGGTTGCCGCTGAACTCGCGCTCGACATCGCCGTAGCGGAAGTACCCGGTGCACTCCCCCGAGACCACTACGGTCTGGAGGCTAGTGGATTGGGTCTGACTCGCACCGTTTTGGGTCGAGTTCCCTGCCGGAACGGATATTCCGGTCGGAGCTGTTGCCCCGTTTGCGTTCGCTTTCGCAGCGTTCATCTCGACGGTCGCCGCGCCCCCGTCCTTGTTTTCGTTCTGCATTTTTCATGCCTTCTGTCCCGGCCTTATGCCGGTTACGGAGCACGGATTGCGGGGGAGGGATATTTCGGGCTCAGACTACATGTAATGTCTAAAACACGATTGTTAATCAACCTCCGGTCTATGTATTATCTAATTATGCGCGCGCGCATACATATTCATTTCTTTCTCACCGTCGTCAGCATTAATTTCTTGGCCCACTCGTCTATGCTGTCGTCGTCTCGCTCTTCCTCCGCCTCATCTTCTACAGCCATGGTGAGACGCTGCCCCTGCATCGCCGCCTGCCTGCGCGCGACCTGCCAGGCTTCCTCATTGCCGGAAAACTTCTTCACGCGCACACCGCCGCCCACTTTGCGCCCGACGAAACCCCCCACGAGCCGACCGCCGGTGAACACCAGGTATGCACTTCCGAGTCCGAGCTTCTGCTGCACCCACGGCCGGAGGTAATGCGAGACGCGGTCCTTCCAGCCCGGCCCGATGAGCATATCCCCTTCAACCCCCGGCACCGGCTTCGAGGCGAACTCGGCGGGCATCCAGTACGGAATGGAGTTGGGCATCCATGGAGACGCGCTGTCCTCCCCGAGGAGGAATCCCTTAGCGAGCTTCCCCTCGCTGCGCAGCGTGTGAAGGTGACCCCGCGCCTCCGGAGCCCCGATTTCGCTGCCTGTGTACACTGAAATCGACTCGGGGCAGGCAACCACGAAGTTACGGACCATGCGCTCGACGAGCCACTTCCTCGCCTCGGCGCGGTCACCGGGCAGCCCCGGGACTGCGACGTAGCGGCCGAAGCTGTTGCGCATCACCATGCACTTGCGGAACATCCTGTTCAAGGCTTCCCGCCCGCTGGCGCCGCCCATCAATCCTTCCACCAGCGCCTTCCGGCCCATCCCGCCGGACCGACGCAGCGCCCGAATGACCGTTCGCTCGGCCGGCGTCTCTGGCTCCTGCAGCGCGTCCCTGTACCTGCGCGCCGATTCCTCCGTTAGCCACATCATGACGTTAGGTATTCCAAAACCGAGGTTGAGACCGTTCACCGTCTTGAAAGAGAGCCCGCGCGGCGGAGAAGAGAGCCTCGCCATGGCCTCGTCCTCCGAGCGCAGCCCGACCAAAGTTTCGTCCAGCTCTCCGATGCTGGAGAACCTGGTCTGGGGGGCGAGCCCCTGGCGCCATAGCAGGAACGAGACGAACTCGTCCAGCGTCAGCACGCGCTCTGTGTCGATGCCTTTTGCCAGCCAGCTCTGCGCTTTGGCGAAACCTGCATCCAGAAACGGTTGCGTTTCCTTTTCCGTCATGTCAACGACGAGCTTCCCTTGCGCGCCTGCGACAGTCATCGTGTCCATGTGCATGGCGTCGAAGTACGTTGAGATTTTTTCCAAGGCCGCCAGCACCTCGGCCATCGTGACAGGAGGCTCGAGCTCGACGTTGCGCACCTCCACCCGCCCGCTCATCTCCCAAAGCTCCACGATTCCGCACGGCCGCGTTCCCTTGAATATGGGATAATACCAGCCCTCGCCCCACCTGGCCTCTATCTCCCTTGAAAAGTGCAGCGTGAATGGATCGAGTATCGAGAGAACCCGGACCTCGTCGTCTGGCTTGAGCTTGCCAAGGCTCTCGAAGTCCTCTTCCGCGACGTAATACAACTCCTTCTCACCCGATACCGCGAAGGAGCGGACCTTGCCGCTCGCGACGAGCGCGCTCAGCGTCGCATCCAAGGAAATCCTCTCCGCCCGGAGCAGCCGCTCCAGCTGCCTGACGGTCGCGGGCCCGAAGGAGCGCACGTAGCGCTCGATCAAAGACGGCAGGGGGTTCTCATCGATTGTCTCGGGCGCGTATCTCACATAGTGGTTCCGGCCAGCGCTGGAGCCGACCGCGCGGGAGACGAAAAGCCCCCTGTCGAGCATGTAGACGGCTTCCCTCGCGACCTCCTTGTCGAGCCCCGTCTTCTTCACCACGTCCTCGATTCCGATGCCAGGGTGCTTCTCTATAAGCTCCAGGATGGTTTTCTCCCTTTCAGAAAGCCTGCCCGGGCCCCTGAAGGAATGCAGAAGCTCGGCATCGCGCTTTGCCACGTAGCGGACCCGCCCCCCAACGAAGCGGCCGACCACGACATCTCCGGACGCCCACATCGCGTCAAGATGGGCGGGGTTGTAATTGTCCACGCGCCAGGCGAGGTCCATCGACAGCCCGACATCCGGATTCGCCTCGAAATAGCTGGCCACGGACGGATATTTCTTAAACTGCTTGTCCAGCAGAAGGCCGTACACGTCCTCGACGCCTATGCCCCTGTCTCCGTCAGCGCCGCGCAGCGCCTCGACGTCCGCCTTGAGCGCGAACTGCGTCTCCAGGTATGTGATTCCGCCGGAGAACAGCAGCCCCTCCTCGTCCAGCAAGCCCAGAAGGTTCTTCGTCTCGGAGACGCCCGCCCCCAGTTCGAGAGCCAGCTCCTCCGCCAGCATCGGCCCCGAAGAGCCGAGGATGCGGATGGCGAGGTCGCGCATCGATGCGGCGCGGTCCACCGTTTTCACTTCGAGGCGGCGATACGATTTTCCGCTCCCGTCGGCGCGCGAAATCAGGTACTTCCGTTCCAGCTCGGTCGCGACGTCCTTGAGTTTCTTTCTGTCCAGCTTGAGAGCCTTCTCCAGCTCTGCGCTGACGTGCACCTTGCCGTCGGCCAGCAGAGAGAGGAGCTCTTTCTCCTTCGCCTTTGTCTTCGCAGCGTCTGCGAAAAGGGCCGCCAGCTTCGGCACGTCCTCGGGCACGGCCCAGACCACTTCTCTGGCCCTTGCGGAGACGAGGTCGCCTTCGGCTATCAGCTCCTCGCACCAGGCGTTCAGCTCCTCGGGCGGAACGCCGCTCCACTCGTAGATGTTGCGGCCACGCGTTGTGAAAAGCCTCAGGGGTCCAGATGCCTTCATCAGTGCGGGCACGTCCGCCTTGCTCGCCACCGCGGGGAACTTTTCGCGGAAATGCTTCTCCGCAGCCTCTGGCGTGAAGAGCGGCTCCATCCCGTCGCCCAGGATGCGCTTCAGGACCTTGCTGTGCATCTCCCGGAGCAGCGCGGCCTTGTCCTCCAGGAGCACGATGTCGGCCATGTCCGAGACCAGTACGTTGTACGCGAAGGGGGTCGGAGCCTCCTCGGATTTGATGTGCCGTATCTCGACATCTCCCGACTCAATCCAGCCCATCACCTTCAGGGCATGGGGAACGTCGAGCACCTCGTTGAAAATCTCCGACAGCGTCTCCTTGACCACCGGAAACTCGGGATGGTCCGCGAGCGCCTCCAGTATCCTCTGGGAGCGCATCTGCTGCCTGGACACCGAGATTTCGCGGCCCATGTAGTTCCTCAGCACCAGGAAGCTGCGCCCGGCGACGTGGCGGAAGCGCTGCTTGTATAGCTCCGTGCCCATGATGGCCGAGCGAAGGTCGGACTCGAAGTCCTTGGTTTTCACAATCCCAGGCAGGGCGCGGATGTCGAACTGCTTCGCGGCGGTCACAATGAACGCGTCGTCTATGACGGAGACCTTGACGTTCGCCTTGAGCTTCTTCGAAAGCGCCGAGGCGTATCCCCTGGCCAAAGCATCATTCACTCTCCTGCCGAAGGGGAAGTGGAAAATAGCGTGGTGCTGGCCCTTGTCATCAGAGTATGCCTCGACGCAGAGCGTCCTGTCAGACGGCAGGAATCCTGCCATCGCCATCTGCTCGGAGGCGTAGGCCGCGATGTCCCCGGCGGCGTCAGCGTCCAGGAAGTAGTCCTTTTCCAGCCACTCGATGACCTCTTCGCGCGAGCCATCGCGCAGCGCCCTGTCCAGCTCGCCCCTGAACGCGCCGACCTGCATCGAGAGGTCGAAGCTCCGCGGCAGCATCTCTCCGGTCCACGAAGGCACCGTTGGCCTTCGGCCAGTCGCGTCCTTGACGAAGACCTTCGTCCCTCTGGCGCGCATGTATTCGTACGTGCGCCCGCCAAGCACGAACACGTCTCTACTGTTCAGGCGCTCCACGAACTTCTCGGAGAGCTTGCCAAGGTGGCGCCCCTTGTCGCTGAAGACCTGGTAGTCAGCCTCGTCCGGAATCGTCCCGGAGTTGAGGTAGTAAATCATACGACCGCCCTTCTTGCGGCCGAACTCCCCCTTGTCCGGGTCGTGCCAGAGCTTGGAATAGATGTCCTCCATCTCCTGGCCTCCGAGGTAGCGCATCACCGAGTCGAAGTCGTCGCGGGTCAGCTCGCGATACGGGTGCGCCCTTCGAACGATCTCGTATGCGTCGTCCGTCTTCCAGACCCGCTCCAGGCTCATCCCTACGAGCGCCTGGGAGAGCACGTCGAGGCAGTTGCGCGGAATGGAAACGCGGTCGATGTGACCGAGCTTGGCGTTCTTCACTAGCACGGCGCATTCGATGAGGTCGTCGTTGTCGAAGGCGATTAGACGGCCCTTGCTCGTGCGGCCGACGCCGTGGCCCGAGCGCCCAACGCGCTGCAACCCTTTCGAGATGGATTTAGGAGAGCCAATCTGCGCCACCAAGTCCACGCTTCCGATGTCAATCCCCAACTCCAGCGAGGTCGAAGTGACGACGGCCTGGAGCTGGCCGCCCCTCAACTGCCCCTCGACCTCAAGCCGCGTCTCCTTGCTCAGCGAGCCGTGGTGCGCCGCCATGCTCTCGATTCCCATCTCCTTCAACTTGAGGGCCACGCGCTCCGTCCCGCTGCGTGTGTTGGTGAAGACTATCGTCGTCGTGTGGGAGCGAATCATCCCCTCCAGGCGCTCGTAGAGTGCTGCATTAACAACGTCCACAGGCAGCTCGTTCATCCTGTCCGTCGGGGCCATGACCCTGACGTCCAGGTCCTTCCCCATCTTGGCCTCGATGATTTGCATCGGGCGCGGATGGCCGCCTTCGTGACCGCCGAGGAAGAGCCCGATTTCCTCTATGGGGGCTTGTGTCGCCGAGAGCCCGACTCGGACGAAGTTGACGCCGGCAAGTTCCCTGAGGCGCTCCAGGTTGAGTGCGAGTTGTACTCCTCGCTTCGACGAGCATATCTCGTGTATCTCGTCCACTATCGCCCACCGCACCCCTACCAGAAGCTCCCTGAACTTGGGCGCGGAGAGGATTATCCCAAGGCTCTCGGGCGTTGTGATGAGGATGTGCGGGGGTTTCCTGAGCATCTTCTGGCGGTCCGAATTGCTCGTGTCTCCGGAGCGCACGGCGACCCTGATGCCAGGCTCGTTTTCCGCGATGACAGAAATCTCGGAAAGGGGAGACAGCAAATTCTTCTCTATGTCGTTCGCCAGCGCCTTCAGAGGCGAGACGTAGACGCAGTAGATGCGCTTCTCAAGCTCGCCGCGCTTCTCCAGCGCGAGAAGCTCATTCAGTATCGCCAGGAAAGCAGTTAGAGTTTTCCCGGAACCGGTCGGCGACGAGATGAGGACGTTCTTCCCGTCGCGGATGAGCGGGATGGCGCGCTCCTGGGGCTCTGTCATCTTGCCGAACTTGGAAGTGAACCACTCGCCGACCTCGGGTTCCATCCCCGAGAGTATCTTTGCAGAGCCTGCGTGCTTGGACATAAGCCACTTGCGTACGGCGCTTGCGGTAATAAGGTTTGCCCGGGGTTGCCGAAAATGAAAGAGCGCTTGACCGAAAAGCAAATATTATTACGTTCGACGAATATTCACCATCCGGGTCAAAGGCGGAGGAAAGATTGCCATGTTTAACAGGCCAAGTGGATTGCTCAGGGGCGTAGTTTGCTTGTGGCTTGCGGCTGCGCTTCTCGGTGGAATCGCCGTGTGCGTCTGGTCGGACAACGCGAAGGCGTATGGGGCCGAGCTGGTGCTAGAAGTGACGCCGAACAAGTTCTACCAAGATACGCCGACGGATGTGACGGTAGTCGTCAGAGACCTTTCGGGCAATCCGGTTGCGGGAGCCTCGGTTTATTTCGGCATATATGATGTCAGTGCCTACGGCCCAGTCGCCGATTCGTGGACGTTAGCCCAATTCGGCTCCAGCCTCGGCACGACGGATGCCACGGGCACGGTCAGAACGACCTACACACCCACATACGGCACTCCGATGCACCTGATTATCGAGGCAGAGACGGGGCCGACCGAGGCAGGATACGTGGACATCGCGCTCGGCGACGAACCCGGAAGCGGATTCGACCCCATCGATGCGCTGAAAAAGTACGGCTTCCTCATGGCCTGCCTGATTGTCGTACCCGTGACGCTGGGAGGCTGGTACAGCTCCACCTCGGCCACCAAAAAGAGGTTTGAGAATGCCAAGCTCAAGGGATTCAATAAAAAGGTCGAGGACCCGGATTGCGGCGCCGACCCCATGAAACACCCGGAAGGCGACGAGATATTCAAGAGCTTCAAGGAAGGACTCAGGGAAAATAAGGAGTCGAAGCTCTTCATCACGAACAGGCTGTTGAAATCGTTCGAAGTCGAGAAGGTGAACAAACATTACGGCGGCTATTTAAGGGGGGACGAGGAAGTCGAATATTTCTCCACCGAGGTCAATGAACAGCGCATCAGCGATAAATACAAACTTCACGAGGATCCTAAGCCCGTGGTCCCAACGAAGTTCACTTCGGAGGACGACGTCCAGACATTCCCGATTAGCGAGAAGATAGACGGTTGCGGCAGATGCAAGGCGACGGGGCATATTACATGCGACAAATGCAAGGGCGACTCCAAAAAGCAGTGCCCTGTGTGCCAAGGCACGGGGCGCTCTCGATGCGAAAAGTGCTGGGGATTCGGTTATTACACTACCACACCTTCGAGCCAGCCTGGCGGGAAATGGCTGACAACGGGCGCATCGTTCGGAACGCCGCACGCTATTAAATGCGAAAAGTGCGACGGGAAAGGGAAGGCGCGTTGCCAGCCTTGCGATGGCCGCGGCTATTTCCCATGCGAAAAATGCGACGGCACAGGCAAGATGACCTGCACGCTTTGCCTAGGCGACAAGCAGACACGTCATTTGACTTGCAAGGTCTGGCGATACAAACACGAGAAGCTCCGCCAGCTCCACGGACCCGAGGAGCAAAATATTAATCCGGACAGGTTCGACGAAATTGACGGGACGCTCCAACCCGGGCCTTCCTTGGACAGCTCCGAACCCGCGCCTGCCTATCCGTCCGAGGACGCCGCTGCCACGCCGTTCATCAAGGTCATTGTCGATAGCACGAGAAATTCGTACAATAAATGGAAGGGCAGGGCGAAGGGCAGGGTCGTTTTAGACAAACACGAGCTACTCCTCTCCCCGATCACCGACCTGGACATTGCCTATCCCTCGAAAGGCGGGGACAAGACGTTCCACGTTTGGGCTCTGGGCAACCCCAAGGCGTACGTGCTTGACGCCGGCGAGACGCCGACGCAGCTGACGTCGAGGTACGCCGCGAGGCACGCCGCGTTCGCGCTCGTGGTGCTGGGGGAGTTGGCTTTCTTCGTCTACGCGCAAATATACTGGCACGTCCTTTGGTAGATGGGTCAGCTGGAGCAGCCCACGAGCATGATGCAGCGTGCGGCTTCCTGAGAGAGGGCGCCTGTAATTGAAACGTGGCGCTCTTTGGTTCAGTTTTTCGGAAACCAAGCTTACATCTCATAAAACTGGATGCGCTCATCGTGTCTTTTAGCCATTTGGCCGTGATGATTGCACAGAAACGGTTAAGTAGCATCTTACTATTTTGTCGCCCAACGACCTTGTTCTTTTCTGGACAAGGGGGGACATACCATGGCAACAGACGAAAAGGGCATCACATCGATGATGGACGAGAAGCGCAAGTTCGAGCCGACCAAGGAGTTTTCCAAGGCGGCCCACATTAAGGACATGAAGGAATACAAGAAGATCTACGCCGAGTCCATAAAGGACCCGGTGAAATTCTGGGAGAAACATTCGGACGAGTTGGAATGGTTCTCGAAGAAGTGGGACAAGGTCTTCGACTGGCACGACAAGGACAACGCCAAGTTCACGTGGTTCAAGGGCGGCAAGCTCAACGCCTCCTACAACTGCGTCGACAGGCACCTCAAGACACACAGGAAGAACAAGGCGGCAATCATATGGCAGGGCGAGCCCGAGAACGAGGTCCGCACCCTGACGTACCAGCAGCTCCACTACGAGGTCAGCAAGTTCGCCAACGTGCTGAAGAACCTCGGCGCGAAGAAGGGCGACCGCATCTCGATTTACATGCCCATGATTCCGGAGCTGCCAATCGCAATGCTGGCCTGCGCCCACATCGGCGCCATGCACTCCATCGTGTTCGGCGGGTTCAGCGCGGACTCGCTCAGGGACCGCATCCAGGACAGCGAGTGCAACATCCTCATCACCGCCGACGGTTACTACCGCTCCGGCAAGACCATCAACGGAAAGCAGAACGCCGACGCCGCGGCCGACCAGTGCCCGTCGATAAAGAAGGTCGTCGTAGTCAAGCGCCTCGGGACCATACCGGTCGAGATGAAGGCCGGACGCGACGTGTGGTACCACGAGGAGATGGACAAGGCCTCGACTGTGTGCGAGTGCGAGCAGATGGACGCGGAGGACCCGCTCTACCTCCTCTACACATCCGGCTCCACCGGAAAGCCGAAGGGCGTCATGCACACCACCGCAGGCTACATGCTCTATGTGACCACGACGTTCAAGTGGATCTTCGACAACAAGGAAGAGGACACCTACTGGTGCACGGCGGACATTGGCTGGGTCACCGGCCACTCGTACATCGTGTACGGGCCGCTCAGCGCCGGAGCGACCACCGTGATGTTCGAGGGAGTCCCGACCTACCCGGCCGCGGACCGCTTCTGGCACATCGTCGAGAAGTTCAAGTGCAACATCATCTACACCGCGCCGACGGCCATCCGCGCCCTCATGCGCGAGGGGGAGCAGTGGCCCGCCAAGCACGACCTCAGCTCGCTCAGGCTTCTGGGAACCGTCGGAGAGCCCATCAACCCCGAGGCGTGGATGTGGTACCACAAGAACATCGGCCACGAGAAGTGCCCGATTGTGGACACGTGGTGGCAGACCGAGACAGGCGGAATATGCATCACGCCGCTTCCGGGCGCAATCGCCACGAAGCCAGGCTCCTGCACCCTGCCTTTCCCCGGAATCGAGGCTAAAATCATCCGCGAGGACGGGACCGAGGCGAACCCGAACGAGGGCGGCTACCTCTGCATAATGAAGCCATGGCCCGGCCTGATGAGGGGCGTCTACGGACAGCCGGACAGGTTCCGCGAAACGTACTGGTCGAAGTTCAAGCACATCTACCTCGCGGGCGACTCCGCGAGGCGCGACGAGGACGGCTACTTCTGGATAATGGGCCGCATCGACGACGTCATCAAGGTCTCGGGCCACAGGATTGGAACGGCCGAGGTCGAGAGCGCGCTGGTCTCCCACCCGAAGGTCGCCGAGGCCGCGGTCGTCCCGATGCCGCACGACATCAAGGGCGAGGCCATCTACGCCTACGTCACCCTGAAGGTCGGCGTCGAGAAGAACGACGAGCTGAAGAAGGAGCTCAACCTGCACGTGCGCAAGACTATGGGACCGATAGCGGTGCCGGAGAAGCTCCAGTTCGCGGACGGCCTGCCCAAGACCCGCAGCGGCAAAATCATGCGCCGCATTCTGAAGAAGATTGCAGTCGGCCAGACGGACAAGGTCGACCTGGGAGACACCACGACGCTGGCGGACCCGGGCGTCGTCGACTCGCTCGTGACGGGACGGCAGAAGTAAAAGAGGCTTGCGCACAAGACTCAAAGTTCGCGAACGAACTTCAAGAGGTCCGGGTTTGAAGTAGGATTCGACCCCGGAACTCAAAAATCCTTTATTCCCTTTCCTAATTTTATTATCCCCTGACGGTGTGGACAGCATGAATATCGGAGGGGGCCATCGTGAAGTTACCGCGAGAGAGATATGCGCCGCCGGTTGACGCCTTCCAGCCACGCGCGCCCCTTCTTTGTTATCCGCACCGACGCGCGGTTCCGTCCGCTGGCAGTCTCCCCTTCGGGTACGACCGCCAACGAGACGAAACCCAGCATATCAAGAAATTCGCAATTGCTGGTTATTGTGACGTATCCCGTGCCCAGTTTCTTTGATAAACTGGAGAACGTGTATACCTTTCCGTCATCCAAGGCCTTCAGTATCTCGATCTTCACCTCGTCGCTCTTCCGCTTCGGCCTTGTCCTATTACTTGAATCGGGAGCCATAGATTCAGATAGCCGTATGATGGCAAACTTTTTTATCTATCTTTGCTATCATATTGTAGCGAACGGTATAATTTGATAGGAGAGGATTCACTGACGGATGCGAAAAACGGCGGGCGGTGCCATATCTTCCTAGACGGGGAGCGCGAGGCGGGGTTGTGTCTGTACAAACAATGCATAGATAGCGGCAGGTCTGGATTATGCGTAACCCGGAGCCGCTCCCCGGTTCTCGTCGACAACGCGCCCCCCCAACTAACGTTCAGATTGAGTTCCCTCGTGGGAAAAGGCAACCTTAGGCCAGACCAGCTCGGGCTGCTGCAGAAGGTCATCTTCGACTTCATCGACGAACATCCTAAAGCCGGTATTTTCCTGGAAGGACTGGATTACATCCTAGTCGAGAAAGAGTTCAAAGACCTGGTGCGGTTCCTCTATAGTCTGGGTGACAAGGCAATGGACTTCGACGCAATCGTCATAGTCTCGTTGCATGGAACCGGGCTCGATTCCAGCAAGGCCGCCACTTTAAAGCAGGCACTGGTTCCCGTTCCAATCTGAGGGGCTGGACGGCTATTTTTTCTTGCGTCCCCCTATAAGAATTGCCACACGCTCTCTCACTGGTTGATAGAACGGAGAGGCCCTTAGAATTTCGATGTCCGCGCCTGGCGACACGAACCTCGCCACGACCTCAATCACTTCGTCGATTTCGTCTCGCTCCAACGGTTTCTTGTGTAACGGATTTGTTAAGGGGTTTTTCTCGTTGTTTCTCGCCATTGCTTTCACTTCGCGGCCTACCGCTTTTGCCTTGTAGGTGGTGGAATCAGGCGGCGCATGGTTCAAAAGGTTTGCCAGTACATGTACCCCATGCCATCATATTTGAATGCAAACTCCGGTCCCGCCACCACGAACAGGTGACTCCTGTTATCGCCGAAGATAACCACGGAGCGTCCCTTATATCTGCCTTCCATAATAATCATCCGGAGATTCCCTATGGTAGACCCAGAACAGCAAATCAAGACCATACTTAGGACTGCATATATCATCGAACGCAGAGGCGCAGATTTCTATGGAGCGCTCTCGCGCACGGCCGACGATACCGAGAGGAAGGCGTTGTTTGAGCAACTTGCAAAGGACGAGATGTCCCACGTGAACATCCTTGGCAGCTACCTCGGGATGTACACCCCTCGGGGTTCAAATGGTGCCGATGATACAGACCCCCTGTTCGACGACGCCGAAGATCTCATCAAAGGCAATTCCAGAGACATCATCGAGTTCTCGATACGCCTGGAGGATAGAATTCTCGCCACCTATGGCAACGCGCTTCTCTTAGCCGTGGATGAAAAAGTAAAAAATCTCTTGCAGGAACTCGTTCAGTTCGAAAAAACGCATAAGCTCCTTCTTCGCATCCAGTTGCGAAGGATGGCCACAGCAAAGGATGTTGCGGCGGTACGGGAACCGTGGACCCGATCGTTGCCGGTACGCTCGTGAGCGACGGGCAGAGGTAATAGAGCTTCTAGGCCGAAGATAAAATCCCTTTCTACCTCTCCTAATTTTATTATATCCCCCCCCCATTCATGGTGTGATTACCATGGAAATCCTGGAGCAGGGCGAGGGCGCCCTCGTCGGCTGGCACGACCCGGACGAGGCGAGGCGCTGGGTCCAGGAGAACAAGCGCCGCGACCTCGTTGACAAGCGCATGCCAATATCCGAGGCCGTAAGGAAATTCGCCGCCGACGGCTCGTTCCTGGCGATGGGCGGCTTCGGCCACATCAGGGTCTCTATGGAAGCCGTTTACGAGATGATACGCCAGCACAAAAAGGGCCTGACCATCGCCGGCAAGACGGCCGTGCACGACTGCGACATACTCATCGGCGCGGGCGTCGTCGACCAAATCGAGGTCGCCTACTCCTTCGGGCACGAGCTGAGGGGGCTGTCTCCCGCTTCGCGCCGCGCAGTGGAGACCGGAAAATGCAAGGTCCTCGGAGAAATCAGCAACGCCGGATACCAGTGGCGCTTCCTCGCCGCCTCGATGGGCGTGCCGTTCGTACCGGCCAGGACGATGCTCGGCACGGACACTCTGCGCAAGAGCTCGGCGAAGGTCGTCACGGACCCTTGGAGCGGAAAGCCGATTTGCCTTCTCCCGGCCTGCTACCCGGACGTCGCGTTCATCCACGTCCCCCGATGCGACATCTTCGGCAACGCGCAAATCGACGGAATCATGATAGAGGACTTCGAGCTGGCCAGAGCGGCCCGGAGGCTCGTAATAACGACCGAAAAAATCATAGACACCGAGGAAATCCGCGCCAAGCCCTGGCAGACGGCGATACCCCACTTCCTGGTCGACGCGGTGGTCGAATCGAAGTTCGGCTCGCACCCGTGCCAGATGCCGCTGCAATATTTCTTCGACGAGGAGCACATAGGGGAGTGGCTCTCGGTCTCGAAAACGGACGAGGGCGCACAAAAATACTTTGACAAATACGTCCACGGCTCTGACGACTTCGCCCAGTACCTGAAGCTGATCGGTGGAGCCGAGCAGATGAGCTACCTGCGCGACGTTGAGCTGATGAAGCAGCCGATGAAAGCCCCCTGGCTGAAGGAGGGATGACATGGCAAACTATAACTCGACCGAGCTGCTGGCCTGCGCGGCGTCGAGGGTTCTGGAAGACCGCAAGTCCGTCTTCGTCGGAACGGGCCTGCCGATGATTGCTGCGATGCTGGCGCAGCGCTCGCACGCACCGAACCTCCTCATCGTGTTCGAGGCGGGCGGTATGGGGCCGATTGTGCCAGTGCTGCCGATATCGGTGGGCGACTCGAAGACTTTCTACCGCGCCGTTGCGGCGTCGAGCATGCACGACGTCATGTCCGCTGGCCAGGCTGGGCACATAGACTACGGCTTCCTCGGGGCGGCTCAGATAGACCGCTTCGGGAACATCAACACCACGGTCATCGGCCCCCACTCGGCGCCGAAGGCCAGGCTTCCTGGGAGCGGAGGCGCGAACGACGTAGGCTCGCTGTGCCACAAGACAATCGTCGTCATGCGCCAGGACACCCGCAAATTCGTCGAGAAGGTCGATTTCCTGACTACGCCAGGCTACCTGTCGGGGCCGGGGGCGAGGGAGCGCGCGGGGCTGCCGGAGGACAGCGGGCCTTACCGCGTGATAACCCAGCTGGGCATATACGGCTTCGACGCAGAGACTAAGGAGATGACCCTGCTTTCGCTCCATCCTGGAGTGACGGTCGAGCAGGCGAGGCAGAACAGCGGCTTCCCCCTGAGGGTCGCCCCCAACGTGGAAACGACGCCGGAGCCGAAAGCCGACGAGCTCAAGAAGCTTCGCGACATCGACCCGGTCGGCATGGTGATAGGAAAGCGGTAGGCGATAGCTTGAAATGATGGGAGAAGGTTAATGGCTCAGATGGACGGATTCGAAAAGTTCAAGGTAATGGAGCTGCCGCGCAGCGTGGTCGTGGGCCACGACGCCCTGGGCGAGGTGGGCCGGACCTGCAAGGCGCTCGGCCTCAACGGCACCGCGCTGGTCATATGCGACAGCGTCACAGTAAAAATTGCTGGCGACCGCGTTTCGGAACTGCTCCGCGAGGCTGGATACTGCGTCGAGCACCTCCAGATTACAGAGGCGGACGAGCCGTCCATCAACGGCGCGATGGAAGCCGCCAAAAGCTCGGGCGCCAGGTTCATGCTCGGGGTCGGCGGAGGCCGCCCGATAGACGTCGCGAAGTGCGCCTCCTTCAACCTCAAGATGCCGTTTCTCAGCGTCCCGACCGCGGCCTCGCACGACGGAATAGTCTCGTCGCGGGCGTCCGTGATAAACGCCAAAGGGCGCAAGGAGTCGCTCAGCGCGCACCCGCCCCTCGCCCTCGTCGCCGACACGGGCATAATATGCAGGGCGCCGGCGAGGCTGCTGGCCGCCGGCTGCGGGGACATCATCTCCAACTACACCGCGGTCCTCGATTGGAAGCTGGCCCACAGGATAAAGCACGAGTACTTCTCGTCCTACGCCGCCTCGCTCTCGGAGATGACCGCCAGGCTCCTCATCGAGCAGGCGGAGAGCATCAAGCCCGGGCTGGAGGAATCGGCGTGGTTCGTCGTCAAGGCCCTGGTCTCCTCGGGCGTTGCGATGAGCATCGCCGGCTCCTCGCGCCCCGCAAGTGGGGCGGAGCACGCGTTCTCCCACAAATTGGACGAGATTGCCGCGACGCCAGCGCTCCACGGCGAGCAGTGCGGCGTCGGCTCGATAATGATGATGTACCTCCACGGCGGTGACTGGCAGGGAATCCGAAACGCGCTCAAGGCCGTCGGCGCCCCGACGATGGCCAAGGAGATCGGCATCGCCCCCGACGAAGTCGTGCAGGCGCTTTGCCACGCGCACGAAGTGCGGCCCGAAAGGTACACGATACTCGGAGACAACGGCCTGACTCTGGACGCTGCAGAAAATCTGGCGAAATCGACGAAGGTGATTTGATGGTGCTTCTGACAGTCGTGGGGGAGAGGCTCGTGGAGCCGGGGTACGAGTTCGTCTACCTGGGTCCTCTGGCCGAGTGCAAGGAATGCAAGGTGAAGAACGTGTGCTTCGGCCTCGTGAAGGGGAAGAGGTACCGAGTGGTGAGCGGGCGCAAGGTCAGGCACGCCTGCAAGGTCCACGAGGGAGGCGTCCAGGTCGTGGAGGTCGAGGAGATTCCCTTCGAGGCCTGCGTACCGGACAAGGGCCTTGTGGAGGGCTCGGCCATCACTCTGTCGATGAGCGACTGCAAGCGGGTCGCGTGCGCGCACTACCGCCTCTGCTTGCCGCCGGGAGTCGAGAAGGGCGCGAAGCTCCAGGTGCTGGAGCTTGGGGAGAAGGTCGATTGCGCGGCCAGGGAGAGCAGGCGCAAGGCGAAGATAGTCTGATATTGGTAAAGCACTCCGCGCGAATTCAGTCCTCTTTCCAGCTCGTGAAGATTATCCCGAGGACGAACATCACTCCCGCGAATACGGCGATGACGGCCGCGTGCGAGTACACGTAGTCCCATTTCAAAGACACCATCGACGCCCTCAGCCCCTCGTTCACGTAATACAGCGGGAGGAATCTCGCCAGTGTTTGCAGGAACGAGGGCATCATCTCGAGCTGGAAGAACGAGCCACTGAGGAACATCATCGGAAACATCACGGCGTTTGCGGCCGCGGCGGCGCTCTCGGCCTCCTTGGCGAGCCTTGTCAGCAGCATCCCTATCCCGGCGAAGGCGAAGACGTCGAGGATGACGAAAACCAGCAGCCAGCCGTTGAGGTTGAAGTGCACCCCGAATGCCCCGTACGCCACAAGCAGAATCGCAGACGTCGAGATGAAGGCGAGTATTATCTGGTACATGATGTTGGAAAGTATCCACTCCGTCTGCGTTATCGGCGTGGTGGAGAGCTTTCTCAGCACCCCCTTCTGCCGCAGCTCCGCGTTTATGTTCACGGCCCCGAATAGGCTCGACGTCATGACGGACATGGCGATGATGCCGGGCGCGAAGAAGTCGATGTAGCTGTACTCCTTGGTGTATATCGATTCGCTTGTGACAACGATGAAGGGCGCGCTCCCTGACAAGCCCTGGTTCATGCCGTTGATGACCGAATCGATAATCTGCAGCTTCGTCTGGACCGCGCTGGCGCTCGGGTCCTGGATGTACGTGAACTGCACGGATGAGCTCATGTTGTGGTAGACAGTGCGCTGGACCAGGGCGTCCTCGTAGCCATCCGGAATAATCAAAACGAGATTCACGCCGTTGTCGTTTGCATATGTCGTGGCGTTCTCGCCCGGGTCGACGGAGGTGATGATGAACGTCCCGTCGAGCTCCAGGGATTTAACAAGCTCAGCGGACGAATTCGTACCGTCCATGTCCTGGACGTGAAGGTCGAAGACAATCTCGCTGGTGTTTGAGAAAATCGCCCCGAAGAGGAGGATGAGCATGATGGGGAACGCGATGGTGAAGAAGACGGCGGCCTTCTCGCGGTAGAAGCTCTTGACGTTGACTATCAGGTTGGCCCATATGACTTGCAACCGCACCTATTTCCCCCCTTTCTTTCCCGCCTTCGCGACGATGTCCGCCTCGGTCGCCAGCGCCTCCCCGGTCAGCATTAGGAAGACCTCCTCCAGATTCGGCATCCGCACGTCGAAGCTGACGTATCCGGCCTTCGAATCCTTGAGCTTCTCCAGAATCGCCAGGACGTCGTCCGTCTTCGCCACCTTGACGCAGATGTTCTTGTGGTTGTTCCTGTTCGGCTCGAAGCCCATCCCGGCAATCAGATTGAATGCCGCGTCATCGACTCCCCTGAGGGTCAGGAGCTGGTACTTGGCGTTCTTCTGCACCACTTTCTCGGGCGAGCCAGTCTCGATTATCTTGCCCTTGGATATTATCGCGAGGTTGTCCGCCAGAAGCTCGGCCTCCTCCATGTAGTGCGTCGTGAGGAAGATTGTCTTGCCCTGCTTCTTCAGTCCTTCCAGAACTTCCCACACCTCGTGCCTGGCGCGCGGGTCCAAGCCCGTGGTCGGCTCGTCCAGGAACACGATCTCCGGGTCGTTGACCAGGGCGATGGCTATGCCGAGACGCTGCTTCAGTCCGCCGGAGAGGTTCTTGTACATCTCCTTCTTTTTGTCATCGAGATTGACAAGATGGATGAGGCCGCCCACGTCCACGTTCTTCATGCCGAAGAGCCTTCCGTAATAATGGACGGTTTCCTCGACGGTTATCCTGTCGAACGATGAGAATTGCTGGGGAAGCACTCCGATCCTGGGCACGATGTTCTTCTTGTTCTTCGAGACGTCCATCCCCAGAAGCAGGACTTCGCCCGAGGTGTGAGCCCGTATCGTTTCGATAATCTCCACGGTCGTCGTCTTGCCGGCGCCGTTAGGGCCGAGGAATGCGAAGACCTCCCCCTGATGGACGTCGAACGATATGCCGTCGACTGCGACCAGATCTCCGTACTTCTTGACCAGGTTCCTGACTTTGATAACGGGTTCGGGCATGCAACCTCCTGAGAAACATTGTGCCTAATATGCGTTTCTGCGGAATTCCAACGGTAATCCCTATATCTCTGGACTTTGTTGGGGGTTCGGCGCTCGTAGCCTGAGGACCCTCAAATGGGAATGTCGCAAAAGATGCGAGAAATCTGGGACGACCCGAAGCAACGAGTCGCATTGAGTTCCGTAGTGGCGGCGATATTTCTCCTCCTCTTCAAATTGTACGTCGGGATAATCACCAACAGCCTTGGAATTCTCTCGGAGGCCCTGCACTCGGGGCTGGATTTCGTCGCGGCGGCCATAACGATGGTGGCAGTGATTTCTGCGGTCAAGCCAGCGGACGACGACCATCCTTTCGGCCACGGCAAGGTGGAGAACTTTTCGGCCCTGATAGAGACGATTCTCCTGCTCCTCACCTGTTTCTGGATTGTCTACGAGGCGATGAACAGGATATTCTTCCACGAAGCGGCCGTCGAGGCAAGCTGGGCGTCGTTCCTCGTGATGTCGATATCCATCATCGTCGACGTTTCCCGGTCCCGCGCGCTCTACGCCGCCGCAAAGAAGTACAACTCTCAGGCGCTGGAAGCCGACGCGCTTCATTTCTCCAGCGACATACTGAGCTCGTCCGTCGTCATCGCCGGCCTGGTTTTCGTCAAGATGGGATTCCCCATCGGCGACCCGATAGCGGCGCTGGGCGTCGCGATGCTGGTGACTGTCGTCTCGATAAGGCTCGGCAAGCGAACGATGGACCACCTGATGGACAAGGCTCCGGAGGGCAAGATAGACGCGATACGGTCCAATGTCGAGGCCATAGAGAACGTCAGGTGCGAGAGGGTGAGGGCCAGGACCTCCGGCCCCTACGCATTCGTGGACGTGAAGATATCCCTGGACAGGAACATGCCCCTCGATTCCTCCAGCGAAATAATCAAAATGGTGGAGGATGCTGCGAGGGAGGTGCTTGAGGGCGCGGACGTGGTCGTGCAGGTCGAGCCGCGCGAGAGCCCTGACGAAGATTTGCCGAGCCAGGTAAGCCTCATCGCCCTGAAGGTGAAGGGCATCAAGGGGGTCCACAACATCGAGATGCACGAGATCGATTCGCTAATATCCGTGGACCTGCACCTGGAGCTCGACCCCAAGCATACTGTCAAGGAGGCGCACGACATCGTCGACGAGTTCGAAACGAATGCCAGGGCGACCCTAGGAATCGGTGAGATAAACACCCACATCGAGACGCACGTTTGCGATATTTCAGTAGGCCAGGACTTGACGGAGGATTACGCGCACGTCGTCAAGGAAGTGGTAGACATAGTCGGGAGATACCCGCGCATAAAGGGATGCCACGACATCCTAGTCCGGAAGGCCGAGGGAAAGCTTTCCGTGAACATGCACTGCGAGCTGCTGGCGGACGAAACCTTGGACATGGCGCACGAGATTTCCACCATGCTGGAGAGGGTCATCCGCGACGAAATCCGGGGAATCGACCACGTCATCATCCACGTCGAGCCGCCGGGCAAATGAGAGCCCTCGACTACTCCTTGTGTTTGGATGCTCTGGCATAGGAGGGGGGCGACCGAGGCAAGGAAACCATTTCCCAACACAATTCCGAGATAACCTGCTGATGGATGCTCTGGCATAGGAGGGGGCGACCGAGGCAAGGAAGCCATTTAGGATTTCTTGCCGAGGGAAAGACTAAATCGAATGAAATCAGAGTGTTATCTTAGATTTAGTCTCCCCTCGGCCGCATGGATGCAATAAAATGATAAGGCCGAGGGGGCGACCGAAGAAATATCATGTGCCGAACTGCATCTTTCTGAGGGAAAAACTAAAACGAATTGCATCTTCATGTCAGCTAAGTTTTAATTTCCCCTCGGCCGCATGGATGCAATAAAATGATAAGGCCGAGGGGGCGATTTGAACGCCCGTGTACAGATCTGCAGTCTGCCACATGGCCACTCTGTCACCTCGGCACCATACAATTTGCCCTGCCGAGGTTCAGTCGCAACGAGAAAATGCTTCCTGACGATTGCCTCGTTGCTCCTGTCACCTCGGTGCTGTATAGTCTGTGGCATCACTGCCATGGTGCGCCCCTTCATAAATTTTCCGTATTGGGGCCGGGGGCGATAAGATTAAGAGGGACAAACAATATCCCATTTCCAAGATTTGGGGTGGAGCCTATGGTGTTCCGCGACTCTCTCGAAGGACTGGACAAAGTCTTCAGGACCGACATAAAGGCGCCGTCAATCGTTCTAGTGACCGGTCCGCCGGGCTCGATGAAGACCAGCTTCTGCTACACCCTGATGTCCAAATACCTGGAGAAGACGAACGAATTCGGCCTCTATTGCACGATGGAGGAAACGGTCGACTCCCACGTCCGCAACATGGAGAGCCTCGGCATCCACCTGACGAAGAACATGCAGATTTCCGATCTCACGGACCTGCGCGAGATTGACCGGATGGCCGACGCCGTTGAGCAGACCGATTACCTGGCCTTCCTGGAGAAGATGATAGTCCATTTCAAGAAGAAGCACGGCGACCGATTCACCATTTTCACGCTGGATTCGCTCGGCGCGCTCTACTCCCTGATGGAGGACGCCACGAACATGCGCAAGAGGATGTTCTACTTCTTCAAGATGCTGCGGGACCACAACCTCGTCTGCTTCATCGTCATGGAGCGCTCGCCCGGCGGCGAGTCGCAGCTGCTTGGCAACGAGGGTTTCCTCGTCGACGGCATCATGCTCCTGGGCCTGGACAGGACGCGCGGGAAGCTCACCAGGTACCTCCAGGTCGAGAAGATGCGCGCCTGCCAGCACAGCATGGAGCGCCACGCGGTGGAGATAGGGAAAGGAGGCATGGTGGTCCTCGGACCAATCTTCGATTCCAACGCTTGAACCGCAGAAAGATTCGCCCTTCGTCCATCACAAGTTCTGCAAGTTCAAGTCTCCTGCACCATAGATAGCTGTGACAAATTATTTCATGCCGCAGACCGGGCTTGAACCATAAGATACTTAAATGCCTGTTTCATACCTCGCGACAGCGTATAGTTAGTTAACGCGGGGGTATTTCCTTGGCCGATGAACCGATTTGGGAGATAATGAAGAAGCAGGCGGAAGCAGCTCAGGCGAAGGACCAGGAGCTCCGCCAGAAAGAGCAGTTTATCGCTGACACTGAAGCGCGATTGGAATCCGAGCGGGCGGCGCTCGAGAACGAGAAGAGCCAGCTGGCCTCGAAGGAGGCCGGCCTGAAGGACCAGGAAGGCAAGATTCAGGAAAAGGAAAAGGATCTCTCGTCCAAGCAGGGCAAGCTCGCCCAGGACACCGAAGCCCTGGCCAAAGAAAAGTCCACAATCCAGACCAAGGAAACCGAGATTAAAAACCGCGAGTTCAAGGTCTCCCAGACAGAGAAGGGCCTGAAGGCCCGCGAAGAGGACGCGGCCCAGAAGCTCGCGTCTGTTGAGGTCGAGAGGGGAAAGGTCGTCGCAAAGGAGAAGGACGTCGCCAACCGCGAGAAGGAAGTCCTCACCCTACAGGAAGGGGCGCGCGCAGACCACGCCGACTTCCAGAAGAAGCGCAACGCCATCGTCTCGAGGGAGGAAGGCCTCCTCGCAAGGGAGAGCGAGGTCAAGGAGACGATAGACAAGTACGTGGCCAAGGCCAAGGAGCTTGTCGAGCGCGAGAAGATGCTGGCCAAGGAAGAGGCCGCCCTCAACGATTCGAAGCAGAAGATCATCGCCGACGGCAAGCGCCTCATGGAAAAGGAGCGCCAGCTTCTCGAGCGCGAGGAGCAGCTTAAGGCCGGCGGGGCGGCAGCGGCTCCGAAGAGGGCGCCTGAGCCGGAAAGTCAGAGAGAGCCCGAAGTGAAGCTTGAGGAGAGCGCGCCGGCCCCGGAGCCGTCCGCCGACGAGATAGCCTGCCCGTCCTGCGGAACGATGGTCGCCAAGGACGCCGTCATGTGCTTCGCCTGCGGCGCGAAGATGGGCGCTGCGCCGGCCAAGGAGGAGGCTGCCGCTTCAGGCGACGAGGTAGCCTGCCCGTCCTGCGGAACGATGGTCGCCAAGGATGCGGTCATGTGCTACGCCTGCGGGTCCAAGATGGGCGGCGAGGAGGCCCCGAAGGAGGAGGCGGCGCCCGAGGGCGACGAGATACCGTGCCCGTCCTGCGGGACCATGATTGCCAAGGACGCTGTGATGTGCTACGCCTGCGGAGAGAAGATAGAATCCTCCCCTCCAGTGTCCGTGAAAAAGGTGTCGAAAAAGCGCGTGATATAAGACCTAATAAACCCCTTTTCCTGATTATTGCTTGATTATAACCACCTTACATATTTATATATAGAGCCCGATTTGAGTACCATAGCTAGGGGTGATGCCGATGAGCGGGCATTTTGACAACAAGCGCATGTGGAACAAGAAGGGTGTCTCGGAAGTCGTAGGGACCTTGCTGATATTGGCGATAACCGTGGTCCTGTTCTCGGGGGTCATATTCATGGTCGGGAACATCCCGACGCCCACGGCGAGCGTGAACACGTCCCTGGAGGGGACCCTTGAGGAGGTCTCCCCCGGGGACTGGACCCAGGGGGCCTACGTCAACGTCACCAACAAGGGAGGAATAGTCCTCATGGGTACGTGGACGGACATCGTGCTCATCATCGGCGACACATCCAGCTCGCACAGGACCACGCCCGGCATCGACGGCGACGGGGACGAGGACTGGGAAACTGGCGAGACCTGGCATTACACAATCGGGGCCGGGGTAATCGACGCCTCCTCCCGAGTTTCGGTCCTGATAGTCGCCGAGGACAGGAGCGCAATCGTCTGGCAGGCCGATCTGAAGCCGACCGGCGCGCGCAACTACCCGCCGGTGATAATGTCGGCGAGCGTCACATCCAGGTTCGACGACCTCGACCACAATTTCATCCAGTACGGTGCGGAATTCACAATCTCGGTCAGGGTCGTCGACTTCGACGGCAACCTGAACCCCTCGACCGTTTGGGCTGACATGACTTATTTTGGAGCTGGCGAGGTCCATCTCAGCGACCCGGACCAGGACGGAACATTCACCGGCACCGCGACCGGTCCGTATGACAGCGCCCTTTACCAGCGCGGGATGCACCCGGCCACATTCAATGCCACAGATATCGACGGAGCCCATTCCAGCAAGGTCGTCTACCTCCCCCTGGGCGGGGACTTCACCGGGCAGTCCGAGCTGGCGATAGTGCAGAGGCCGACCGGACCGCCTGGCTGGTACAACGACACCAACATCACATTCGGGTACGGCTCGCTAGTCCACAACAAGAAGGCCGAGATCACTGCAACGATATACAACTGGGGAGCAGAGGGGGCGATGATATCCGTCGTATTCTGGGACAACACGACGGAGGCGAATTTCAGGTCAAACCCGAAGAACATCATAGACAACATCAGCTTCGTCCAGGTTCCGCCGAACGGCGGCAGCACGGATGTGACCGCGCACGATTGGATTCCAGCGTACGGCGGGGAGCACAGGCTGGTCGTCGAACTCATCCCAGACCCGGGCGTGCCGGATGAGGACCTCACCAACCACGAGGCAAACATCACGGTCACAGTGCAGCCGACGATACTGGTGGTCGACGACGACGGCTACCCGAACGACAAAACCGACCAGGACACGTCGAGCTTCATGAGGGCGGCGCTGTCCGCGGGCAACTTCGACTACGACTTCACCAGCGTCGCCGTGGGCGACGGGCCGGGGTATAGCACAGGGGACTTCAAGATGGTCAACTACGACGTCGTCGTGTGGATGACTGGCTACTCGACGAGGAACACCCTCACGAGCAACGATGTTACCAACCTCAAGAGGTTCCTCGGAGTCGGTCTAAACCCCGGCAGCCTCTGGCTGATAGGCCAGGGAATCCTCGCAGACACCGCCAACCCGGGCATCAACGCGTTCTTGCAGTCCAACCTCAGCATAGGCGGCGGGGCGATAAACAGGACTTCGATGGCTACCTACCTCACGTGCGGGAGCCCGTCGGACAACGTGACAGGATACCTCAACGGGGGCGGCATAGACATCGTCACGCGCAAGACGGGTTTCACGAACGGCTGGGCGATCAACAAGGGGGCAGACCCCAGGTCGTTCAACTCCCTGGTCAACACCTCGACCGGCGACTGCTACGGAGTCGGATTCGACATCAACAACAACACCAGAACGTACTTCACTCCCTGGGCGTTCTCCAGGATTAAAGACACGTCAGACCAGGCTCAGCTCGCCTACCAGGTGATACGCTGGCTCGGCAACATCAACACCTCCTTCGGGCGGGACCTCGCCATATCCGAACAGACCATAGATAAAGACGTCGTCTACTACCGCCAGCCCGTCCAAATCTCCGGCATAGTCCGCAACAACGGAATGCAGCTCGAAACTTCGTCCGTGAGGCTCACAATCTACTACAACGGCATGCCCCTGAACGACCAGGGCATCATCCCGGACATCCAGATTACCGTGAGCAACACGATCGGCTCGAACTGGATTTCTGTCGGGCCGTTCGTCTGGACGCCCGTACTGGTCGGGTACCACACCATAGTCCTCGAAGTCGACCCCGACAAGCTGATTACGGAGACCAACGAGAACAACAACGTAGTGTCTAACTATCTCGCCTCGGGAACAATCAACGTCCAGTTCCGCATACTTGTCGTAGACGACGACGAGACGGACATTGCGCCAGGGAACGAGACGACCGCCATCAGGAACGCGCTCACGCGCCTCGGCCACTTCAACGAGTCGTGGTCCGTCCTCCCGGGCCAGCCCGGACCAATCTTTGATTACATGAAGGACTTCAACGTGGTGATATGGTCCACGGGAAACGCGGCGAACCCGCTGCTGCCTGCTGACACGACGAACCTCGGCGCCTACCTGAACAACAGTGGATGCCTCTGGCTGGTCGGAAGGAACTGCCTGAACACCGGGGCCAGCGTCTTCCAGCAGAACTACCTGGGGGTTGCATCGGCCGCGGCGGTGGTCGCGCCCGCGTCCCTAGCGGGGGTGGACGGCCACAACATCACCCACGGCACGTCGTACAGGCTGAAGGCCGGAACCAGCCAGGCCATCTTCCCGACGTTTTTGGCGAGGGGGATGTTCCCCTACAACGGGTCCTGGTTCAACGCCGTAAACATCTCGACGGGCGGCTTCAAGTCAGTGACTACATCGTTCTCGTTCCAGGACCTCAACGGCTCCTCGGAGTTCCCGGGCAACGCGAACGCGAGCGCCGAGCTCGCGCAGATGGTGCTGCGCTGGTTCGGCCTGCCGGAGCTCCGGGTGGAGCTTCGCACGGCCCTCACGGACTTCTTCATAGACGGCGTCAAGGTCGCGTCCGGAGCCGCGGTCAACCCGCAGCTCGGCGACTCGTACGTGCTCCAGGCGAAGGTGCAGAACACCGGCGGAACGAGCGGGAACGCGCTGGTGCGCTTCATGGACGGGACGACCCAGATAGGCTCGGACTCGATAACCGTGTCGCCCGCCGGCTTCACGACCGCGGAGGTCATCTGGACGCCGCTCTTCGCGGGGCAGCGCACCCTGTATGTGTTGGTGGACCCGATAAACGAGACCGGGGAGATAATCGAGTGGTTCAACAATCTCATCTCCTACCCGACCTACGTCTACTTCTTCTACGACGACATGGAGAACGGCGAGTCGAAATGGAACCACGACAGCACCGTCACGCTCATCAACGGCGAGCAGCCGCTGGACTACATCTCCGGGACCGTGGTCTCGATGAACATCGAGAAGGACTGGGACCGCGCCCTCGTCAACCCGCTCACTGGGCTGCCCTACACTAACGTGACGAACAGCACGGACGCGGGCTTCTACCACACTTTCGACAAGTCGTACTGGCTGCAGGAGCCGGCGGGGAGTACGACAACAACGACTACGACAAGAGTACCGATGGATGTTGCGATAGTTATAGACTCGAGTGGAAGTATGAGTGGTACTGATTTCACCAATGCAAGGAACGCTGCTAAGGATTTTATAGCGAAGCTGGGCTCGACGGATCGGTGCACCCTGTATAACTTCCAGACTACGGATGGCGACCCCACATACAATCAAGCCAGAACCTTCGCCTGGATGGTGCAGGCCAACAGAACATCGTTCAACACCACAATCGACAACGCTGCTTTTTTCACAAACACCTATACCCCCATCTGGGACACTATAGGTTTTTCCTTAAACTACGTTAAGAACAATCCAAGAGCCACAGGAACTGCTGGCTCAGATTATGTACAGGTGCTCGTTGCACTGACGGACGGGGACGACTACGGTCCAGATGATGGGTGGGGCGGTGACAATAACGAAGAGGGGAGCGAGTACTACTGCCCAGGCTCCGAGGTCGGGAGTTTGTGGTCGACATCCTCGTGGGGACGCGCAGCCGGTCTTAAATGGGGGGACACGACGGTTCGCTATGACAACGTAGATGGAACGAACGGACACGATGTTTACCGGTACAGGGCAGGGGCGTACGCTTGGTCGGATATAAACACCGCCGACAGCGGCAACGGAGAACCCGACAACCCTGACGTGTACGACGTCACCACAAACGTGGCAGGACAGTCGAGAACCGGCCTCATCTACGCCCCCGCAATCGTCTACACCGTGGGGCTAGGAGTCAACCCGCACTCGCCAACAATGACAGAGGCATGGGCGCCGTTCACAACCGAATACGACCTCTGGAAGATAGCCAATACATCCGTCCAGAAAGGCATTCACGGCCAGTACTTCTATGAAGCTGCGAGCAGCAACTTGAGCACCATCTTCCAGTTTATATTCTCCCAGATATCCACCCAGCTCTCCGGCCAGAACATCACCCGCTCGGGCAACCCTCCGCCGGGGACGCAGGGCGTTTCCGGTCCGCAGCCTGGGACGCGGGCCTTCCCGGGGCCGGCTCCATTGGCGACGGTCACAGAGACTAGGTACATGAGAGGCGTGAATTTGGAGGCGAATGTGAACGGTTTGACCGCCTACTCGCTTGGTACTACGCAGTCTGGCACTCAGGCGGGCCCTGGTTCGATGGGCGACGGCGGTACGGTGTACGCTGGAATCCGCGTGTACCAACGTTCGTCGGGAGGGGCGGAAACGCAGATAACCGGCGCCGTATCCGCGATAGCTTCCGTGACCGCCAATGGCGCAGGAATATACTCGGCTACATGGACCCCTCCGTCAACTGGCCTTGCGTCCACAGATTCCATCGTTGTCAGGGTATACGCCGACAGAAACACAAACCCGCCAGCGACCCTGAGGGCGACGTTCACGACCGAGCAACTCGGGGCTAGCCAGCTAGACAACAATATGTGGACAGTCAGGTACTATCTAATAGCCAATTCGGCCGGGGCTGGAAACGACAGGATATACTGGGGGATAACCCCGTACGACACCAGAATCGAGGGCTTCCGCTGGACCCGCCCCAACCTGCCGCCGAACGCGCCGTCCAACCCGAGCCCGGCCGACGGAACCGTGAACGTGGCGACGACCTCGGCCCTATCCTGGACCTGCAGCGACCCGGACGGCGACCCGCTGACCTACGACGTGTACCTGGGAACGACAAACCCGCCGACCGTTCTAGTCGCGAACGACATCGCGGCGACGACCACATCTCCCGCCCTTGCGGCATCCACCCTCTACTACTGGTACGTGATTGCCAACGACGGTTCGGCGACGACAAACGGCCCGGTCTGGGCCTTCGCCACCGCCGTACCCTCGGTCGGCACCTACATAACCTACACGTACCCGTCCAACGGGGCCACCGGAATAGCAATCAACGCCGCAGTATCCGTCGCATTCAGCGTCCCCATGAACATCGCAACCGTAACTTACACCTGCGCCCCCAGCCCGGGCGGCTGGGCGGTATCGTGGAGCAGCGGCGACACGGTCGCAACCTACACGCACGCGAACTTCGATTACGCCATGCTCTACACGTTCACTATTACCGGAGGCAGCTCCAAGGCGGGCGTGCCACTGTCCGGCGGCACCAGCATCACCCTGCACGCGACCGATTTCGAGGCAGGATGGGACGGCTGGAGCCATGGCGGGACTCAGGACGAGTGGGAGCGGGGGGACCCGAGCGACCCAGGCATAGCTCCACATTCCGGCTCCAACTGCCTCGAATTGGACCTGAACAACAACTATGACGACGACGCGAACAACTGGCTGGAGCAGTCCTTCAACCTTGCCGGCTCCTCCAGCACCGTGATGACGTTCTGGAACTACTTCGAGTTCGAGAACAACTACGACGGCGGGTGCGTCATGGTCTCAAACGACGGCGGAACTACCTGGAACCTGGCCGCCCCGAACCTGCCGAGCCAGGGCTGGGACGCGAGCATCGACGGCAACGGAGACTACAACACCAAGCACGGCCAGAGCCAGGGCTGGACCGGGGACTGGGGGGTGTGGCAGCAGGACACGGTGGACCTCTCGGCCTACGACGGCCAGTCCATCATCATCAGGTTCTGGATGTCCAGCGACGGAAGCGGCAACGACGACGGCTGGGCGATAGACGACATCTCCATCGGCGGCTATAGCGCGGCCCCGAACCCATTCCATTTCACAACCGCCTCGGGCCCGACGGCCCCGTCGATAGTCTACGTCTCGCCGTCCAACGGCGCGACGGGTGTCGGAATCACCACCTCGATCGGCATAGTCTTCAGCAAGGCGATGAGCACCGGGACGGTGGCCTACACCGTCAACCCGAACCCCGGCGGGCTTGCCAACGCCTGGACGAGCGGAAACACCGCCCTGACGATAGCCCACACGGCCTTCGCCTACTCGACCACATACACTGTCACCGTCACGGCCGGCTCCGACTCGGCTGACGGGCTCCCCCTGACCGGCACACCGTACTCGTGGACATTCACCACCGGGGCGGCATCCTCCGGAGGAGGGGGCACCGGCTCCTCCATTCCAGGCCTCTCCCCCGCCGGTCCGAACTCCAACAAGTCCGCGGTGACGAAGGGAATGAACCTGACCAACCTGGAAACGGCAACGCTCAGCTTCTGGCACAAGTACAACATGGTGCCGGGCGTGAACGGCGGGGTCCTGATGGTCGGGTACAAGGAGAGCGCCGTGGGCGCCTGGAAGTGGCGCTACGTCGTCCCGAGCAGCGCATACACCGGCAACCTGAGGCTGTTCAACGGCGCGGACGCGGCCAACGTGACCGCCAGAGCTCTGAGGTCCGACAGCATGGGAACGTTCATGCAGTGGGGCTGGAACGGCGTCAGCGGGCGCGGAACGTTTGCCTGGGAGAAGGTCAGCGTCGACCTCCTGCCGTGGGTCAACCAGACGGGCATCGCCGGTTACAACCCGCTAAGCAACGTCCGCGTCAGGTTCCAGTACTACCAGTACGGCGGCGGGACGGGCTACGGATGGTACATAGACGACGTCAAGGTCGCGGTCGCCCGCGGCAATGCGGAGAACGTCACGGCCGACGCCTGGAGGCTCGTAACGTCCGGATGGGCGTACGGCCCCGGAGGCACGATGCTCCACACCGCCCACAGCGGCACCTACGCCTGGTGGAACGGCGACAGCGCCACTGGCTACATGAAGAAGGGCATAGACAACTCGCTGATGTGCGGGCCCATCGACCTGACCAATGCCAGGAGCGCGACGCTCAGCGCCTACTTCAAGTTCAACATCAACACCGCGGACGGCGCGCCGCCGGACGGCTTCAGGGTCGAGATAAGCAAGGACAACGGCCTGAGCTGGTCCGCCATCAACCTGGGCGTCCGCGCCGCCTGGAACGTCTCGGGGGTCGAAGGCGACCTCTCGGACGGAAAGGACGACACGCCGGACAGGTCCTACAGCGGAATCGATTCCGGCAACTATTGGGTCTCCGCCAGCTCCCTAACGCGCCTGAACGTCGACCTCTCGTCGTTCGGCGGCAACGCGATAATGCTGAGGTTCAGGATGGTCACCAACAGCGTCGCGGGCTATTACGCATACAAGAGCAACACCGTGGGCTTCGGCGGCTTCTACGTTGACGACGTGCAAGTTAGGGGCAACACGATACTGGGGTGAGCAAATGAAAAGGCTGACGAGGAAACGGGGCTGGGATTCGGGGGGCGTCTCCGAGGTTGTCAGCACCATCCTGATCCTCGGACTCACGGTGCTGCTGTTCTCCAGCATCATCGCTTTCGTGGGACGGATGCCCGCGCCCACCAGAAACACGCAGGTGTCGTTCATAGGGCGCGTCCAGCCATCTGGCGTGCCAGAGTGGTCAAACGGGGCGGAGGTCTTCATAACGCACATCGGCGGGCGGAGCCTGGTCGCGCTGGAGGCCAAGGTCATCATCACAATCAACGGGACCTCAACTTCGTACGACGTGGCCACGTACAGCGGCGTGACGTTCATCAACAACGCCGCGGACGACACCTGGGACCCGTCGGACGTCTGGAAGATACACCTTCCCCCGCTGTCGGTCTGGCCGACCTCCACCATGGACGCCTCCGTTGTAGACATGGAGCGCAACACCTACGTCTGGGGCAGCAAGCTCCAGGGCGGGAACGAGTCCTACGCGCCCCTCATCATGGACGCCTGGGCGGACTCGGACCTGACGACGCTGGCCAGGGACCCCATCCAGAACGACGAACCGTTCACGTTCTACGTCCGGCTCTCGGACCCGAACGGCGACCTCAACACCGCAACGCCGACCGTGGACCTGAGCCACCTCCTCGGGCCGCTGGAGACCGCAATACCCCTGACCGAGGGCGCCGCGGGCGTCTTCCAGGTTTCGAGGATGATGGGGACGTACGTCACCCACGACGGCTACTATCCTGCGACGGTCAGGGCCACCGACATGGCAGGCCACGTCGCGACGAGAGTCGTGCTGCTGACTCTGGGCAGGGAGATAGGCGCCCGCCCTGAGATACACCTCAGCATGGACAAGGTCTTCGTCAATCCCCAGGACCCGCAGAACGGCGACGACCTCACGCTGGAGGTGACTGTGAGCAACTACGGCGGAGGGGCCGCCAGAATTAACCTCACGGTAGCGGACAGGTCCGGCAGCTGGTGGGCGCGCGACACCCCGTTCCTCGGCATCTCCGACCAGATAACCGAGAAGTTCACATGGAGGAATGCTGGCCCTGGCGGAAACCATATCATCTTCATCTCGGCGGTCGTAACATCGCCGGTTGCCGAGCCGGAGGGCGGCACGACTGACAACTACCTCAACTACACGCTGACAATCCTGCCTACGGTGCTGCTCGTCGACGACGACCAGAACGACGGCGGGGACCGTGACTCCACAAGGTACCTGCGCGAGGCGCTGGACAGCGGCGGATTCGAATACGACATGTTCGTCGTCCCGGGCGGGAACGGCCCCGCCTTCAACTCGGGGATGACGCAGCTGATAAGCTACGACGTCGTTGTCTGGAACTGCGGCTACGAAAACGCGGGAACCCTGACGGCCGAGGACAGGACAAATCTGGGGAAATACCTCGCCGATACGACGGGGCGCACATCGACCGGGAGCCTCTGGATGATAGGGCAGAGTTTCCTGGACGACCCGAGCGTCTCCGCATCCACCTTCGCATCTACGTACCTGCACCTTTCGAACGCTGGCACGTCCGCCAGCCTCACCACGCCCCTCGCCGGCAACCCGGGGCACCCGGTCGCCAGGAACTGGTCCACGCCAGTCACGTCCATCAACACGACGTACAGGCTCGACAGCCAGAAAACCAGCACCATCCTGGGGCCTGGCGCCGGGGCGGTCAGCATGTTCAACCGGACGGGCGGCTCGGACGCCGTTTCGTACGAGAATGACGCGCTCGACTCCCGCATCATAACTTTCGGCTGGGACTTCAGCAGGATAGCTGACCTCTCGGTCCAAACTGACGCCGCGTACGCCGTCATCCTGTGGCTCGGCAACCTCACGGAGAAGAACATCATAGACTTCGCCGTCACGGGCCAGACCATCGAGCCCGAAGTGGTCTATTACAAGGAGCAGGTGACCGTGACCGCCTGGATAAGGAACAACGGCGCGAAAGACGACAACGTCTCTGCCGACGTCGCGCTCGACGGCGCCCCGCTCGCCGGGAGCTACAACGCCTCGATATTCGTTCCCGGCCACGGCGGAAAGGTCGTGAAAAGCTGGACCTGGAACGCCTCCAGCCCCGGCGTGCACACGCTCGTCGTCAGGGTCGACCCCGACGGGGCGAAGACTGAATCCAACGAGAACAACAATCAGGCCGGCGGGCTGGTGACTGCGACGACGATAAACGTGCTGTTCCGGCTGCTGGTCGTCGACGACGACGAGAGCCCCAACAACGGCGGGGTTCTCCGAGACGAGACCGGAAACCTGACCAAAGCGCTCGACGGCTTCGCCTGCAAGTACGAGCAGGAAAACGTGAGCGTGGGCAGCTATCTGCCGGACACGAGGAACCTGGGAGACTATAACGTAGTCATCTGGGTCTCCGGCGACGCGGCCAACAGCATAGCGCCTCAGGACCAGGTCAAGCTGGCAGACTACTTCAACAAAAGCGGAAGGGTCTGGCTCCAGGGCAAGAACTCCACGCAGCAGTCCGATTCGGTTTTCATGAGCTCCCACTTCGGAGTCGGCGCGGCGGTGCCCCAGGCACTGCCGGACGACATCTCGGGAATCACCGACGACGAACTCGGCCACGGCATCCACTACGGGGCCGGCGCGGGGACTTGCGACGCAATCACGCCGGCGGCGGGCGCGACCGGCTACATCCTCAGCGCGACGCCCGGCAGGTTCCTCGGCGTCCGGGTCAGGACATCGGACTTTTCCACCGTTTTGAACTCGTTCTCGCTCCTGGACCTGGCGGACGGCGGATGGCAGCTGCCGACGGCCGGCGAGGCCCGGAAGGAGATTGCCTTCCTCGTCCTCGACTGGTTCGGTCGCCCTGAGACGCGGAGCGAGCTGAAGGTCTCCTGCATCGACGTGAAGGTCTCGGACCTCCACCCGCAGATAGGCAACTCGTACGTGCTCCAGGCGACCGTGCGCAACCTCGCGGGATACGCGGAGGCGAGCGCTCTGGTAAGATTCATGGACGAGAACACCACCATAGGCTCGGACTCGATAGGCATCAGCCCGGACAACGAGACGACGGCGGAGATAATCTGGCGCCCCCTGGCCACCGGGAGCCGCACGATACGCGTGCTGGTGGACCCTCTAAACGAGACGGGGGAGGTCTTCGAGTGGTTCAACAACAACGCCTCCTACGAGACCAAGGTTTACTTCTTCTTCGACGACATGGAGAGCGGGACGGGCAAGTGGGAGCACGAGGCGACGCTCCTCAACATCAACAGCGAGGGGCCGCTGAACTTCCTGGGCGCATCGTACACGAACGTCAAAACGGACGTCAAAAAGGACTGGGACTACGGCACCTACCCGAGCAGCACGGTTCGGTTCACCAGCGGAGTGACGAACACCTCGGCGCAGTACCACAGCTACAACGAATCGTACTACATGGAGGAGCCGCAGGGTGTGTTCGGGACAGCCGACGTCCTCGTGGCGATAGTGTTGGACAACTCCCCTTCGATGACCGACAGGATATGCACGGACGGTTCAGGAAGGACCCTACTCGAGGTGACCCAAGATGCGGCCGCCTCGATGGTCAATGCGTTCAGCGACAATTCGGTCGTTGGAGTCTACCATTTCCAGGGTGCGAACGAGAGGCCGCTCATCGGCATGACGCTCCTCGCGGGTACTGGCCGGGAGAATGTAACCAATATGATTTACAGCGACCTAGACCAGGGTAACACGAACACCGCCATCTGGGACGCGATAGGGCTGGGCTGGGAGGCCGTGCAGGCGGCCATCCCTACATACCCGGAGCATTTCGCGGCCGTCGTTGCCCTCACGGACGGTTTCGACCTGCAGTCTGCTGATTCGTCTTCGTATGGGTACAACAAGCTGGAATGCGGGAGTGATGAGTGGGCTCCGTGGGGAACCTCCATCGGCGTCGAGGGCGACTATCCGAACCACTGGGGGAAATACTGGTACTACCAGGACCAGGTCATAGGCGAGTGGGGTGAGTGGATTCGGGCAGGAACTCACGGAGGCGCCTGGTTCAACGACAGGAAGGGGCTGCTGTACTCTGATGTGCCCATGTTCACAATCGGCGTCGGTATCGAGCACTATCCGGCTGGACCGGCCAGCAACGGCGTCGCGAGCACGCCGGCGGAATACGCCACGAACCCATACACGCATATAATTGGGACTGAATCCGGGACTGTCGAATACAACCTGTGGAGGATTGCCGACACATCAGACGGCGATTATTACTATTCAGAGGACGGCACCAACCTCGAGGACATCTTCATCAACATCAGCGGCATCATCAACTCGGGCGGCTTCAACCAGACCCGCTCTGCCCCGGCGCAGCCATCGCCCAACGCGGCCAACGTTGACAAGCAGGCCGTCTCGCCCGCCGTCGACCTGAGCGGGTACCAGACTGCGAAGCTGTCGTTCTCGCACAAGTACAACATGCTCCCCGGCGGCAACGGCGGGGTCATAGGCGTCGAGGTCCGGGACCCGCCCATCGTGGGGCCCTGGAAGTTCCTGTACATCATCCCGAACGGCATCTACACCGGCGGGTTGTATTTCCTCGAGAACGAATACGACGGGTTCGGCAACCAAATCAAGTGGTGCTTCAACGGCGTCAGCGGCGCCGGGACCTACGCCTGGGACCGTGTGGAGCTAGATATAATGCCATACATCCCGGTCCAATACCGTTCCAGCGTCAGGGTCGCTTTCAAGTACATCCAGTTCGGAGGGGGAACGGGCGTGGGCTGGTACCTCGACGACGTGCAGCTCAGGGTGGGCAGGGGCAACGCGACCCTGCTGGCGGCGCACAAAGACGTCTGGGACATGAATTACACTACTGACCGCTACGGCGCGCCGACCCACGCATGGTGGAGCCATGACGTAGCCGCGAACGGCCTCAAGCCGGGCATCGACAACGCCCTAATCACCACCCCCATCGACCTCACGAGCGCGGTCCAGGTCACCCTCAGCGCTTACTTCAAGTTCAACATCAACACCGCCGAGGGCGTGCCGCCGGACTGCCTCCGCGTCGAGGTCACGCCCGACAAGGGGGCGAGCTGGCATACCCTCAACCTCGGCGTGAGGTGCGCGTGGAGCCTGTCCAATACGGGCGCCGACATCGACGACGGAAAGCTGGACGGGAAGACTTACACGGGACTGAACGGGGCCAACGGTTGGGTCTCTGCGGACACGCTGACGAGGCTCAACGTCGACCTGAACTCCTGGCGCGGGAAGCAGATACAGCTCCGTTTCAGAATCGTCACAAATAACGACGCCTCATACGCGCACTACGCATCGAACGGCGCCCCGTGGGGGGTCTACATAGACGACGTGACCCTGACCGGGCTGACCAAGTTCAACTGAGGGCCGATGAGGACTGCGGCGCTGGGCGTGGCCATCGCGATGCTGTTCGTCGCAGCGGCGCCTCTGGCTGCCACAACGCCGGAGAACCGCGCGCTGGACGGATATGCAGGCTACGACGACGTGAAATCTGCCCTGCAGGGCATCGCCGCGCAGCATCCCGGTTTCGCCACCTTGGAAACCCTCGGCACAACGTTCGAGGGGCGCGGCGTGCTGGGGCTTCGGCTCTGCGCTGGAGCCGGTCCGGCGGCGCTCGTCATGGGCGGGCATCATGCGCGTGAGCCAGCGTCCGTCGCGGTCGCCCTCGCCGTTGCCCGCACCCTCGCCGACGGATACGGATCGAACGGCACAATACGCTGGCTGCTGGACAACCGCGAAATCTGGCTCGTGCCGATGGTCAACCCGGACGGCATCGAGCACGTGCTCGGCACCGGGGACACGGAATGGCGCAAGAACCGCAGGCCCGTGGACTCCAACGGAGACGGCATCACGGACGGCGTGGGCGTGGACCTCAACAGGAACTACGGCCATCTCTGGGGCGAGGGTAATTCAGTCCACGACCCGGCGTCGCAGGAGTACTGCGGGCCGGGGCCATTCTCCGAGGTCGAGACAAATGCCATCAGGATGCTGGCGGAGAGGGAGAAGTTCTCAACGTCGGTATCGTTCCACTCGTACGGCGAGCTTGTCTACTATCCGTGGAACAACGGCCAGGACACGGGCTCCAACGCCACCCTGGAAGCCCTTGCGTCCGAAGTCGCGGAGCGGAACGGCTACACGGCCGTGGAAGGGCACACAACCTACCAGACCTTCGGCGACAGCGACGACTGGCTCTATGCCAACATGTCCGCCGCCCCCGTCACCGTGGAAATCGGGACGGGATTCTTCCCAGACCAACCGGAGATTGATGGCATGACACCTGGGAACGTCGAGGCGGCGCTCTACGCCTGCGAGATGGCCGGGCGCGCGGATGATTCTTCGCTGCCCGACTGGACTGTGGCGGTTTACATGGCCGCCGACAACAACCTGGCGGACCAGGCTCTCCTGGACCTGAACGAGATGGAGGCGGCGCCGGCGGTCGTCGATGCCAACGTCGTCGTGCTTTACGACGGCCCTGGAAACGGTGACTCGAAGCTGTACCGCATCGCCCATGACATGGACAGCGCAAACGTCATGTCCCCGGCCCTCGACGACGGAGGGGAGGTCATCGGCGCCCCTTCCCGCGAGGTAGCGATGAGCGAACCGTCCACGCTGGAGCGGTTCATGGACTGGACGCGGGCCGCTTACCCGTCGCAGCGCTTCGCCGTCGTTCTTTGGGACCACGGGAACGACGTGCTGGGCGGGCTCTGCCTCGATGCCGGGATGTGGCTCGGAACGGCGGACGCCTGCGAGGTCCTGCGGGGCGCCGCTCCCATCGACCTCGTCGGCCTGGACCTGTGCTGGGGGGCGAGCCTGGAGATGGCCGCGGAGCTGTCGGGCAGCGCGAGGGCGTTCGTCGCTTCGGAGCTGGAGGAGCCGGACACGGGCTGGGACTACACGGCCGTACTCGGACGTTTGGGCGCGAACACCAACGCCGGGCCGGACGCCCTCGGCAAATCGCTGGTGGAAGCCTACGCCGGCAAATATTCCTGGGTCGGGTACGGCTCGATGGGGGCGTTCTCCCTGCCTTTGCTCGGCGACGCTCTCGACTCCTGGCGCTCCCTGTCGGATGCGCTGTCCGGTTATGCGTATTACAACCTCTCTGCCATCCTCGCCGCGAGAAACGCGACGGGAGGGCTTTGGTCTTCCAAGCCGAACCTTGTAGACGTGGCATCGCTGTGCGAAAGGCTGATTTTGGAGGGCACGCTAGTACCGTTGATAAGGGAAAGGTCGGAGAATTTGCTCCAGTCCCTCGAGCTTTCGACCGTCGCCATCTTCTCGGGTTTCTCGGCGAGCGGCGTCAAAGGCCTGTACGTCTACCATCCGCTTTTAGGTGGCTTCGACCTAGGTTATTTGGAATTCGATTCGGCGGCGTCCTGGCGCCAGTACCTCTCGGAACTCGATAACCCGACGCCGCGCGCGCTGGTGACCGCCGGAGCCGCGCCCGCCGCCCAGAACACGACTGGTCCATACCCGTTCGAGGCGTGGTTCTCGGGCCCGGCGGGCGCCAACGTGACCCTGCACTATACCCAGGCTGGAAGGTGGAACGTTTCCGCCATGGCGCCGTCGGGGAACGGCGGGTACTCCGCCGAGATTCCGGGACAGCCGGACGGAACGACTATAAGCTACTACTTCGAATCCGTCGACCCCTCCGGTTTTCAGTCCAGGGCGCCGAGCGCGGGCTCGTATCTGAGCGTGGTCGTGAGCGCTTTCCTCGACCTGTACGTCGGGGTCTTCAACACGAGCGGTGAGAACCGGGTCGGCGAACCTGTTGGATTGGAATTGACTGCTGGTAACGCCGGGATGGAGCCCTGCCTGGCAGAGGTGAAGCTCTATTCCCCCGATGGCTTGCTCACCAACCGGACCGTGTTTCTCTCAAACGGCAGGAACGCCGCCTTCGCGCTGAATTGGACACCCATCTCGGCCGGCAACGCGACCATCCTGGCCACGATAGTCCCGGTCAACTGCACCGTCGTCGATTTCTCTGTGTCGAACAATTCGGCGAGGCTGCAAATCTCAGTGGAGCCGGAGGTCGCAAAGCGTTTCGAGCTGCCGGTCGCTGCCCTTTTAGGGGTTGCCCTCGCCACCGTTGCCATCGCCGCGGCGTTTTATGCAGTGTCGGCCGCCCGCAGGAAACGGGGGCGCGCGGCGGGCAGGCTTAATCACGCGGAGAGCCTCGTGGCGGATTTGGAAATCGGGGGCTACGACGTTTCCGGGGCGCGCAGGGAGCTTGAATCGGCCAGGGAGTACCTTGGCTCGGGGAGGGTCGAATGGGCGGAAAGAGCCGCGGAGAGGGCGGAGTCACTGGCTCTCAAGGCAGTTTCGGATGGCGGAGGCGAGCTTCATGGATAGCTATATATATACGGATACTTTTACTACTATACAAGCGACTAAATTGTATGGTATGATGTTGCGCGGGAACTTTGAAAGGATATACAGAGGGGTGAAGAAATGACGACTCTCTCGGGCCACGTGGCCCAGAAGCGTGTGATATGCCTTGGGATCGTGCTCTGTCTGGTAGTCCCCGGACTGCTGGGGATGGCGGTGGGGTCCAAGGAAGAACAACCTGAAATTCAGGGAATTTGGGACGAGATGATAATCGATGCGGGGGATGCGGACCCTAACAACGATTATTTCAACATCACCGAATACATGTGGTCCCCGATTACTGAAAACTATGGCATCTACTATGCAGATCGCAGCATCATCGTCAGGAACGGTGGCCAATTGAGAATTACCAACGCCACCCTTGACTTCACTCAGGACAACGGATTGGACGGCATCGAAGGCACATCGGATGATCACCATTTCAAACTCACGGTAGACACCAGCAGCACCCTTCTGATGAGCAACGCAACAATCGTGACCGATGCCAGAATGCTTCACCCATACGTTAAATTCGGCATGTATGTCAACGACTCAACGATGACGCTCACGGACAACTCCGTAATCGCCTTCCCGGGCGACCTCCAGATAAGAAATACGATAACGTACATCAACGACTCGTGGATAACAAACCAAGATCCGTCGGAAAACGATGCCGACTACGAGGCTCCGGGATGGTTGGACGATTTCAAGTGGAGCCCCATCGTAGGCGATGAG
This sequence comes from Methanobacteriota archaeon, assembly GCA_043799545.1. GTDB lineage: Archaea > Thermoplasmatota > Thermoplasmata > SG8-5 > DAIRED01 > DAIRED01. The sequence goes on along the minus strand of JAZDNO010000006.1, from coordinate 144,429 downwards.
GACTACAAGGACGCACTGGCAAAATACTACACCAATCTCAATGCAGAAGACCTGGCCGACGGCATACTTGACGGCTTGAAGGACATGGAAGACGACTGCCCTGTCATCAGGTTCTTCGATTGCGCCGACGTGACAATAGCGGACAGCAGAATAGACAATTTGTATGAGCAGACGAAGGGTATATGCCCTCCGAAAACTATTACGACGCAAGTGTTTCCCAACTCAAAAGATGCTGTTGACACTTCTGGTGAACCAAATACATATGATTTAAATATAACCGATGGAGCATACTATACTTTAACAAATCCCCCTGCAAAATTAGGAATTGATGGATTTGATACCTCAACGCTACCTGGCTGGCCGATTATTGGAATTGATATAGAAATTGTATATGATTCAACTAATTATAATTACACCAATATGCCAAGTGTTTGGGATGAGTGGGTTAACATTAGCATCGACGAAGGTATGAATAATATTAGCTTGTTTCAGCCCTCGGAAGACGATGGTTCACTCACACCAGAAATTATTGATGTGTTTTCATTAGGAGTAAACACAATTAATATTGCCTCAAGCTTGGATGTTTACTATAAAAATTGTGACGATGACGGTGTACCCGCAGCTATTTCTTTTGATAAATTGATACTAAATATTACTCAAATCGACCCCGCCCCTTCAGGCTACATCTCAGTCGATAACTCGGAACTATCGATTATGAACTCGTTCATAGATGTCGATTATCTGAACCCGGACTACATCGTCGGCAAAGACAATAAATTGCGCCTGAACGGGACCAGCAACGTTTACATGTACAATGTTACCGTTTCGCAAAACGATGATGGCCTTGGCGTTGACGACCGTCTCGAGCTGCCGATTGACCCGATTACCAATCTGCCGCTCCCGCCTCAGAGCCCATTCAACCTCTTCGATGCGACGAGCCAGGTATTCTACTACCGCTGGATCAGCACCCCGGTTCTGGACATGAACGGCAACCCGGTCAACGATGCCACCGTGACGGCCAAGGGAGATTACCTGAATCTAACGGCCATCAACTACATCAAAGCCGCCAACAACTTCACCGATGGGTCGAGTTCGGACAAGCGCATCATCGCCTATATGGACAGAATTTCCGCTCTCGAGGTGACGGGACTGAATTACACCCAGACGGACCGCAGCGGACAATTGAGCCTGCCCGTAATAACCGACATTATTAATACAACCACCATGCCGAATAGCCAGTTCATTGGCAATTACAAGTTTACCGCGACTTCCGGTGGCTTCTCTAAGAGTATAAAAAGGAGCTTCGCGCCATTCCCGGACATCCGCGCGGAGAAGAACTCCGATGCTCTCGTTGACGATTCGTCGGTACCGCTCCTAGTCATCGATGGCCTGGCGGTCCCGTTGCCGGACCTCATTCCCGGACCGGTGTGGTTCTCGAACCCGGCTCCGGACCAGGATGAAGGCATCACGATATTTGCCATCATCGAGAACGTCGGAAGCAGCACCGCTCTGAACTTCGATGTGCTCGTGGAGGACATCAGCGGCCCTACAACGACTACGATTTTCACACAAAATTATGCCTCGCTTGGAGCCGGTAGCTTCATAAACCAGAGCATCCCGTGGACCGCCAAACCGAGCGGAACCCACTACATCAAAGTCACGGTGGACAATGGTAAAAACGTCTACGAGGGACCTGTAAACAGCACGGAGGAATTGAACAACACCAACTCTCCGGGCCAGTCCATCTACGTCAGGCCGTTCATGCCCGACCTGCTTGTCGACACCAGCGACATATCAATCACGCCGCCAAGTAACACAGTCTCCTTCGGAACGACGCTCACCGTCACCGCCATAATCCACAACGTGGGAACGGCGAACGCCACCGGCGTCCCGGTCCACTTCTACTGGGGCAATCTCAGCTGGGGCGGCCCGGACTGGAACGGCGACGAAATACTGGACGTGAACGCGTCCACGCATCTCATCGGCACAGACAACATCGATGTCGGCGACGGCATCTGGCTTCCCGATTGGACAAACTCCGAGATACAATACGCCCCGCCGCTGGACGGCACGTACAGACTTTACGTCTGGGTGGACCCCAACTACGACGTACCCGAGCTGGTGGACGAATACGTAGGCAACCTGGCCAGCCAGCAATACATCGTGCAGCCCAAGCCGAACCTGGCGATAGCCGCTGCGGACATCGTAGTCGGCGACCCCACGCCGGTCCAGGGCGTGTCCACAAGCATAACGGCCACGGTCAGGAACCTCGGAGGCGTCGTAGCCACCGGAACGTGCGACGTCGTCTTCGCGCTCGACAGCACGTCGAACGTCATTGGAACCAGAACCGTCACTGACGTGCCGGCGAACGGCAACCAGGTCGTCTCGATAAACCCCTGGGTCCCGAACGTCCTCGGTTTCCACAGGATATACGTCACAGTCAACGCGCCAATTGGTTTGCAAACGGATAACCAGGCTTACATCGACATAGCCATCTACAACGTTTCGCAGGACCTGATAGTCAACAATGCGAACAGCCCGTACTATATCAACGGGGCAGTGGGAAGGAGAGGCTTCGTCCTCGTGGAGCAGAATGGAAATCTCATCATCAACGGCAGTCTGGCAATCCTCCAGACTACTGGAACGCCATTCAGCATCAAGGTGAGGGAGTCGGGAAGCATTACTCTTAACGGCGGCTCCATCGTCTCGGCCAACCCATCGACCCCGTTCTATCTCGAGGACAACGCCCGGCTAAGCGCATCCTCAGGAAGCTATTTCGGCCCCAACATCAACATCTACGCCTCAGGCGCCAACGTCATAGTCAACTTGAATGGGACAAGCGTGATGGGCCTCTTCGACAGCAGCACCGGCTCCAACGTGAGGATGATTGCCGGGAACACGACGTTCACAGGCACGCTCAACATCAGGGGCAGCTCGCGCTACGACCTCACCGCGGTCTCGGCATCGACAATACGGACATACGACACGGCGACCGCATACATCTACCGCTGGCTCACAATCGACGCCCTGGACGGGCAAGATTTATACCCGCACTCCGTGCCCAACGTCGCGATAGATCTGAGCTACGCATTCAACGACCCGGTCTGGGCCCCGATTATCCACAGGGCTGGAACGACTGGCACGAACGGAAAGGTGTCGTTCGCGGCTCTTAGCGACATCCTAACTCCTACCGTGTATCCAACGAGCTTCTTCGTAGGCAACTACATCATAAGGGCGACGTACTTGACCTACCCGGCATGGGAGAACGGCACCCTGGCCCTGACCCCCTACCCGTCGCTCGTCACTGCATCCAACTACCCGGAGTTTCAGATACGGATGACGGGAATCTTGCCCGACCTGGACCCGCCTGTGTGGATGATTCCCACATTGCCTGGACGCGGAGAGCAGGTCACCATCTGGACCAGCGTGTCGAACGCAAACGGCATAACGACGGCCTACGACGTCATCGTGCGGTTCAGGGACGAGACGACTGGACAAACCATCGGTTATTCCAGCCCGGTTGATATCGCGGCTGGAAGCGTCCAGAATATAGCGATGCCCTGGTCCTTCGACAAGCTTGGCAACCACACCATCAGCGTCATGGTCGACCCGTTCGATTACATCACCGAATTCAACGAGAATGACAACTGGGGCTGGCTGAACATGACGGTCATCGGCCTCGCTGACCTTGCATTCCCGTACACATACGACCTCTACTACTCCCCCGCCCCGTACGTCATAGGGCACGAGCTCACAATCAACGCCAACGTGCACAACATCGGCGACATACCTGCCATTGGGTTCAACGTCACGTTCTACAACGGCACGCCATCCCAGCAGACAAGGCTGGGAGTCGTGAACGTCACCATCCTGGGCAACGGCAACATGGAGACTGTTAGCGTCGACTGGACCCCGCGCCGCGCTGGCAGGTTCAACATCTCGGTCGTCATCGACCAGTGGGGAAAGGTCAATGAAACCTCGACCCTGAACAACAACGTGACCGGCGTCCTGGACGTGCTCGAGTACTCGGATATATACATCAGCGACCTCATCTTTGACAAGACCTCGCCCGTGGAAAACAACACGGCTGTCAAGGTCACCGCCAGGGTCCACAACCTCGGCGGGGCGCCAGCCAGCTCCGTGATCGTCAGGTTCTACGACGGCCCCATACTTGTTGCCAACCTCATCGGGCCGGCCGACACCATCGCGTATCTGCCCAGCGGAATCGCGGGGGACGCCGACGTGCTTTGGATGGCGAGGACGAACGACCGGGAGAGGGTCCACCAGATAACGGCGGTCGCATCGACGGACATCTACGAGGGGGTTCCAGGTCTGAGCAACCAGCTCACGGAGAACTTCACTGTCGTTGACACGAGGCCAGACCTCACATTGAACGAAACGGACATCGTCGTGCTCACGGAAGAAATCATAACCATGAAAGGGTTCCAGGTCAACGTCACCGTCCACAACACGGCCAAACCCATAGTGAACTATAGCAATGGGCTGTGGGATGCCGACAACGTCACCGTCGACCTGTTCGACGGGGACTCGTTCATGGCCGATATCGAGGAGTACCTTGCAAATGTTACTGTCTACAACTTCACAATCGTCACGCGCAACATAATGTCGATTGTCAACGCCTCGAGGCTCGGCTCTGCGAAAATCAATCTTTTGCCCGCGAATGCCAGCTCGACCGTCACCATACAATGCAGCGGCGTCAACACAGCCGGAGACCACAACCTCATAGCAATCCTCGACGGGGGGTGGGACGTGAACACGGCATACGGCCTGGTCAACGAATTCAATGAGACGGACAACAACGCCTCAAAGAACTTCACGGTGAGGATGCCGGACTTCCAAATCCATGTTACGTCTCCTTCCCAGGGGGTCATTCTGGAACCCGGAATCAACCTCAACGTGGCTGGAGAGGTAATCAACCTCGCACTGAGCACACCAGCAAGCGGGGTCGTGATAACGGTCATCCTGAGAGCCGAGGGAAGCACGGCAATCATCAGGCAGACGACGCTGACTTCCGGGTCGGACGGTGTGTTCAACGGAGGACTCGCCGTTCCCGCGGATGCCGAGGGGCAGTACACCATCACCCTCAACTCCACCAACACGGAAGACGTCATCGTTGCATTGCAGTTCGAGACAGCGCCGACTCCGACTCCGCTCTGGATTTACATCGTCATCATAATCATCATCGTGGTGGCGGTCGTGGGCGGATTCACGGCATACACATACTTCGTCGGCATAGGCAAGCTCGTCGAGTGCGGCAGCTGCGGAGCGTTCATACCCGACGGGGCGCACAAGTGCCCCAAGTGCGGAATCGAGTTCGAAAGCGAGACCGCCAAATGCAGCGTCTGCTCCGCCTGGATACCAATCGATGCGAAGAAGTGCCCGGAGTGCGGCGCCGAGTTCACCACCGGAGACGAGGAGGGCGAGGGCTACGAGGTGAAGATGCGTGCCCAGTACGACGAGATGCTCGGCCAGATAAAGGTCCAGGCCAAGAAGACGCTGGGCCCCAAGATGACCGACGAGCAGTTCCAGAACTGGTGGAAGGCGCAGCCGACCTTCATAACCTTCGACGAGTGGCTCAGGGAGGAGGAGGAGATGCGCAAGATGGGCTCCAAGCCGTGCCCGCAGTGCGGAACCCCCAACAACATCTCTGGCAGGGTCTGCCACAAGTGCGGGACCGGGCTGAAGGCCGAGGCCCCCAAGGGCAAGATGCCTACGCCAACCCCGGTAGCCGCGGCCAAACCGACGGCCGTGCCCGCTCCTGCAACGGCTCCGAAGGAGACGAAGAAGTGCCCGAACTGCAACATGCAGGTGGACGTGAAGGAGCCCATATGCCCGGTCTGCGGAAACGACTTCGAGAGGAAGTCCGGAACGCCGCCGCAGCCCCAGCAGAGAGCCCCTTCGCCGCAACCCGTCGCAGCCCCGCAGCCGCCCGTTCAGCAGCCACCCGCGCAGCAGCAGGCCGGAGGTCAGCCAGGCGAGCCTAGGCCGGTCGTCAAGAAGATAGTCAGGACGCCGATGCCGATGCAGCGCGTGGTCGTGAAGAAGCCGGGCGAGGAAGAGAAGAAGGAAGGCGGCCAGCAGCAGAGCTGAATAATAACCTGCAAAACCTTTTTATTTTCAATTTGTTACAATGGCTAGCGCTACGCTTTCGGGGCCGCAGCCTTCTTAGCCTCTTCGTCTGCGGCGTACTTGTTGAGCTCCTCGATGACCCGGTCCTTGTCCTTGTAGTACCCGGAGACAATCCTCGCGACCTGGCGGTAGTTGTTCATATTGGCTTTGCTCATCCACGATAGAACGTCTATCCGGCGCTTGACCTCGCGCTGCATCTCCCTCGGGGACCAGTTCTTCCTCATCGTGATGTCCTCGTAAATGTAGCTGTGACCGGAGTAGTTGAACGTGTCGTCCGCCGGGTTCCACGTGTAGACCGAGTTCGTAATGAGCTCGTTCGTCTCGGGGTCCATGCCCACGACCTCCGTGAGGGACTTGACGCGCCTCGTCATCTTCGTGCCAACCTTCACCTGTGCCTGCATCATCACCAGGTTCAGAGCCCCGATTAGCGCCCTCGGCAGCGATATCGGCGGGTTCTCCATCCTGTGGACCATCGACTGGACGTCTTCGGCGTGGAACGTGGTGTATGCGGTCTTGCCCGTAGCCATGGCCTGGAACACGACGTACGCCTCCGAACCACGGACCTCGCCGACCATCAGGTACTGGGGGCGCTGCCTCAGCGCGGCCGTGAGCAGGTCGAACATGTCTATCTCGCCAGCAGCCTTTCCCGTCACCGGGTTCTTCCCGCCGAAACCTGCCCTGGTCAGGGTCGGGACCCAGTTCTCGTGCGGGAGGTTCAGCTCGCGCGTGTCCTCGATGCTGACAATCTTCATCTGAGGCGGGATGAACAGAAGAATCGCGTTGAGCGTGGTCGTTTTACCGCTCGCAGTGCCTCCGCATACGAGCATCGATTTCCCGTTCTCGATGCAGAGCCAGAGGTAAGCCATCATGTCTAGCGACATGGTCTTGAACCGGATGAGGTCCAGCGGGGTGAAAGGGTTCTCCTTGAACCTGCGGATTGTGAATGAGGAGCCGCGCTTGGTGACGTGCATCCCCAGCGTGGCCTGCAGCCTCGAGCCGTCTGGAATAGTCGCGTCGAGCATAGGCTCGGCGACGGAGATGTGCTTGCCACACTTTTGGGCCAGCCAGACGACGAAGCTGTCCAGCTCCGGGGCCGTCTTGAACCGGATGTTCGACTGGATAGAGCCGTATTTCCTGTGATAGATATATATCGGAACGTTCACTCCGTCGCAGGATACGTCCTCCACCTCGGGGTCTATCATTGCCACGTCGAGCGCCGCGTAGCGGATGAAATCCCTCATGATGTAGTAGGTGATGCGCTCCTTCGAGGCTGGGTTGAGCGTGATGCCGAGGTCGGCCAGGATGCTGGAGACGGCCCCCTTGAGGTACTTCTCCTTAGCCTCCACCCTGGTGTCCGCCAGAAACTCCAGCGCCTCCACGAGTATCTCCTTGAAAATGGAGAGCAGGTTCTCCTCCTCGCTGCTGAGCTGCGGTTCGATTGCCTCGTAGATGTACTCGTTGGAAACGTTGTCGTACTTAATCCGGATGTACGAAAATCCCTTGATAGCCGGCACAATCTCTATCTCGCTCATGTGCTTGTCAGTTAGCTTGGGTATGGTTGTGACCTCGCCTTTGAAGGAGTCGTCCACCTTCGCATTCATTATCTTGTAGCCCTTGCCCTCGCCCATCATCCTTTTGGCGAGCTTGGCGCGAGCGGAATGCACCGCCTGCATGAAACCGCTCTCGTCGACGGCCTGGTCGTCTTCCACCACGGCCTGGGCTTCGGGCTTCCCCTTTTCCTCCAACGCGGACTCGGACGCCATTCATCTCACCTCAGGTCACCTGCAGGACGACGAATCCCAGGAGCAGAAGGATGAACGAGTGCTTCAGTCCGGCAGCCACCTTTCCGTTCGTCAGCACGCCGGCCATAATGCCGTCGCCGACCGCGTGAATCATCGATGAGACGAAGAACGCCAGCTCAATCTGGGGTATGACCGTGACGTCCAGCGTTGCCATTCCGCCGGAAACCCCCGCCTCGGCCGATGCCCTGGTGACCATCGTTCCCGCCTCGCGTATCTTCGGTAGGAACGTCGCGTTCAAGATGATGATGGTCACGAGGAAAACGAAGAAAGAGATGTAAACAACCGCCAGGTACGTGCTCATCGATATCGCCCGCTCGTCCTTCGACAGCTGCGTCTCGCGAGCGTCGTGCGACACCATCGTCAGAACGTCGGCGACGTTTCCGCCCGCATCGCTCGCCTTGATGATGACAGCCACGAGCCTGTTTACGCCCGGCGTGTTGATGCGCACCGCGAAGAGCCTCAGAGCTTCGGAGGCGGGCACGCCCCACTCTATCTGCGCGGCCATCTTCTTGATTTCGATGGTAAGCTTGCCGTAGCGGCCGTTGGCGGCGACCACGATGGCGTCGGCGAGGGTCATGCCGAAGCGCCCGGCCTCCGCCACGTCCCTGAGGAACTCTGGAAGCCTGCGCTCGATGGCGACTATGTTGGCATCCTGTTTCGACTTGTAGAATGCATAAGGCCCTATCATGACCATCATCGCGAAAACCACGAAGTTGGCCAAGCGCTTGATGGGGTACTCACCCTGGTCTGGAACGTCGTCCCCGTTGCTGTCGTAACCCGCGTTGATGTCCAGATAGTCTATCCTGCCGTCCAGGTTGGTGTCCTTGAGCTTCAAAGCCTTCATCGAGTGATCGAACTCTTGGGGGTTGGTCAGGTTAAGGACGCCGAGGATGACGAATATCATAGCCACGGCTATGCTGACGCCAAGGATTACCCTGGTGAGGTCGCGCTTGGTCGACATCACGACCCTCTTCATCTCCTCATTGGTCATCTGCTGCTGTTGTTTGGCCATGCTATCAGTCCTGGCTGATGTTCCAAATCACGAATATGAAGCCGAACATAGCCATCGGAATCATCAGTCCCACTACCAGCCATAGTATCATTACAGTCGACGCCGCCGTGCCGCCTATGATTGCCATAATCGCGAGGATGACGACAAGGAAAAGCGGGAACGCGACCACGACCGTCACGTAGCTTTCTGCGAGCATCGAGAGCGTTTCCATAGTCTGCTTCATCAAAAGCTTGTCTTCCTTCTCGAACTGGTCCACCTTCGTCATGAAGTACGGTTTCAGCTGGCCCCCGGATGTCGTGGTTGTGACGACGCCCTGGAGGAAGTCCTGGAACTTCGTCGAGGGCGACCGCAGGGAGCCGCTCTTGACGGCGGTGATGATGTCAACACCCAGCAGCTCCGTGTCACGGGTAATCCACTCGGCCTCGGACTTGATTTCGCCGTAGACTGGCTGCCTTCCAAGCTCCTTGAATATCACGTCGATGGGAACGTTCGCCGATGCCATCGCGGAAATGAAGCTCATCGCGCTGGCCATCCTTTTATCAATATTCCGCGCGCGGCCCTTCGCCTTGCTCTTCGGCGAGCCCTTGAGGACGTTGAATACCAGAATGGGAATCAAGATTGGGGGCAGCACGGTCAACATAATACCCAGCACCATGGCGGTGGTGGTGAAAACCACGAAGAATAATATTGCCATGACAGTGCCAGCCACGACGCCTCCTATGGCCGCTATAATGGTCGTCATGTAGATGAGCGCGAAGTACTCCTCGGGGCGTATCTTCATATGCGCCTTCACGAGGTTCTCCTCCATCAACTCGTCCCTCATGCCACGACGCTTGACGTAGTTGCCCATGGTGCGCCAGCAGAACTCCTGGTACGGAGTGAGCTTGATGTACTCCGGCACCGCGCCCTTCGGAAGCAGGACCACGTGCGGCCCGGCCTCCCTTTCCTCGTCCGAGCGAAGGCGCTTCGTCTTGAGGTGCTGGTCCTTCGCCTCCAGGCTTCTGAAGGCATCGACGGTCTCATGCGCCAACTTCGCCGCCCTCCATCTGGACCTGGACTGTCCAGCCCATTTCCTCCCTTATTTTGGTGACAGTCGCCGTGGCATCCTTGTAGTAAAGCACGATAAGGTTGTTTATCTCCCTGTAATCCGTGATGTCCTTCTCGACCAGATACTTGATGACGTCCACGCGCTGGGTGAACTCCCGCTGCATCTCCTCGTGGGTCATGTTCTTCATCTCCATGAGACCGTCCAGGATGAAGCTGTGCCCCTTGTAGATGAAAGAGTCCGTGCGCTGGTCCCACTCGTAGACCGTGTTGGTTATCAGCTCGTTGGTTTCGGGCTCGAATCCCACCAATTCGACTATTTGGGTGATACGCCTGACCTCGCTGTCCTTGACTCGGACGTGGAGCTGGATGATGACGAAGTTCAGCGCCGTCAAGAGAATCCTGGGCGTGCTGATTGGCGGGTTCTCCAGCCTTGTCACCATGCTCTTCACCGAGTCGGCGTGCATCGTCGAGAATGTCGTATGACCCGTAGCCATCGCCTGGAACATCGTCGAGGTCTCCTTTCCACGAACCTCTCCGACGATGATGTAGTTCGGCCTCTGCCTCAGCGCCGCCCTGACGAGCTCGAACATGTCTATCTCGCCTGGCGCCTTCCCGTCCGGCCCGCGCTCCCCCACCCCCGTGCGCGTCGTGCCCGGAATCCAGTTTTCGTGAGGAAGGTTAATCTCTCTCGTATCCTCCATCGTGACTATCTTCTTGCCAGGGGCGATGAATATGGCGGACGCATTGAGAGTGGCCGTTTTTCCGCTCGCCGTGCCGCCGCATATTATCATCGACTTCCCGTGCTCGACCGCCAGCCACATGTATGCTATCATCTCCGCGTTCGCGGTGTTGAACTTTATCATTTCCACCGGAGTGAAAGGCTTCTCCTTGAAACGGCGGATGGTGTACGACGAGCCGCGGGTCGTTACCTCGCGGGAGTACGTCGCCTGGACGCGGTGGCCCTCGCCAGTCGTACCGTCTAAGATAGGCGTGGCGACGGAAATCTGCTTGCCGCACCTCTGTCCCAGCTGGACTACAAAGCTGTTCAGCTCCGCCTCGTTCGGGAACTTGACGCTCGTCTTGATCGATTCGTACTTCTGGTGGAATATGAAAAGCGGGACGTTGACGCCGTCGCACGAAATATCTTCAATCTTTGGGTCCGACATCAGGACGTCTATCGGGCCGTAGCCAACGTAGTCTCTGACTATGTAATACACAATCTTCTCCTTTGACTGGGGGTCTATCCTGAGGCTGCGCGTTTTCAGGAAGCTCTCTATGCTGCGCTTCAGGTACTCCTCCTTGTCCTTGTTGCCCATTTTGTCCAGCTCGTACTCCAGAGTCCGGCCCAACGAGTCCTTTATCAGGCGGAGCAGGTCCAGCTCCTTGTCGCTCATCGGGGGCTCTATGGTCTGATATATATATTCTGCGGTCTCGGAATCGTAAAATATCCTCGAATAGCTGAACGGAGGGTTGATCGGAGCCAGCTCCAGCTCCTCCATCGTCGTTTTCGTCAGCTCTGGTATTGGGGAGAGCGGCGAACCGCGGCCTTCCTTCCAATCCTGCTCCAGGACCAGCTCGCCTTTGGGGACCATCTTCTTTATCTTCTTTGAACCGGCCTTCATCACCGCCCCAATGTACGATTCTTTCAGGCCCATTACTCGCCCACCTCCCCCATGAGGATTTCGAAATACGCCTGGTTCACCGTGACGCTGGAGAAAGAGTTCATACGCAGCGTGAGAACAAGCTGTGTGGGCGCCAACGGGGGATTGAGCACTATCGTGTATTCCGCCGGAAGGAGACCCGCTCTGGGCAAGTAGTCGCTAAAATAGGCATTCCATGCGTTTGCGTACGTGCTCGTTATCGTTATCGTGACATCTGTCGTGAGGTTGTTGTACGTGCTGGAATTCGTGTACCTCAGGGATGTGTGCACCCCGGTCGTCCCGCTTCCAACGTACGATTTATTGACACCGTAGAGAGTGACTTGCGTGAAGGAGACGCGGAAGTTGTTGCCCTCCTGCCTCACACTGAACTGGGGAACGCTCTTCATGATGACCCCATCGCCCTGCTTGAGGATGATTGCATCGTTCTCGTATGTGAGTATCTGCGGAACGTAGTACCGGTTCGGGGCTTCCATGGCTATGCTGCCGGTGCTTGAGGAGGTAATCGATACCGGTGTGCTGGTCGGGTCCGTGGGGTTGGGGTCGAACTGGAAATTAACCGTGCTTCGCCCCCTGTCCGGGAGCACGTCCAGATAACCCTGAGTCGGGGCTGCGAACATCGGAACGCCCTCCGAACCCAGTGTAATGGGACTGTACACCGAGATGTCCGTGGCGCCACCGAGCTGGCCCACCAGTATCTGCGTGTCAATCCCGTGCTTGAGCATTCCCATCTGGGATTCGACGACGTTCATATGCTTCGCTTCGTTGTCCTCCATCCAGACCGGGACGTACTGGTTAGTGAAGACGGAGAGCATCGCCATGAAAACCATCAGGGCCATTATCGTTCCCACGGTGGAAGCTACACCCTCGCTCCCCCATCTCGGGGAGGGGTTTATGCGCCCACCCTCTCCTCGCCTTCCTCTATACATCTTCTCAAGCCCCAAAACTTATTTCCTTGGCTAGGCTCGCGCTTTACCAATTATAGCCTATTATATATATATAGATGTCGCTGGTTACGATATGCATTTCAGCGCTTCCCGGCACCGCTTTACAAATATGCTTATATCCTCACAAAACCACTAAATCCTGTTGCGAATTTGAAGGAGGCTTCGCACTTGGGGAACGTGATGTCTCGAACGGGGGCGCTTCTCGGGCGGCATCTGCGAAATCCGCACGCCCTCGCTTTCATCGGGCTCTGCGCCCTCGCAATCGCCCTTCGCTCAGTTCCAGCCTGGATATATTCTGGATGGGGAAGCGATATGGGAATTTATTACGGTCTCACATCTTCGGTCATAAACAACGGGGCGCTGTTCCCGCCATATATCGGATGGGGGCAATCGTACGAGCATTTTCCGGTGCTCTATTTGGTTACGGCATTACCGCACCTGCTCACGGGTTCGGACGCGTTCTGGCTGATGACGAAGGTCGCGCCTGTGTTCGGCGGGCTATCCGTGGCCTTCGTGTACTTCATAGCCAGGAATGCGGGAATGGGGCGCCGAACCGCGCTTCTCGCCATGGCTCTCTTGGCTGTCAATTCCGTCCACGTCTACCAGACGAGCCACGCGGCTCCTTTGACGATGGGCCATTTCTTCTTCCTGGCATGCATGTTCCTGCTGACCAAGCCCTCGATGGGCAGGGCGGACTGGGCGCTCCTCATCGCTTCGACGGCTCTGCTGGTGGGCTCCCACCACTTCACAACCTACCTGTATCTGGCGTCCCTTCCGGCTATGGTTGCGCTTCAGCGCCGAGCCCCCTCGAAGGCCCAGCTAGCATACATCGCGTTCGCCGCATGTCTCGCGTTCGCTTACTGGGGGCTCGTCGCGACCGAGGTGCTCTCCTTCGTGAAAACAGGAACCAGGCTCCCCTGGCCGGCAATCGTTCTGGCATATGCGGTGTTCGCCGCGGCTTTGCTGGTTCTCAGGAGACGGTTCAGGTCGGTCTTGGATTGGCTTTCCGACCCCGTGTCGCGAGGCTATGAAAAAATGAAATTCATACTCGCGTTCTCAGCCCTTACCTTCACGATTGCATTGCTGGTAATCGCCGACAGCCCGGCCATAGCATCGAGGGCCACTCCCATGCTCGCGGTCTATTCTGTGCCTGTCTTCGCCATCCTGGCCTTCGGCGCTGTTGGGTTGAGCAGGACCGCCATGCTTGAAAGGGGTTCTGAAATCGTAGGATGGTTCGCGGCGGTTGGACTCTCTATGGCGGTTGCGCTCGCAGTCGGCAGCGACATTCTTTTGCCGGAGAGGCACCTCGAGTACCTGATGGAGCCACTGTCGCTCTTCGCGGCCATGGGGATGGCTTTCCTGCTTGCGCCAAGCATTGAGAGGGCCTTTTCCATGGAGACCACCAGAAGGTTCATCCCCTTCCTGCCCAAGAGTGGAGGAACGGTCGGGGGAAGCGATGCGGCATTCATTTCGGACCTGCGGCCAGCATCCTTGGACACACGGCAACAGTGGGAGGGCAGGGGCGTCTGGATCGATGAAAAGGGTTGGAGGGTCGGTTCGCGCGCCGTCGTCCCCGTCCTGGTCGTCGCATTGCTTGTCGGGAGCGCTCTGGCAAGCTACCGTTTGGCGCCTGAGATTGGCTTCGACGAACGGATAAGCGACGAAGACCTGGCGGCGCTAGATTGGCTTGGCCAGAACGCCACCCCTGGATATTCTGTCGCAACCGACCACAGGCTCGGAACGCAGCTGGAGGCCATGGGACTCCGGGCGACGTTCGAGGGAGGCGCCGCCATCTGGAACGCCACACAATGGCGCGACTGCATGGACGTACTAAACGGAACGAACGGGACCCGCGTGGGCTGCGTGCTCGTGGACGACGTGATGCGCGTCAGCGGGGTCTCCCTGGCCGGCATGAGCCTTCCCCCGGTCTCGGACGAGACGCTCGCGATGCTGAGGGAGGAGCCGTTCGTATTGGCCGCCTCGTTCGAGAACGAAACCCGCGGGACGTGGGCGGAAATCTACGCCGTGAACTGGAGCTTTGTTGAGAATATCACCGAGGTCACCAGAGGTGGGGAAGGCAAGCTTAATGTAGGGGCAGTCCAATCAACCCCCTCCGCCACAGAGGAGCGCAACGCTGGCGGGCTTCCCGGAGACGGTGCCGCAGTAACTCAGCTGGGAGAGTGCTTGACTGAAGATCAAGTTGTCGCTGGTTCAAGTCCGGCCTGCGGCATTAGGTTTTATTTTTTCAGCTATTCATGCCGCAGGGGACTTGAACTTGCAGAATCATCGAACTTGATTGCTAAACGAAGCGATTCTGCGGTTCAAGTCCGGATTTATTTGCCACCATCGGAGCGTATTCGATGCTCGAACATAGGGCTTGAACACAGCTGACCGCCAATCACACCTTCCGTCGAAGGTCGGCAGTTCAAGTACGGCCTTGAGATGCACCATACATAATGGCGCTGTGGCGGCAGCGATTAGAAGCGAAAGTTATTAATCCACCTCGGGTCATTGGCATAGTGCATGATAACGAATTTCGAGTTCACCTCGATTGACGCGCGGCGCTTCACGAAGCTGGGTGAGGCCATGGGCAACATCAGGATAGACCACAACAGCAGTATAACGCTCATCTCCGAAATCAATAACAAGGAGGCCAACGTGGAGTTCAGATTCACAGCCAACTACTCGAGCATCGGCTTCATTAAAATCGAGGGCAAGATGGTCTTCGAAGGCAATGCCAGCGCGGTCGCCAAGCAGTGGCAGACCGAGCACAAGATGCCGGACGACGTGGCGACGCAGGTTCACCAGGCGATAATGATGAACTGCGTGCCAGAGGCGGTCATGGTCTCCAGGGACCTGAAGATGCCCCCGCCGATTCCGATGCCGCAGGTCAACATCGGGAAGAGCCCGGGACCCAAGCCCTCATCCGGAATCGAAGTCGCATGAAGGCGGACTGGGTTTTCTCGCCTTGGTTTCTTATGGGGATTCTAATCCTAACCATGGCAGCCTCGATAACTGTATTCATATTAACTGGCTGGCTGTTTTTCTTCCTATTCGTTCCGTTGCCGTTATTCCTTTGGAAGCGGAAAAAATGATGGCTTAACGTATATGGTCCAAGCTGAATGAGCCAACTGCCATGCCCTGCTTGCTGTATGTGTATTCTATCCACGCCTTCGACTGCACGTCGCCGATTCCCTTGATGCAAAGGAAGGTCTTCAGCTGCTCGATCTTGAATTCTATGGCCCCGTCCATCTGGCTTCCGATCATCTGGATGTCCTGGTCGCTGTGCATTCCCTTCTCGATGGAGAAGAGGGATACGGCGCGCTCGCGCTTGCGCCTGCCGACGAACGGCTGTAGGAATTTGAATGCGGCGTTCGAATCCAGGTACGCTATCAGGGTGGAAATCGACCTGAACCCCACCCGGTAGTACTTGTGCTTCTGCAGCAGCTCCTTCGCCACCGCGTCCACTGCCTTCAAGATGCCCACGTGGTCCGTGGCCTCTTCGATGTAAGTGACATTGGGGTCAGGCGTGACCTCGCCGATGCTCTTGGAATACGCATCTACGTATTTGACCAGGCCGAGCTTTTCGTATTCCTCGTACCCTGACACTATGAACATCATCTCCTCGCGTATCTCGGAGGGGAGCTTGTCGGTGATGACCCAGATTGCCGGAACGCCCTTCTTCAGGCCGTCTGCGATGAAGGCGTTGATGGCAATCTCCTTTCCGGCGAAAGGCGGACCGTAGACCAGGACGTTCGTCCCGAAAGGTATGCCTCCGAGCAGAAGGTCGTCCAGTCTCGAAGTGCCCGTTTTGACCTTCTCGATTTTCAGCTCCAGCTTGCGGTCTTCCTCGCGCGCCTCGATTTCCTGGCCTATGAGCCCCTGCTCCCTCAGCTTAAGGTCCTCCATCTTGGCGTTGAGGTACTGCTCCTTGGTGCGTATCTGCTCCTCCTTGCGGTTTATCTCCTGGTTCAGCTCCTCAATCTTCATCTTCATGTCGTGCGTCTGGAGGCTGCCGGTGTCTTTCACCGCCTCCTCGTACTTCCTGCGCTCCTCCATCAATATCTTCTCGCGGTGGAGCAGGTCCTCTTCGCGCCTCAGCAGCTCCTCCTCCTTGTACTTCAAGGGCTCCTTGACCTTCTTGAGCTCCTCGTCCTTGTCCTTCAGCTGCTGGGACAGCCTCCTTATCTCCTCCTCCCTGAGGAGCATCGCCTTCTCTTTTATCTGAAGCTCGCGTATCTTGCGCTCGAGCTCTGCGTTGACCTCCGCACCCTTGCCCTTGAGCTCCGCCGCCTCCTGGACCTGCTTCTGGTTAATCTTAAGCTCCTGTATGTTGGCTTCAAGGTCGAGTATGCGCTTCTTCAGCTCGCCCTCGTTCTTGAGCCATTCCTTCTCTTTCTCCCCGAGCTCGGCCATCAAGCGCTGCTGCAACTCAGCCGAAGCCGCCCCTACCCCCCCGCCGGAGGAAATCACCGCTTCGCGCATCTGCTTTTCCTTCTCATGCAGCTCCGCTTTCGATGCTTCCAGCTGCTTTTCCTGCTCCATCAGGGCCATCTCCTTCTCCTTGATGGCCCGGTCGCCGTCGGGCAGGGCTTTCAGCCCCTCGGCCATGTCCGCCTTCATCTTTTCGTTTATTTCCATGGTCTTCTTGAGTTCGACTGTGAGCCTCTCCTTCTCCGCGGTGACCTCGTCCAGACGCTTGTGGATGGAGCGGGCCGCGTCCCCGCCGCGCTGCATCTGCTGCGCTTTGACGTACTTGATGACCGCGATGCTTCCCTTCTTGACCTGGACAATTTCGTCGTCCAGCTCCTTGCGCTTCCTCACCTCCGCCTGGAGATCCCTGTTGAGCCTGGCCGTCTCTTCTATTAGGACCATCGGATCGAACTCGCCCGTCTGGACCTTTGAAAGCTGCTCCTGAAGCGCCCCCCTCATGGCATCGAGGTCTTCCTCGCGCTTTTTCAAGGCGGTCTCCTTCTCAGCGAGGGCGCTCTCCCGCTCCCCCAGCTCCTTGCTGACCTCGTCCGAGACCACTGACGGGACCGAGGCGGCCTTGGGTTTCGCCGTGGGGTCTTCACCAAGCCACGAAGTAAGCGTGTCCTCCTCACCGCTGAGCCAGGCTTTGAGAGCGTCGACGTTGGAGTCCTTGGCATCTTGTGCCGGAGCTGGCTTTGCGCTGGGCCTGGACGGCTGTTTCGCCTCAGTCTTGCCGCCACCAAGCCAGTCCGTCAGGCCCTTTTCCTCCTCCTCGCCGCTCAGCCATTTGGCCAGGTCGGCGTTGCTTTCCTTGGCGGCCGCATTCTTAGAATCGTTCGCTGCCTGGGGAGGTTTCTCGGGTGCAGCCTCCTTTTTCTCGGGCTTGCTGCCGTGGGCAATCTGGACCTTCTTTTTCGCCTTTCTGTCTCCAGGGGCGACATAGGCCGCGCCGCACCGGGCGCATTTCGCGCCAGCCTCGTCTATGGGCCCACCGCAGACCGGACAGGTCGCTTCTTCGTCTTTGCCAGCTTTGGGAACCACCTAGGTGCACCTCGCGCCGGCCAATGGATAAAAAGATTGGCCGCGATGCTGATGAGCGAGATGGTATAAATAAATTGACCTGAAGCAATGACGAATTCATGCTAGAGTGACCGATGTCCGCCCGAGGTTAGGTTTATATACCCCGGCAAGGATTGGTGGTATCTAGGCGCGCGAAGCGTCTGGCGGGGTGTTAAGCCTGACCGAAAAGAGGGTGCATGTGAAGCTCAGCCGGGACGGCACGAAGACCATCTCGGAGGTCATGGAGAACATCAGGCAGATCCAGGAGAAGCATCCCGATCTGGATGTGTTTTTGGACGGGGACGAGTATGCCATCTGCAGCATCCCCAAGCGAAAGGGGTGAGCGCCTGCACAAGGTCGTGGACGTGGATCTCGGGGCCAACGTACTAGGTGCGAATTTGCGCATCGCAGACGACAACCACGTCCGCCTGAAATCCAAAGGAATCAAGTCGTTTGATTTCGTCGGCTCAATAGGCTCTGGCAAGACGCTCATCATCGAGAAGATGATAGAGGCGTTGAAAGCAAACGGGAAAAGGGTGGGGTGCATCGCTGGCGATGTGGCGGGGGATGACGATTACAGGCGTTTTGTCAATAGGGGTGCGACAGCCGAGAACGTCAATACCGGGAAAGAATGCCACCTAGACGCGCACATGGTCGACCACGCCCTGGAGCACCTAAAGTTGGAAGAGCTGGACATCCTCTTCATCGAGAACGTGGGCAACCTCGTATGCCCGGGGGATTTCCCCCTCGGCACCGACAAGCGCGTCGTTGTAATCTCCGTGACTGAAGGAGACGACATGGTGAGGAAGCACCCGTTGATTTTCACAATCGCCGACCTCATCGTGATAAACAAGATTGACCTGGCTGGCGCGGTCGAAGTGGACCCGCAGGTCCTTGTGTCAGATGCTAAAAACCTCAATTCGAGGGCTCCGGTTATTCTCACGGATGCGAAGCACGGCGTCGGAATGGATGAGTTGAAACAGGCGCTGGGGATTTAATCCTTCAATATCGTTTTCGGCGCTCCCGCGAGCGCGACCAGCGCCCCCGATTCCATGAAATGCAGCTTGCCCGGGATGACGATGCAGTGCGGTGGCCGCCCGAAATCCTCTCTTGCGAGAACGGTTATTTCACCCGCTTTCACGAGAACGTCGTCGTGGCCGGCACGGGCCACCACGCATGCGAGAGTGTCGGCTTTGAATACTCCACGGCCGAGCTTTGCCTCCAATGCAATCAGTTGCGCCATGCCTTGGGTCGCAGTCATGGCCGCGCCGCCTTCTGCGTCGATGTCGAGAAGCACCAGAGTGTGCAGTCCTTCATTGCGATTGGCCTCGACGACGTCGTAAGGGCTGGTCGGTTCGTAGCCTGGTTTCCAGAAAGGCAGCGTGGTGGTCCGGCCGAACTTGTAGCTCTGGAGCCCCAGAAGGCCAGCGGCGGCCGTGCCTATGCTCGCCGCGTGGATTATTTTGGTCACGATGCCCCTTTCCACAGCCCTGAGCCTCAGGTCTACGTGGGTCGTCGCCACCATCGGGTCGCCCGGGACCAGGATGCTGCACCTGCCCCGGCTCGCCTCCATCAGAATGAGCTTCCCGTCCTCGACATCCTTCCTCCCCAGAAGCGCGATGTCCTTCCCTATGAGCTTTGCCAGCTCCGGAAGCATGCCTTTTTCGACTGGCGCGGTGTAGGTCTCTGCGAAGACCTTGCCGCAGCCCTTCAATTCCTCCAGCCCTGCTTGGCTGACGCCTCCCGGACCGAGACCTAAACCGACAAATACCAATTCGCCCATGCGTTGCACCGTGAGAGCCCGATGCGTTATCGTGCCCAGAGGGGAAGGCGAGTCCGCCCGTAAAAAGCTTTCAGAGGCAAGGCTACTGAGAGGAGACCTCAGCATAAAGTCCGATGGGACCCATGTCTACATGCCCGTCCTCGATGGGCCCGCAATGGGTTACCCTGTTGGCGAGGACGATTTCGAACCAGCTCCCAGCCGTATCAAAAGCTACAAGGATGTGGCTGAAGTTCCCGATGGGTTGAAGGCGCTCTTGCCGTCTTCGTTCGACATCGTCGGGGACGTTGCCATCTTCAAACTCCCTGACGAGCTTGCACCGCACGCGACTGAGATCGGAAAGGCCATGCTTGCGGCGAACAGGAACCTGGCCTCCGCAGCGCTTGACCAGGGCGTAGAGGGAGAGCTTCGCGTCCGATCCCTGAAGGTCGTCGCCGGAAGGCAGAGCACGCGCACCGTCCACAGGGAGTACGGCATCGAGCTGGAGCTCGACCTGGCCCAGGTCTATTTCTCTCCCAGGCTCGCGAACGAGCGGTGGCGAATCGCCCAGCTCGTGGCAAAGGGGGAGCGCGTGCTGGACATGTTCTGCGGGGTCGGCCCGTTCTCAATACTCATCGCGAAGAAAGCCAAGCCCTCGTCGGTCACCTGCGTGGACGCGAACGCCCACGCCATTGAATTCCTGCGCGCGAACATCGCCAGGAACAAGGCGGGCTCCGTTAGCGCGCACCACGGGGACGCCCGGGAACTGGCCCCGAAGCTCGGTCCTGCGGACCGGATAATCATGAACCTGCCGCACAGCGCTCACGAGTTCCTGCCAGAAGCGTTAAAGGCCTCGGCGCCAGGCGCATGGCTTCACGTCTATCAGGTTGTCGACAAGGGTGCGGAGGGGGGGCGCGCCAGGGAGCTTGAGGCTCTCGCCCGGGGAGCCACATGCTGGTCGTGGAACATCGTCCACCCATATTCGCCTGGCTCTTCGGTGGTTGCATACGATTTAAAAAGAGATTGAGATAACGTGGCTTGTCAAACCACCCGAGATTTGTCTTTTGCCAGGGTCACTCCTTTCTGGTCCTGGTAATTCCCCGAGCGCTCGGCGTAAGTCTTTTCAACGCCGCCGGCCAGAGGCTCAAAGACTAATTGCGCGAAAGTCTCCCCAGCCCTGACCGGCAGCGGCTCGGCCGACGCGTTGAATGCCGCCAGGGTGAGTGTCCCTTTAAAACCGGCGTCTATTCTGCCAAAAGATGCCAGCACGCCGCGCCGAGCCCATGTCGTCCTTATCCACAGCTGCGCAGTGAATGGCCCGTTCAGCTCCACCCGCTCCCTGGTGCTCACAACGAAGCGTGACATCGGTGGGACAGTCACGTCGAACGCTTTGGCCTGGCCTGGTATCAGCACTTCCTCGATGGTGAGGTCGTAGCCGTTGGGAGTGAGGTTCTTCTCGGCGAACGGCGCGATGCGGAGCGAGCCATCGGTCATCCACCGCTTGATTTCCGCGTCTGAAAGGAGCGTCATGCCGCCGGTGATGCCCTGCCCGGATATAACCGGTTCGCTAGCCGCGCCAGGAAGTGCGCTCCAAATCTGTGGTCGTCATCGCCCGGCTTTCCAGTTCGAGAATGTCCCGCCATAGCTCCGAGCACTCGCATCCGAGCCCGCGGAAAACATCCGCATCCTGGGTCAGGGAATATTTTGAAACGGCATCCAGGAAGACGGCGTCGCATTTCCCGCAATTGTGAGCGCCGCGCTGCGTGCCGCCTCCCGACGGAGATGAGACCAAACGCGCCTTCCCCTTTTCCGCCTTCGAGAGCACCTCCGCAATAGACCACAGCCACGGAGGCCTATATTCAGCCCGGCGCCACATTCGCTCCACGAGAGTCCGCCTCTGGACGTTGACAGGGTTGAGTGAAATGACGTCAGAATGCGCGGACGCCGTGCCGACCGAGGAGAGAGCGTCCGCCATCGCGTCGGCCTCCCCCAGGAAAAGTGGCTTGAGAAGGAGGTAGGTGCGCACGGTCGAGCCAGCGCCCCTCAGCGATTCGGATGCCGCGGAAAAATCCGCAAAGGTAAATCCCTTCCTCACGCAGCGTTCGCGCACACTGTCGTTGGCCGTTTCCAGTCCCATGGCAACTTCGAGTTTCCCCTTGAACGGCTCGATGTCGGATAAGGACGGCTCGACGAATTCCGGGCGGGATTCCACCAGAAGCCTGCGCGCGCCAGCATCGAGCAACGTCTGCCATATCCTCGCTGGGTCGGGGATTTCCTTCTCGTCGAGGAAGCTCCCGGATGTGTAGAGCTTGACAACGGCCTCGCCGGAGTACTTCGCCAGCGCCTTCGCCACCTGCGCCTCGATGTCTTCCTGGCACACGCCTTGGAGCGATTCGGACGAGTAGCCGCACATAAGGCACCCGCCCCTGGCGGCCCAAGCGCAGCCGGACGTCCTCAGGATGATTACGAAAGCGCGCTCGGTCTCCGTTTCTTGCTCGGACCAGGCTGCGGCGAATTCGTCTTTCCTAATGCATCTTTCGAATTTTTTCATCAGCAACAGCGAAACAATGATTAACTTTAAACGTTTCCTATGATTTCGCTCTGGTATAATGCCACTGTAGCTTAGCTCGGTGCACTAGACCAGCCTTCCGGTTGGTGAAGGTCTGTGCCTCGCTGAGCCACAATGCATTTGTTCCGGCTCAGCTTCGGGAGTCCGTCGGAAATACAAATCCATTCATAAGCAATAAAACGCCACTGTAGCTTAGCTCGGTGGAGCGGCTGATTTGTAATCAGCAGGTCGGGGGTTCAAATCCCTCCAGTGGCTTAATTTATTTATATCGCTCCTAGCTTGATGGGATTTGAACTTAGACCACCATAGGGGACATATAGCATTGCTATCCAACTGGTCGTCGGTTCAAATCCCTCCAGTGGCCCTAATTATTTCTTCTTGTACACCCTGTAACCATCCACCTTCGTCAGCTTCCTGAACTCTGCGAGAAGCTTCTTGAATATCGGCCCGGGCTTTCCCGTTCCTATGACCCTGCCATCGATTTTGACGACCGGGATTAGCTCTGCGGCTGTCCCGGTCAAGAAGCACTCCTCAGCGTTATAGAGGTCGTGGCGGGTCAGGGTTTTCTTTTCGCATGTGTAGCCCAGGTCTTTGGCCATGTAGACGATGGAGCTGCGGGTTATGCCGGCCAGAGCGCCGTCGTACGTCGGCGGAGTCTGGAGTATCTTGTCCCGGATTATGAAGATGTTGTCCCCCGTCCCCTCGGTCACATAGCCCTGGGCGCTGAGCAATAGACCCTCTGGCACGCCCATGTTGTTCGCCTCTATCTTCGCCATGACGTTGTTGAGGTAGTTTAACGACTTGATCTTCGGGTTGAGGGCGTCGGACATGTTCCTGGTCGTCGGCACGGTGGCGACCTCCAAACCTTTGGTGTAATACTCCGCAGGGAACATCTTGATGCGGTCCACGATGATTATCACGGTCGCCCTGGGGCACTTCCTCGGGTCAAGGCCCAGATCCCCCACTCCCCTTGTGACCATCAGGCGTATGTACGCATCGCGGAGGCCGTTCTTCTTCACGGTCGCGACGCACGCATCCCTCAGCTCATCGATGCTCATAGGGATTGTCAGCATTATCGTCTTGGCAGACTCGTAAAGCCGCTCAAGATGCGAATTCAATCGGTATATATTACCGTCGTATATTCGAATTCCCTCGAAAATCCCGTCCCCGTAAAGCAGGCCGTGGTCGTAAACCGATATCTTGGCCTGCGCTTTCGGGTAGTACTTTCCGTCTATGTATATGCTCATCTCATCCATGACGATCACCTAGGCTGAGCCCACATCGAGGTCTGAGTATTTTACGGTTGCCAATCCATTCCTTTGCGCGGCGGGGGAAATTATTAATGAGACGGCTCCTTTGGGAGGAGTATGTACAGCGAAAAGGTCATGGAGCATTTCAAGAACCCGAAGAACGTCGTCGAGATCCCGGATGCGGACGGGGTCGGAGAGGTGGGAAACCCGACCTGTGGCGACCTGATGACAATGTACATCAAGGTGAAGGACGGAGTCATTGAGGATATCAAGTTCAAGACTTTCGGATGCGCCGCCGCAATTGCCACCAGCAGCATGACCACGGAGCTTGCAAAGGGCAAGACGCTCGACGAAGCCATCAGGATAACGCGCGGAGACGTCGCGGGAGCGCTTGACGGACTGCCGCCAATCAAGATGCACTGCTCGAACCTCGCCGCGGATGCCCTACACGCTGCAATCGAGGATTACAGAGCCAGGAAAGATGGGAAGCCCAGGCCAGCCCCGCGCGACATCGATTGCCATCAAGACGGGCACGACAGCTGCAAGGGCTGCAAATGAGATTCCTCACACCCCGCGCAATGCCTTGAACTCGCCGTATTCACCCTGCATGAATTCTCCGAAGAGGTAGAGCAGCAAACCGTAGACAAGGACGCCTGCGAGCGCTAAAAACACCAGCTCTGCGAGCCCCAATGCTGCGAAGCTGGTTGAGACCCAATGCAAAGAGATGGCCATTCCAACGGCGCATGCGACGTGCTTGGGCATGTTTCCATGCATCCGCACGCCATCGCGCAGGAGAATCGCGCGCACCGACACGTAGAGAGCGAGCGATGAAATGGCGCAGCCGACCGCCGCCGCTGTCGACGGGTCTTCGATGATCTCCGACTCCAGCAACGCCACTGCGAGGCATACTAATACCGTTAGTGCTGAGCCAGCGGCAACGGCAAGTGCGCGCCACTTGGAATCGCTCGCAAGCCACGATAAAGACGGAGATGCCAGTGCGGTAAAAACTCCGGCAAACGCCATCGGATACATGAGCGCGTGGTGCGCGGCATAGCCCATCCCGAAGAAGGTCGCCACGATTTGCCTGGAAAAGGCGATGTAGAACGCTCCCATGGGGATGACGCACAACGAGGCGTACCTTTCCATCAGCGTCGCCAAACGCTTGCCCGCTTCTCGGTCAATCAAAGAAAACCTGCCCGACACCATGCCAGCAATCACCACGCCAGCCGCACCGATGAAGACAACTGTTCGCTGGACTGCAAAGTAGAAACCGAGCGAGACTTCTCCATCCAGGAGGTAAAGCAAGGGCTTGTCGACCCACATCATCAGGCCGGCGAGAATCGAGAAAGCAAACGCGCCGCCAGATGCCTCGCCCAGCTCGGAGCGCGCAGCCGAGATGCTGAGCGGAGTGTATCTAGCTGTTGCAACGGCCAGCGCCGCCAACCCCCCAACCGCGAAGATGAAAGCTATGGGAATGGTCAAGGGTCCTGATCCCCCTTCCCAAAATACGTAAATAAGCGGCGCGAGAATTGCGACGCGCAAGATTCCGTCTGCCAGCCCCGCCTTCGCCGAGGTTCCGCCATCCTGCGAAATGGCGATTGCAGCGGAAGTCGCGCCGTGGTAAGCGGCGTAAAGCCCAAGCGCGATGATGCAGTCGCATCCGACGACCAGCCATCCCACGGCCGCCAGCACGAAACCCGCCATCGTGAACGAGAGGTGCACCAGCGCGCGCAAAGATCTCCCGCCCGCACCTCCCCAGGCGTGACCGAGGTCGAAGGAGAGCGTTATGCAAGCCGCCAAAGACAGATACAGCGCCACGGAGCCCAGGGATTCGGCGCCCAGCTCACGGGCGATTATTATAAAAACGAGGGTGTTGAGCGTCGGGGCCAGCACCGTCGAGGCTTTCTCAAAACCGCTCGGCTTCTGCGCTTCAGGCATCGTGCTCGTAAAGGCAAGTCCTGATTTAACGCTTCCTCACAAAGGGTAATATCGTAAATGACCTTACACCTTTCCCGGTTGACATGAGCTTCAAGGGCCGGGACATCGTGTCCATTCGGGAATTTTCGCGCCAGGATATAGAGCACATCCTCGACGTCGCGAGGGAGATGCTGCCCATCGCCGAGGGAAAGAAGCGCA
This sequence comes from Methanobacteriota archaeon, assembly GCA_043799545.1. GTDB lineage: Archaea > Thermoplasmatota > Thermoplasmata > SG8-5 > DAIRED01 > DAIRED01. Next base: position 118,567 of record JAZDNO010000006.1, on the reverse strand, counting down.
GCAACATGCTGGGGAACCACGTTCTGTCGACGTTCTTCTACGAACCCAGCACGCGCACCAGGCTCTCTTTCCAGAGCGCGATTTGCAGGCTCGGCGGACGATACATAGGTTTCGCAGACCCGAACGTCACATCGATGAAGAAGGGCGAGACTCTCGCCGACACGGCGAAGATGGCCGAGGCTTACTCGGACGCGATGGTGCTTAGGCACCCGCACGAGGGCGCGGCCAGGCTTGCCGCGGAGTTCTGCTCCAAGCCGGTCATCAACGCCGGCGACGGCGCTGGCCAGCATCCGACGCAGACGATGCTCGATTTGTTCACCCTCCGGGAGGAGCTCGGCGCCATAGACGGCAAGACCATAGCCATGGTCGGCGACCTCAAGTACGGCAGGACCGTGCACTCCCTTGCGTACGCGCTGGCGATGTTCGGCGCAAAGCTAATCTTCGTGGCCCCGAAGGAACTGCAGATGCCGAAGGAGATAATGGACAGGCTGAACGCCCAGGGAGCCGAGCTGAAAACCACGACGAGGCTGGACGAGGCTGTGAAGGAGGCGAACGCCCTTTACGTGACGAGGATACAGAAGGAGCGGTTCCCCGACCCGAACGAATACCAGCGCGTCGCAGGCACGTACCAGGTCAACGCGGAACTGCTCAAGTGCGCCGGTGAGAAGCTCATTGTCATGCATCCCCTGCCGAGGGTGACGGAGATATCGCCGGACGTCGATTCGACGAAGCATGCGATGTACTTCAAGCAGGCGTTCTACGGCGTGCCTGTGAGAATGGCGCTCCTGGCACTGGTCCTGGGGGAGGTGGACTGAATGGGCAAGGACATGAAGGTCCCGCCGATTGAGAACGGGACTGTAATCGACCACATCGAATGCGGGAACGCGCTCAAGGTTCTGAAGATAATGGGGCTCGTCTCGGGTGCGCCGGAATGGACCGTGACGGTCCTCATCAAGGCCCCGAGCAAGAAGCAGAAGTGGAAGGACATCGTCAAGGTCGAGGGCAGGGAGCTGAAGCAACGCGAGGTGAACCAGATTGCGCTCGTGGCGCCGCACGCCACGATAAGCATCATCCGCAACTTCGAGGTCATCAAGAAGTACACGCCGGATCTCCCTGAGCTCGTTAAAGGGATAGTGCGCTGCCCCAACCAGTCCTGCATCTCCAACCTCAACGAGCCGATAGAGCCCTCTTTCACAGTCGAGTCGAAGGAGCCAGTGAAGCTCAGGTGCCTCTACTGCGACAGGGTCGTCGACAGGCCTGACCAGAACATGATAGAGTGAGCTGAATCCATAAAATTTAATAACGCAGCGGAGCATTGATGATGCATGACCGGTGAAAACAATGTGGGTCCGGACGTTAGTCAAATGCCGGTTCAGGAACCGCTGCAGCAGCCAATCCAGGCGCCTTCCTACTACTACCCGCCGTATTACGCGCCCTACCCCCCGTACCCGCCGCTCCAACCGCCGAGGGACGACCGCATCAAGGGAACCACGATAGTCGCAGTGGTTTTACTGCTAATCATGATCGTCATCCCCGCGGCCGTCTTCTTCGTCGCTCTGTCCAGCTTCGACCAGGGCGGGACCAGCGATGTCTTTGAAGGCAGCGTCACACTCTCGGAGGGGGCGCACTTCAAAGTAGACGCCGGCTGGTCCCCCTCTAAGGTATGGATATTCATGAACGTGACATCTGGCTCGAACGTCGACGTGTATCTGATGAACGCGCCGCAGTACGACGGGACGTACGGCAATTACACGCCTGCCGTGTTCTCGGCAACCGAGATGTGGGAGGACGAGGACACGCTCTCCCAGGCCTGCGAATTTCAGACGGCGGGATCGTACAACCTAATCGTAGTGTTCGACAACACGGACAACCCTCTGAGAAGCTCAGATGCCGTTCCTTCGGGTACCGTGGAGCTCGACATCCACATCGTGTCCGGATACATTTTTATGGACTAGGGGCACTGGTTATCTTCGAGTCCCGAGCCATTGAACGAGATGTGATAAAGATTTACAGCAGCGCCTTCATGTTGATGTTCTTCCTCACGCTCTCTGCCAGCAGCTCCGCCTTTCCCGTATCGTCCTTGGTGAGAAGGGGTTCCATGCCCTCGATTTGCCTCGCGGTGCCGTAGGTGTCCCCGGGCACGACCAGCAGCGGCACGTTCCGCTCGGCGGCCTTTGATATGATGCTCGAAGACGGGAGCACGTTGTTGGTGATTATCACCGCTGCCGTGTCCGTTTCCAGCGCCGCCACAATCATGTCGCTCCTGTCCCCGCTGGTGATGATGAGCTTCCCGCCCTTCTTGAACTGCGCGTTCTGCATCGCGGCCGTCGCCGACATGGCGCCGATGAATACGTTGTCCACTGTCCGGCCCATGTTCCCCTCGCCTGTGATGACCTTCGCAAAAAGGCGGTCGGCCAGGTAGCTCACGGAGAATTTGGACAGCTCCGGGTGGTGGGGGAGCATCCCGAGGACCGGTATGCCCACTCCCTCGATGCGAGGCAGGTAGGTGTCCCCGAAATCCTGCACGTCCTGTACCTTGTTGATTATCACTCCCGCGAGGCGCGCGCCCTTGGCGTTCACGTACTTGTCCAGGAAGGTCACGTCGTCCACGACCGACTCTGGGTCGCCGCTGACTATTACGACGGCCTTGCCGTCTATCGCCTTAGCGATTGAAATCGCATCCAGTCCAACAGAAACGCCGTACGACAGGTCCCTTCCGGCCTCGACAAAGAGCGTTTCCTTCCCTTTGCTGGCGCACGCGGATATCTCGACCAGCTTATCCTTCGTTGCCTTCTCGTCGTACATGTACCTCAGCTTGGAGTGCTCGAAGCCGATGGTGATGTTTTCCGGGTCCTGATCCAGCCCCAGCATGTTGGTCGCCAGCGCGGCATCGTAATCCCACAGGCGCTTCTTCTTGTACAGAAGGCGGTCCCCGAAGGGCTTCATGTATCCCGGCTTCCCCTTCAACGACTTTGCCATTCCGATGATGACGGACGTTTTCCCGGCGCTCTTCCTGACAGACGCTATGACCAGCTTTTCCATCTAACCCGCCTCCTGCTTCGAAAGGAGAATCCTCACGTCGACGGCTTTCACTCCTTTCCCGCTCTCGTATACCATCACGGGGTTGACCTCTATGTCGGAGATGCCCCGGCATCTCTTGATTATCGTTCCGAGTTTGATAAGGGTTTCTATTACCCCTTCGATGTCCTTTCGCTCCTCGCCCCTTGCGCCCAGGAGGAGCTGGTAGGTTTTTATCTCCTTTATCATCGACATCGCCTCCTTCCTGCTCAGGGGGAATGCCCTGAAGGCAACGTCTTTCATCACCTCGACGTAGATGCCCCCGAGGCCGCACATGACCACTGGACCGAAACCCCCGTCCCGGCGTGCGCCTACGATTATCTCCGTCCCGTCCCGCACCATCTCGTCGACCTGTATGCCCTCTATGACCGCGGTCGGATCGTGGGACTTGCAACTCTGCATTATCGCCTGGTATGCGTCGACGACCTCGCGCTCGTCGTCTATGCCCAGCGCCACACCCCCCACGTCGCTCTTGTGGACGATGTCCTTCGAAACGACCTTCATCACGACCGGATAACCTATCCCCTTGGCGAATCGGACTGCCTCTTCCATGCTCTTCGCGATGCGGCTCTTCGGGAGCTGGATTCCTGCGGCGCGCATGACCTCCTGCGCCTCGTTGGATAGCAGGAAGTAACGCCCTTCCGCGCGGGCTTTGGAGGCGACTTCTCCTATCGCGTCGACGTCGATGTCCACCTCGGCCATCGGCTCCTCCGACTCCGAGACTCGCTTGCGGTGGGCGTAGGACGCACCGAGGCACGACACTGCCTCGTAGACCTCGGGAAATATTGGAATCCCGTCTTTGCTCAGCGAGCTGATGCATGTCTCGACCTTGTGACCGCCGACAATCGAGAATACGACTGGCTTGCCGGCTTTCGCGTATTTGCGATACGCGTCGGCAATCATACGCTTTAGCCCCTCCGGGTCGAAAACCGCCGTCTCGCAATACAGCCCTACGACCGAATCTATCGTTCTTCCTTCTATGCCGGCCTGCAGGGCGTCGTCGTAGAACTCCGGCGTCGCCTGGCCAGTGAGGTCTATCGGGTTTTTGGTCGAGCCGAACTCGGGCGTGACCTTTCCGAAGGCGTTTTTCAGGACTTGCTGGTCGTCGTAGAGCCTGACGCCGTGTTTTTCGCAAGCATCTGTAGCGAGCACCCCGATTCCCCCGCCGTTTGTGACAATCACTGCGTTCTCTCCCTTCGGCGTGGCTGAATACGAGATGAACTTGCACCAGTTGAAAGCGTCCTTCAAAGTTTCCGCGCGCATTACGCCGCACTGCCTCATCACAGCGTCGAATATCGCGTCGCTCCCTGCGAGGGAGCCGGTGTGCGAGGCCGCGGCCATCGCCCCGCGCTTCGAGCGCCCGGACTTGATGACGACGACGGGTTTTCTCATCGTGAACTTCCGCAGAGAGGCTATGAGCTTCTCTCCGTTTTGGACGCCCTCGATGTACATCAGGACAATCTTTGTGTTGTCGTCCTCGGCGATGTAATCCAGCAGGTCCGCCTCGTCGATGTCCGCCTTGTTACCCATGGAAACCACGCACGAAAGGCCGACGTTCTCCACCGCCGACTTTCCAATCATGGCGATGCCGAGCGCGCCGCTCTGGGTGATTATTGCGACGCCGCCGGGCGTAACGTCCTTAGGACCGAACGTCGCGTTGAAAGACGAGGAGCGGGAATAAATGCCGAAGATGTTCGGTCCGAGGATGCGCATTCCGTTCTCCCTGGCGAACCGGGCCATCGCCCGCTCCTCCTCCCCGTTGCCGATCTCGCTGAAACCGGACGATATTATAGGGACGTGCCTGACTCCCTTCATGGCGCACGCCCTCAACGCGTCGAAGACGAACTTGGCGGGAATGGCGATGATGCCCATGTCCACATCGCCCTCGACCTCGTCCAGAGATTTGTAAATCTTCAGCCCGAGCACCTCGCCCCCCTTGGGGTTGATGGGGTACACCTCGCCTTTGAATCCCCCCGACACTAAGTTGTCCAGTATCTTGAAGCCGATTTTATCCCTGTCGGGCGTGGCTCCGAAAATGGCAACGGAGCGCGGCTCGAAAAGCGTCCTGACGTCGGCGCCGCGGCCCATCATTTCGCCTCTCTGAACGTCATCCTCAGCTCGTAAACCTGGTCGCTGAACCGCTTGTCCACGTCGAATCCAGCGCTCTCGAAAAGGTGCAGCATCGGCTTGTTCTCCATCAGAACCTCTGCCGTGAATCCGAGAAGCCCCTGCTTCCTCGCGAGGAGCGTCAGGTACGCGAGAAGCTCGGAGCCGACTCCCTTGTTCTGGTAGTCGTCCCTCACGACGAACGCTATCTCCGCCGAGTGCGCTCCCTCGTCTATGCCGTACTGGCCCACCCCGACGATTTCCTCATGGTCCTGGTGCTCCGACTGCTTCACAGCGAGGATGAGAACCTCCTTCGTGTAGTCGATGATGCAGAACTCCTGGAGGCGCTCGTGCGGCATGTCCTTGCGCATGGAGATGAACCTGCGGTAGATGCTCTGGTCTGAGAGCGAGTAGAAGAACTCCTTCAGCAACGGCTCGTCGCTTATCTTGACCGGCCTCATGAATATGTTCTCGCCCGCCCTGGTAGTTTTGTAGATTTCCATCTCCTCGGGATACTCTCCCTTTTTGCCGGGTATGAACGCCTGGTCCTTGTAAATGAAGCCGTTCTTCTTTGCTTCCTCGATGAGCCAAGAGCGGAACTTGGGATGCGCGATTGCGATGAGGTCCATGGCCCTCTCCCGGACGTTCTTTCCGTGGAGATATGCGATGCCGTACTCGGTGACCACGTAATGGATGTCGCCCCTTACCAGCGTGATTCCGGAGCCCTCCATTATCGTGGGAACGATGCGGGAGGCCGCACCTTCCTGGGCGGTCGACTGCAACGCCAGAATAGTCTTCCCTCCCTTGGAGAGGACCGCCCCCCTCATGAAGTCCGCCTGGCCACCGACGCCGCTGTAGAGCGTCTTGCCGAGAGATTCGGCCGTCGACTGGCCCGTCAGGTCTATCTGGAGGGCGCTGTTGATTGCCACCATGTTCTCGTTCCGCGCGATGACGAGGGGGTTGTTGGTGTAGTCTATCGGCTTGAACTCCACGGAGGGGTTGTCGTGGATGTACTCGTACGTGTGCCTGGAGCCCATGCAGAAAGTCGCCACGGTTTTCCCTTTGTCTATTGTCTTCATGGTGTTGTCCACGACCCCCGCCCTCATGAGGCTGGCCAGCCCGTCCGAGAGCAGCTCCGTGTGCACCCCGAGGTGCTTCTTTCCCCCAAGGTTGCTCATTATCGCGTTAGGGAGACTGCCGTAGCCCACCTGGATGGTGTCACCGTCCTCGACGATTCGCGCCACGTACTTGCCTATCCTCTGGGCGACCTCGTCCACAATCGTGGGCTCGTAGACAAGGAGCGGCTCCTCGTGGTAGACGAGGTAGTCCATGTCCTCTATGTGGACGAAGGTGTCACCGTGGACTCGCGGCATATTGGGATTTATCTGCGCGACCACCATCTTCGCCCCCTCGCAAGCTGCCTTGGTGATGTCGACGCTCACGCCGAGGCTCATGTAACCGTGCGCGTCGGGAATCGAAGTCTGTATCAGCGCCACGTCCGTGTGGACGAGCTTTCTGCGGAACAGGTCCGGCACCTGGGAGAGGAATATCGGGGTGTAGTCGGCCATCCCCGAGTTCACTGCCTCGCGGGTGCTGTCGCCTATGAAGAATGCGTTGTGCCTGAAGTTGGTCTTGAATTTCTCGTCCGCGTACGGCGCCACGCCGAGCGTCCAGATGTGCAGAACCTCCGCGTCGAAGAATGCCTTGGGGTGGTCTTTGACGTACTCGATGAGCCGCGAGACCAGATGGACCGGCTCGCCGCACCCGGTGCTTATGAATATCCTGTCGCCCCGGTGTATGTTCTTGAATATGGCCTCGTCGCTGGCGAACTTGTCCGCGTAGCGCAGCTTCATCTTTTCCAGGCTCGATTCCGTGGTAGCGTCCTGAAGCACCGTTCACCTCATTTCTTCCTCATCCGGTCGAGGACTTCCTTCGCTCGGTCTATCCTTACCTTCTTCTCCTTGACGAGGATGTCAACGACCTTTTCCACCTCGTCACCGGTCGCCCCAGCCATCGCCGCCACGTTTCGCGCGTGCAACGACATGTGGCCCCGCTGTATCCCCTCCGTGGACAGCGCCCGGAGCGCGGCGAAATTCTGCGCAAGCCCGACAGATGCGATTATCTGCGCCAGCTCCGACGCCGTTTTCACGCCGAGCACTTTGACGTTGATTTTCGCTATGGGGTGGACTGCGGTCGCGCCGCCTATCAGCCCAACGGCCATCGGCAGCTCAATCGTGCCGACCAGGTCGCCGTCGCTGTTCTTCTCGTATTTCGTCAGGGGGCCGTAGTGCCCGTTGTGGGACCAGGCGGCGTAGGCGTGCGCTCCAGCCTCTATGGCCCTGTAATCGTTTCCTGTGGCCAGCACAACCGCGTCAATGCCGTTCATTATCCCTTTGTTATGCGTCGCGGCCCTGAACGGGTCTGCCGCGGCGAATGCCCATGCCTTTATCACGCCGTCCACGACATCTGGCCCCCCAATCAAATCCTTCTTCCAGACCGCGCGAGCCCTCGCCAGGCGGTGAATCGCCAGATTTGATAGGATGCGCAGGTAGACCTTCCCGCCGGTTATCTCCTCAATGTAAGGGGCGACAGCTTCGGCCATCGTGTTCACCGCGTTCGCGCCCATGGCGTCGCGCGCATCGACCAGGAGGTGCACGACCAGCAGCTTGCCAACGGGGCTGTCCAGGACCCTCGCCTCCACGTCCCTCGCTCCGCCCCCGAACTTGACCAGCATCGGGTCCATCGCGTTTGACATCTCTATGATTTTATCTTTGTTGGCCAGCACGGCGAACCGCGCCGATTGGGGGTCGACTACGCCCGTTAGCTGTATCTGGCCTATCATGACGGGAGCGGTCGCGCTGGCTTCGAACCCCCCGCTCGGTCTTGCCATCTTGGCGGCGTTCGACGCCGCGGCGACGACGGAAGGCTCCTCCGTCGCCATGGGGATGAGCACCTCCCTGCCGTTGACGAGGAAATTGGTCGCGTAGCCCAGGGTCACCGGCATCACGCCGACGACGTTCTCTATCATGCGATTGGCCAGAGCCGGGCCGAGCGCCCCGAACTGCCCCAGCAGCTTCGCCTCTTCCTCGGTAAGGCCGCCCGATTCCGCAATGAGTCTCAGGCGCTCCTCGACGCTTTTCTTGTAAAACCCCTCAAGGGCGGACGTCTCGGTCATCGTATCACGCCCTCGCGATTGCCCTTCTCTGTTATATTCGTTGCGAAAGGGCGGAGGCCCCGGCATAGCGCGGTTGTGCGGCTCATGTGGCTCGGGATTGAATCGGCACACTTGGGTATAAGGGTGTGTCATCGCGCGGCAGTCTTTTGAACTTGGTTGTCACAGCAGGTTGAGACATCCATTTCGATTGTAGGCCATCACGCCAATTCGGCCTTGCTCGCCCCGCCCTCGCCGACGCCCACCTGGACTACCGCGCTGACGCTCTCTCGCATGTCCTCTATATGAGTTATCAGAAGGATTTGCCTGAAAATGCCCGAGAGCCCGTTCAGCGCCAGCAATATGCTCCTTCTGCGCCCAGGGTCCTGGCTCCCGAATATCTCGTCGAGCACTACCATGTTGAGGCCCCCGGCGCCGCCGCGCTCGGCTATGAGCTGCGAGATGGCCAGGCGCAGGCAGAGGTTCACCATGTCCTCCTCTCCTCCCGAGAACCGCTCGAGCCCGAACGCCTGGCCGTCGTCGAGAACCCTGATTCCGTAATCCTCGTCTATCTCCACCTGCGAGTACCTGCCGGAGCTGAGCTTGTCCAGCAGCTCCGACGTCGTTGCCGTTAGCACGGGCCGGATGCGCGCCACGACATGCCTCTTGAACGAGTCCAGCAGTTCGACAGTCCGCGAGAGGTACTCCCTCCGCCTGTCCAGCTCCGCTATTTCGCGCTCGACCCCCTCCAGGCGGGATATCTCGGCCTTTGCCCTTCCCAGCTTTTCCATCGCCACGGCCATGTCGCCCCGCGCCTTCTCCAGGCCGATGGCCAGGCGGTGCGCCTCATCCCGGGATTTGCGCTCCTCCGCCTCGATCGAGGAATGCACCGCCGGATCGAAATCCAGCGAGAGCTGCTCTTTCGCCAGGGATGAAAGTCCGGCACTCGCCTTCTCCATCGACGCCTTCGCCGCCTCTAGCGCGCTCTCCTTCTTCGGCCTGGCCTCCGCGGCCTTGGAGAGAGAGACGTATTTCTCGTGCGCCTTCTCGAGCTTCCTCAGCTCCGCCTTCAGGGTGGCGAATCCCTTCTCGTCGAATGGTATTTTATCCAGCTTTGCCAGCTTCTTGCCCGCCGCATCGGCGGAGCGCGCCAAGGCGGCGACTTCCGATTCCAGGGCTTTCGCTTCCCCGGTTTTTCTCTTGAGCGAATCCAACGATTTCCCCAAAGTCGCTTTGCGTCGTTCCAGGGCGAGCATTTGCGCTTCCAGGGAGGCGGACTCTTCGCCGAGGGATTCGAGCATTTGGATTGCGCCTTTGGCTTCCCTCTCCTTTGCCTCGAGCTCGGCCCCGGTCTTGCCCATGAGGGCCTTGTGGTGCGTCCCCAGCGGGCGCTCGCAGGTCGGGCACTTGCCTTCGGCTCCGAGGGATGAGATGTCGCATTTTCTCTTCTCGAGCTCCGAAAGGGATTTCTCAAGCGCGCGCAGTTTTTCCCCCTCGGACGCGGTCTTGCCAATGAGCGCCGCTCGCTCTTCTGAGAGCTTGGCCAGCTTATTGTCGAGCTCGCCGGCTTCCTTTTCCAGCGCCTCCAGTTTCTTCAGCTCCTTGGCCAGACCTTTCAAGGAGGCGGACTTCCCTTCGAGGTCCGCTTTGAGCGCCTCCAAGCGCTCCGACAGACCAGCGCGCTCGGCGTGCGCTATCTCAAGCTTGGCCAGCTCCTCGAACTCCTCCCTGGCTTCCGAAAACCGCAGCTCCCGAGGCCCAAGGCTTGCCAGCATCTCCTCTTCTCGCGCAATATCCGCAAGTTCCGCTTCGATGCGCTTCACGTTGCGCGACGCCTCGTCCGCGTCTTTCTGGATTGCGATGTGTATCTCGCGGAGTTTATCGTGCTTCGCCTTCCTCTCCTTGGACTTTGTCAAACGCGCCTCGGCCCTGAGGACAGACTCGCGGGCCGCCACAAGGCCCTCCGCTCCCTTTTCAATCTCCGCCTTCCAGGATGTGAGTTCCGAGGAGCATCTCTCTGCCTCGCCTCTCCAAATATCAATTGCAGGTTTGCCCGTGCCCGAATCGGCGAGCTGCCTCTGCTGGAATGTGACGTTCTCCTTCGCGAGGCTCAGGTCCTTCCTCGCGCTTGCCGTGGCCTGGTCCAAGGCTACAACTCCCAGCAGGCGCATCACGGTCGCCCTGCGCTCCCCCTGCGTCTGCTTCGAGAGGGCGTTCAGCTCCTTCTGCCTGGCAAAAATCGATGCGAAGAATGCCTGATAGTCCATGCCCAGGAGCTTCGCAACGTGGGCGGTGACTGGCAGCGCCCCCTCGGCGAGCGATTTTCCGGCGGTTTCCAGGGAGGCCGTGGCGGCACCGGAAGCGCTCATCTGCCTCCGCACAAGATAAAGCCGCGAGTCTATCTCGAACTCGACCGTCGCCTCGCATTTTTCTCCCTTGCCGGAGCCCTGGTGGATGATGCTCTTCTTGTCCCCCCGGGTTATCTCGCTCTCGTTTCCGAAGAGCGCCCACGCCACGGCCTCCACGAGAGTCGTCTTTCCCGAACCGTTCGGGCCGACGATGGCTATGACCCCTTCCGGCAGCTCCAAATCCAAGCGCCTGAAGCGGCGGTAGTTGCGCAGCGAGATTGCCCGGACTATCAATCTAGCCCCCCGCTTCGTTCATGGCTCCGTCGATGTATCCCCGCCCGAGCTTCAGGAGCTCGGCCTTGTCCAAGCGCTCTACCGGCGTCCCCGATACGAACGCCTCGAACTCGTTGCGCAAATCACCGATTGCAGCCTGCGTGCCCTGCGCACCGGCGCACTCCTCCAGCGTCTCGATTCTGAGCTCGAAGTGGAGCGCCCCGCTCACCGCGCTCCTTAGGCGTTTTTGGTCGAGGCCGTCGACCTGGCTGCGCGGGATGCCCGTCAGCCTGATGCGCATGATTTTGCCATCCGCCTTTGAGGAAAGAAGCCGCCCTTCGACTGTCCGGATGATGTCGGCGTTCGTCAGACCGGCGCAATCCAGTTTGCCAAAGTCTACCATCTCCCTGATTTTCAGTCCGTGGAACTCCATGGACATCCTCGGAACGCTCACCTCAACGACCCCTTTTTCCTTCCCCGCCTCGTTGAAGCTCATCCGCTCGGTCGAGCCGGCGTAAGCCGCGTTCGCGGCGACTATTGTCCTGTCGTGGAAATGACCCAGCGCGATGTATTCCATCTCTGGCCACAGCTGCCCGCTCGGCAGCAGGTTCTCGTTGAACTCCCCCATCGCGAAGCGCTCGACGCCGCTGACGCCGCAGTGCAGCATGGCCACGTTGGTTTTTCCAGGCAAGGGCGACACCTTGCGGACTTCCTCTGCGAAAGCGTCCTGGGTGGCGCAGTGGGGCACGCAGTGGACGGCGACGTCCCCGACGTCCACTTGCTCGTACGCCCCGGCATAGACTACGCGGACGCCTTTCAAGTGCTCGAAGAGCCTGAAGACGCTCCCCGTTTCGCGCAGCCGCGGCGACGAGTGGTTGCCGGCGATTGCCACGAACGGCACCTCCGCCTCCGAGAGGCGCAGAATCTGCTCCAGGGCGAAGTGCATCGCCCTGTTGGACGGCCTGATGGAATCGAACAGGTCGCCCGTGTGTAGCACGGCGTCGACCTTCAGGGCCAGCGCTTTGTCCACCCCCTGCTTGAACGCGTCGAAAACGTCGGCCTCGCGCTGGTTGTAACCGTTCTCATCCAGCTTGGTGTATGCCGTGTGCCCCAGGTGGGTATCAGAGATGTGAACGAATCGCATCAGTAGAACCCCTTGTCGGGCTTCGCCCGCGCCCTCTTTCCGTCTTTCTCCTTCTGTCCGTTCAGAGCTGTCAGGTATTCTTCAAAACAGTGAACGGCCGCGGGCAAGGCGAAAGGAACGAAAGGCGAGGTGACGAGCGCCTCGCCGACCATCAACGTCTGTATCTCGTTGTCCAGGTCGGCGATGTCCTGCTTCGACGCGTCGCGCAGAATCTCCCGGTCGCGCTTGTCCGCCAGACCCATGACGAACAGCGTGTTGAACTGCGAGATGACCTGGTTGTCTATCAGCTTGGGCTGCTGCGAAACGGCGCATAATCCGACCTTGAATTTTCGCCCCTCGCGGGCTATGCGCGAGAAGACTGTGCCGCGAGACTTGTCCAGCACACGCTGAGCCTCCTCCAACGTTATGAGGACCGGGGGCAGCGCGGCGAATTCCTCGGGCGTTTCGTAGAGGTGCTGGTAATGCTCGAGCACTGCCCGCGCAATGACTGTGCTCACGAGCAGCTCCTCCATTTCCGGCATGCTGCTGGTATCGACCAGGACGACCTTCGCATCTTTCAGGGCCCCTATTACCGTGCGGGTCATGGAGATGCCCCTGTCGGTTGTGATTTTGCCGCTCGACATCACCCGTTCGATCCTGCGCTTGATGACGTTAATCGTATCTATGTGGAAGCGGCGCCTCAGGCGCGTTTCCAGGTCAGATGCGTCTGCCTCGTGCGCATCCATGAGCCAGTTCTCCCCGAGCTCGCCCCGCAGGGCGTGCAGGGCTTCCCGCTGGGCGTCGCTGTACTCCTGGAGGTTCAGGAGGTCCTGGATGTTGATTTCTCTGGAGGAAACGGCGATTGTGTTGTGCGCCCCGGGCAGCTTCCTTCCTGAGAAAACCACGAGCCGCTCGGCCGCGTCCGCCAGGTGGCTCAGCCCCCTGTACTCCGGCTGGCCCGCGAAGTATTCCCCATGAGGGTCCAGGACGAGCATCCCGTAGCGCCGCCCGCGCATGACGCTCGCCACGAGGGTCTTCATGAGGTTGCTCTTGCCCATGCCAGTCGTTGCGAAGACTCCAACGTGGCTGGGGAATTTCGAGCCGTCGACGCCCACGCGGATGTCTAGCTTGCGCTCCCCGCTCCTCAGGACGCCGACCTCGACGTCGCCCATTTCCTGACTGAGGAACTGGAAGTCGCTTTGCGACGCGCGCCTGACCTTGGAGAAGTGCGGGACGAGCGACTTGGGCTTTCTGAACTTGCCGTCCGCCACGAAGCCCAGCGGGGTGCAAACTCCGGTCGAGAAGAGCCTGCGCTCCTTCTCTCGCAGCTCGTACCCGCCCTTCGAGTCGCCCTGCATCATGTTCCCCGCGACCTGCTCGGACCAGCCGTCGCCAGAGGCGTCGGCGCCGTACTCTATGTCGATGACGCGGGCGAGAAGGCTCCGCTTCCTCTCCTCGTCCCCGACAACGAGAATTTCGCCGAGCTGGAAGTCCTCCCCGTATACGGCCCTGAACCTTATTTCCCGAACGCACCGCCCCACAACACGACCGATATACTCCAATCAAATCCCTCCGTCAAGAATATCATGAAAGTTGCGCGAGAACTCCTCAATCAGCGCTGCGTCGCCGCCCGAGGACGTCAATGTCCTTTTCAGTCCCATCTGCAGTTCCCGTCTCGTCTCTTCGCCTATCGCGACCTCGTTGTGCACCCGAGCCAGGGGGTACGGGTAACCGACATATCCCGGGTCGTCAGAAAGCCCTGCGAGCATTGCTATTGTCTCGTCCGCAGCAAACCCAGGCATCGGGTTCACATCGACCCTGAAGGCGAACTGGGCCATCGGGTGCAGATGCGCCACGTACGTCGCGCCGAAGGTCCTGCCCTCGTACTCGGCCAAGGCGACTGGATACGCCCAGAGCGAGTCGCCGAGCGTTTTTTTCCCCAGCCGCGCGAGATATGGAACGAGCGGGCGGTATCCGAAGTAGAGCATGCTTCGCTTGCTCACGCCGGCGAGGCATACGCTCCGCTGGCTCGCGGATTTTACCAGCTTCTCTATCAGCGGGGCGAAGTCCCCGAGGCCGGCCCAGAGCGCACCGTCAATCATCACGAGCGAGCCCTCCGGCGCCCCTGAAACGACCTTGGCGGCCTCCTCCAGCTCTGCGATGTTGCGCAAGCGGCCGACGAGCGAGTCCAGGCTCTTGGGGTAGTCCGTCGGCTCGGCTCCCATGGCTTTCGAGAAAATTTCACGGTATATCGATTTCTTGTCCGCATGCGAAGCGCCAATGAGCCGGATATGCGAATCGGTCCGGCAGGCTCCGTGAGCGTCGGAAATCGCATGCCCGGCCGAGATTGCCCCGACGACGAACGAGCCGCAATCCAGCACCGTCGCCGAACCGCCGTCTATAGCCGCCGAGCGCTCGCACGGGCGGGGGCCATTTATCGGAATGAATCGCTCCGGGAGTATCGGCCCTTTCACCTGGAGGATGCCCCCCTCGGCGTCCGAGCCTCCGGCCCCTTCGAAATTCTCGGTGGATGCCTTGGCCACGTACCTGGCGACCGCCTCGAGCTCGTCCCCGCTCACAGAACGCATTGCGGACTAATCGGACGCGCGATACTTAAGGGTTTAGGGGAGTCGGGCGAAACTGTGGCACATACCGTTACCATTCGTTTCGCTTTGAGAATCTCTTGATTCTCCAGTGAAAGTATTTCAATCGCGCCAGCTTTTGTAGGCGATGCCGTATTTCTTTGCCATCCGCTTTCCTTTGAGCCAAGGGTCGGGCAGGCCCATCGCCCTCGCCGCTTCGAGGTCAGGCGTTCCGTACTTGCTCTCGTTGGCGTAGAGTCGACGGTACTTCTCCTCGAGTCCCGGAAAATCCTTCGCGATGAGCCGCATGAAGGCCTCCTTTTGCCTTCCTGGCTTGAGAGTGAGGCCGCTGAATATCATCCAGTCGACGCCCGATTCTTTCGCGCACGAGATGATTGCATCTACGTTTACGTCCGTGTCCCCAATCCACGGAAGAAGTGGGAGCGCCCAGATACCGGTTTTGATACCTGATTCATGGAGCGTGCGCAGCGTCTCGAACCGTTCCTGGGTGGTGCTGGCGCCAGGCTCGAACTTCTCCCGCAAACTCTCGTCGGCGAGCGTCACAGACATGGCCACTGTCGCGCCCTGGCTCACGTTTATCTTGCGCAGCAGGTCCAAATCCTTCAGGACCAGCTTGTTCTTCGTGAGCAGGAATATCGGGAAGTCGTAATCGTACACGAGCTGCATGAGCCTCCGCGACAGGCCTATCTCGGCTTCGGCTGGCTGGTAGATGTCGCACACGCCGCCCGAGATGTTGATTGTGAACTTTCTTGGGGAGGCGCCCCTCAGTGCCTTTTTGGCTTCGTCGCTGAAATCGGCCAGCGTCCCAGTCCTCTCCCTGTTCACCGGCGAGAATCCCTTGCCGCGCAGGAACTTCTCAAGCAGTTCTGGAGCGTTCGCCTTCGCCCGGAGTCTTGTTGCGAAATCCTCGTGCATGTTGTACCTCTCGGCCTTGCCGTCACAGTAGGCGCAGTCGTGAAAGCAGCCCTGGTAGGGATTGAGGTTGACGTCGCCGCTGCGCTTGTTCACGCGCACAAGCGACTTTGCTTCGATAAACTCAATGGGCATCGGACCGTCATCCGCCACCGGTTTTATAGCAGTTCATTGCAGGTGTCCGAAACTGGAAAGGCAAGGTTATTATGCGCATAGCCCGATGACTGGAGCATGGCTCCCAGGCGCCCGAAGGGCATGGCCGCGTTCACAATCATCTGGTCCGGCCAGCTCGTCTCCATGCTCGGAAGCACCATGACCGGCTTCGCCCTCAGCCTGTGGGCGTGGGAGATGACCGGACAGGCCACGGCGCTCGCGCTGGTGATGTTCTGCAGCTTTGCCCCTATGATGATTATGACCCCTGTCGCGGGGGCGCTCGTTGACCGCTGGAACCTCAAGACCTCGATGATACTGAGCGACCTGACTGCAGGGATGGGGACCGTGGCGACCCTGGCGCTGTATTGGACCGGCAACCTGCAGATATGGCATCTCTACATCCTCGCCGCGTTCATCGGGACCTTTGCCGCTTTCCAGTGGCCTGCTTGGGGGGCAGCCGTGTCGACCCTCGTGGACAAGAAGCATTATGCCAGGACGAGCGGGATGATGGCCGCCGCCGAGTCCGCCTCGGGGATATTCGGCCCGCCAATCGCGGTCCTGTTCATATTGATGTTCAGCTACTCGGGAGTCTTCGTCTTCGACATCCTGACGTTCTGCTTCGCAATCGGCACGCTGCTTGCCGTCACGGTCCCCCAGCCGGAGAAGTCCGCTGACCTCGGCAAGGGAGTTAGGGGCGTTTTAAAGGACTCGCTCTACGGTTTCAAATTCATCCGCGAACGGAAGCCGTTGCTGTCTCTCCAGATGTCGTTCTTCGTCATCAACATGATTGCAGCGCCGGTGATGATTCTGATGACGCCGATGGTTCTGGCACGAACCGCCAGCGACGGCGTCGTCCTCGCGACGGTCCAGGCGGCCATGAGCGCGGGCGGGGTCATCGGGGGGATAGTGCTGGCGGTCTGGGGCGGGCCGAAAAAGAGGATCTACGGTCTGCTGGTTTCCGATTTCTTCCTGGGCCTGGGCATCACCCTGACTCTGGGCCTGGGAAGGGGGATCGTCGTCTGGACTGCGGGCGGGTTCCTGACGATGCTGTTCCTCCCGATAGGCAACGGCTCCAGCCAGGCGATTTGGCAATCCAAGGTCCCGCCGAACAAGCAGGGGCGCGTCTTCGCCGCAAGGCGACTGATAGCGCAGGCGTCGATGGCCATTGCGATGATATTGGCGGGTCCGCTGGCAGACGGCTACTTCGAGCCGTCGATGGCCGAGGGCGGCTCCCTCGTTTCCACTTTCGGAGGGCTTGTCGGCTCCGGGCCCGGCGCTGGCATGGCCCTCATGATATTCTTCTGCGGGCTCGCGGCGACGCTCGCCGTCCCGATATTTTACCTGATGCCCTCGGTTCGCAACGTTGAGACCCTCGTCCCCGACTTTGACGCGGCGAATGCCGTGTCATTGCACGAGCAAGGAGGGAGACTTGCCACGGAGGATCATCCAACGGAGAAGCGCAACCCTGAAGAGGAAAAAGCAAATAAGGGGGCAGCGGGAGGGCTTCCATGACTGAAATATTCAGGGTTGGCGATGGCGCGAAACCGCTGAAAATCGGGATCGCGGGTTGCGGGGGAGCGGGATGCAACTCCCTAAAATTCGTGTCTGGGCGTTTGAGCATTGGCACTTTCGCGCTCAATGGCAATCCCCGAAAAGGTCTGGGCAAGCTTGCGGGGCATTCGATGCTGGTGCCGGGGCACGAGCTTCTCGGAGCCTCGGACACGGACCCGAGGATTCCCGTCGTGCCTCACCTGCGGTCGGCATCGGTGCTGGCTAGCGAAATTTCCGGTACCGACGTATTCTTTTCCTTGTGCGGGCTGGGAGGAAATTCTGGGTGGCGCTGCGCAGCCCTGGCGTCCCGCGTGGCTAAGGAAGCTGGCGCAATCTCTGTGTGTATCGCCATCCTTCCGTTCTCTGTGGAAGCCCCCGCCAGGCGGGCGGCGGCGCTGGAGCAGGCCAAAACGCTCAGGAGGCTGTGCGACGGGCTGCTGGTCCTGCGCAACGACAGGATTTCCCAGATTGCCCCAAAACTCCCTTTCCTCAGGGCCATGGAAATCGTGTCCGAACTCGCACTCCTGGTCCCTCACGAAGTGGCTGCGGCGGGAACCGACGGGGACCGGCCAGCGCTGAAAAGCGTCTTCTCGCGCGCCTCCTTCCTCAAGGCCGACGTGGCGACGGCCATCGGCGGAGACCGCGGATTCGAGCTCGCACGGGCGCTGGTTGGCTCTGAATGGATGGAGCTTGAACCGGAGAGCATAAAAAGCGGGTATCTGCTGGTGGGAGGCCCGGGCGACGGGGACGTGGAGGAGGCCGTCGCTGCGGAGCTAAGGAATTCCGCGCCGAATCTGGAGGTGCTGGCGTTCGGACGCTCCGGGCCGGTTCGGCCAGGCGAGCGAAAAAGCCGCGCGTGCGCGCTAATCGGCGTTGAAGGGGAGCTTCACTAACGTTTTTATTCTACCAATTTATAGTGAGCGACAATGGCCCCGTCTACGTGCCTCAGATGCGGGGAGGGCGCTCCCTCGGGCGTGCGCATCTGCGGCGGCTGCTGCGACGAGCTCTCGCGAGAATCGCCACTCTGGACGATGGACTGGGGGACCTCTGGAAAGGGGGCGTCCCGTAGGCTGGGCGAGGGCAACGCCATGGTTTTTCTCGCGCACCCATCGCCTTCGGGCCAAGCCATCGCATCTGATTCCGGGCGATTCGACCCTCCGGACAGGGACGACATGCCGGGGATGGGCCAGGCCAGGTTCGCAGAGTTCCTTTCCGCGGCTTCGGGCGCGATGCTCCTCGCCGGGGTGCCGCTGGACCCCAAAGAGCCCATGCCACCCATGTCGCAGGCGGATCTTGCATGGATGTCCGCCGCCCTTGACCGCCTCGAGCACGGATTCGAGCTCAGCTATTCCCCTCCCTCTGCCCGCGTTTGCCTTCAGTTCGCTTGGCTGAGGTGGCGGGCGAGGCGGCCGGGCGAAGCACTCTCTTCCGTGCTCGACAAGGAGTGGTGCGCATCTTCGAACGCAATGAACATATCCGGCTCCATGGCCCTTGTCGACGCCGCCCTGGCCATAGACCCGAGGGAGCCTGACGCGCTGCGGGCCAAGGTGTACCTGCTCCAGGAGACGGGAAGAGCTGGCGAGGCCGCAAAGTATTCGGAGGCGCTTGCCGAGACGGAGGAGCCCACGCCTGAAACGTGGCTCGAACGAGGGGCCGCGCTCGCGAAGGCGAACAACCACCCGGACGCCTTGCGGTGCTTCGAGAGAGCCCTGGCCGTGCAGCCAGATTCTCCGGACGGATGGGTTTTCAAGGGCGATTCGCTCTTCGCCATTGGGCGTTACAGGGAGGCCGGCCGCTGCTACGAAGCGGCTCTCGAGAAGAGGCCTGCGGACCAGTCGATTGCTAAGAAACGAGCGGATACGCTTGCCAAGCTGGGAGACATCGAGAGGGCGACCGTAATTCAACCGGAAAAGAAGGAGTTATCTCCCGAAGTCAAACGAGACAAATCCACAGCGCCCGCACCTCCCGAAAAGATGGCCTCTCCGCCGCAGCCAATCCCGGCGGAACTGGCCCCGCAACCCGAGCCAAAAGATGAAGAACCACCGAAGCCCCCGGTCGCAGAGCAAGCCAGGCAGCGCAGCCTTGCAGACATCCTCTCCGGGCTTTCAGAGCCGGAAAAAGAAGATGATGATTCGGAGCCGTTGCCGGAGCTGGATCTAGGAAAAAGACCTCAGCCGCTCGCTCCAGCCCCCGAGATTGTTCCGAAATCCAAAGAACCGGAGCCATCCGTACATGAGACCGTCGCTGCAAAAGTCAAAGAGCCGGAGCCCCTTACGCTTGACAAAACCTCGCCCGAATCCCCTGTAGCCACGCCTGCGGGCGCAGACTCGGATAAAATAGAGAGCGAGATAGACGAGGTTCTCTCGGCAGCGCCGGACCCGAGAATCGAGAGCCTTCTGGACCAGGCAGACAAGCTTCTGGAAGAAAACGAGTTCGAGTCCGCGCTCGCCACATTCGAGGAAGTGCTGGCCATCAGCCCCGGGAACGAGGAGGCCATCGCGGGCAAGGCCAACGCCCTCTCCGGCACAGGGCGGAGCGACGATTCGCTCGCGCTGCTGGACGAGTGGCTGGCCGCTACGCCGACATCCCTCATCCTCCTGGAAGCGAAGGGGGACGTCTTAACCGGCATCGGCAAGTCATACAGCGCCCTCGAGGCCTACGAGGCCGCGCTGGCCCAGGACCACGAGGACCAAGTACTGTGGAACAAGAAGGGCGAAGTGTTGCTGGCATTGAAAAAATACGAGGATTCGCTTTCCGCGTTCAACGAAGCGGTGGAACTTGACGAGCGCTACGCCGACGCTTGGCTAGGGATAGGGGACTCCTTCCAAGGGCTGGGCAAGTTCGACGAGGCGTACAAGTGCTTCGACAAGGCACTGGAGCTTGACGAGGACCTCTCGGAGGCGTGGTACAAGAAGGGAACCGTTCTCGAAGCCAAGGGCCGCTGGGGAGGCGCGCTCCAGCTTTACGAGAGGGCGATAGCCCTCGACCCGGACTATTTCGAGCCGAGGCTCCGTGTAGCCGCCGCCTTGTCCGAGAGGCAGAAGTACAACGACGCGCTGAAGGCCTACGACGAGGTGCTGTCCAGAAAGCCAACGGACCCTAGAGCCATGGCCGGGAAGGCTTCGACATACAGGGCGATGGGGCGTTGGGGAGCCGCATTGCAGCTATTGGACAACCTGACGAAGGAGCACGGGGACTTCGCGCCGGGCTGGATACTCAGGGGCCAGATTTTGAAGGACCAGCGCCAGTCCGACAAGTCAATGGCGGACTTCGACAAAGCCCTCTCCATCGAGCCGGAAAACCCTTCTGCTTTAGTGGAGAAGTCTTGGCTTCTGTTCGAGAACGGGGGATTCAACGAGTCGCTCAGGATATTCAAGATAGCAACCCAGGTGGAGCCCCGCAATTCCAACGCCTGGCTGGGCGTCGCCGAGTCGTTCCGGGAGATGGGCGACCAGGAGAAATCGATGGCTGCGTACGACAAGGCCATTGAGATTGCCCCCGGAGACGGTGCCATCTGGCTCAAACGGGGCATCGCGATGCACGAGTTCGAGAGGTATCGGGATGCCCTGGATTCCTATGACAAGGCGCTCGGAATAAACCCCAACCTCGAAGAGGCAAAGCGATGGCGCGAGAGGTCCCGCAAGCGTTTGGACGAGGAGGCCGGAGCATGACGCACGACCCGGCCAGGCTGGCAAAGGAGCTGCGCGAGCTCAGCGAGCCGGAGTTCCGCTCGTTCGTGGAGAGGGTTCTCAAGGGGATGGGGCTGGAGACAAAAGGTTTCCGAACCTCGGGGGACTCGATGGAGATGGAGGCGCACCTAATCGCAAACGGCGACAAGTACCTCGTCTTCGCGACCCGCGGGCTCGATTCGGCCAGGCCGCACGACATACAGAAGTCCGTGGAGAGGATGCGCAAGGCCGGCGTGCCGAGGGGCATCTACATCACTGCCGGGGACGTTTCAAAGGACGCGGAAAACTACGCCGCCCAGTTCGACGTCGCGGTCGCAGACACCGAGAGGTTCGGCCAGCTGCTGGACAAGTTCGGGCTCACAGAAGAGCTCGACAGGCGCTCCACGGAATCGTTCCTCGAGAAGGACGGGAACAGGCAGCTGCCGAGCATGGGGCAGCTGGACTCGATAATGAAATGGGGCTACGATTTCTACGAGGCTGGCAACTACCGCAAGGCCATCGAGTACTTCGACAAGGCGGCGGCGCTGAAGCCGGACTACGACGTCCCGCACGCGATGCTCGGCAACTGCCAGGCGGCGCTCGGGCAGAACGACAAGGCCGTCGAAGCGTACGAGGAGGCGCTGCGCAGGAACCCGGGTTCGGACGAGGGCTGGTTCAACCTCGGGGCCGTTTTGTACTCGAAGGGCAAGCACGACGACGAGCTCGCCTGCTACGATAAGGCGCTGGAGCTGAACAAGACGTACGAAAAAGCGTTGAACAACAAGGGGGCCACTCTCCTCGAGCTGGGGAAGGACGAGGAGGCCGTGCTTTGCTTCGACCAGGCTTTGCGGTCAAACCCGAAGAACGAGCGCGCGCTCTCGAACCGGGGCGTCGCCCTCAAGCACCTCGGCAGGAGCGACGAGGCGCTGGCGAGTTTCAACAAGGCCCTCGAGCTGCGCGGCGACAACCTGGACACGTGGCTGAACCGCGGGCTGCTCCTCCAGGACCTTGGCAGACATCTGGAGGCCGTGAAGTCGTACGACCGCGTGCTCGAGAAGTTCAAAACGCCTGAGATGCATGCTCAGAAGGCGAGCGCCCTGGTTGCCGCAGGCGTGTACAAGGCTGCGCTCGACTCGCTTGAGCTGGCTCTTGACATGAAGCCCGGCTGGGATGTCGCCATCGAGCTCCGGGAAAAGACCGAGAGAGCCCTGCGCCAAGAGCAGGAGGAGAGGCTGCGGCAGCAGCGAGAAGCGAAGGAGCGCCAGCAGCAGGCCGAGCGCTCTGTCCCCGTTAAACCCGTCGAGGTTCCAGTACAGGCACCGTTACCAGTTCCCGAGCCTGCACCTTTCGAAGCGGTCTCAATGACCGAGCCAGTCCCGTCAGTTTCGGAGGTGCCGCCCGCGGGCATCGCCCCGGGTTCAGGCGAGTCCGAGAGTGAAGATACTGTCCTGTTCACATGCTCGGAGTGCGGGGGCGATGTCGGGGAGCGCGATAACTTCTGCATGGGATGCGGCTCCGACCTCAGGGAGACGGAAGAGCCCGAGCTTGAGCCGGATTTGCCGGCTGGCGAGCCTGAGGAAATAGAGCGCATCGAGGATGCCAGGGCGGAGGAGCGCGAGGTGCTGGAATTCGACGAGTTGGTGGGCCTCGGCGAGCTCTGCATGCGCCTCGGGATGTTCGAGGACGCGATAGGGCGGTTCGGCGAGGCCATGCTTCTGAGGAGCGAGTCCCGTCTGCCGCGGATGCAAGGCGAGGCAGCCTACGCGCTCGGGCATTACGAGGAAGCCGCGTCGTTTTTCGAGGATGCCCTGGACCTTGACCCGGACGACACCGCAGCTGCGCTGGGGAGGACCGAAGCTCTGCTCGGTTCAAGCCGTTATGCCGCCGCATCGGAGGCGCTCAGCGCCATTACCGCCAAGACGGACATCTCCGTCCCGCTGCTCCTGCTGAAAGCGGACCTGCTCGATTTTTGGGGGCGCAAGGGCAAGGCTTCGGAGGCGCTGGAAGAAGCGGCCGAGCTTGCCAAATCCAGCGCGGACCTCTGGAACAAGGTCGGAAATACCCTATACCTTTCGGGAAAATTGGACGACGCCCTGATGTGCCTGGACAAGGCCTTGCAGAGCGACCCGGGGCACTGGGAAGCCTGGTGCGACCGCGGCGCCGTGTTCGCATCGCGCGGGGAGCTTGACCAGGCGATTAAAAGTTACGACCGGGCGCTGGACGCGCGTCCGGACGCACTCGCGGCACTGGCGGGAAAGGCCTCCGTTTTGGCGAGGCAGGGAAGGGCTGGAGAATCGCTGGAACTCATCGGGGATGGGCTGGCAGCGGTGAAATCTCCCGAGCTTTACGCAATAAAATCGTTCGTTATGCTCGAATCGGACGACCTGAAAGGCGCGGTTCGGGCAGCGGACGACGGGTTGAAGCTCGACGAGCGCAGCGCCGAACTGTGGAACATCAGAGGTATCGCATTGAAACGCGCCGGCAAGACAGCTGACGCAATCGCCTCGTTCGAGGAGGCGCTCTCGCTCGCTCCGGATTTCTCAGACGCAATGAAGAACATTGAAGGCGTTGAGAGAGAGGTCGTCCCGGAGAAGGATGCTTCGAAACCCGCTCGCAAGCAGGCCCAGGAGCAGCCTCCGGAGAGAAAGACGCCCGCACCGGCGGCGGCCAGGAAAGAGAGGAAACGTTCCGGCGTGGCATGCCAGGAATGCGGCGAGACGAACGACATCGGTGCGAAGAAATGCCACGCTTGCGGCGAGCGGTTGAGATACAAGGACAAGGAAGACGCCCTGGCAAGGGAGATGGAGTCCGCGATATCTGGCGATGGGGGAGCAGCAAAGAAGAAGGGGACGAAAAAGGTCGCTAAGCGAGACCGGGAATCGTTCGTCCAGAAACTCATGTCCGTGCCGGGCATCGGCTACTCGAAGGCCAACGACCTATGGGAAGCCGGATTCTGCTCGGAGGACGACATCCACCGCGCGGAGATGGCAGAGCTTACGCGCATACAGGGCATATCGCCGGGGCTGGCGAGAAAGCTGAAGAAGGGGATTTAACACCAGCCCATAGAAAACATGCTTGCGGAGCTGACTCTAAAAAATGAAATTCATATGGAACGCTGAAACGATTGATTGATGCTCTACGCCCTTCCCGGCTTCACGTTCATGACCACGACATCCCGTACAGCCTTCATTTCCAGGAACGGAAGCACTAGGCGCCCGCCCGCGTCCGTCCTGAATAACCGGGTCTCGACGTCCTCGGCCGGAATCACCAGAACGTGGTGCAGTTCGCCGGTGATGGTGTCCACGACGAAGTTGTCTATCATGCCTAGAATCTGGCCGTCGTTGGTCATCACGGTCTTTCCGCGGAGTTCCGCTGCAAACTTCTTCATCGCATTCACCTCTAGGCGTAATAACCAAAAGAGTCTCGCTTGCTCTTGGTTATCCCGCTTTCAATCTTCTCCTTAATCCCCTCGTAGTATTTGATTATTTCCTCGGTGACAGATGGCCTGATGACCTTCAGCGCGGCCTCGAAGTGCGCCGTCGTGACTTCCTTGGCCGCCGGGTCTTGGCGCAGCGCCTGCATGGCGGCCTCGCGGCACAGGCCCTCGATGTCCGCACCGACGTAGTTTTTGGTCACGTCAGCAAGGCGGTTCAGGTCCACGCCCTTGAGGGGCATCTTCTTGGTGTGCACCTTGAATATCTGGAGCCTCGTCTCCTTATCTGGCACGCTGATGAGAACCATCCTGTCGAAACGCCCGGGCCTGAGCAGCGCGGAATCCAGGATGTCGGGTCGGTTCGTCGCCGCCAGGACGACCACGCCCTCCATCGATTCCAGCCCGTCCACTGATGTCAATATCTGGTTCACCACCCGCTCGGTCGCTCCAGCATCTCCGGAGCTTGAGCCCCTCATCGGCGCGATTGCGTCTATCTCGTCCAGGAACACTATCGATGGCGCGACCTGCTTGGCTTTCTTGAAAATCAGGCGCACCGCCTTCTCGCTCTCCCCCACCCATTTCGACATTACCTCCGGACCCTTGATGGATATGAAATTGGCCTGCGATTCGTTGGCAACTGCCTTGGCCAGTAGAGTCTTACCTGTCCCCGGCGGACCGTACAGAAGGATTCCGCGAGGCGGCCTGATTCCCATCCGCTCGAAAGCCGCCGGGTTGTTCAGGGGCATCTCTACAGATTCCCTCAGAGTCGTCTTGGCGTCCTCCAGCCCTCCGACCTCGTCCCAAGTGACCTTCGGTATCTCGACCAGGACCTCCCGCATCGCGCTCGGCTCCACGTCCTTCAGCGCCTCCTTGAAGTCTTCGCGCTTCACAATCATCTTGCCCAACACGTCCGCGGGAATCGGCTTGTCCAGGTCTATCCCTGGCAGGTACCTGCGCAAGGCCCGCATCGCGGCCTCGCGGGCCAGCGCGGCCAGGTCGGCGCCTACGAACCCGAATGTTATCGCCGCAAGCTCTTCGAGAAGCTTGGCGCGCTCGTCCTCGGTTCCCTCTATGGGCATGCCACGAGTGTGAATCAGCATGACTTCCTTGCGTCCGAAGCGGTCGGGCACGCCGATTTCGATTTCGCGGTCGAAGCGGCCCGGGCGCCTCAGCGCCGGATCAATCGCGTCCTCCCTGTTGGTGGCGGCGATGACTATGACATTCCCACGGTTGCTAAGGCCGTCCATCAGCGTCAGCAGCTGGGCCACGACGCGGCGCTCGACCTCGCCCTGAACCTCGTCCCTCTTGGGCGCGATTGAGTCCAGCTCGTCGATGAAAATGACCGACGGCGCGTTGTGCTCGGCCTCCTCGAACTTCTCGCGCAGCTTCTCCTCCGACTGGCCGTAGTATTTGGAGATTATCTCAGGACCCTGGATGGAGTAGAAGTTCGCCCCCGCCTCGCCAGCGACCGCCTTCGCGATAAGCGTCTTGCCAGTCCCGGGCGGGCCGTAGAGCAGAACCCCTTTGGGGGGGTCGATTCCGAGGCGCTGGAACAGCTCTGGGTGCTTCAACGGGAGCTCTATCATCTCCCTCACGCGCTGAAGCTCGTCTTTCAGGCCGCCGATGTCCTCGTACGTGATGCTCTGGGTCACCGTCTCCCCGGCCTCCGCGGTCTCCTCCCTCACCTGCACTTCGGTCGAGTCTGTAATCTGAACAATACCCTTGGGCGCGGTGCTGACCACAATGAACGGCAGCGCGCCGCCCATCAGCGCAATCCCAGGGACAACGACCGTGTCGCCCTTCGTCAGGGGGCGCTTGCTCAGACCGCGCCGCACGAACGCCTCTATGCCCTCTCCGAAGGTAACGCGCTTGTTGGCCGCCAGCATCGGAGCCATCGTAACCTTCGTGGCATTGACCACCTCCGCCTTGCGCACCTCAACCTTGTCCCCGATGGAAACGCCAGCGTTCCTGCGGACCAGGCCATCGATGCGGATGAGCCCCTTGCCCTCGTCCTCCGAAAGCGTCCGGAAAATCTTGGCGACCGTGCTCTTCTTTCCCAGAATTTCGACTATGTCGCCGACCTCCACCCCTATTGCCATCCTGGTGGTCGTATCGATTCGCGCCCGGCCCAGGCTGACGTCTGACTGCGCCGCTTCTGCCACCTTCAGGACAACGCTTCGGTCGGCCATTTCGAATCGTTCCGTAAACCGCCCGGCGATATAAAACGTTTGCAGTGTGAGTATCAGGCTCGCCAATATCGCGGCAAATTATAAATATCGAGGCTCCTTTAGATTATTGGTAACAGCGATGACCCCCAGCAAAGAATCACCAGACCAATCCTTCGAAAGCGAGAGGCTGACTTCCTGCGCACCGTTCGAATTCGAGATACTCAAACTGGCCAAGTCCCAGCTCACGGACGGGTTGCACGGAGGCACCTTCACCCCGGGCTACGTCCGCAAGGAAACGGGCAAGGGTTACAATGCCATCAACGCCACCCTCGCCGCGCTCACGAGGTTTGGCCTGCTGGAACGCAGCAGCCACGCGAGCCGGAAGGACGACCGACCGGTCGAAATATCGCTTTACAAGCTCACGGATGCTGGCGCAGAGGCGCTGTCGAAGCTGGAATCGGGTAGTCTAAAAATCGAGGAGCGCGCCCCCGCCCATCCTCAAAGAAAAAATGACCGGATGCCTTCGGATGGAGAAGTTGCGATAATTATCAAGAAGCTGGAAAGCGACGTCGCGGCGATTATGAAGGCCCTTGACTCGCTCCATGTGAAGATAGATGGCATGCAGGGGGCCGGCGCCCCCCAGCGCCCGGGTCCGAAGAGGGCCAGAAAATCCGATTCCGACATCCATGCAAGGACCGTGCTGGATTCACTGAGGGAGCTTGCGGGGAACAGCAGGCACGCGCTGGCCCAGGATGTCGAGCGGATGTACGGCCAGAAGGTCGAAGAGGGCGGGCTGAAGGCCGGTTCCGGCGTTTACTTCAAGAAGCTCATCGTCGGCATGGAGGAGAAGGACCTACTTAAGCGCAAATACGTGGGATGCCGCTCCTTGGGCATACGCGGACACGGATCCAGGCTCTTGCTGGAAATAACAACGGAGGGGCTTGACTACCTTGCGAAACTCGAAGGGTCGGCGTAGCCGCCAGAGGGGGGGGGCCGAAGGCCGCGCACCCTCGGCATACGTCACGCTCGGCGACATCCTTGATATCGCCAAAGAGCGCGGCGAAGCTCCCTTAATCATACTTCTGGATTGCGTCGAGGACCCGCACAATCTCGGCGCGGTCGTCAGGACGGCCGAATGCGCCGGAGCCCACGGCGTGGTGATACCCGACAGGAGGGCGGCCCCCCTTGGAATCGGGGCTTTGCGCGCGTCTGCAGGCGCTGTCGATTACCTCCCGGTCGCGAGGGTGAGCAGCATCCCCGGCGCGCTGGACCAGCTCAAGCGCGATGGAATCTGGACAGTCGCCGCCGACATGGGCGGTCGCAAGCCATACTATAGCTACGATTTTACTGGCCCCACCGCCATAGTCATAGGGGGCGAGGACAGGGGGCTGGGCAGGCTCACGAAGGAGCTTTGCGACGACGTCGCCAGGATACCGATGCACGGCGAAACGCCGTCGTTGAACGCTTCGGTCAGCGCCGCGATCATGATTTACGAGGCGGTCCGCCAGCGCGCTCGCAAAAATTGACCAACGGTTCACGCGGGCGGGCTCATCAGAAAGATACTTATCCGTAATGGGCGATTGTGACGGGAGGTGTTCCCTTGAGCTCCTGTCCGAAGTGCGGTGGCCAGATGAATTTCGTCCAGCAGTACTCGCAATGGTACTGCAACAGATGCAACCAATACCAGCAACCGACTGCCCAGGCGCAGCAGCAACCCCCCGCCCAGCAGTACAAGCCACTAACAGCGCCGCCACAGCCCCCATATCAACCTCAGCAAGTGTATCAAGCGCAGCAGCAACCGGCGGCCCAGCAGTACCGGCAACCGGTCGCGCAGCAACCGCTGCAAAACCCACACGCCGCCCATCAATATCCGCCTCAGCCAGCTCAGCATCCGCAAATGGCGCCTCCTCCTACAAACACACCTCAGCAGCCCTACGGCCAGCAACCGACATACCAGCAGCAAGGGGCATACCAGGCATCGCCGTCGGCTCCGCAGCAGCAACCGGTCCACCGTCAGCCCGCCTCGCCGCAGCCCCTGCCACCGGTCCACCCCCAGCCCCAGCATGCGGTCCAACCGCCTTACGCTCCGCAACAGCCCCAAAGCCAGTATGCGGCACCTCAAGGCGGCCATCAACCGTACCAGCCGGCATTCCAACCGCAGCAGAGACTCGAAAACGAGATTTCCCAGGCCCCGTCGTTCTCGATGATTGTCTTCCATCTCAAGCCCGGCCAGCAGGTGACTGCCGAGGCCGGGGCGATGATGTACATGCACAACACAATCGACATAGACACACACGGCCGGAAGGGCGGCATCCTCAAGGGCCTGGCCACTTCCGCTTTCGGCGGGGAGTCATTCTTCGTGAACACTTTCACCGCCGCTCGCGGGCTTGGAGACATCGCGTTCGTCGGACCGGTCATGGGCGACATAAAGCCGATAGAGCTGCACCAGGGGATGATACTCCAGAGCGGCGCATACCTCGCGTCCGACCCCCAGGTCAACCTGGACACGAAATGGCAGGGGCTGAAAGGGTTCCTGACGGACAGGGACTTCATAATGCTCCACGCTTTGGGACCCGGGACGCTCTGGGTTTCATCCTTCGGGGCCATAATAGAGAAGGACTTGAAGCCGGGCGAGGTCCTGGCCGTGGACACGGGGCACATAGTCGCCTTCCCGGACACGATGCAGTTCAGCGTCCGTAGGATAGGCAACTGGAAGTCGACTATTCTCAGCGGCGAGGGGCTCGTGACGGACTTCGTGGGGCCAGGCAGGATATTGATGCAGACCAGGCACCTGCCCGCTTTCGCCGAGCAGCTCCTGCCATACCTTCCACAGCAGCGCTAGGCTACGGTGCGCGATGATTGAAGAGCTCGACGAATCGAACTTCGATGCTACCATGAGCGGCCCGAAGATGGTCGTGGTCGAGTTCTACACCCACACGTGTGTCAACTGCGCCGCCAACGCTACCGTCTACGAGGGGCTTTCGCGCGAGCTTTCCGGGTACGCCAACTTTGTCCGCGTCAACGCGCAGGCGAATCAGGCTCTCGCGCGGCGTTTCGGCGTCATGGGCGTTCCGAGCTTCGTCTTCCTATGCAAAGGGAACAGGGTAGGGGACATCGTGGGCGCCGTCCATGAGACGATTCTCAGAAACCAGGTGAGGGATTTCGCCCGCCACGGCGGAGAATGCGCGGCCAAGGCAACTCCGCTCGCCTGGGGCATGGACGGATACGGCTGAGGTGGCACTTGATGATAATTCCAGCGGACGAGGACGGGCGGTCGAAGGTCGCCGTCGTCGCTGCCATCATATCTGTTTCGACAGCCGCGGTGATGATAAGAATGTGCGAGTCCGGTCCATTGACCGTGGCATTTTACAGGCTGCTTTTCACGACGCTGATGGTCGCGCCTTGGGCCCTGGCGAAGGACGGGGGTTGCTTCGCGGGGCTGAGCAAGGGGGAGTGGGCGAAGCTTGCGGGCATAGGCCTTGTCCTTGCCGTGCATTTCTCGCTGTGGGTCACATCGCTGGGAATGACCTCGGTGGCCAACAGCACCGTGCTCGTCACCACGCACCCGATTTTCGTGGCGGCGATTTCGTTCGCATTCCTCGGTGAGAGCCCGAAGAAGAGCGCGCTAATCGGCGCATTCGTGGCCTTCGTAGGCGTGGCGATAATGTTCGCGGGTGACCTGTCGGGCGATGGGCTCGCCGGAGACCTGCTCGCCATCGGCGGGGCTCTGGCCGCAGGAACCTACATCGTCGGGGGGCGGCTTCAGAGAAAGCGGCTCAACACGGGCGCCTACTGCCTTATCGTCTACGGTTTCGCCACGGCGTTTCTGGCTCCGCTGGCGTTTCTAGAATCGGGGTTCGCCCCAACATCGGGGAACGACTGGTACATACTCCTTGCGATGGCTGCGGTCGCCGGCGTGCTGGGGCACACGATGTACAACTACGCCCTCGGACGCGTTTCGGCTTTCATCGTGTCGACGAGCCTGCTGGGCGAGCCCATCCTTTCAAGCATTATGGCCTGGCTGATACTCAGCGAGGCTCCAACGGAGTGGACGATGTTCGGCGCCCCGCTGGTCTTTGTTGGCATACTGCTAGCCTCCGGACTCGGACAAGCAAAGCCGGCGAAGGGGTGACGACGTGGTTGAATTGAAGGCAATATTGAACGAGCTGCGCGCGAGCGCCAACCCCCGCAACGTAGAGGGGATGGCCAGATATGGAATCAATCCGAAAAACAATTACGGCAACTCAATCTCCTCGCTGCGGAAAATGTCCTCGGAAATCGGTAAGGACCACGAGCTGGCCATGCTCCTGTGGGATTCGGGAATCCACGACGCGAGGCTGCTGGCAACGCTGGTCGGCGAACCTGAGAAGATGACCGAGGAGCAGGCGGAGATTATGGTCGGGGGAATCGATTCTTGGGACGTGTGCGATGCCTTCTGCATGTGGTTGATGAGGTACACTCCGTTCGCATACCGGAAGGCGACAGAGTGGAGCGAGAGCGAGATGGAGTTCGAGAGAAGGGCCGCATTCAGTCTCATCGCGTCCCTTGCGATTCTAGATAAAAATGCGCCGGACTCGAAGTTTGCCTCCTTGCTTCCGCTCATCGAAAGGGCGTCCTCGGACGAGAGAAATTACGTGAAAAAGGCCGTCAACTGGGCGCTGAGGGGGATAGGGAAAAGAAACCTGGCCCTGAACAAGGCGGCGATAGCGGCGGCGAAAAGGATCCTAGCCATCGACGCCAAATCGAGCCGGTGGATAGCCCGCGACGCGCTACGGGAGCTCGAAGGGGAGAAAGTGCGGGCGATGCTTGAGAAGAAGGCTCAACGGCTGGCTAAAAGCCGCTCGAGAGCCAGGCGCGCCTGAGAGGCGAGTTCTGGCAGCTTCGAGCGCACGTCGCGGGTCATCCCGTGCCTGGGCTCGATCCGCTTGGGCTGGATTGCGCAGATGACTATATTCTCTGGGCACTGGCCCAGCCTTCTTGCCAGAACGATTGTCTCGAAGGCGTCCCCTTCGTGGAGCGACAGGCGCTTGAGCTCCTTTATGGAGACGGCATCGTCCGGGGAGAAAGATTTCACTTCTCCAGGCCTGCCCCCGAAATCGACCGCGTCCACGATTGCGACGGCGCGATAATCCGCCAGCGCATGCAAGAGAGCCATCCCTCCGGTCCCGCAGTCCAGTATGTCCACGCCTGCGGGCAAGGTCATCTTCCGAAGGGCGTCCAGAACCTCGATTCCCGCACCGTCGTCGCACATCAGGGGGTTGCCTATTCCTATGACGGCGGCTTTTGGCATCTTGCCACGGATGACCGATTGTCGCAATCCCGGGCTTTCCTTAACCTGTCGACGTTTATTAGTGCCCTGGCCGACGCTCCTGGGTTCCTGCTTCGGCTTTCTCGAAATGCGATACATCCAATCAACGCACGAATTTCACGTCAAGGTAGTGCGTCGAGCAGGAGATGCACGGGTCGTACGCGCGAACCAGCATTTCCATCAGAAGCTCGATTTCCTTCTCTGGCTTGTCGATTATCGTCGGCGCGAACGCTTTGAAGTCCTGGTTTATGTTGTTGTGGTTCTGGTTGGTGGGGATGATGCAGTTGGCTTTAGTGCAAATGCCCTTGTCGTTGTATGTGTAATCATGGAAGAGGATTCCCCTCGGCACGTCCACCGCACCCACGCCATGACCGGCCTTGACTGCGAACTTCGGCCTCTCGTTGACGTCGATTCCCATCCCGATGAGTTTGTCGATTTGCGCTATCGAGTCCTCGAAGCTGTGCACGGTTTCCACGAGCTGCGCGACGCTGTTCATGAACGGGTTGTGGTTGACTGGCTTCAGGCCGAATTTCCCGGCCCATTCCTTTGCCCCCGGGGTCAGCTTGTCGTAGTTGAGGTTGAAGCGTGCGAGCGCCCCGACCATGTACGATTCGCGCTTGTGCCTAGTGAACTTTGCCGTCGAATGCGGGACCACGAATTCGTTGGTAATTTCAAGGTATTTGTCGACCGGCCAGCGACCGCCGTCCGTCGAGCCCATGTCCCCGTCGTAGATGGCATATTCGTCGTCTGCCGTGAGGGCTATGAACTCCGTTTCGCGAGAGAAGTTCGGTAGCTTGTGCGCGTTTGCCAGAACTATCTCCGCGACTGCGACGACATCAGGAACCGCATCTGCAATCTTCTTCCTCAGTCCCTTAAGCTGCTTCTCGGAAGGGATGTGACTGAAGCCGCCCGGGATGAGGCTGATCGGGTGGACTGTCCTTCCGCAAATCATGTTGGAGTACTCGTTAGCCAAGCGGTGCAACCCGACGATTTTCAGAACTGCGCCAGTGTGCGTGCCCGCAAGAGGAATCACACTCGGCGCCCCCAGCAAGTCGGGAGCGACCAGGTAGCCCACATGAAGAACGTGGCTCTGAATGTTCTCCGCGTGTATCGCGAGCCGCCTGAGAATCTCGGTCTGCTCCGAAGTATGGATGCCCATTGCGGCTTCTGTGGCCTTTAGGGAGGCGAGCGAATGCCCGATGGAGCAGATGCCGCAAATCCTAGAGGTGATGTGGCTGAGCTCGTTGTATGGCCTCCCCCTGACGAACGATTCGAAGAAGCGCGGGGCCTCGGAAACCTGCCACTGCACCTTCTCGATTTTGCCGTCCTTCGCGTTCAGCACAATGTTGCCGTGGCCCTCGACCCTTGTCAGGTGCTCGACGTTGATGTTGACGTTGCTCATTGTTTCCCCTCCTCGACGTAGCGGTGAGTGTACATTGTCTTCCTGTTCATGATTTCGTCCACCGTCAGCCCGTGCTTCTTTAGCACTTCCGTCTGGGCTTGCGTGTGCGGGTGGTCCACGTACCCTCGGCACGCCTCGCACTCGCCGCCGTGGGTCGGGCATATCGCGCCGCATCCGGCCCTAGCTATCGGCCCCATGCAGAACTGCCCGATGGTGAAGAGGCAGATGTTCTCGTTCTTCTTGCACTCCACGCAAACTGGGTAGTCTGGAATAGGCGGCTTCTTGCCCGTCAGGAGAGCAATCAGAACCTTCGCAAACTCGTTCGAGTCTATGGGGCATCCCGGAATCGTGTAGTCCACTTTGACAATCTCGTCCACGGCCCTGTGCCTGGGCTGGTCGAAATAGGGGTTGGCATCGCCCTTTGTCACCTCGGAGCCGGGGTGTCTCGCATAGACTTCTGCCTTGTTCTCCTCAGCGGTCCATTTGTTGCCCATCCTCTGTACTCCGCCGAGGTGGGCGCATGCCCCGAGTGCGATTAGCACCTTTGCCCTCTCCCTAATCTTCTTTATCCTCTCGACGTCCATCGGCCGTGCGATGGACCCCTCGATAATTGCAATGTCGTATTCTGTCGAGGATTCTTTCATGGCCTCCCTGAATTCGACTATGTCGACGAGCCCGACGACATCCAGTATGGCCTCCTCCAGGTTGACGACCTGGAGCTGGCAGCCCTCGCAGCTCGAGAAGTCGAAGAACGCAACTCGCGGTTTGGTCATTCGAACGCCTCCTGCACGCCCTTAAGGTCCTTTAGATTGAACACTGGCCCTTCCTTGCATACGTAGATGCCGTTCATCTGGCAGTGCCCGCACTTGCCGACGCCGCACTTCATGCGCCTTTCGAGGGAGACGACGATGTTCTCCTCAGGCACACCGAGCTTGAGCAGGTCCCTGTTCACGAATTTGTAGACGATCGGAGGTCCGACGACGATGGCGACCGTCGTCTTGGGATCGAATTTGACCTTCGGCAGCAACGTCGTTATGACGCCTATCTCGCCGTCCCAGCACGCTCCTTCGGGGCACTTGTCGACAGCCCTCTTGTGCTGTATGTCATCGCGCTTCCCCCATGACCCTATTTCCTTGGCGAAGAGCATCTCGCACGGTTCCTTGCATCCATAGAGTATCGTCACCTCGCCGTAGTCCTTGCGGTTGTTGAGCACGTGGTTGATGAAGGAGCGCATCGGGACCATGCCCAGGCCAGCCCCGATGAAGAGCAGGTTCTTCCCCTTCAAACCCTCGGTGTCGAAGCCCTTTCCGAACGGCCCGCGGATTCCTATTTTATCTCCCGCCTTCATGGTGTGGAGCTTGCTCGTGACGTCTCCGACCTTCCTGACTACCAGCTCGAAGGTCTTGGTTCCCGGCGCTGACGAAACGGATATCGGGGATTCTCCCATGCCGGCGATTGAGACCTCGACGAACTGGCCGGGCACGTGACCGAGCGCCTTCCCGTCGTCGAGAGATATCTCGAACAGAGTCTCCTTCGCCGTGAGCTTCTCAACCCTATTGATGGTTGCCGGCACAGGCATGTGGAGCATCTTGGCCGTGTCGCCCTCGGGGAGATTCGTGAAGTCTGTCTTCACGGTGTGCGGGTCGGAAAGCGAATCGGTTACCAGGTGCGGCGACGCCTCGAACAGCATGTTAATTAGGTTGACCGGGTCTGCAATGTCCGGGACGCACTGGCTCGAGCAGCGACCGCATCCCACGCAGGCTACGAACCCCAATCGGTCGGGGAGGTACCGACCCTTCCTGTGAATCCTGTGCCTGTACCTGTCGAGGATGTCGTCCCTGAATATCTCCCCGGACCCTATCTCGGTGAACCGGCGGAGCAAGCAACCGTCCCACGTCCTAGACCGTTCGCCTGTCTTTAAAGTCAGGTGTATGTCGTCCTTGACGTCGTAGCAGAAGCACGTCGGGCAGACCAGCGTGCACGTGCCGCAAGCCAGGCATTTGTCGGATTGCTTCTTCCAGACCTCGCTCTCGTAGTCCTTCTCCAGCAGGTCGTGCCAGCCATTCGGCTTCACCATCAGGCCGCGCGTCGCCTTCAGCGCGGTGGCCTCCCTCATCGCCTTGACCTTCTGGACCTCGACCGGGGTGGCCTCCCTCACATTCGTCGCGAACCTGAGCAGGTCGCTTCCCGCTTCAGTTCCGACCTCGATGGCCACCTTCTCGCCCAGGTCGGTCAGGAAGAGGTCGTATCCAGAATGCACCATCCCCGTGCCCATCGAGCCGAAGAAGGCCTTGTCCTGCACGCGCATGACATCGCAGCCGATGATGAGTATGTTCTTCTTCCTCCTGAGGTAGCTGGCCGATACATCCGTGTCGAGGAAATAGCTATCCATCTGCCTAATCGCGACAATATCGTAGGGATGAACGCCGATGATGAGCTTGCGGCGCGGGTATTCGGCTCTGGTGACAGAGAACGGGCTCGACAAATCGAAGGTCATCAACTGTTCGTACTGAGGCAGGAAATACTTTTTCGGGGGCAGGAGCGTGACGTCGTAATCGAGCCTGAGCTCGTCGGCGCTGTCCAGCGGCCCGAAGGCGAACTTCGGGCCCTTCGCCTTCACGCCTTCAACGTCCATGCCGCTGTCCTTTATCAGCGCGTTCACAAACCCTTTGAAATCATCCTTTTGTATTATCTTCAAACACTACACCTCCAAACGATCTGCGGGATGCCCGACCCGCGCGCATATTCGTCACAGGCGGGTGTAGCAAATTGAAAAAGACCAAACGCTTCATCTTATAAAAGAATTGCTACATTTCGACTGTGGCGCCTCCGATAGCTTCCCCTGCCACACCGACCATTGAATATGCACCATAACGCAAGGCGGTCCAAGGATTCCGTGGCCGTTGCTTGCCGGCTCAACGCACGAATTTGACCTTTAAATAATGCGTCGAGCAGGAGATGCACGGGTCGTAGGCGCGCACGAGCATCTCGAGGTTTAGCTCGATCTCCTTTTCCGGCCTGTCGAGGAGCGTGGGCGCGAACGCCTCCATGTCCTTTTGGATGTTGTTGTGGTTCTGGTTCGTCGGTATGACGCAGTTCGCCTTGGTGCACAGGCCGTTGGCATCGTACGTGTAGTCGTGGAAGAGTATACCGCGCGGAACCTCCACCGCCCCAACGCCGCTCCCGGCCTTCGGTTTAATCTTTGGCCTGGGCTCGTCGGCGTACTTGCCGAGCAGGCTGTCGATTATCGCGATCGAATCCTCGACGGAATTGAACACCTCGACCAGCTGGGCCACGTTGTTCATGAACGGGTTGTGGCATACCGGTTTGAGGCCGAACCTGTCCGCCCAATCCTTCGCCATCGGAGACAACTTCTTGGAGTTGAGGTTGTACCTGGCCAGGGCTCCGACCATGAAAGAGTCGCGCTTGTGCTTCGTGTACTTCGCGGTGGACTGGGGTACTACGAACTCGTTGACTATCGTCCTGTACGACGACACGGGGAAGGTTCCGCCGTCCGTCGAGCCGACGTCGCCGTCGTAGAGCGCGTACTCGTCCTTGGACACCAAGCCGATGAATTCCGTCTCCCTCGTGAAATTCGGCAGGGCTCCCGCATTTGCCAGCACCACCTCGGCGACAGCATTCGCCGTAGGCACCATCTCCAGGAGCTTCTGCCTCATGCTCCTAAGCTTCAGTGGCGAGGGCGTTTTCCACAGCCCGCCTGGAACCAGGTTGGTCGGGTGCGTCGTCCGGCCGCATATCATGTCCGAGAACTCGTTCGCCGTCTTGTGCAGTTTGATTATCGCCAGGACGGTGTCGGTGTGGGTTCCGACTAGCGGAACGACGCTGCCCACGCCGAACAGGTCTGGAGCGACGAGGTATCCCACGTGAAGAACGTGGCTCTGGAGGTTCTCCCCGTGCATCGCGAGCCGCCTGAGCTTCTCGCTCTGCTCGGATATTTCAATCCCCATCGCCGCCTCCGTCGCCTTCAGAGATGCCATCGTGTGACCGATGGAGCATATCCCGCATATCCTCGATGTGATTTGCGCGAGCTGGCTATAGGGCTTCCCCCTCACGAAGGCCTCGAAAAGCCTCGGAGCCTCCGAGACCTCCCAGACCACCTTCTCCAACTTGCCGTTCTTGGAGTTGAGGATGATGTTGCCATGCCCCTCCACCCTTGTCAGATGCTCAACGCGGACGTTCTTTTCGCTCATTTCATCCCCTCCTCTTTCAGCGCCTTCTCGACCCTTTTGACGCTGTCGTACGAGAAGACTTTCGCTGCCTCCACTATGTCCTTGGCCTTGAAGCCAGCGTCCTTGAATGCCCTGATGCCGAACTTCAGTATGTCGTCGTGCACCATCACGGAGTGGCAACCCTCGCATCTGTACCCCTGCCGGGTGCAGTAGGCGTTGCAGTTGGCGTACGTTATCGGCCCGACGCAGAGGACTCCGCGCTTGAGCAGGCAGCCCTCCCTCTGGTTGGGGCATTCCGCGCAGACCGGGACGCCGTTGACGTCGTAGTCCCTGCACAGCCTGGCGAAGTTGCAGTCACCGCTGATGGGGCAGTCGCGGCATTTCTGCACGTGCTCCGTCAGCATCAGCTCCACCACAGTCCGCCTGGCGTTGTACACTGCATCGCTGCATGTGGACATGGCCAGACCCGACGAGACAGGCAGCGTGCAGCTCGGTTGCAGCCCAGGCCTCCCGCCCCCCGTTATCTCCACGAGGCACATCCTGCACGCACCCACCTTGTGCCCCGGAAACAGAGGGTTCAGGCACATCGTCGGGATGCTGATGTTGTTCGCCTTGGCGACTTCCAGCACCGTCTGGTTAGGCTGGCAATGTATCTTCTTGCCGTCAACTACAATCTCAATCATCACGCCTGAAGGCATCTAATCATCCCCCACTGCGCTGAGGTCACACCTCAGACATCTCGATGATTCTTTCTTGGCGCATTTCGCGTCCAGGCACATCACCACCTCGTCGAAGCCGCACATCCGCTTGGCAGCCTCGGCCTCCGCCGAATGCTGGCGCGGCATCTCCTGCTCGTTCTTGGGCTCCGCCATGGAATAGCCCGCGAAGTTGTGCTCTTCCAGCTCGGGGAACCTGTCTTTCCCGCTGAGCATCGCGTCGATGCTCCTCGCGGCCTGCTTTCCGTGGCCTATGGCCTCGATGACGCTCGCCGGCCCCAGGACCGCGTCCCCTCCGGCGAATACCTTAGGGTCGCTAGTCGCCAGGCCTTTCTTGGTCTCGACGAGCTTGCCCTTGCCCAGAATCGCGCCGTCGAATCCCTTTGCGAAGCCTTCGTCGACGTCCTGCCCGATGGCCACGATGATGCTGTCGGCCTTGACCTCCAGCGTCTCTTCCGTCGGCACCGGCGCCCTGCGGCCGTGCTTGTTGAACTCCCCAATCGAGTTCTTCCTGAACACTGCTCCGACGACCCTTCCCTTCTGGACGATTAGCTTCTCCGGCGCCACGAGGAAGTGGTAAGTGACGCCCTCCTGCTTGCACTGCTCTACCTCTTCACGGTAGGCGGGCATGTCCTGCTCCTCGCGCCTGTAGCAAATCGTCACCTTGGCGCCCACACGCACGGCGGTTCTTGCCACGTCCACAGCGACGTTGCCCCCACCGATGATGAGCGTGTGCCTTCCGATGTCGACCTTCTTGCCGCCGTTGACATCCCTCAACACCTGGAGCCCTGGCAACACGCCGGGCAGGTCCTCGCCCTCCAGCCCGAGCTTTTTATCGAGCTGTGCCCCGATGGCTAGGTACACCGCGTCATACTTCTTCTTGAGTTCGGGCAAAGTCACGTCCCTGCCTACGGCGACGCCGGTCTTCAATTCCACGCCCAGGTCGACGATGTTCTTTATCTCCCGGTCGATCACCTCGTGCGGCAGCCTGTAGCGCGGTATCCCGTAGCGCATCCAGCCCCCCGCCCTCTCGGCCGATTCGAACACGGTCGGCAAGTAGCCCAGGCGGGCGAGGAAGTACGCCGCCGACATGCCCGACGGCCCGCCGCCGACTATGGCGACCTTCTTCCCCACGGGTTTGAGCTTCGAAACCTTCGGCGCCTTCTTGGACTTGGCGAAGCCGTCGGAGCATACCCTCTTAAGGTCCCTGATGGCAATCGACTCGTCCAGCTGGCCGCGCTGGCACCTTGCCTCGCATGGGTGCTCGCAAACGCGCCCGCAAACCGAGGGGAACGGGTTGTTCTCGAGGTTCACCTGGTAGGCCTCAACGAGCTTGCCCTCGTTTATCAGCTGGATGTATCCCGGGACGTTCGTGCCGGCCGGGCAGGTGTTCTGGCACGGCGACTTGAACATGGCCGCGCACACGCTCGCCTTGCACTTGCCGTCCTCGACGTGGGACATGTACTCGTGCCTGAAGTATTTCAGAGTGGTGAGGACCGGGTTCGGCGCGGTGCCGCCGAGCGCGCAAAGCGACGCATCCCTCACCTGGATGGACAGGTTCTCCAATACCTGCACATCCTCTGGAGTGCCTTGGCCGTGGCATATCTTCTGGAGCAGCTCCAGCATCCTCTTGGTTCCGACGCGGCAGGGAGTGCATTTCCCGCAAGATTCTTCGGATGTGAAAGAGAGGAAGTACCTAGCCACGTCGACCATGCACGTGTCCTCGTCCATTACGACCATTCCACCGGACCCAACGATGGAGCCCAGCGCCTTCAGGTTCTCGTAATCCACCGTGACGTCCAGATGCTCGACGGGTATGCAACCGCCGGACGGCCCGCCCGTCTGCACGGCCTTGACCTTCCTCCCGTCGGGGCAACCGCCCCCCATCTCGTGCACTATGTCCTTCAGGGGTATGCCCGCGGGCACCTCCACCAGGCCAGCCCGGTTTATCTTGCCGACAAGGGAGAATACTTTCGTCCCTGTGCTCTTCTCGGTCCCGATTTTCGCGAACCAGGCCCCGCCCCTCTGCATGATGAGCGGGATGTTGGCCCACGTCTCGACATTGTTGATGTTGGTGGGCTTGCCCCACAGGCCGCTGGACGCCGGGAACGGCGGCCTGGGCCTCGGCTCCCCGCGCTTGCCTTCTATCGAATGCATGAGCGCCGTCTCCTCGCCGCAGACGAACACGCCCGCCCCTTCCCGGATGTGTATCTGGAAGTTGAAGTCCGTTCCCAGAATTCTCTCGCCGAGGAGCCCGTGGCTCTCAGCCTGGGCCAATGCCAGCTTCAAATGCTTGATGGCGAGCGGATACTCCGTCCTAACGTAGACGAAGCCCTCTGACGCGCCCATGGCGTAGGCGCCGATTATCATCCCCTCGATGACGCTGTGCGGGTCCCCTTCGAGCACGGCCCGGTCCATGTACGCGCCAGGGTCGCCCTCGTCCGCGTTGCATATGATGTACTTCACGTCCCCAGGCGCTTTGGCGCACAGCTCCCACTTCAGCCCCGTCGGGAAACCCGCCCCGCCCCTGCCCCTTATGCCGGATTTCTTCACGATGCCGATGACCTCTTCGGGCTTCATCTCCTGAAGCATCGCGAACGCGCTCTTGTAGCCGCCCCTGGCAATGTACTCCTTCAGGCTTTCGGGATTGACTATCCCGCAGTTTCTCAGGACAATCCTCTTCTGTTTGGTGAAGAAGGGCAGCTCCCGATAGGTCGGAATCCCCTCGTATTTCGAGTCGAACTTCAGGACGCCGTCGACGCACTCGGACATCTCCTCCGATAGCTGGGCCAGCGCCAGGTCCTTGGCCGGCTTTCCCCCGAGAAGATGCTCGTCCATGACCCGCTTCAACTTCTCAACCGTCATATTGTGGTACGTGACCCTCGGCCTCCCCGGCAGCTTGACGTCCACCAGCGGTTCCGCGTGGCACATGCCGATGCAGCCCACTGAGACTATCTCGGCGTTGGGGTTTTTAACCGACAGGTATTCCTCGGCGTATTCCTTGAGCGGCATCCCGCCGGCCGCGATTCCGCAAGTCGCCAGACCGAAAATCAGCTGCGGGTTCTCGCTGTTCATGTCGGCCAAACCCGCCTTGGCCAGGTCCTCCAGGTCGAACTTCCTCTTTATCTTCATTCGCCCGCCTCCCCGTATTTGGTCAGGATTTCATTGAGCTTGGCGGGTTTTACCCGCCCGTAAGTTTCGTTGTCTATCATTATGACTGGCGAGAGGCCGCAGCAGCCGAGGCACCGGACCGATTCCAGCGAGAAAAGCCGGTCTTTGGTCGTCCCGCCGGGCTTGATTTCCAGCAGCTCCTCCACCGCCTTCAGCACCTTCTCCCCGCCCCGGACGTGGCAGGCCGTCCCCTGGCAGACTTTGATTGTGTGCTTCCCCGGTGGCTCCAGCCTGAACGACGGATAGAATGTGACTATGCCGTACAATTCCGTGAGGGAGTAATCGGTCTTCTCGGCGACGTACTCCAGGTAATCCTTCCCGACGTATCCGAGGACGGCCTGGATATTCTGGAGTATTATGAGGGCGGGGTCCCGGACCCCTTTGTACTTCTCCAGAACCGTGTCGATTACGAACCTGTCCTTGACGTCCATTTACTCACCCCTCTTGCACTGTTCGTACCCGGCAATCATCTGGGCTATGAATTTGCCATGGTCTTTTATCGTTCCCTTGTACTCCTTCAGCAAAGCCATCCTGTGCTCCAGCACAGCCAACGAAGTCGTCAGCGTCTGCCCGCCGCCGGTGACGCACCCCCAGTAGCACGGGTAAAGCTCGACGATGTTGTACTTCCTTATGTCCTTCTCGAGGTACTTGCTGGTCTTTGCTATGTCTTCGATGACGAGGGCGTTGAAGAAGCCCTCCTCGCTGTCGAAGGTCAGTTCGTGGGCGTAGTCGCCGATGGTCTTGATGTCGAGCGCCGAATCGAGGTTCTTGAATTTGCCATAGTACGCAGCTTCAAGCATCTGCACGGAGTAAGTGTGGTCGTTCCTGGCCCCGCTGAGGAACGTCGTCGTCATGGAGCACTCGGTGTCGAAGTCCACCCCTTCGGCAGGGAAGAAATCGATGTCGAGCTCGCATGATTTCAGGAGCCTCGGCAGCTCCCTGGCGGTCAGCACTGCGTCGATGCTTTCGTTGCCCTTGTGCACGATGCATGGGCTCACAAGCACTATCTTCAGATTCTTCTTGCCGTACTTGGCCCTCAGCTGGTCTGCCATGATGTTAACTGGTTCGAATTCTGGGTGCAGGTACTTCTTGAACTGCGGATAGAACTTCTTCACGAAAATACTGGCGCTCGGACACCATGATGCGAAGCTCATCTCGTGGTGGTTCCTGATGTGCTCGCCCTGCGCCGCGATTGAGAGGTACGTGAAGTTTGTGAAATCGAGCACCCTCTTGACGCCGAGCTTCCTGAACGCCGATATCGTCCTCCTAATCACCGGCCCCAGCTGCGTCTCCGACGTCATCATCCCCTCCATTGCCGAGGCCATCGCAATCGGGTCTATGACCAGGATGACGTAATTCTTCGGGTCCTCGATGAGCGCCTTGGCCTTTTCGACTCCCGCGCTCTCCGAAAACGCTCCGACCGGGCAATTGACGAGGCATTGGCCGCACTTGATGCAGTTGTTGGCCTCCAGCCCTTTCTCAAAAGGCGTGGAGATGATGGATTCGTTCCCCTTCTCCGATATGCCGATGGCGTGCACGTCAAGAACGTCGTTGCATATTATCTGGCAGTGCCTACAAAGAATGCACTTCTGCGGGTCGTAGTGGATTACCGAGCGGGGGTCGGACTCCATCTCCCTTTCGGTGATCTTGAAGCGCAGGTTCATGTTCTTCCTCGGGGGCATGGTCGCGAACCTGTTGACGTAATAGATGAACTGCTCCTTCCGAATCGGGCAGCCGCGGATGTAGAAATCCACCTTCACGACTTCGTCGATGGCCTTCGTCGGAAAGATGTCGAAGAGCTCGTTGCCCTTCATCTGCGCCGCCGCGTCTGGATACACCTCTTTCTTGACCTCCTCGACCGTCCACTGGTTCCTCAGCTTGTTGACACAGCCCGTGCAGGCGCAGTCGCCCATGGCGATGAGGACCTTCGCGCGAGACCGAATCTTCTTCAACCGCTCCTCGTCCAGAGGTCGGTTTATCGAGCCCTCAATGAACGCGATGTCGTAATCGTCCGAGTGCTCCTTCATGACCTCCCTGAAGGAGACTATGTCGACCGCGCCGACTAGGTCGATTACCTGCTCCTCGAGATTCGCGATCTGCAGTTCGCAGCCTTCGCAGCTTGCGAAGTCGAACACCGCTACCTTGGGCTTCATGGACTTAACTCCTGGGTCGAGCCAACGGCAAATCCGAGAGTGAGTATAAAAAACAATATTACAAAGTATTATTACAATATATAACAAATTGATTTGGCAGGCTTCCTCCGCAAAGCTCTTAATCGGCGACTGTCTCATCCCCCTGGTGCCGCATGAACTCCATATCTGTTCACGATTACATGACGAAGGATTTGACGAACTCGATGGTCGTCGTCAGCTTTCCGACGATAGGCCTGGTCAGCACGATAGCCGCGAACTTCATGGT
This sequence comes from Methanobacteriota archaeon, assembly GCA_043799545.1. Taxonomy (GTDB): domain Archaea; phylum Thermoplasmatota; class Thermoplasmata; order SG8-5; family DAIRED01; genus DAIRED01. The sequence goes on along the minus strand of JAZDNO010000006.1, from coordinate 74,795 downwards.
CACCAACCTGAAACTCGAGCTCGTCGGCTCTTTCGCCTCAGATGATTTCTACCCGGCGGCAATAGTCCAGGACGGCGTTCCCATGCCGCCCGTGCGCATCTACGCCGGCGACCACGTTTGCGGCCCGAAGGGGGCGTGCAATCAGCTTGTGGTCATCACGTCCGAGCTGCCCATCAAGGCGGGCCTGATCGCTCCGCTGGCCGACAAGATAATAGATTGGTGCATGGAGAGGAAATGCCATATCGTCGTGGCTGTCGAGGGGGTCAACAGCACAGATCTCCCCAAGGACCCAGTTAAGATATTCCATGTGGGAAGCACTCCGGGTTCCAACGGGCACCTGAAAGACCTCGGTACCGAGCCGCTGTTGACGGGCATGGTGAGCGGCCTGTCAGGGCTCTTGTTATACAAAGGCAACTTCGCAGACTTCGATGTCGTGTGTCTTCTGGTGGAGGCACACGCAGAATATCCCGACAGCCGATCCGCGGCGCAGGTGCTCACTGTTCTCAACAAGATGATACCGCAGATCGAGATTGACCCGAAGCCCCTGCTGGGGCAAGCTATTGCAATCGAGGCGCAGGTCAGGAAGGCGATTGCCCAGATCAAGCCCCTGGCGCAGCCCGAGATGCCGGACGCGCCCCCGGGGATGTACCGATGAGTTCGCGCACCGCGACGCAGGCAATCAAGGAGCTGCTTGACGGCAACAAACGCTTCGTTGCAGGCGAGTCCACATTCTCGGTTTCCATGCAGATAAGACGGGAGCAGGTGTCCGGCGGCCAGAATCCCTTTGCCGCAATCGTCGCCTGCTCGGACTCCCGAGTCCCGCCGGAGCTGATTTTCGACCAGACGCTCGGCAACATCTTTGTCGTCCGGACGGCCGGGAGCGCGATGGACGCGATGTCCTTCGGATCCCTGGAATACGCTGTGGGACACCTGCGCGTCCCCCTCGTCCTGGTCCTGGGACATACCAAATGCGGAGCTTTGGAAGCTGCCGCCAGGGGAGACAAAGCCTCAGGGCACCTCAGCCATGTGATGGCCGCCATTGCGCCGGCGGTGGAAAAGGCGAGGGCGATGCAAGGAGACCTTGTCTCCAACGCGGTCAAAGTGAGCACCGAGATGCTCGTGGCGAGGATTTCGTCTCCGAAGACCCCGCTGGGAAAGCTCGTGCGGGAGAAGGGGACGCGGGTGGCTGGCGCGATATACGATTTGGACACCGGGCTCGTGAAGGTCTTGCCGACCCTGAAGAGCGGCAATTGACGTTCAGATGCCGCTGAGCGGGTCCTTCAGCCCTCTGACGGCGTAGTACTCCTCGCGCACCATGTCCATTATTATCGCATCGTGGCGCTTGCCGTCCATCACCGTGGCCTCCCTCAACCGAACGGCGGGTTTGAAGCCAAGCTTCGCCGCGCCGTGCACGGCCTTCTCGTTCCACGACGTCGTCCATAGGTAGATGACCTGGATTCCGCGGTCCTCGAAGAGGAACTTCATCATCAGCTCCTGAGCCTCGCGGGCATATCCTTTGCCCCAGTGCTCCGGCCCCGTTATGGCGCCGAGCATAGCCTTCAGGCGCATGGGGCCCTCTTCGTATGTGACGTAGCCCACGAGCTTTCCGTCAAGCGTCTCTATTGCGAGGACTGCCGAGTGCTGGTTCTTCTGGCGGTCCTCCAGCCTCTCGCGGGTGCTCTCCGGCGTCGCCCGGGGCGGCATCCTCTGGTTCCAGCCCTGGGTGCGCATGTCGTTCCTGAGCCCGGAAAAGTACCCCAAGTCCCCGTCCCGGTATGGCCTCAGGCGGACCAGCTTCCCCTCGAACAGTTCCATCATATATCCCCCCCAGTTCCGGCGTACTCCGAGCGAAGGATGTCGAAGAAGAAACCGTCGACGAACCCGCCGTCGATGAAGTATGACCGGCGGCTTCGACCGGCCGCCCTTAAGCCCATCTTCGGGGCGAACGCAAGCCCCGCTTCGGACCAGCCGGGGACATGGCAGCATGCCGAGCGGGCGTGAGTCTGGCCGAACGCCTTCGCCATCAGCGCGTCCGCCGCTGCGCGCCCGAACCCTTTGCGCCTGTGCTCGGGAAATATCAGGACCGATAGCCACGGCCAGGTGGCGTCGAACTCGGCACCGTAGAATGCCAGGCCCACGAGATGTCCGTCATGGGTGAAAACCCCGGAGAGGTAAGTCCTATCCTTGCGGTTGTACTCGGCAACCGTGCTTTTGACTTTTTCCAGCGTGAGCGGGAGGTAAGGCGGCTCGACGTCGAGGAAGTCGGCCAGCTCTGCGAGGCAGCGCGAGTTCTGCTGGCGGTGGACCTCGACCATCTCCTGCTCCCCCAGGGAGCGGATTTCTATGCGGGGACCCATCTTCGCATTCTCGTTCATCGCCCGAGCGATGCCTGAATTGGTAGAAATATCTTCGGTTGTCCGGTCAGCGGCGTGGTGGCAGGTTGTCCTTGAGGCCTCTGGCTTTGAAATATTCCTCGCGCAGCATGTCCATGTACACGTTGTCGGCGGGCTTTCCCCCGATTATTCCGTTCTCCCTGAATCGGCTCTGAACTTTGAACCCGATTTTCTCCGCCGCGGCTATCCCGCGCTCGTTGCCAGATTGCGTCCATAGGCGAACGACCTGGATTCCCCTTTCCTCGAATAGGAATCGCAGCAGCAGTTCGTGCGCCTCCAGCGCATACCCCTTTCCCCAATGTTCCATGCCGGTGATGACGCCGACGTGGGCAGCCAGCCTAGGAGGGTCCTCGCCATATCCAATCGTACCCACGAGCGCCCCGTCCAGCGTCTCGATGGAAAAGTCCCCGGTGTGTGGCTTCTTCCTCTCGGTCTCGTAATGCTCCTTCATCTGCTGGGCGGTCCTGCACATCGGCGTGCGCTGGTTCCAGGCCTGCGTCCGAAGGTCGTTCTTCAAAGACGCGAAATATTCGTAATCCGAATCCTTCATCGGCCTGAGCCGCACCGTTTTGCCGACAAGGACGTCCATCACCCCACCCCCTTCTTGCCGGCCAGATATTCCCGCTTGAGTAAATCGTAGCACACCATGTCGTAGAACTTGCCGCCCCTGATGCCGGCTCGCCGCATCCGGCCGCAGGCACTGAATCCCAGGGATTCGACGAATGCACGCGCCGGCTTGGACCACTCAGGCACGCTGGTCGATGTCGCGTTGGACAAATGGTCGCCGAAAATTTTTGAGAGCATGTTCTGCGCTGCCGACCTCCCGAAGCCTTTCCTTCTGCATTCGGGCCAAACGATGATTTCAAAGCGCGGGCACCAAGGGTCCCACCTTGATGTGAAAGATGCCAGACCTACAAATTCGCCTTCGGGCAAAAAAAGGCCGAAGAAAGCGCTTCTGCGCTCCTTTCGTTGCTCGTCCAGCTTCTCCTTTATCTGAGCCCTGCTCATCGGAGCCCACGGTTCCTCGAACCTGAATATGCCGGACAGTTCCTCCCTGCAATCCCCATTCTGGTATCCATGGATCTTCACTATCTCTGGCTCTTCGATGGATCGGAATTGAACTGTGGCCTCTTTTGCCGTTCCAGGTTTCATCCCGACCCCCCTTCCGGCATCCTATCTTTTCCGCCCATGTACTTGCGCAGAGCCTCCGGGATTGTGACGCTTCCGTCCGCGTTCTGGCAATTCTCAAGGATGGCGACCATGATGCGCGACGTCGCTATTGCGGTGTTGTTGAGGGTGTGCGGCACTCCCTTCTTCTCGCCGCCGTGTTTTCCGTACCTTATACCGAGGCGCCTGGCCTGGTAATCGGTGTCGTTGGAGCACGACGTCACCTCGCCATACTTCCCCTGCCTGGGGAACCACACCTCGATGTCGTACTTCTTTGCGGCCAGCGTGCCAATGTCCCCGGTGCAGACGTTCACGACGCGGAAGGGCAGGCCCAGCCCTTTTATCATCTCCTCGCTGTTGGACTGGAGCTCCTCGTGGAACTTCCAGGAGTCCTCCGGACGGCAGAAGATGAACTGCTCCACCTTGTTGAACTGGTGCATGCGGAAAAGGCCCTTGGTGTCCACGCCGCGGGCGCCAATCTCCCTTCTGAAGCACGGGGACATCCCGACGAGCTTGATGGGTAGCAAGTCCTCGTCGATTATTTCACCCATGTACATAGCCGCCATCGGATGCTCGGATGTTGCTATCATGTAGAGATCCTCGCCCTCTATTTTGTACATCACGTTCTCGAAATCAGAAAGATCTGTGACTCCTTCGTATGCCTCGCGCCGCATCATGTACGGGGGCTCCACGAGCGTGTATCCCTTTGAGGTCATGAAATGGACGGCATAGTTCACCAGTGCCAGGTCGAGGAGCGCGAGGTCGCCTTTCAGATAGTTGAATCCGGCCCCGGATATCCTCGCCGCGCGGTCGAAGTCGGCCAGCCCCAGCGCCTCAGCCAGCTCACCGTGGTTCTTCAGCTCGAAGTCGAACGCCCTGGGCTCCCCCCACGACATCACGACGACGTTTGCCACATCGTCCTTCCCCACGGGCACGCTCTCGTGCAGGATGTTCGGCAGCCTCATCAACCCGGCGTCAACGGCGTGCCTCAGCTCGTCCAGGCGCGCGCCTGCCTCGTCGATTTTCCTGGGTATTTCTGCGGCTCTCTCCATCAGTGCGGTCGCGTCGCCCTTTGCCTTCTTCGTCTCGGCTATCTTCCTGGCGATGTCGTTCCTCTCGTGCCTGAGATTGTTGACCTCTTCGGTCAGCTTGCGCCACTCGGCATCCTGCGCGACGACCTGTCCCAGCAATTCAAGCTTTGCGCCGTCGTTGCGCTTCTCCAGGTCGCGTCTGATGACATCGGGGTTCTCGCGGACGAGCTTGGGGTCTAGCATGCTTCCACGCGCGGGAATAGATGATGACGATATTTTAAGGTGTCGAGTGCGCTGGACGATTTTCCCTCTAAAAGACAAACTTTTTTACACCCCACAGGAATATGGATATCGTTACCATGGTGGAAAGAAGCGTCAGGGGCTCGGTCGTTAACGCATATCTCAAGTTCGTCGAGAAGAAGTGGGGCCAGCAGGGGCTGGAGAGCTGCATCGCCGACTTGGGATTGGCGGAGGCCGTCAAAGACGGGCTTTACTATCCAGATGCGTACAGGGAGAACGTACTGCGATGGCTGGAGCGCACATACGGGCGCGAGAGCATAATCGAGGCGGGTAAGTTCGTCGTTAAGAACCTCGGTCTGCTTGGATGGCTGGTCAGATATGCGAGTCCCAAGATACTCGCCGAGAGCTTTCCGAAGAATTACAGCGAAGTGTATACGTTCGGTCAGGTGCGGGTGGACACCAGCATAAAAAACAGAATCTCGCTCAAGCTCTACGACGTGAACCGAGTCGATGTTTCCTGCGATTCCTGGGTTGGGGTGTGCGAGGGGGCATTGGAGATGACGCACACGAAGGGCACGGTCACCAAGCAACGTTGCCAGCTCAAGGGCGATGTTTATTGCGAATACGTAATCAATTACGGCAATTGACCGTTTTTAACGCACTCCGCGAAGCGCCCGAAGCTCCGGTCGTAGGTGCGCTCGACCTCGGCGGGGAAGCAGCATGCTGGCAATTCGCGAGACCTTAGGTGAAACGCTAGGCAATCACAGCACACACCTTTCCGATGGCATGGCTCGTAAGTGCAGTTGCAATCCTTCTTGTTCGACTGGGATTTGCATTCCATGGTATCGGAACCGCAAACGTTTGAAGCGTTTATATTATTTTGGGCAACTGGCACTTCCATTCGGGCTAGTCTCGCATCCCCATACCGAAACTATTTTATCGAACGCCCTCTTTCTGGATTCATTAGGGGGGTCGCGGCCAGCGTGCCGCGCCTTTTCGGAGGATTTCGCATGGCAAGGAAAGTCTGCATAGTTGGGGGAGCGACGACGCCGTTCGACTACGGTCCAACTGGCTTCGAGAACGTTGAGAAGGGTGCGGCCGATTGCATTAGGGAGACGCAGAAGGACGTCCCCGATTTCCACCTGAAAGACCTGGACTTCATGATATACTCGCACTTCTCGGTGCACTTCGGCCACCAGCTTTGCTCGGAATGGATCATCCATGACCACCTGGGCCTCTGCGGCCTCCCGCACATCAGGATTGAGAACGGCGGGAACACAGGCGGATCCGCCCTTTATGGGGCGGCGCTTGCGATCATGTCCGGCCACCACGACGTCGTCGGTATCGTCGGTTGGGAGACCATGGACTCGGTTCGCCAGTCGCAGGGCTCCGAGTTCATCGCCCTCGCATCGGACGTGAGATACGAGCTGATGGTCGGCGGCATCTACCCGATATACTATGCCGCGATGGCGAACAAGTGGATGAAGGAGAACAAGCTCAAGGAAGAGGACGTGGCGACAATCGCAGTGAAGAACAAGAACAACGCCATGGACAACCCCAAAGCCCAGTGGTACCGCAACGACCACCGATACATCACCGTCGACGACGTGATGAACTCTGGCCTTATCGCCTATCCCATTAAGAAATACGACTGTTGCATGATGACCCGCGGGACTGCGTTCATGCTGGTGACAACCGAGGAGTATGCGAAGCAGCACGCTCCGGACAACTACACGGTCATCGATGGCATGGGCCTCTCCAGTTGCACCATACGCGCGGGGGACCGCTGCGGCTATCCATCCTGGGAGAAGCTCTACGGAAAGGGTTACCCGGACATGACCGAGTTCGGAGCCTGCCGCAAGTCGGCCGAAGACGCTTACAAAATGGCCGGCATCACGAACCCGAAGAAGGAGCTGGACTTCGGGGAGATTCACGACGCGTTCACCACGTCGGAGGCGCAGATTTACAAGGCGCTCGGTTTGGCGACCAAGGACAATATCGCAAAGTTCCTCCGCGACGGAGAGACTACGATGGACGGCAGCATCCCGATGAACCCAGGCGGCGGGCTGATAGGTTATGGGCACCCAGTTGGGGCGACGGGCATTATGAGCGCAATCGAGGCTCATTACCAGCTCGGCGGCCTGGCGACCAAGAAGCACGTGAGCAAGAAGACGACAGTCGACAACGCGGAATGCGGCATCGTCAACAGTCATGCGGGCACGGGAACGAGCATCTCCAACTTTATCATCAGGAGGCCTTGAAATGGCTAAAAAGAGCGTGAAGAAGGTTCAGAAGAAGACGGTGAAACCATCCAAGAATGTTGGCTCTGTTGTCGCGAAGAAGACCGTTGTTGTGAAGGACCCGCGGGACAAGGCGTACAAGAAGGGGCCGGGGTTCCACAAGCAGACATGGTTCAGACCAGAGGGCGTCACGGAACCGGGGCTGAACTTCGTCGGATACGAGATTGCCGATAACGACGTGGATTTCAACCAGTTCCTGCACTACGACCAGCTCTACACCATCCGCCACGGCCAGAACAGTCGGTTCTTCAGGAATTTATTGAAGGGAAAGCTCGTCGGCACGAAGTGCCCGAAGTGCGGCGCGGCCTGGGTGCCCCCGAGGACGAACTGCTGGAACCTCGATTGCAACCTCCAGGAGACGAAATGGGTCGAGTTCCCCCTGAAGGCGAAGGTTCACACATGGACGGTCGCGGGGTGGAGCGGGCGCTCGTCGCTGAAGAAGCTGCCTTTCGTGCTCGTCTACGCGAAGATAGAGGGCAGCACTGTGGCCATCGCCAACTACCTCACCGGCATCAAACCATGGGAGGTCGAATTCGGCATGCCGCTTCAGGTGGTCTTCGTGCCGGAGAGGGAGCGCGTGGGCGCTGTCACGGACTTCCACTTCGAGCCTGCGAAGGGCTGGAAACCCGGTCCGATGACCCCGGAGAAGGAGCGCATAAAGAAGCTCGTGGCGCCGATATACGAATGGGTCAAGACGATGAAATAAAGCCCTTTCTTTGAGTCTCGCTGCGCTGAAACGCTTTCTTTAGTTTCGCCTCTCTGGAAGAGCCCTCCCAAAGAAAGCATTTGGAGCAAAGAAATTCGGGCTCTCCCAGCTCGGCTCAACCGATACACGGATTGTTATAGTCCTCCCAAAGAAAGCTCTTGATGCATAGAAAATCGGACTGAGCCATCTTTCTCGACCGATAACCGCTCGCAAAACCTTTCACTAAATTTCCTTCTCACACGATTTTTAATTTGTATAGAATGAGGTAAACGCCCATAGCCACAGCCACCGCCATGATGGCGGGGAGACTGTGTTTGCTGGCCTTGGGCGGAGCTCCCTTGAGGGCGCCGTCTCCAATTTTTCTCCTGGTGCTCATGGGGTTCAAGCAAATCATCCTTCACTGCATATAAATGAATTGCGCCTTTTCCGGCAAGCTTAATTCCCCCCTTTGCCATCCGAGATTGTGAAATCGCGCCACTCCGTCTTCGTCGTCATGTTCGTCGCCGCTTCCGTCACCGCGTGCGCCGTCCTCCCGTACAGCGTAATCCAGTACATCGACGTGTGCAAAAAAGGGTTCGGCGCCGGGCTGGAGATTGAAAACGCCAGCTTGCATACGACAAACGGAGTGCACATCCTGGTCTTGACGTTCAGGTATACATCACCAGACCGGCTCTCGACCAAACCGGGGGAGTATTGGTTCAACTTGAGCGCGAATGGAGTGGCTTTGAGCCTCACGGGCTCGGTCGATAAAACATTCATGCGGGGTGTTTCGGACATCGACACTTCGTCCGTCCCCGTAACCGCCGAGCAATTTGCCGCGCTGGCAAACGACGAGGGAATCGTCGTCGATTACTGGATTTGGGTCAACGTACCAGACAGGGGCAGCGGCTCGGCGCTCGCGGGATCCCAGAGCGTTCCGCTGGAGGCATCGTGATGGCGGAGGATGAAGAGGCTGGAACCCTTGCCCATTGGAGTTCGCAGGGAAAGGGCACGACTGAGCAAACGCTCGTCCTCCCTAAGCTGTGGCTCGGCTTGGCGGTCCCTCTGGCTTTCGCCCTCGAAACGACGGCATTCTTCCTCTATTCGGCGCTGGAGCTGGACTGGAGCACCTTCGATTCCTGGTGGGGGCTGGTCATCATCATGGGAGCCCCGGTCGTCGCAGGAGCCGGCATCGGCCTGGCATTCGAGAATATGAAGAGGGCCATCGTCACTTCGTGGGCCGTCGGATTGTCTGCCTCCATCTCAACAGCCGTCCTGTTCGCCATCCCGTACACAATCGATGCCGTGGAGAGCACTGGCAGGCACACCGGTCTGGCATGGACCGCCGGATTTGTCGCCGCCCTGGCCATCCTTCCGCTCGGTGCCATAGGGGCTGCGCTCGCAGTCTCTGCGAACAACATCGAGTGAGCCGCGAAAGTATTATTAGAGAACCACGGCACTCACCGGAAGAGGATTGCATGCCCGATGTAATTGTCGTTTCCGCGGTGGTCGTCTGCAAGCTTTCCAGGCCGTTCAACCTCGCCGATGCGTCAGCCCGGATTCCCGGAATGGTGTCTGACGAAGCGCTCGGCGCGGGAGTTCAGAAGCGGGCGGAGCCGCAGTGCACGGTGCTGGCATTTCCGCACGGCGAGCTTCTCATTACGGGTCCGCAACTCCCTCACACGCTCATCGGCGTTGGGGAGGCGACGGCGTTCCTCATATCTGACGACGTCATTGTCGAATCCTCGCAGGTCGAGAACGTCGTCTGCGAAGCGAAGATTGCGTCATCTATCGATTTGGCGGCGGCGGCAGAGTCGTTCGGCATCGGCCCTCCAGACCCGTCCATGCAGGAGCCGCGCCTCGAAATACCTTTTGACGGCGCCAAGGCGGCAATCTTCCCCTCTGGACGGATTGCGGTCACGGGCGCGAACGACGAGGAGGCTATTAACAAGGTCCTGGTGCAGATCCTGGACACGCTGGGGCTGGAATTGGAATGAGCGATGCGGTTCCGATACTCGACAACCACATGCATCTCCAGCCATCCGGGCGCCACGTGGCGGCTGTCGAGGAGTTCAAGCGCGCCGGCGGCACGCGCATCATCCTCTCTCACATGCCTTACCACGACATTCCAATCGTCCGCAACTTCGATTTCAGAGAGGGGTACGACAGAACCGTGGAGATGGCGCGCAAGGTGCGGGCGGAAACGGGCATGCGCTGCCATTGCACCCTCGGGCCTTACCCGGTCGAGATGATGGAGATGATGGAGAAGGTGCCCCTCGCTGAGGCGAAGGCCCTGATGATGGAGGGGATGGACCTCGCGGCAGAGTACATCGCGGAGGGAAAGGCGCTGGCCATCGGCGAGGTCGGGCGCCCCCACTTTCCTGTCGAACAGCCCGTGATGGACGCGTCGAACGACGTCATGGCATACGCAATGAGCGTGGCAAAGGGAGAGGGTTGCGCCGTGGTAATCCATTGCGAGAGCGCGACAGCGAAGGTCTGGGAGGAGCTGGCCTTGATGGCCGATAAAGCGGGACTTGCCAGGGAGCGGGTCGTCAAGCACTTCGCGCCACCCCACATCACGCGTGAACAGAACTTCGGTTTAACGCCCTCGGTGCTTGCGAGCGATAGGAACGCCCAGGAAGCGGCGAAGCAAGGGCGCGATTTCCTGCTGGAGACGGACTACATGGACGACCCGCGCAGGCCGGGGGCGGTCCTTGGCCCGGCGACGGTTCCTCGCAGAACGAAGATGCTTCTGGAGAAGGGGCTGCTGGACGAGGAGGGTGTGCGATGGATACACGACGGGCTGCCGAGAAAGGTGTACGGGGAAGGGTTCGACGATTAGTCCCCCACGTCGGGTAAATTATTTGTGATTGGTCCCAGATATGGTTCTTTGCCTATGAATAAGAAAAAAACGATTGAGGATATGAGAACTTACGCTGCCAATCATGACGGTAAATGTTTATCTGAAAGATATATTGATATGCATTCAAAATTGAAGTGGCAATGCAAATGTGGTCATGAGTGGTCAGCTGTTCCGAGCTCATTAGTTCAAGGTCACTGGTGTCCTATATGTCGTAACATAAACAATGCAAATCGAAGTAGGTTAAAAATTGAGGATATTCAGAAATTAGCTAAAGACAGAGGTGGAGAGTTTTTATCTTTAGTTTATACACGCAGTGGAAATAGATATAAGTGGAAGTGTTCAAAAGGGCACGAGTGGAGTGCCAGTGTCAATAGTGTGAAGGACCAAGGTTCTTGGTGTCCACGTTGTGCTGGCAAAGCCCGAACCGATATAATAGATCTTCGTACAATTGCTGCCGAACGGAGTGGTACTTGCCTATCAAAAAAATGTGGTGATGCCTTTTTAAAGTTATTATGGCGTTGTAAAAAAGGACATACGTTTTATATGGCGCCACATAGTGTAAAACGTGGTCAATGGTGTCCTACTTGCGCTATAGAACGCAATACCGACAGACAAAGATTACGCATTAAGGATATTCAAGACCTTGCCAAAGCAAGAGGTGGACTATTACTATCCAGCAAATATTCCAGTAATCGAACTCCTTTAAAATGGCAATGTAGCGAGGGGCACTCGTGGGTAAATATAGTTAGTAATATTAAAAAAGGACAATGGTGTCCAGTATGTAAAACTGGCGTGAGCGAGAAAATATGTCGAGAGATCTTTCAACGACTTTTCAAAAAGGAGTTTCCAAGGATAAAACCATCCTGGTTGATAAATCCAAAGACGGGCAATAAAATGGAATTAGATGGTTACTGCAAAGAACTAGGCATAGCTTTTGAATATTCTGGAGTGCAACATTATAAAACTAAGAAGTTTTTTGATCAGAAGGAATCGTTAATAGAAAGGCAGATGAGGGACCAAGTAAAAAGAGAGTTATGTGTGAAACATAACATCGCTTTAATAGAAGTACCATACGATATTGAATTCGATAAAATGGCGGAATTTATCATCAACCAGTGCAAAAATAGAGACTTGAAATTTACCATTAACAATTTAGATATTTATAATTACAAATCTTTCAATATTTATAAGCCAAACAAGATAAATGAAATGAGACAAATAGCGAGCGAAAGGGGTGGGACCTGCCTTTCAAAAGTATATATAAACAGCCATACTGCATTAGATTGGAAATGTAAAGAGGGCCATATTTGGTCAGCCATGCCAATTCACGTGAAGCGACGGAGCTGGTGCCCTTATTGTGTCGGACGCCATAAAACAATAGAAGATATGAGAGAATATGCGAAAAATAAAGGAGGAGATTGTCTCTCGGAAAAATATATTAAAAGTAATGTCAAATTAAAATGGAAATGCAAAGATGGGCACATTTGGGAGGCCCCCCCGGCAAGCATTTTCATGGGTCATTGGTGCCCCTATTGCGTTGGCTATGGAAAAACAATAGAAGATATGAATAAATTGGCTTCGGTGAAGAATGGAATTTGTCAATCTCAGGCATATATCAATTCTTCAACTAAATTGAAATGGAAATGTAGTGAAGGCCATGAATGGTTGGCAGTACCTACATCAATAGCAAAAGGCCATTGGTGTCACATTTGTAGTCGCAAAAAGGTAATTGATGCACAACGGCCGTCGATTGAAGATATGGAGAAATTAGCAATATTGAAAGGTGGAAAATGCATATCACCAAAATATTTTAATTCATCAACTAAATTGAAATGGAGATGTAAAGAAGGGCATATATTCTTAGCTCGACCATCAACAGTTAGGCAAGGCCACTGGTGCCCTTTTTGTGTTGGCCGTGGCAAAACAATAGACCATATGCAACGAATTGCAGAGAATTGCGGAGGTATGTGTCTATCCAAACGATATGTTAATTCTAAAACAAAGTTAAAATGGCGCTGTGGTTTCGGTCATGAATGGGAGAATACACCAGGTCATATTCAAAGGGGGCAATGGTGCCCTATATGTGCACAATCGAAGAAAGGAGCATCCCAAAGGTTAAACATAGAGTTAATGAAAGAAATTGCACAAAAACGAGGAGGGCGATGTGTTTCAGACAAATATCTGAACAATAATACTAAGATAAAATGGATGTGCAATAAAGGACATACTTGGGAAGCAAGACCAAGCAGTATTAAAAATAATGGAACCTGGTGTCCAGTTTGCGCTAGGATAAAAGCCACTAAGAAATAAGTATCACTCGAATATCCTCTTCGCCATCCACTCCGCGTCGAACTTCTGGAACTGGTCGTATTCCTGGCCCGTGGAGACGAACGCGATGGGCTTCCTGATGGCGTGCGCGATGCTCAGCGCGGCGCCGCCTTTGGAGTCCGCGTCGATTTTCGTGAGTATGACCGCGTTTATTCCCACCGCCGCATCGAACGCCTTCGCCTGCTCTATGGCGTCGTTTCCCGCGAGAGAGTCTCCTACGAATATTACGAGATGGGGCTCGGCCACGCGCTTGACCTTCTTCAGCTCGTCCATCAGGTTCGCGTTCGTCTGCATCCTGCCCGCCGTATCAATCAAAACGATGTCCTTGTTCCTGGCGCGGGCGTGCTCTATGGCGTCGTAGGCCACCGCAGCCGGGTCGCTGCCGGCCAAGTGCTTGATTACCTTGACCCCTAGCTTGTCGGCGTGGAGCGAGAGCTGCTCTATCGCCCCGGCGCGGAACGTGTCACCGGCGGCCAAAACGCATCCCATCTTCTGAGATTTCAGCCGATTGGCCACCTTCGCGATGGCCGTCGTTTTGCCCGTCCCGTTCACCCCGACGAACATCACCACGACTGGCCGGGCGTGCCCGGCGACGAACTGATCGAAATCGAAGCTTTGCCGGGACAGCAGCGACGTGACGCTCTTGCGAAGCGCGCCCTCGACCGCCTCCCCGATGTTCGCCCCCCATGCCAGCTTCTTTCCCACCAGCTCCTTCTTGAGGCTGTCCTTTATCTCGGCTATCACCTCGACGGCTACGTCGGCCTCCATCAGCGATACTTCCAGCGCCCACAGGACATCCTCGAGTTTCGACTCCTTGATAGACCAAAAGCCGCCCTGCTCGACTATGAGATCTTTGTCCGCAGAAGCCTCGTTTTTTATCAGCCCGAGCTTCTCTTTGAGAAAATTGAACATTGGGACCCCTAGTGCTTGTGGGTCATCTGCTGGTATGCCTGGTCGACCTCTGCCGCGAGCTCCCGCGCCTTGCCGTCCATCTCCTGCACCCTCTCGGCTAGTTTCTGCCCTGCCTCGTTGAGCTGCTTTACCGCATCGTCCAGGCGCTCGATGGCCTTCTTGACCGTGTCCTCGACCGCGACGCCCGAGCCCACCGAGTTGATGACCTTCCTGGCATTCTTCACGCTCGCGTATACGAAGCAGTTTGCGCCGATGGGGACCAGGAGTTCCTCGCCCTTCTTCATCTGGTCGAGGCGCTGAAGGGTGTCTCGGGCGCGCATGTGCTCCTCAAGTTCGGCCCGCAATCCCTCGTCCTGTTTGGCCAGCCGCTCGAGAAGCGTCTTGTACTGTTCGAGAAGCGCCAGCTTGTCCTCTAGTTCAGCCTGTTCCATGGTCTCACGACTGCATCCTGTGAAGCACGACCTGGTCGGTGATGTCGTCATTCTTCATCTCTGAAACGCTCTCGATGAGTATCTCCCTCCGCTTGGCCCTGTGCTTGCTGCCAATAACGGAGATAATCGCCTCGACCGCTTCGTCCTTTCCCTTGGCGGCGACTTCCTTTGAGAACTTCTGCATGCCTGGCCTGTTCCGGAACGTGCCTGTGACTTTGAACGCCTTCATCGTACAACCTCTTGGCATCTCTCTGTAAAGCGATGGGGTTTAAAAGCGTATCGGGGGTTCATTTCAGATAGATATGCCCCAGGCGCCGGTCCCATGCCCAGTCGTCGTCCGTTTTCGCCTCCGCCCTGGCTCGGAGGTACTGGAACACCTGGGAATCGGCCATATCGCCGAAGTGGAGCAGCAGAGCCTCCGCTGTCTGAGGCTCTTTCGGCGAGCCCCATTCCTTTTTCCCGTGGTGCGAGAGCATCATGTGGCTCAGCTTCAACCCGAGCATTTTTGGAAATCCCGGGACAAGCGCCACCGCTTCCCCTACCATTTCGTCGCCTATCACGACGTGACCGCGGAACATCCCCTCGTCCGACACCTCGATGCTCGTTCCAATCTCCATCTCCCGCACCTTCCCTATGTCATGGAGCAAGGCCCCGGCAACAAGAAGGTCCCTGTCGACCGCGGGATACTGCCCCGCCATCGCATCGCATATGCGCGCCACCTTGATGCTGTGCTCCAAGAGCCCGCCGGCGTAGTTGGAGTGCATCTGCATCGACGCTGGGGCCGAAGAGAAAGAGTCCAGTATTCCTTCCTTTCCGAAGAATCGGTCCAGAAGGGCGGAAAGGTGCTTGTCCCTCACTGAAGCTGCGATGACCGCCAGTTCCTCAACCATCACCTTCCGGTCAACTGGGCTCTTTCCGACTAGGTCTTCGAGGTCGTATTCCCCTTCCGGCATTCTCGTGATGCTGTCGCCGTTCTTCGGGTTTATCCCTATCTCCATTCCCTGCCCGAACTCTCTCGCCTCTCCGGTGACCCTGACCACGTCCCCGGAAGCGAACGAGTCGAACGCCTTCTGGACTTCGGCCTGGCTCGGTGGACCCCAGTACTTGGCCGCGATTTCCCCGCTCGAGTCCGCGACGCGGAGCTCGAACATCCAGCCGTACTTGTATTCCCTCGGCGCTTTCTTTAACTTCACTGAGAAGTAGCTCCCAACCCTGCTGCCAGGCTTCAGGTCGGATATCATGGCCTTCATCGTTTCCACCGAGCCAAAATCGCCGGGGTGGGATATAATCCTTCGCGGCGGGTTTGATATAGGCAGACCGGATTGCGTGTTCGATGGCCCTCACAGTCTACGAACCAGGCAATAACTTTCCTGCCGTTTCGGTCACTGGCCCGGAATGTGGCCTTGACTGCGCCCACTGCTCGGGCAAGTACCTCTCGGGCATGTCCCCAACTACCGACCCGGAGACGCTTTGGCAGTTCGCCCGCCGACTGGCGGAGCGGGGGGGAACGGGCCTCCTGGTCAGCGGGGGATGTGACGTGGAAGGAAGAGTTCCTCTCGGTCCTTTTCTCCCGGTCGTCGAGCGAATCGGACGCGAGCTGGCCTTGAAGACAAACCTCCACGTCGGTTTGTGCGACCATGGGTTTGCCAAAGGCCTTGCCGCTGTAAAACCCGGCGTCGTGTCGGTCGATGTCCTCGGGAGCGACGAGACCGTTCGGGAGGTTTTCGGCCTCGACAAGCGGGTGGACGATTACTGGAAGTCTTACAAAATCCTTCTCGGCACTGGCCTGAGGGTCGTGCCGCACCTGACCATTGGACTGAGGGGCGGATCCGACAGCGGCGAACTGGCGGCGCTGGCAAGATTGAATGAATACAAAACCGAAAGGCTGGTCCTCAACATCCTCGTTCCCACCAAAGGAACCGCATTCGAGGACCGAGCAGTCGACCCGGTCCGAGCCCTCGACATCATCGGAGCCGCGCGGGCCACGCTCCCCGATGCGTCAGTCATCCTCGGTTGCATGAGGCCGAGGGGATGGGTGGAATTCGAGCTGGCGGCGATGGAGCTCGGCATCTCGGGCATCGTCAATCCTTCTAGAAAGTCCATGGAGGCATGGAAGAAGTCGGGTATGAACATCGGAAGGCGGTCGGTTTGCTGCGCAGTCGGTTGAGCCAGCCCCCCTAGATTTCGCGGCCCATGTCCTTGAGAAGCTTCTTCGCTATGCGCTCGCTTATCCCCTTGATTGTGCAGAGCTTCTCCAGGCTCGCGCCCTTGAGGGCTTCCACGCTGGTGAGCCCCGCATCGAATAGTGCGCTGGCCTTCGCGGGGCCTATTCCCGGCAGGGTCATGAACTGATTGATGACGTCTTCGCGGTCGCCTTCCATCATTTCCTTCAGCTTGGCCGCCGCCAGTTCGCTCGGGCCTATGCCCAGCGCTTTCTCATAGCTGTCCGTGGCTTTGTCGTACATCTCCAGGCCCTCGAATATCGCCCCGCGCATGAGGTGGGCCTCCTGATTGACGGGGTTGAGCTGGATGACTGTGTTCAGATATTGGATTGCCAGCTCCCTGCGCCCGTCGCCGACGAGCGCCTTGGCCTTCATGAACAGGGCGGGCTCGTTCTTGTGGTCCCCCTTTAGCACCTCGTCGAAGCACCATATCGCATCCTGGTTTCGCCCCCGGGAGAGGAAAGACCTGCCCTTTTCCATGAGCTCTTCCGGTCCAACCGTGACCGTTGGCTTGACCTCTATCGCGTTTCCGCACGAAAAGCACAGCGAAGAGTCGGGGCTGTTCATCGAGCCGCACGTCGAGCAAGCGACATCCTTCGCCTCGGCCCCAGCCACTTCGAGAACGCCCTTCTTCCTGGCCTGGCCCAGTTTGACCTCGACGGCAGCGACGGGCATCTCCATCGGAACGGCAGTCTCCGAAAGCTCAGCCTCCTTGGCAATCTCGTCCTCGCTGAGCGCCTTGTCCAAGGCCGCCGCGCGCTCGCTCAGCCTTTCAGCGCCGGAGTCCTTGGATTCGACATAGTCCTTGCTGAATATCGAGCTGGAGGCGTACTTCTCCCGTATCGGCAGGAAATATGAAACTGTCAGGCCCTCGACGACTATGAAAATGATTCCGAGGAGGGGCATGTATTTCGTCACGGCCTCTGAGAATTCGTAGGTAATCCCTATCTCTATCCTCCCGCTGGCCGCCGGGCTCGTGCCGTTCGCTTGAATGACGAATTGCTCGAAACCCTTGTGCCACTGCCCTGACGAGTAGACGAGCGTATCGCCTTCGT
Source organism: Methanobacteriota archaeon (assembly GCA_043799545.1). Classification (GTDB taxonomy): domain Archaea; phylum Thermoplasmatota; class Thermoplasmata; order SG8-5; family DAIRED01; genus DAIRED01. The sequence continues at coordinate 57,168 of JAZDNO010000006.1, read as the reverse complement.
GCCATGAGAAGTCGTAGTTGGCCCGGTTGGCGAGCTCGCCAGCTTCGTAATCCTCGGCTCGCAGCAGGTATATCGACAGGTCGCCGCCCACGGCGTCCGCCACATAAACCCTTACGTCCATCACCGTCCTGGTGCCCATCGAGTCCCTCGTGGTGTAATTGAACACCGCTTCGTCTCCCGGGTTCACGTATACGGTCTCGCTTACCGTGTATCCGCTCTCCATGGCCTTGACCGACGGGGGCAGCGCGAACATTACCACGAACATGACGCACAGCACTATCACGACCGTGGCGTTCCTGACGTTGTTCCTGGCCATGAGATACTTGCCGCTCTTGCTCTTCGTCTGGGCAATCTCCAGAAGCCCGAGATACTGCGTCTCCGGAACGAGCAGCATCAGGAGCACGAAAATCATCAAAAGAAAGTAGTCCATCGGCATGTAGAACGGGTTCAGGGACGCCCCCATGATTGCCATGAGCCCGAATGCTAGAATCAGCAGCATCACGACTTCCAACAGAAAGATGCGTCTCTTCATGCGTCTGAAGGCTATCAATCGAAAGGAGCCTTCTATCCGCTCTTTTACGTCCTTCATCTTATCTATTCCCTTAACGGCTTGCCCGATATATGCCTTTCCCTGGCGCTAAAGAATTTATAACAAAAATGCATTGGGGGGCTGTCGAGAGCCATGGGGAAGAAGGGCCATCCGCAAGGAGTAAACGAGTCTTGCCTAGTCGAAATGAGAGAGTCGCACGGGGGATTGAGCGCAGTATTCGATTGCAAGGGCTGCGCCCGCGAATCGGATCTGGCATCCCGCGTTTGCTGGCGCGGGGTCACGTCTGCGATAGCCGACGTTTCGTCGCTTGACTCCATTGTCCTGGCGGGCTATTTGGAAACAGAATATGCCGGTCCGGGACTTGAGGCGATGGAGAGACTGAGACGCATCGGAACGGCAGCCCGAAGGCTCGCCGGGCGACCCGCGCCCTCGGATTCCAAAGCCTGCGCGGAATGCCGCCTCAATCCATCGCGTCTCTTCGCGGAATGCTCCGCTGGCTTCTCGGGAGGGGTGGGTTCGGGGCAGGTGGCAATCGGCAGGGCAAGCGCCGCCATGTTGAGGGGGCCGCCCTCCCCGTCCTGCCAATCGTGCTACAACTCGTCGGAGAAGGATCTGGCGTATCTTTGGAGTGAATACCGCGCATCCTGCCGGGAGATACTGAGGGAAGCCTACGGAATAGTGGAGGGATCGGATTGAGCGGAGGAGTCGTCTTGCGTCCAAAGAAAAAGGATGGCAGAGCGGCGCAAATCCGGTCGCCCATCACAATCCAGCCGAGGGGCGAGAGCAGCGTCGTTTCGGTCGATGACTCGGCCAGGAACTTCGATGCCGCAAAGGTGGAGAAGGGGCTGGCCAAGCTGCTGTCGAAGGGCAGGCGCATGCGGCCGTCTTTCTCGTCTTCCTGGGTCTTGCCCGAGCCGCCCGAGGGGGCGTTGCTTCTTGAGTACCGGGCCGGAGGCGCGACGGTGGGGATTTATCGCGTGGCAAACACCGGAGAGGTCATCTACCACGTCACGCCGGACGAGTTCAGGATGCCCGTGTACCAGAACAGGCTCGTTCACGAGGCGAGGCTGGAGATGGCGGCGAGGCCCCCGGGAACGGCGTCCAAGGCGGCAGGTGGAGTCGGGCGCGAGAGGGCACGGAGCCTAGCAGAGTCGGCCCTCATGAGGATTCTGATGCGAAAGGGCGGCGTGGCTGGTGCGAGCCTGGCGGAGGTGGCCGCGCTGTCTGCTAGGCTCGCCGACGTCCTCGCGCGATATACGGTGGGCCTGGGGGTTTTGGAAATCCCGCTCGAAGACCCCTACATCCAGGACGTTTACGTTGACGCGCCGGCCGGCGCCATCCCAGTTCACGTGGCTCTGGGCCCCATGCCCGTCGACGTCGGTTCGGGAAAATGCGCCACCAACATACTGTTGACAGAGGACGAAGCAACGAACGTCCTCTCGCGGATGAGGCTGGCCAGCGGCAGGCCGTTCTCCGAGGCCATGCCCGTTCTGGAAACGGACCTGGAGCAATTCAAGACGCGAGTCACCGTCGTCGGCAAGCCCCTGAGCCCTGACGGCGTGGCGATAGCCTTGCGGAGGCATTCGACTGAGCCGTGGACCCTGCCGAGGCTCATCGGGGCAAACTCCCTCACGCCCCTAGCGGCGGGACTGCTTTGGCTGCTGGTGGATGGGCGCTCGACTATACTCATCGCCGGGAGCAGGGGGGCGGGCAAGTCCTCGCTGCTCAGCGCGCTCATGCTCGAATTCCCGCGAACGCAGCGAATCCTCACCATCGAGGACACGCTAGAGCTCCCGGGACCTCAGATGCAGCGCCTGGGATACAAGGTCCAGAGCCTTTTCGTAAGGTCGACGCTCGGTGGAACTGAGGAGATGACGGCCGACGACGCGCTCCGGGTCTCCCTCAGGCTCGGCGAATCGGCCATAGTTCTCGGCGAGGTCAGGGGGCGCGAGGCCAAGACCCTCTACGAGGCGATGCGCTCTGGCAGCGCGGGCTCGTCCGTCCTCGGCACAATCCACGGCAATTCCCCGGTTTCCGTGTACGAGCGCATCGTCTACGACCTCGGGATTCCTGCGAAATCATTCAACGCCACAGACATCGTCGTGGTGTGCGGGCTCGTCCGGCCGGGAGGGGGGCAGCGCCAAGTGAGGCGCGTGACATCAATCTCGGAGGTTGTAAAATCCGGAGGCGGCGACGGGGCTTTCAGGGAGCTGATGCGATACGACGATGCCGCCGATTCGCTCGTCGAGACGGAGCACCTGAGGAGGGATTCGGAAAGGATGGCCGCCATAGCAACTGGATGGGGGATGACCTACGCGGAGCTATTGGGAAACATGGAGGTCAGGGCGAAGCTGAAACATTCGCTAGTGGCTGCCTCGTCCCGCTCGGCGGAGTTTGCGGGGGCCCAATGGAATGCCAGGTCGAACACGCATTTCTGGAACCTCGTGGGTCAGATGTCTGGCGCGCCGGATTACGACGCAGTCTATTCCAAATGGAGGCAGTGGTTTGAAGGGACCGCGGGCGCGGGGCTCTGAAGCGGCGGACGGATTGTTCGTTTCCGCCGCGCGTTTCGCGGGAACGATTCTCGGGCCGTCCAAGGCCATTATGGAAAGGCGCCGCTCGTACCTGGAAGCCCGGCTCAGGGAGTCCATGCTTGCGGAGCAGGACGCCTCTTCGGCCGTCGCAAGGGCGGAGGAGCTGCGGGGGCCGGCAAGCCGCGAATATGCGGACGCCGCCAGGAGGCTCGAGAGGGTGAAAACCGCAACGATGGGGGCGCGGGAACGGCTCCACAGAGATAGATTTCGCAGGGCCGCTGCGCTTCTTGGTCTGGACGTCGAGCCCCACGAAGCGGACGCCTTGGCCGTATTGGGGGGGCTCGCCGGGTTCGCGGCAGGGGTTCTTGCGTCATGGCTCGTCTTTTTCGCCATGGGTTGGAACGTCGTTGGGCAATTGCCAATAGTCTTCTCATGCGGGGCGCTGGGAGCGCTCGGACTCTACATGGTCGTTGCGCAATATCCGCTGTCCATGGCGAAAAGGCTCAGGCTCCGTTCGCTTGGCAAAAGCCCCGAGACAGTGTGCTACATGGCGATGTCGCTCAACCTCGTGCCCTCGCTCGAGAGGGCAGTCAAGTTCGCCGCCGAGAACGGGGAGGAGCCGCTGTCGAGCGCGCTCAGGAAGATCATTTGGAACGTGGAGACCAGGCAGAGCCTCAGCGTCGATGAATCGTTCATGGATTTTGCCGCCGAATGGTCCGGCGACGGCGAGGAGCTGAAGATGGCTCTCTATTCAATCAGGGGTGCCGTCTCGGAAAAGAGCAAGGAAGGCAGGGAGCGAGTTCTCGGAAAGGCAACGGAGTCGGCGCTATCCGGCACCCGCCGGAGAATCGAGGAGTTCGCGGCCGGGCTTTCGGGCCCCTCAACAATACTTTTCGCGCTCGGCATCCTCCTCCCCCTGGTCGTGGGTTCCATGCTTCCGATGATGGCCGTCGGAACGCTCGACGTCTCCAACCTCGGACAGGGCCTATCCACAGGGGGCGACCCGCGCGCCACCGCGGTCGTCACGGTCTTGTTGATGGATGTAGCCTTCCCCGGTCTCGCCTTCGCCTATGCCTATTATGTGATAGGACGGAGGCCTGGCACCTCATCGCCGGCGCGCGTTACCGCTGGCAAGGCAAGCATCGTAAAACCGGCATCCATTGCCGTTCTGTTGGCCATGCTTGCCCTTGCAATCGCCATCGGCGGTTCGGAGGGCGAGCTGCTCGCGGCCGCTTTGCTGGCCCTCGGAGCGATATCGATTCCTGCGGGATACCATCTCGTGTCCATCGCATCCCACGCCCGCGCCGAGCGAAAACGCATGATGGACATGGAGGCAGAGTTTCCGGACGCGCTCTTCCAGCTCGGCAGGCGCGTCGCGGAGGGGGTTCCGCTCGAGGCAGCGTTCCCCTTCGTGGGCGGAAGGATGAAAGGCTCGGAGATTGGCCAGCTTTTCATAGGCATCGGCGGAGCGATGGGAACGTCCGGCCTCTCGCCTGAGAGGGCGCTCTTCGACCCGGAGTTGGGAGCCCTCCGGCAAATCGGTTCAAGGACCATCCGCGCGACTTTGCGCTCGGTGGTTGCGTCCGCGGAGATGGACCCCCGGACGGCCGGCAAGATGATGATGGACTTCTCTGGATATCTTCGCGACTTGCAGAAGACCGACCACGAGATACGCCTCCAGCTTTCCGGCATTTCCGAGAACATGCGCAATACGGCGACCCTCTTCGCGCCGCTGATAATGGGAGTGACCGTCGGGCTGTTCGCGCTGCTTTCGCGCACGTTCGCAGACGTTGGCGATGGGGTGGAGATGATGCCCGTCTGGCTCTTCGCAGGGGTGGTGGGCGCCTATCTGATGCTGATGGTTCTTGCGATATCATATTTCTGTTCCAGACTGATGCACGGAGATGACGACGTGGAGCTGAAATGGAGAGCTGGCACGTCGCTGGCCACATCGTGGCTCGTCTTCGCCGGTGCGGTCTTTGTCGCATACACGGGATTCGCCTGAAAAACCCGCGAAGGCGGCATCAACTTTAAATCGCCCCGCGCACTCAAACGCCCGCTTGAGCGAAGACAAAGCGCAGAAAGATTCGGACAACCCCCACGCTCCGCCGTGGGCCAGGCAGGGCCCAGGCAGGATATTCGGATTCCTGGTCTTCTTCATCTTCTTCTTCGGCATGCTCTTCCTTTTCAATCTCTACGTTCTGACCAGGCTCTTCGCGATGCTCGGGCTGAGGCACGGACTATTCTTCCTGGCTTTCACGGTATTGTCATCCCTTTCGTTCGTAGCAGCGATGGGCCTCAGGTCCGCCAGGTCCTGCCATGCCACAAAGGGCTATTACTTTGTCGCGTCCGCCTGGCTGGGATTCCTCATCTATTTCATCTTCGCATCGTTGATTTTCGACATATCAGGATGGTTCGTGGATTACGACCGAGCCTACGCGGCGCCGGCGTTCATAGTCGGCACGGTCGGGCTCTTGATGGTCTCCCTGGCCGTCCCGTATTTCGTGGTCCTGAGGAAGGTTGAAATCACCTCCGGGAAACTCAAGCGCGACCTCAGAATCATCCACATGAGCGACATACACGTCGGCGCGACCCACGGGCCCGAGAGCCTCGGCAAGCTCGTCCGGATGTCGAACGACGCGAAACCGGATTTGGTCCTGATAACGGGCGACCTGGCCGACAGCCCGATGGACCCGAAAGAGGAACCGTTCGCCGCGCTGGACGGGCTGAACGCGCCAACCTTTTTCTGCCTTGGCAACCACGAGTACTACGCGGGAATAGAGGAAGTTGTGGGGATGCTAGCCAAGACCAAGGTGCGGGTATTGCGGAACGAGGCTGTCACAATCGACGGCGTGCAGGTCGTCGGCTTGGACTACGGCGGCGCGGCGGAGTTGAGGGAGCGACTAGCCGTGATTTCGTTAGACGCTTCGAAGTACGTCATCCTGATGTTCCACCAGCCCGACGGCATGGAGGATGCACGTGCAGCCGGGGTGGACCTGATGCTCTGTGGCCACACACACGGAGGCCAGTTCTTCCCCTTCACGGGCATCAACAGGCTCGTCTGGGGAAAGGAATACAGGGGTCTGCACAAGCGTGGGGGGATGCACCTCTACACATCGACGGGCGCGGGCACCTGGGGACCGCCGATGAGGCTGGGGACGAGGAGCGAGATAGCGCTGATAAAGGTAAACAGAATAGTGTGAACGGTTTTAAATTCAGATGACTTACTTCCCGTACAGCCAGGCCTCGTCAATCCTCGTATACGCGATGAGCTCGTCCGGCCTGAAGAACAGCCCGATTTCCCTCTCCGCGCTCGCGTCCGAATCGGAACCGTGGATGATGTTCCTGGACATAGCCATTCCGAAGTCCGCCCGTATCGTGCCAGGTGCGGACTTCTGCGGGTCGGTCTTGCCCATCATGTCCCTGACGACCTGGACCGCGTTCTCGCCTTCCAACACCATCGCGACGACCGGTCCGCTGGTTATGAACCCTACAAGCGGTTCGTAGAAAGGCTTCCCTTTGTGTTCCCCGTAGTGGCGCTCGGCAAGCTCGCGCGATATCTGCATCATCTTCATCGCGGCAATCTTCAGGCCGCGCCTTTCGAATCTTGCAACGACCTCGCCGACAAGGCCGCGCTGGACCCCGTCGGGCTTGACCATCGCGAATGTGCGAGTCATGCTCCGTCCAATTACTTCGGGGCTTCGGCCTTGGGCTTCTTCGCCGGCGCCTTGGGCTTTGCCTCGGATGGCCTGTCCGCGGCGGGCTTCGGCTCGGCCGGCTTTGCGGGTTTGGGTTGTGCCGGGGCTTTGGATGCTGCCGGCTTTGGCTTCAGCGCCGGTCCGGCGGCCTCCGGCGCCTTCTGCTGGGGCACCTCGGGCCTCAGCTCCTTCAGCTCCTGGTAGGCAGTCTTCTTCTTCGGCTCCGCTGCGGGCGATGGCGCCTTCACAGGGGCCTGCGCCTCAGCCTCGGCCTTGACTGGCCTCTTCGACGCCTTGGGTTTGACCGGGGCGGGCGCCGCTTCTGCTTCGTCGTCCTCATCCTTCTTGGCCATCGCTTCCTTGCTCAGACCGGCAGCCTTCAGGTCGCAGAACGCCTTAGTCCAGCGGGTCCTTCGGGGTATCCTGCCCAGTATAATCTGGTTCTTCCTGCACTTCTTCTTGCAGAAGTTGTAAGTCACCCCGTCCTTGCGTATGAACATCGAGCCAGTCCCGGGCTCGATCTCCCCTCCGCAAAACGAGCAGTTCTTCCTCTCGACCATTTGAATCACCTCACGCCGAGCTTCCGTGCCTCGCGCGCCGTCTCCCTAAGCACCAGCACGTCGCCTATCTGAACAGGCCCCATGACGTTCCTGGTTATTATTCGGCCCTTGTCACGGCCGTCGAGAACCCGTATCTTGACCTGCGTCGCTTCGCCTGTCATCCCGGTCCTGCCCACGACCTCGACCACTTCAGCCGGTATTCCGTCCGCGTCCATCGGGTGCGCCCCCTCACTGCTTCAGCGCCTTGACGGCGGCGACGATCTCGTCCAGCATGGTTTTCCCTTGCCGATGTCTATGATCGCAACGGACGCCGTCGGCTTCTCCATCCCGGCGGCCTTGCCCAGGTCGGCCTTGCTGGCGACGTAGGCGTAGGGCACGTTCTTCTCGTCGCAGAGTATCGGCATGTGGGCCAGTATCTCCTCCGGGGAGACGTCCTCGGCCATTATGACCATCTGGGCGTCGCCGCGCTCAACGAGTTTCGTGACTTCGTTCGTTCCCTTGCGCATCTTCCCGCTCTCGCGGACCGCGTCCGCTAGCTGGAAGACCTTGTCCGTTATCTCCTTCGGCTGCTCGAACCTTACGTACATTGGCTTTGCCATATTTTCACCTCGTTCCACGGCAGGCCCGCGCGGGACAAACACCCGGAGGACCGCCGCTTCATCAGTCATCGGCTCTTCGAAAAGAGCAGTCCTTCGAAGGCAAGCTTGTATAAATAGGTAATGATAACAAAATCCAGCGTATACTTTCTTTTATGCTGTTCGATTATAATAACCTCGTGTCAATTGTCGTTATACCCGAAATCTCGTGTGAGTAAAACACTCTTCCAGAAACTTTCACGCTCAATCACAACGTTATCATCAACAGAGGGGTTGAAGACCTGTAATAGAGAAAACGTAAAGTTGTCAGCGTAGTCATCGCCCTCCTTTTTTAAAAGGCGCACCAGTAGCTTGTTGCCACCATGCCCCGTTTTTGCATATTGACACCATCTCTGCCAGAGATAATCCTCGCCTGTAGCGCTACCAACGTAACCTTTGCCCGTTTTATTGTCCATTATTAAATAGACTCCTTTTAGATAGGACAAGGAAACTTTCCAAGACTCCACCTCTTTATCGACAATAGTCGTGAGTTCTGAGTGCGTAAGGTGAACATCATCGGGACCTGGGTATTCGGATGTTTCATGCTTCTTCTCTTTGATGTATTTCACACCTAATTGATGGAAAAAATTCTCACCGTTCCGGTATGAATTTCGGTCTCGTTGGGTGCGCACCCAGTCTATGAGCAAGCGTCCGACCAAATCCTTCCCGTAACTCGTGAGGGAAGAATTATAACGTATCTTGGCTCCCGGATTAGCCCAATCCCCTGCATCCTTATCGCGTGGTTTATTAACGAAACCCTTAATCTCCCAGACCCCGACAAACAACCAGACGTTCTTACGATATTGGACGAACGAAGCTACATATTTCCTCTTGAAGATATCGTTGCCTTGGTAGTCCTGCCATTTCTTGAAAGATTCTATCCCTGCTTCATATTCTTTCAATGGCCTGTAGGCATCCCCCGGCTCCGTAGCCATGTGTACTTTGATATTCTCTACGAACTCCTCAATTCCAAGCAATTTAGCTACGCCAATCATAACCTACACCAACGTGAAGAAACAAGTTCCATGTAATAATTGTTTCGTCCGCTCCATCTAATAATTATGGGAAAGTCAACATCATATTTTCAACTTTCGCGCGAAACTTGAAAGTATAGTTTCAACTTCAGCAAAACATGCGCCAGGAAAACTCTCAGTACCCCATCAGCCCGCAGCACCTAGAGCACAGCGGGAACACCCCGTCCGGCTGCTTGGCGAGCGCCTTCCTGTACCTCCTGAACATCTCGCCGTTGTAGATGTCCAGCAACGGCGTCTTCTGCATATTCCCCATGTGAATGTCGGGAAAATCGCGGCAGTTCACCACGTCGCCGTTCGGCATGATGTCGATCTGGAACCACGGAGCCAGGCATTTCTTCCAGCCCAGGAAGCTCTCCGGGTGGTGGTAGTACTCCTCGATCTCGTCCGGCTGTATCTGAGGGATAAAGACTACGGGAGCCCTGAATTTCGTTTTCTTTACCCTGCTCACCGTTTCTGCAATGATTTCCGGGTCCATGCCGGACATGTCCCTGGCGTAGCTCTTCCAGGCGAAAGGCTCGACGCCGAGCTCCTTCTTGATGATTTCAGAATGCCTGCACCCGACCTCTTCGCTGGTGAACCAAGAGTAATAGACGCCGATCACGTCTGGCTCAAGGTCCTCGGCCTCGCGGAGCGTGTCCATCAGGTTCGCCTGGTTCGCCTGCGAAAGGGTCGATAGGGTGTAGAACGTCGGGTATTTCTTTTTCTTCTCTTTCTTTATCTTCTGTATCTTTCGCATTCCCCTCTGCATCGTATCGTAGGCGCCGACCAGCCCGCGGCACTTGTCGTGCACTTCCCTCGGTCCGTCCAACGAAACGCATAGCATGTCCCATTCGTCGTCCACAATCGCCTCGGCGTTCTTCTCCAGCCCCACGCCATTCGTGACTACTTGAACAGAAAGGCCGTTCTGCTTCATGTATCTGACCAGGGGAATCAAATCTTTATAGAGGAACGGCTCGCCGCCCGTTATGTAGATGTGCGGCTTGAGGTGCTTTACCTCGTCCACCATCCGCATGTACGTTTCGACAGGGACTTCGTCGGTCGGTTTTTGGACGTTCTCGAGCCTGTTGTATCCCTTCTCCCCCTGCTGGCCGCATATGGCGCAGCGGTGGTTGCAGCGCGCGGTTATCCTCATGCTTATCAGCCAGAGGGCGTCGCTCGTCCCGTCCGCCCGACCGTGGGCTCTGTTGGCAGTGACGTACTTTTTGTATGCCCCGCGCATCATTCCGAGCATCAGCGTGGGATGCCTTCGCATCGGCTTCCAGAACTGGAGGGGGAGTCGGCTTAGCGCGCTCGACTTTTTCGCCATTGGCGCGTGGATGGCCTCGTCGTTCATAAAACTAACGTATTTTATATGCCATCCATTCATCCACCTCCGCATGTCGAGCGCGAAGAAAAAAGTCTATATCTCCGCCTGCGGGATAGGGCTGGGCCACATCGGGCGGGTCGTCGCAGTGGCGGACATCCTTCGGGACAACGGGGTGGAGTGCATCTTCTCGACCTATGGGCCAGCTTACAAATACATCACCGCCGCCGGATACGAGGCCTACGATTCGCCGGTGCTAATGTGGGACGAGTACCAGGACGGCTCGATTGCCGTCACCAGCTCCGTGGCCAAGATGGGACTCTACATCCGAAAGTTCGGCATCCACATGGAGCAGGAGCGGAAGAGGCTCTCGCACGTGAAGCCGGATGCCATCCTCGTCGACACCAGGTACTCGACCGTCTTCGCGACCGGGCACTACGACGCCCCACATTTCTTCCTGTCAAACCAGATAAGGTTCCTGATGCCACGATGGGAGGAACGATATCTGATGCGTTGGGCGAGCAACAGAATCACGCGGGCGAATCACCACTGGCTGCGGAGGGCTGAGGCGATATTCTTCCCGGACTTCCCGCCCCCAGACACTATTTCGAGGGACAACGCCGCTGTTCCGGAGCGCTTGATGAAACGGTTGACGTTCGTAGGCCCTATCTATCGAGCCAAGCCCGAGGATTTTCCTGAGAGGGGCGAGATTTGCAGGCGCAACGGCTTCGACGGCGGGCTGTTCGTCTACGCGGCCGTGAGCGGGCCTGGCCGGACGCGCGCCCCCATCATCGACGCCTTGAAAAGCGTACTGCCCGAGTTCGATCGCAAATCGCTGATAGTCAAGGGCGATCCCTCAGACGCCTCATCCGAATGGCTGGGAAGCCGAGTGAACGTGCGCGGCTGGACGGACAGCAGGTTCGAACTTCTGAAGGCGTGCTCCGTAGTCGTATCGCGGCCCGGGCTCACAACCCTTTCCGAGATTGCCAGGTTTGGAAAGGCCTGCGTCCTGATTCCCACACCGACGCAGTCGGAGCAGGAGGGAAACGCCAGGGCGATGGCAGACCATGGTTCGGCCCGCGTCGTCGATCAGGCCTCGGTCGACCGGGACACTTTGCGTGAGGCGCTGGATGATATGGTGAGCCGTGCCGAAGACTACGAGAAGAGCGCCAAGCGGCTTCAGGAGCTTGCGGTGCGGCACGACGGCGCCCGCAAGGTTGCCGAGAGGATGTTGGAGCATCTGGGCAGGTGATGCGAAACCAGGAGGCCAACCAGGGAAAAAGCTTATTCCAATCCCCGCTTTACGGCGCCTCGGAGCGATATTCATGGACAAACTGACAGTGGGCGCGCTCCTCGACAGGTGCGCTCTCGTCTTCCCAGACAAGGAGTCGATAATTTTCGGAGACCGAAGGATAACCTGGGCCCAGCTCAACGAGGAGTCCAACAAGCTCGCCGTCGGCCTGATGAAGCTCGGAATCGCAAAGGACGACAAGGTCGGGCTCTGGATGCCCAACTCCGCAGAGTGGATTGTCTCCTGGTTCGCTCTCTCTAAGCTCGGCGCGGTCATAATACCCATGGACACTTGGTACAAGCCTTCCGAGGCCGAGTACATTCTCGGACATTCTGAGTCAGTCGCGGTCTTAGTCGCCGACAAGTACCAAGGCGCGGACTATGTCGAGATGGTCGCCACTATCAAAACGAGGCTCCCCATCCTCAAGCACGTCGTCGTTTCGGGCGAGCCGGGCGCGGACACGCTGAGATTCGAGGATATCCAGCAGTCCGGCATCGAATGGCGGACCACGCCGAATTTTTTCAACCTCATGCGCTCCATAGACCCGGACGACGTTGCTTTCATTTTGTACACCTCGGGAACGACGGGCAAGCCGAAGGGGGCGATGCTCACCCACAACAACGTCGTCCGCAACGCCACCGACGTCGGTCGCGTGATAGAGACCAGCCAGCGCGACAGGATGCTCATCCCCGTCCCGTTCTCGCACTGCTTCGGCAACGTGCTCAGCCTCACGCTGTGCGCCGCATACGGCGCCACGATGGTCCCCGTCAAAGCGTTCAACGCCGAGGATGTGCTTGACCTGATCGAGAAAGAGAAGTGCACCATCCTGCACGGCGTGCCGACGATGTTCATACGCGAATTGGAGGTGCTGGACAGGCAGAAGTATGACGTTTCGACATTGAGGACCGGAATCATGGCGGGGGCGCCGTGCCCGGTCGAGACTATGCGCGACGTGATGGAGAGCCTGCACTGCAACGTGTGCATCGGCTACGGGCTGACAGAGGCCTCCCCACTCATCACGATGACAAGGTTCGAGGACCCGGTGGAGAAGAGGGTCGAGACAGTCGGAAAGGAGCTGCCAGAGGTCGAGGTTCGGATCGTGGACGATGAGAACCATCCGGTCCCGCAGGGCACAGTGGGCGAATTGTGCTGCCGCGGATACAACGTGATGAAGGGCTACTACAAGGCTCGCGAGGCGACGGATTTGGCGATCGACCCTGAGGGCTGGCTCCACAGCGGCGACCTCGCCGTGCTGGACAAGGACGGATACTACGCCATAGTCGGGCGGAAGAAGGACATGGTCATTGTCGGCGGATTCAACGTCTATCCGACTGAAATCGAGGAGGAGCTGATGAAGCATCCTCTCATCCAGGAGGTCGCCGTTTTCGGCGTTCCCGACAAAGATTTGGGAGAGGTCGTCGGGGCGGCAGTGATACCGTTGCCTGGGGCGTCGCTGACGCCGGAGGATGTCGTCGACCACCTTTACGGCAACGTGGCCAGCGCCAAGGTTCCACGGTATGTTACGATAGGGATGGCGTTGCCCCTGAGCGGACGCGGGAAGGTGCAGAAGTTCCGCCTGCGGGACGAGTTCAGGGCGCTGGCCGAGCGAGGGGAGCTTAAGCGCGTAATGCCCACCGCGGTGCGCAGCAAGCAGCAGCTGGAGAAGCTGGGTCAGAAGATAGATAAGTACCTGGCCGTTGGCCGCGTCCCGAAGGAGCGCAGGGAGAGGCTCGAGAAGGTGCTGCTTGCCCTCAACGACGACCAGGAGAGACTGCTCTGGGAGCTGTTGGGCCAGTGAAACGGCAAAAGTTTATTACGCCGGGTGGGCCTAATCGGCAACAATGAAGGCCGCTGCAATTCTTGGGCTAGCGTTGCTGTTTACGAGCCTTGGGTGTTTGCCTGCCGGGGCGCAGGCCGCGCGCTACGACTGGGTCGTTGCGATTTACGTTTCGGCCGACAACACCCTGTCCGACAACGTGCAGCAGGATTTGGACGAGATTACATCCTTCGTCTCTCAGGGGAGCGTCGATGTCTTTGCCTTGGTGGACCAGGACGGGGTCGGAGACTCCAGGTTGCTGGAGTTCGGCGGAGATTCGTGGCTCGATTTGGGGCTCGCGGCCATCAATGCGTCATGGGGCCCGGAGCTCGACATGGGCGCACCCGAAACGCTACGCGATTTCGTGTCCTGGGCGGATTCGCAGCAGCCGGAGTGCATGCACGCGCTCGACCTCTGGGGACACGGCGCCGGCTGGCCCGGCGTCTGCATGGACCGCGGGAGCTGGCTCACGATGCCTGAAATAGAGTGCGCGCTCGCCGGCCACGAGCCCGATTTGCTATCAATCGACGCCTGCCAAATGGGGATGGTCGAAGTCGCGTACCAGCTCCGGAACAGCGCCGATGTGCTGGTTGCGTCGGAGAAGGACGTGCCTGCAGAGGGATGGCATTATGGCTATTGGCTCTCGAGTATTCAGTTCGCCGGCGTCGCGTCCCTGGCGGGCACTCTTCTTGCGCAGACCTACATGTCCTGGGCCCGAAACCACAGCGCATACTCGACAACAGTCTCGGTCATCGACCTCAAAATGATGGGTTCCGTCGCGCAATCTTTTTCGAGCTTCGCACACGAACTGCGACGGTCGACCAGCCTCCTGCGCAACAACATAACAAGCGCGCGCGGTACAACGGAAAGATACGATGGCGACGCGGAATACGACTTGGCGCACTTAGCGCAAAACATCGCCTCCAAGGGCGGAAGCAGGATGCTAGCAGGACTCACGGGGGACCTTGAGCAGGCCGTTTACGGCTCCATCGTCTACAGCGACGCGTGGACGCGCCTCGGCGACGAGTCGGCGGAGCATGCGAACGGTCTTTCAGTGTGGTTTCCGCTGAATGGCGCAACTCCGTCATATCGGGCGCTGGCCCTCGCCGCCGACACCGGGTGGGCCGAGTTCCTCGACACCTATGGAACGTATGCCCCGGCGCCGCATTATCGTGCGGACCTCTCCATCCAACGGGAGGATACTGATGGCGATGGCGCGATGGATGCCGCGACATTATCCGTCGACACCGATGCTGAGGGGGTTGCCGTGTTCCTTATCGATGGCCTGCCGATGGATAGCGAGGAGCGCACCATCGCATCCGGCCACGCCTCCGCGAGTTTCACAGGACTTCCCTTCGGAACGTATCCCGTCTCAGCTTACATCTATGGAAAAGACGGGAACCTGGCGGCCATCGCCGAGCCCGCGGAGGAACTCGTCATCGAGGCCTGGCTCCACGTCAACGGGACTGTGACGGACAAAGAAGGCGTTCCAATCGATGGAGCATTCGTCGAGGTCAGATGGGGGGATGGAGGGCGTGCGAACGGCACCACCGGCGAAGCAGGGCGCTTCGAAGTCAAGATTCTTTGCCCCACCCATTTTGTCAACGGAACGATAACGGCATCAACGGTGGGCGCCCATCCGGCGACCGCCGACGCTGGCGGGCCAGGAGAATTGAACATGGACCTCGTCGTAGAGGACGAGAAGGTGGGATTGTGGTTGCCCGCGCTGGGCATCTCCGCCTTTGGGATTTACGCGGCACTTCTTGCGATGCTTTTGTGCCAAACTGAAAAACCGTAGGTTCCCGCGTCCCGCAACCATTTAACCGAATGAGTCGATGCGGGAGCGTGCTCGTCGACGCAGACCTCCACATCCACAGCAGGTTCGCCATGGGAACCAGCAGCGCCATGACCGTCCGGACGCTTGCGGAGGAATCGCCGAAGAAGGGCATCCGCCTGCTAGCGACTGGCGATTGCCTGCACCCCAAATGGCTGGCCGAGATTCGGGAAGGGACGAAGGAGCGCGACGGCGTCTTCGACCTGGGGAAGGTCTCGTTCGTTCTGCAGACCGAGGTCGAAGACAACCATCGAGTCCACCACATCATCATCTTCCCGGACGTTGCTTCGGTTGAGGGCTTCATCGAAGGATTGAAAGGCAGGCATTCGCCGCTCGATTCGGACGGGCGCCCGAAAGTCCATATGGGCGGAGGGGAGATTGCGCAGGCCGCGGTCGATTGCGGCGCGCTCTTCGGCCCGTCGCACGCGTTCACTCCTTGGACCGGCATGTATGGTCACCATGCGAAGCTGGCGGGATGCTACGGAGACCTCGCCCCGAAGGCGAGTTTCGCGGAGCTGGGGTTGAGCGCGGACACTGACTATGCCGACCGGATTTCAGAGCTTCACCGCCTCACATTCCTCACCAACTCGGACGCTCATTCCCCCTACCCTAGCAGAATCGCCAGGGAGTTCAACAGGCTCGATGTCAGGGGCGTGACCTTCGCGGAACTGAGAAAGGCCATTTTGCGGGAAGGGGGGCGAAAATTCGTTTTGAACGTCGGGTTTCCGCCGGAGGAGGGAAAGTACAACGAGAGCGCCTGCATCGCCTGCTTCAAGCATTACGATTTGCGCCAGGCCATGGCTTTGAAATGGCGTTGCGTTTGCGGGGGTGTCGTAAAGAAGGGCGTCCGGGACCGCATCGAGGAGCTAGCGGATCTCCCAGAGCCGAAGCACCCGGAGCACAGGCCGCAGTACCTGCACATCATCCCGCTCTCCGAGATAATTGCGAAAGCCATCGGCGCCCCCAACGCAAACGCGAAAATCGTCGGAGACCTCTGGGCCAAGCTCGTATCCAAGGCCGGAAGCGAGGTCGCGGTCCTCGTCGACGATCCGATAGAGAATATCGCAAGCCCGGAAGTCGCGAGCGCCGTGAGGCTGTTCAGGGAGGGAAAGGTCAGGCTGATTCCTGGAGGAGGGGGGCAGTACGGAACCATCTCGCTCAGCGGAGCCCCGCCCGACGAGAAGCCCGTGCGAAAAAGCCTTAAAGGTCAGACTGCATTGATGGACTTCAAGGGGTGAAGGAAATGGACGATGATTTGGCGGAGAGGGTTGTGAAGAAGCTCGGGGCGCTGGGCGCCAGTTACGCCGAGGCGAGGATAGAGGACGTCAGCTACGAGTACTACGTTATGAGGAAGGGCAATCTCGACGCGGCCAACGAGTCGCGCGCCACGGGCATAGGGATGCGCGCCCTCGTCGGCGGAGCCCTAGCCTTCGCCTCGCTGGACAGGCTTACGCCCGAGGCGGCGGACGCCCAGGCCGAGCGCTGCGTGCGCCTCGCTGGAGCAGCGGCCAAGCGCGCAAAGCGCAAAATCAGGCTCTGCAGCGAGAAGGCGCACGTCGCCACGGTGGCGGTGAAGGAGAAGCGAAAACTTTCCAGCGTATCGCGAGAGGAGAAGCTCGCGCTTTTGAACGAAGTGGACAAGTCCGTGCCCGAGGGAGTGAAGGTCCCGGGGCGCAACCTCTACATGCAGCTTACGAAGTCGGAGAAGCTTTTCGTGAACTCCGACGGAGCCAGGATACGCACGACAACGCCAATAGTTTACATGTCCGCGACTGCGACAGTAAACGCAAAAGGAAAAAACGCGCAGGCGATGCTCTGGATGGGCGGCACGGGTGGCTGGGAAGCGATGTTGGCGCTCGACGGTCCAGGGAGGATGGAGAGGGAGTGCAGGATTCTCAATGCGAACCTCACCAAGGGCAAGGCGCCGCCGAAGGGGAAGATTGACATTGTCGTTGGCCCGGAGGTCACGGGAATAGCGACGCACGAGAGCTGCGGACATCCGTACGAGGCTGACAGGATAATGGGGCGCGAGGCTGCCCAAGCCGGGGAGTCATTTGTAAAGCTGGACATGCTCGGAAAGCGCATAGGGAGCAAGGCCGCTACGGTGATTGAGGACCCGACGCTCCCCGGCAGCTACGGCCATTACCTTTACGACGACGAGGGGGTCAAGGCCAGGCCTCGAACTCTGATGAAAAACGGCATCATCAACGAGTTCCTGCACAACAGGGAGACTGCCGCGAGAGCCGGTTTACGCAGCAGCAACGGCTCGGCGAGGGCGGACGGATTCAACCGCGAGCCGCTGGTCAGGATGGCCAACACTTTCGTCAAGCCAGGAGACCACAAGTTCGAAGAGCTCATCGAGGACGTCAAGCTCGGCGTCTACGTCAATTCGTTCAACGAGTGGAACATCGACGACACGCGCTACAACCAGAAGTACGTCGGCCGGGAGGCGTTCCTCATCGAGAAGGGAGAGCTCAAGGGCCCCGTCAAAGACCCGCGCATCGAGGTCACGACCCCTGATTTCTGGTCGGCTGTCGACGCCGTTGGCAGCGACTTCTTCCTCTCGGTCGGAACGTGCGGAAAAGGAGAGCCTGGTCAGGGTGTGCCCGTCGGCATGGGCGGCCCGCACATGCGCCTCCGCGGCCTGCGCCTGGGGGGTGCTTAGATGCAGAACAGGAAGCGTTTGATAGCAAGCACGAAGAAGTCTCGCAGCGAGGTCGATGACCGCGAACTGGTCGACGGGACTGTTGCCAAAGCGCTGCGCATCGGCGCAACCGATGCTGTGGTGTCCCTCGACCGCCTTGACAAGAGCCAGATTAAGTTCGCCAACAGCGAGGTCGTGGTCTCGCAGGCCTGGTCGGAGATGAGCATGGATGTCTTCCTGGCCTTCGGGAAGCGCGTGGTCACGTCGAGCCTCAACGATGTCTCGCGCATCGATGCGGTGCTTGCGGAATTGAAGAAAAGTTCCGCCAAGACTCCGGAGAACAAAGACTATTTTGGGGTAGCGGAAGGCAAATACAAATACAGGAAGCTACCGCTCGACAAAAAGATAATAGACTCTGAGGATGCGCTGGTCGACATGGCTTGGAGGGGAATAGAGGCGGCAGAATCCAACGGCGCGGACCGCTGCGCTGGCGTGCTGCATCGCTACCACACGACAGATACCATGGCGTCGTCCCGAGGGCCGTCGTTCGAAGAGGAGGGGGCTTCTCTAAATTTCTCAATAAGGGCCTTCGGAAAGGGGGGAGGTTCCGGCCACGCCGTGAGCTGCGCTACCTCGATGCGCGCCCTCGACCCGGTCGGCGCGGGCAAGGAGGCGGCCGCGTTCTGTAAGCTGGCAAGTGCGCCCAAGCCCGGACCCGACGGCAAGATGAGCGTGCTCTTCACTCACATGTCCGGGGCCGATATGCCTATGATGACTGCGCAATTCGCATCGGCCTCCGCGGTCGACGCGGGGATGTCCTTCCTTAAAGACAAGATTGGAAAAACGGTCGGAAGCAAGGCAATCACAATCATCGATGACGGCACATTGCCGGACGGGCTGGCTAGCGGCTGCGCAGACGACGAGGGCGTACCGACGAGGAGGACCGAGATAATCAAGAACGGAAAGCTGATGACCTACCTTCACAACACCTCGACGGCGAAGAAATACGAGGCAACAAACACGGCAAACGCTGGCCTCATAGGCCCGCGCCCGAGAAATGTGGTCGTGCCCCCCGGAGACATGAGCAGGGACGAATTGCTGGAGGGGATGCGCGATGGAATCGTGGTCACGAACGTCTGGTACTCCCGCTTCCAGAACTACGCCACAGGCGACTACTCGACAATTCCCCGCGACGCGATACTGCTGGTCAAGAAAGGGGAGATAGTCGGCTCGGTCAAGGGGGTGCGCATCAGCGACAACATGGAGCGGATGCTCAAGGGCGTGAGCGCGCTGGGCAAGGTGCAGAAGCAGGTCTTCTGGTGGGAGATGGACATGGGCGGGATGCCCACGTTCGTGCCAGACATGGTGATTGAGAAAGTGAACGTGACAAAATCGACGAAGTGATGAGGGCTCGCCATCACAACGGCTTCCGGTAGAACGTGACCCGCTTCACGACTTTGAAACCCATCTTCTCGTAGAGCTTCAGAGCCCCGCTGGGGTTCTCCGCATCGACGCCGAGAGCGGCCTCGGCCATCCCCCTCGCCTTCAGTTCGCGCATACATCGCGCCATCAGCGCCTTGGCGATGCCTTTGCCGCGCCAAGGCCTGGCGACAGATATTAGCTCCGTCATCCCGCGCTTGCGCCCGTTCATCTCGTTCTCCTTGGCGTTAATCATTCCGAAAACCGTGCCAACGACCTGCTCGCCGTGCCAGGCTATCTGCCATAATGTTGGGTCGAAAGTCGGGAACTCCGACCAGACCTTGAAATTTTCGTCGTCTATCGGCAGCTGGCCCCTCATGTCCCTGCACGCTTCGTTCCAGGCCAAACGGATCTTCTCGTAGTGCGCTGGCTCGACCTTGCGCACCCCTATTCCTTCGGGCAGGGGAAGCTCCGGGACGTCGTCCAGCGCCGGCCTGACCATTTTCAATCCGTGCCGGAAAATAGCGTACCCGCTGGACTCGAGGACGGAGCGCCAGTGGTCCTCGCCTTGGTCTGTGAAAACGTGGAACAGCTTTCGTGTTTCACCTGGATGCGAGGATGCCATATTCCTCGCCCTCCGCTCTGCCCATAACAGCATCGAGCGCCTCAGCCCGGTACCGCGCAGCTCGGGAACGAGGTTGGCGTCGAGCTGATAAAGCCTCTCGCCCGAAGGGGCATCGTCCCACGAGACGAACGATTCGCCCACGATTTTTCCGTCCAACTCCACTATGAGAATATCCTTGCCCAGATCGCGTTTCTTGGCCTCGGCGCTGAACTCCTTGAAAAGCTCCTCGGCGTCGGGGACGTAATCGTAGTGGTCAGCATCCTTCATTGCCAGGCAGAGCTGGGCAATCCCTGGACAATCCTTGTTCAACACGAAGCCCCTTGTTGTAAGGCCAGGTATCGCGGGCGCATCTGGAAGCGCGAAATCCTCGTCGGCCATGGTCTCAGACTAAAAACACTTTGCAGTTATAACATTTCTCATCGGCTCAGTCCCGCGCCTTTCCGAATTTCTTGCGCCACATGTATTTTAGGTTGCCCGTCCCGTCCCGCCATGTGTTAAGCTTGACCTCGCCCTCCCTAGGGCGGTACTCGATGGGTATCTCCCGCATCTTCAGTCCTTTCAGCTTGACTTCTATTTTTATTTCCTCGGACAGGGCCATTTTGTCGCTCACGAGATTGAGCTTTGGTATTATCGAGCGCCTGAAAACCCACATCCCGCTCTGCGAATCGCGGAGCTTTGTACCGAAAAGAATGTTCGACGTTTTCACCAGCACCCAGTTGCCCAGCTTGTGCGTGCCAGACATCACGCCCTTCTTCATCTGGCTCAGGCGGTCGCCGGTTATGAAGTCCAGCTCGTCCTTCTCAAGTATTTCGACGAACTTTGGAATGTCCTCGGCTGGGTACGTGCAGTCCGCGTCCAGCGTGGCGATGTAATCGCCACGCGCCTTTTCAAATCCAGTCTTGTAGGCGCGCCCGTAGCCTCTGCGCGGTTCGTCGACGACTATTGCACCCTTGGACGAGGCGATTTCGCGGGTCTTGTCTTTGGAGCTTGTATCGACTATGAGAACCTCGTAAGGCCAGCCAGTCGGCTTCAAGGCTTCGTGCACGGCGTCCATGACCGCGCCAACGGCTTTCTCCTCGTTCATCGTGGGGATGATGACAGAGACTTTGGGATTTGGCATCGAAGCAGTTTAATGAGACAACGGATAAAATGGTTTGGATTGCGGCAAAAGCTCGAATGTGCTGGGCGTCACGGTTTTTTATTTTCGAACACCTGGCTCATGAGGTCCCCCAGCGTTTTGAACGCCTCGACTCCCCTTTGCGTTATCTTGACGATGCGCTCGCCGCCCTCTTCCGTTTCCGAGACCAGCCCTTTTGCGGCGAGGAATTCGAGGTATTTCGTGTAAAGGTCGTAATTCAGCCGGACGGCCATCTGAAGTTCCGTCCTGCGCATCTGCCCCTTCCCCTTTAGCCAGAGCGCTTCGAGGAACCGGGCGAGAACGTAGAGGTCAGGACGTTCCATTCAATCACCCATACGCCCGCCAGAAGGCGTCTATGTTCGATTTGAAGGTCTCCAATCGTTTCCGGACGTCCTTGAATCGGCTCCGCAGAACACCCCAAATGGCCAAGTCGATGAACATAGTAGAGGCGATAAAACCAATCGCTGCGATCCACATAGCCCACGGGGGACCGTTCCCATCGCTCACCGGGAGAGTACTATTCAAGAAAAATACGAGCAATAGTGGTACGAACACTATGGCGCTGATAATTTTATATTCAAAATAACCTTTGATATCGGTTATCATTAGGAGCGTGTCACTGACAACATACGGATAATAATCCTTAACTTCGTAAGATTTATCCTGTGCGTTTCTAAGGTGGGTCCGCCAATAAAGAATGTGCCAGACTGTAACCTGCCCCATAGGCTTATATTGGTACTTTGTCTGGTATGCCTTGAAACCCCATAACGTCCAACCCAAAAGGACTATGGTTATTGCCAATATTACGAGCCCAACCCATATGCCCAGAAACCAACAAATGAGCATCGTATAAATTATTGCGATAATCCAAGTTAGCGGCATTCGAATTTTGTATTCTAATCGGACGATTTCCTCGACCAACGGGTGCGCTGAAGCAAGTATCGACGACACGTTGACTGGCGACATCTCCGCACATGGTACGGACGATGAGGTTATCGGAGGAACAGAAACAACTTCTGGCAATTTCGGTTTTATCTCCCTGTTTTTGATTCTCTTGAAAACACCGTTATAGGCGATGGCCATCATCGATAAGCCTACAGCAATCGGAATAAACAAAAGTATGGCTATGGCTTGAACATTTAAAATGTCGGCCGCAGATTCGATATCAGATGTCATAACCAGATAAGACAATATTATTTGCCAGACGATTGCGGAAACAATGATAACGCCAGCTGCCCCGACGATGTTTGCTTTTTGCTGCTGACTGCTTAATTCCACGATAAAGAAGTATAAAAATAAGGTAATGCATACCAGTCCAATCAGAACCATGACGCCACTCAACAATGTGTTGAAGACGGTCGCACCGTCTATGTTGGTATCCGATGCTCCGAGAACAATTACCTGCCCATCTGTAAACTCGTAACCCCCGCTTGTCGCTTGCGGTAGTAAGGCGAACGATGCTGCAATAAAACCAATTGCGAATACGATGGTGACCATTGCTCTTTTGACATTCTTCTCGTGCTTTTCCCCGAACTCTTTTCTACCGGTATAGAATCCGACCAGTCCCAACAGAAGGAGCAAGCTCATGAGAGCGCCCAGTCCTATTTGAAGGCTACCGAGTATCATATCTGCTGCAACAAGTGCAATCAATTCGGGAGATTCCACGACCGTTCCGCTCGCCTTGGATAATTCCCTACTGATGAAAAATGAACTTACGGCGCTGAGTATGAGGATAACGCTCAAAATCACAAACGCGTACCTGAAATATTTGGCTCCCCGCTCCGTCCAGCATTCTCCGGGCTTCGGATTCTCGAATGGATTGGGAACCTTCAATTTCTAACACTCCACCTTATTGACGTCTCATTTGGGAATTGATATAAATGCCTTCCTCCGCGTCGATACCATGAATTTTCAAGCCAGTAATTCTTCCACGATTTTGAGAAGAGTGCGCTCCCCGCCCGCCATCTCGAACATGCACCCCACGCGCCTCGCTGCCTCCCTGTCGCTCTCGTTGTCCCCGACGAAAAGTATTTCGTCCGCCCTGACTCCCAAATCCTTCATGGCCCTCTCGAAATTCAGAGTTCCTGGCTTGCGGCACGGGCAGCCCTCATCGGGCCTGTGCGGGCACACGTAGACGCCGGAGATTTTCCCCCCGGCTTTCTCCAGCTCGGCCACCATGCGGCCGTTGATGTCGTCCACCGTCTCCCGAGGCACGACGCCCCTCCCCACGCACGACTGGTTGGTGATTATTGCGCAGAGGTAGCCCTTCTTGCTGATGAGCGCCACTGCGTCCATAGCCCCCGGGAGCCAGACAAACTGCTCCCATGTGCGCACCCAATCGCCCTTGTACATCTTGTTGATGACTCCGTCACGGTCGAGAAATATCGCCTTCAGGGTGCCCGGTTGGATTGCGTGTATTTCAGCAGCGGCGTGTGCGGCCATGGCGGGTGCGGTCATCGCCTCAGCAGCCCTTCGGGTCCGTTCCGTGCTTGGCGTGGAACTCCTCGCGGATGGACGAGGTGACCATGTGCTCGATGAGCATGTGCAAGTCCTCGATCTGCTGCATGTAGTGCAGGGGAATCACGTACGCCCACTCTGCGGCCGACGCCATTTTGCCGCCCTGGAAACCCGTGATGCTGACAGTCTTCGCGCCGTTCGCCCTCGCCCACTCGATGGTCTTAAGGACATTCGGCGAGTTCCCCGAGCCACTTATCCCGATGACCAGGTCACCCGGCTTCATCAGGTTCTTCAGCTGCTCCACGAAGATGTCGGCGTAGCTTGAGTCGTTCCCCCAGGCAGTCATGAGGGGGATGTTGTCCGCAAGCGAGAGCACGCGGAATCGCGCCTCCTTCGGGTGTATCGTCCCCTTTGCCAGGTCGCTCGTAAAGTGTGACGCGCATGATGCGCTCCCGCCGTTCCCGCAGAGGAATACCGTCGCGCCGCGCTCCCGGGTATCGAGCAACATCTGCCCCAGCTCGTCGAAGACGTCGAGCTGCCCCTCCATCGCCACGAGGCACTGCCTGACTTCCTCCAGATACCCCTTCATGTACTTTTTCCTGAATTCGCTCATCCTAATCGCCTCCGATTATCTTGGCCCCGTGCATGTCGAACTTGAAGTCCATGGGCTTTAAACCTTGCGCCGAAAGGGCGTCGCGCACCGCTTTCTGGTTGGGCTTCTCGCAGAATAGCATCAGGTAGCCTCCGCCGCCTGCACCAGTCAGCTTGGCCCCCAGCGCCCCCTTCTCGATGGCGATTTTGTACAGCCCATCTATCCGCTCGTTCGTGATGCCCTTGGCCAGCTTCTTCTTGCTCTCCCATGCCATGCCCATGAGCTCCCCGAACTTGCGGAGGTCCCCCTCGGTTATCGCGTCCTTGATTTCGTATCCGAGCTTCTTGATGTTGTGGAGGGAACTGACAACGACGTTCTCGTCGTCCTTGCCGCCTTTGTCCTGGCAGGCCAGTATCTTCGCAGAGTCTCGCGTGCGTCCTGTGAAGAAGAGCATGATGTCCTCCTCGAGGCGCTTGCGAACCTCCTTTGAGATTCCCAGCGGCTCGACAGTGACGCCTTCTTTCGTGAAGTGGAAAACGTTCAGGCCGCCGAAGCTCGCGGCGTACTCGTCCTGCTTCCCGATAGGCATCGCCAAGTCGTCGTGACCCACCTTGTATGCAGTCTCGGCAATCTCCTGCTTCGTCATTTTCATATGCTCGAGGCTGTTGAACATGTTCACCAGGTTGACGCACACCGTGCCGGACGAGCCCAGGCCAGTGCCCGGCGGGACCTCCGATGCCATGAAGAGGTTCATCCCCCTCTGGATGTTGAAATGCTTTATCACAGCCACCGGTATGTCCAGCCCTTCCCCGAGCTTAAGGTGGTAAAAGTCGCGCACGGTCTGGCTGAGCTGGAGGTCCGACGAAATAAGCTGAATGCGGTCATCCTCCCGCATCTCGAGAATCGTGTAGAAGTACTTGTTGATGGAAGCGCTGATTACCATTCCGCCGTGCTTCTCGTAATACGATGCCAGATCCGTGCCGCCGCCCCCGAAGCTAATTCGGACCGGTGCCCGGCTAATCAAGGTCATGCAATGTCCTCCGCGCCGCCTCCAGGCCATCGGGAGTTCCTATGTCCCAGAAGCGCACGCTGGTCATGAACCCCATCAGCTCGCCCCTTTTTATCAGTTTTGGAAAGAGCGCCTGCTCGAGCGAGAATTTGCCTGGCTCCAAACAATTCAAGGTTTGTCTTTCGAGGAAGAATACGCCAGCCTCGACGCCGTTCATCGCCTGCGTCTCGGCGGACTTCTCGTATAGCTTGACTATGCCGTCCCCGCCCACTTCCACGTTGTTCCTGGCAATCCTCGGATGGTTGGAATAGACTGTGATTAGCCCCGCCTTTCCGCTCGATTCGAAAGCCAGCATCGGCTCGCTGTAATCCAGTGGCAGATAACTGTCGCCGTACACCACCATGAATCTTTCCGCCAGGAGCGGCTCCGCCTGCTTCAGCGCTCCGCCCGTGCCCAGCAGCTCCTTTTCAACGGAGTAGCGGATTTTGACGCCGAATTCGGAGCCGTCGGCAAAATGGCGTATTATCTGGTCTCCCAGATGCCCTACGAGCATGATGAAATCATCAAAACCCCGGCGCTTCAATCGCTCGACCAGCACTTCGAGGAAAGGCGAGCCACCTACCTCGACCATGGGCTTCGGCATTACCTGCGTGATTGGCTTTAGGCGCGTGCCGAGCCCTCCCGCCAGGATGACGACCTGGTTGATAGGCATCTACTAACTCCTTGGCCCGTATATCCATTTGTTCTGGAGCAGCCACCTAGCCGTGCGCCTGATTCCTTCCTCGACTGAAACCTTGGGCTTCCAACCAAGAGCCATCAGCCTGTCCACCGAGAGATGCACGATTGGCGCGTCCCCTATCCATCCGCGCTCGCCGCCGGTGTAATTGTATTTCACTCCCTTCAGGCCCATCTCCTCCACGACGATGTCGGCGACCCCCGTGACCTCGATTGTGTCCAGGTTTCCGATGTTGAAGATATTGACCTTCCCTTTTGCATGCCTGTGAGCGTGCATGAAACCATCCACACAGTCGCCTATGTACAGGAAAGATTTGCGCTGCTTCCCATTGCCGAATATCTCCATCTCCTTGGGATTCGCCAGAAGCTTCTTCACGAAATCGAAGGTGACGCCGTGAGGGTGCCGCTCTCCGACGACCGAGACGAATCTGAGCATGCACGCGCGCATCCCGTAGGCCTCGCAGAAAGCCTCGATGAACGCCTCGCCCGAGAGCTTCGAAGCCCCGTAGAACGACGTTTGAGTCTTGGGCGCGTCCTCCGGCGTCGGGAACTTGGCCTGGTCGCCGTAAACGGCGGCGGATGACGCATAGACCAGCTCCTTCACGTCGTTCTTCCTCATGGATTCCAGGACGTTGTACGTGGTCAGGACGTTGCGCTCCAGGTCCCGATAGGTGTCCTCGAGCCCGCGGCGGATGTCCGCGTTGGCTGCGAAGTGGAAAACGGCGTCGCTGCCTACCATGGACTTTGACAGGCGGCCCAGGTCCTTGAGGTCGTAGAATTCGTTCTTCAACGAACCGTTCTTCTCGTGATGCGCAACGAATTCGCGGAAGCCCGTGGACATGTTGTCCACATTTGTGACCGCGCTGCCGCCGGCCAGCAGATTGTCTATCAAGTGGCTCCCTATGAAGCCGCAACCGCCCGTGACGAACGCCCTCTGCATTTGCATGCCCCCCGTTCTATGTTTGTGATGCCGAGCTTGGATAAATACTATTTCTTGCCCCTGAGCTCTGTCGAAATGTACGAGAGCATCTTGCGGACGTTGAGGATTTCCGCGATGAATTTAAGGTCGCGCCGCCTGAGCTCGTTTGCGGCCCATAATATGGCTGCGTACAATCCCAGCCCCAGCGCGCTTGCCCCCGCAAGCGTGTACCAGCGGTCGACCAAATGCGCCGCGTGAAGCCCGTAGAGTATGCCGGCCATCGTCGCCCCTGCGAAGATGTGAATCCATATCCTTTGATAGCTTTCGATGCCCGCCATCTTTTTAGCGTAGTATCTGGACACGGCGTACTCGGCGCACCCGCCCAGAAGAAGCGCGGCAGCCGCTCCGGTGGCCCCGCCTCCGAGGAGCGTGAGCCCGAAAAACGTCCGGGGAATCAGGATGGCGAATCCAGCCAAGGTCACGCTCACGGTCACGATGCCCAGGCGCAGGTTGATGTCCGGCCTGCCGATGCCGTACAGCACGTTGACGTACGTCATGTCAATCGAGGTGACGAACGCGTATGCGACGAGGAGGACCAGCGCGCTCGCCATGGGCAGGTATGTGTCCGCAAGGAAGATGTGAATGAGCGCCGGAGCCAGTGCCGCGGTCGCGGCAACAACCGGCACCATGTACATCGAAATGATGCGCTCCGACGCCTTGCACGTGTCGTTCATTGCCCCGATGTCCTTGCACGCGTGGTCCTTCGACAATTTCGGAAAGAGTATCGGCGACACGGACGAAGAAACGAGTATGAAGATGAGCGTCACCCTCTGGACCATGAAATAGCCCGCAACCTCGACATCGCTTCCGGTGAAGTAAGCGATGAGCACGGGCGGCAGATTCTGGCTGAGAACGAGTATTAACAGTATGAGGATTATCGGCGTCGCATATCCCGAGTAGCTCTTGAATGTCTCCCTGTCCGGGTGGCCCACCTTATAAGACCTGAAAAGAAGCGCGGCAACGATCAGCATGACCAGCCCCGTGCCCACGTATGAAAGCGACAGAGCCACGGCGCCCAATCCTGCCATGACCGCATACACGATGAGCGGCGCCCTGGCAAGCGTGCCCAATGTCTCGGGCATCTGCTGCTTCGCACTCTCCATCCTGCCGCTGAATGTCACCACCGGGACCTGGGCCAGCGAGAAAAGGGCGTAGTAAATCAGTATGATGTAGACCGCCCAGCGCTGCTCAGGGTTGTTGAATGCCCCTTCGGGGTTGACCGTGTCCCAGACGAAGACCGCCGCGAGGACGCACGCGACCATCGCCCCCGTCAGCGCGAGCTTGGCATACAAGAAGGTCGCATTGCACTTCGCCTCGTCACCCCCCTCCGAAAGCCGCTTGACATGCGCTGCCCCGAAACCAAGGTCCGACACGAACGTGAAGATTCCGACGAAACCCAGCGCGAAAGCCAGCATCGCAACGGCGCCCGGATCCGCGTTCTTTCCCATGTAGAGGAAGCTCAGGAGGGTGACCACTGTGACGACACTTTTTGCCAGCATGTTGAATGCGGCTTTGCGCGCCATTCCCTCCATCAGCTTCCACCTTCCAGCATGCGCACGTAAGCCTTCACGAGGCGTTCGGCCATCCCGGCCCATGTGCGAAGCTCCGCCCCGGCTTCCTTCGAGCGGTTCGCGGGAAATGGCGCACCGCCGACGGCCGCCGACTTTATCCGGTCAGATATCGATTCGACCGAGCCGTATTTTACAGGCAGGCCTATCCCCTCCAACGCCGATTCCCTCGCGGCGAAAGTGCCCTCGGCGACGATTATGGGTTTGCCGAGGTGGATGGCCTCGTAAAGTTTGTTTGGCGCCCCCTTCCTGTTGTTGGGGTTCGACGGGTCGTATACGGCGAACAGGACATCCGCGGCGGCCGAATAATCCAGTATCTCATTGCCTGGAACCCTGCCGAGGAATTTGAAGTTGGTCATCCCCTCCGCCGCTTTGAGCACTTGCGCCTCGAGCGTGCCGAAACCGCCGATGGCGAGCGCGTAACCGTCTGCAGGCAAAGCCCTCACCGCATTCACCAGATCAACGAGCGCCCTCTGCGGCTCCAGGACGCCCACGTACAATACCAGCTTCTTGCCCTCCGCGCCCATTTCCTTGCGCAAAGCCTCGACCCTGACGGGGTCTGCGCGGCCGTAACTTTCTGGGAGGTTGGCAATCACCACCACGTTCCCGCAGCCCTTGGAACTGAACTCTTCCCTGAAAAGCTCGTTCACGGCGATGACCAGCTCTGCCTTCCGCGCCATCCGAGCCTCACCGGTGTTGATGAGCCGGGCCACCCATGGAGGAACGCTGGGCCCAACCATGTCGGCGTAGCCCTCGTGCGCGTCGTACACCAGCTTTGCGCCCGATATCTTGGAAACGAGCCAGCCCAGCGGGAGCGTGTCGAAATCGTGGGCGTGAACGACATCTGGCCTTTCCGAAAGGGCTGCCAGTGCCGCGCGCCCCCAGAAAAGAGTCATGCCCGGGACGACCGACATCGTCGCCCCCCACCCGGATGGGGGCCCGAAGCGATGTAATTGGATGCCGTCCACACCCTCCTTGCTCGGAGCTCCGCCGGGGCGGTCCCACGCCAGTATTTTGACCTGATGCCCGGCTGCGACGAGTGCTTTACCCTCTTTGTGGACCCTTGGGTCGGGCCTGAAGGGGTTCGTCAGCAACATCAGAACCTTCGCCATCGGATGTGTGATGACTCGCGCAATATATAATCTTTGGGAGGGCGACCAAAATTGAGGCGTTAGTAGGCTGCACCTCTGCCCCCGCCCAGCGAAAAGACAGGCACGGTCGAGCCGAGCTGGCACTGGGCTAGCCATGCATTTTGTCAAAGCCCGTGTCTCGGTGACTCCGCCACCTTCGAATGGCCCGAGTTTCTTTGCTCCAAATGCTTTCTTTGTGAGGGCTCATCCAGCGCAGCGAGGGCCAAAGAAAGCGTTTCAGCGCAGCGAAGCGAGAAAGGGGGTTGTGCAGGGAAGGGTTTTTAAACCTCCGGAGGGAATCACCCGGCGTGTTGGTAGCCGTGACAGGAACCCCCGGAACGGGAAAGACGACTGCGTGCGACATGTTGAGGTTGCATGGTCGCAGTGTCAGGGACGTCGCTGGTCTGGCCGAGGAGCGCAAGGCTGTTTCCGGTCGCAAGCGGGGCGAACTTACCGTGGATGTGGAAAAACTGGCTGGCTGCATGGACGATCTTCGCAAGGCGGAGCCTTTCGCCATAGTGGAAGGTCACCTGAGCCATCACCTCCGCCCCGACCTTTGCATAGTTCTGCGGTGCTCCCCCAAGGTCCTCTCCGAGCGGCTGGCCGGGCGCGGATATTCCGATAGGAAGCTTCGCGACAACATCGAGGCCGAGGCCATAGACCTGGTCCTGATGGAAGCTCTGGACGCCTGCGCCCGCACAAGCGAGATTAATGCCACGCGCAAAAAGGCCTCGCGCGTGGCCAGCGACATCGAGCGGATAATCTCCGGCGACACTAAGGATTTTAGACCCGGCCAGGTTGACTGGAGCGCGGAGGTGCTCTCTTGGTACTAGACGAGTACCGAAAGGACGCCGATGCAGTCCTGGACCCGATGGCGAAGGCCATGGGCGACACTCACCCGGACACGCTCACGTGGAGCTCGCTGGGCTGCGCGATATTCGCGGGAGTCTGCTTTGCGGCGAGCGTTTATGGGGTGTACTGGCTGTTCGTCGGCGCGGTCTTCGTCGCCATGAACGGCGTGCTGGACGCTCTCGATGGAAAGCTGGCCAAGATGTCCGGGCTGGCGTCGGCGCGCGGCGACCTTCTGGACCACGTCGTCGACCGCTATGCGGACTTCTTCATGCTGGGCGGGATAATGCTCAGCCCCTATTCGCGGCACCTGTCCCTCGGCCTACTGGCCCTCATGGGCGTGTTCCTGACGAGCTACATGGGCACGCAGGCTCAGGCGCTCGGGGTCAAGCGCGATTACGGGGGGGTTCTGGGCCGCGCGGACAGGCTCGTGCTCCTCGTCATGGTTCCGTTCCTCCATTTCACCCTAGTGACTATAGGCATCAATCTGGAGCTCCCACTTCCATGGCTTTTCCCGCTGAACCTCATCGAGCTGATGCTCATCTGGTTCGCCGTGGCCGGAAACTTGACGGCCATCCAGAGGGCGATGAGGATATGGAAAGGGCTGGAAACGAAGTAGCCTGACGGGCAGGCAGTCCGGAATTTATCAAAACCGTTACTGACACCCCATGAATCCCCGGTGCCCTTCTTTCCCGTCACTTCTCCGCCAGCTCTCTCTTTTCCGAGGCTCTCTTCTGTACTGCCTTCGGCTTTGTCGGACCGCCCCTGGGCTTTCCCTTGACCCGGTAATACGATAACGGGTGCTGCATCCACGGCTTCGAGCAGAGCGAGTCCGGTTCGATGCAGATACCGTAGGACTTCATCGTGGAGCACTCCGGTGGGAGGTACTCCACGCCGGACGTCACTCCGCTGATGTGGTCCACCTGGTAGCGCGTCATGTGCTCGTTGAAATCCGGAGACGTAGCGAAGATTGCTACGATGTCGTCGTTGCCCATTCCGATGGCGTGCAGAAACGCAACGAGGGCGAAGCGGGCGCTGTGCGGGATGTTCTTCCCCTGCTCCACGAGTCTGACATACGCTTTCATGCACGGCGGCATGCGGAGGAAGCTGACTCGCCCCATCTCCTGAGGCTTTATCTCCTTCCGCTTCTGCTCCAGCAGCTCCTTGACTCGACCGACCGGCGCCTCGAAGGCCTTCGTAATCTGCTCAGTCACGGGAAGCGGCAGCTCGCTTTCCAGCTTTTCCTGAAGTGCTTGCTGGCACAGCCTCACGAGACGGTCCCTCGACACCAGCGCCCTCCCACACCTCAAGTCCTGGTTGGACAGCTTCCATTCCGGGCTGCGCATCTGCGCGGAATATGCCAGAAAATCGGTAAAATGGACTGTCGGGCCCCCATTACCGGCCTCTGCGTCCATGCCCAAATCCTGCGCCGCGGCAATCACGTCTTCCAAATCCTCTCTCGCCAGCTGAGCTGATGCGTGGACGGCTTCGGCCAGAGCGTAACGGGTGACGAGGTAGCCGTCTCCGGCGCAGCTTACCAGCATCCTCGCGATTGGATACGAGAAGAGTTCCGCCAGGGCGTCGGTCTCGCTCATGATGGGAGATTGCTGGACGGCACCCTGTTCTATCGCCTCCATGACGCGGCGCTCGCCCCGGTCGCGCGCCCGACCTAGCGCGGCGCCGCCGACAAGGTCCTCGAGCTCCATCCCCTGAGCCAGGATGTACTGCCTGGCCTCGGAGAGGAAGGGGTACCTTGCGAGCCGGAAAGGGTCCATCGCTCAGGCAAGCGCTTCGATGCAGATAACCGTTTCCGTTAAGTACCGGAGCGGAGATTCGGGCTCATGGCTTCGATTATTATCGCTGGCGCGGGGGAAGTGAGGGTCGGGAAAATCGTATGCCTCCTGAGGAACTACCGGGCTCACGCGGCGGAGATGAAGTCCGCGCCACCGAAAGAGCCGTTTTTTTTCCTCAAGCCTTCGACTTCCATCGTCCACGACGGAGGGGCCATCGTCATCCCGAATCAATCGAAGAACGTCCATCACGAGGTGGAGCTGGCGGCAATCATTGGCAAAACAGCACGCAATGTGCAGAAATCTCGCGCCATGGAACACGTCTCGGCATACGCCGTGCTTGTGGACGTGACCGCGCGGGACATACAGGAGGAGGCGAAGAAAGAGGGGCGGCCCTGGGCTGCCGCAAAGGGTTTCGACACCTTCGCCCCCATCTCCGACGCGGTGCCTGCCGAGCGCGTTCCGGACCCGCACAAGCTGGAAATCTGGCTGAAGGTCAACGGGCAGTACCGCCAGCAGGGGAATACCTCGCAGATGATTTTCGATATTCCGAACGTTGTCGAGTACGTCTCGCACATCATGACCCTGGAGCCGGGCGACATCGTCGCAACCGGTACGCCGGAAGGGGTCGGCCCAATAAAGCCCAGCGATATCGTCGAGGCGGGGATAGAGAGCATAGGAGTGCTGAAGGTCAGGGTCGAATAGCGCCTAACAAGCTCAGGCGGTTGCGGGCGTCGCCTTCACCGTTGCCAGGTAATACGCGGTGACCGCGAGCGCGACGGCGGCTATCGCGCTCAGGACCACGAACGGCGTTTTGATGTCGTACATGTCGGATAGCACGCCGCAGATGAATGAGAAGACGAAACCGCCAGTCAACTGCGCCGTGAATACTATGCCGAACGCGCGCTCCGATCGTTTTCCGCCAGTCATCTCCGTGATGTAAGCGAAGAGCGCCGGATAAGTCATGAACAACCCCACTCCGTACAGGAACATTGCCAGCACCGCCATCCACAGAGAATCTACGGCCCATACCAGCAATCCCGAGACGAGCACTAGCACGTAAGAGGCCATTATGGCCTTCCCCCGTCCGACCCGGGAGGTGATGCGCCCGAATATCAAGGTGAAGGCCGCGCCCGTCCCCACCCAGAGGGCTATCGCCAGCGCGTACTGCCCGATTTCGAGTCCGTACAAATCCTGCAACATGAGCGGGGCGTAGTTGATGATGATGTTGTACCCAGCGCCGCCCACAGTCAACGGCACGATGAGTATGCCGATCCGCTTCAACGCCTCGCGCCAGGAGAGGTCGTTGTGTGCGACCGTCCTGCCGATTTGCGAATCCTCGTCTGTTCCCATTTTAAGCGCGATTCCCACAATTGCCGCCGCGAGGCATATCGCGCCCCACAGAGCGAAGGAGCTCTGCCAGTCGAATATCGCACCGAGCGCTCCAGTGGTGATAAATGCGAGGAAAACCCCCATGTCGCCCAGGCTGCTCTGAATGCCCATCGCCATGTCTATCTTGCCGTTGCCGAACCTGCTGGCGACGAGCGCCAAACCGATGGGATGGTAGACTGCTGCTCCGATGCGCATCCCTATCACGAATACCAGCAGTGACGCGTAGCTCCACACGAAAACCAGCATTACCGCGAACATGAACATCGTGGCCATGCCTATCGTCAGGGACCGGACCGCCCTGAATCTGTGGGCGAACTGGCTGACCATCAGCTGGACGAGCAGCGTCGCGACGAGCCCGGCGGCGGTGAGCGTGCCGATGTCCGTGTAGGTCAGGCCGAACTTCAGCTTGATGACCGGAAGCACGAGAGGCAGGACCGCTAGCGCGCCATCGTTGGCGAAGTGGTACAGCCCCACAGCAGTGAGGAGCCTGGAGTCGCGGTTCATCAACGGGGCGATGCCATCGAAGTATTAAAAATGAAACTCCATAAATAGTGATGGAAAATGTCCCCCGCCACTAACGTTCCGCTTCATAGGAAGCTTAGCTCTCTCCGCGGACATAACCCATTAGCGGGGGTTTGTCGGGCGCCCGGGTTGTCGTCGGATCATAGCTCGGCGTCCCGCCGGTCTCTCCGAAGGACCCATATGAGCGCTCGTGTCGCCCCTCGCCTTGCCATGTGCATCACGTGTCAGCACATTCTTCGTGGCGCGGGCATTTCAAAGAGACCTCTTCAGTATAAAAACCTATTCACATAGATTCCAGCTTCGAAATGAGCTCCTGGACGGGCATCTGGGTCGTGACAAGGGGTATCCCTTCTAGGGTTGCCAACCTAATCGCGAGCTCGTCGACCTGCTCCGGCTGGACGTAAACCACCATCGCGGGCTTGAGCGGGTGCGCGCGTATTGCTATCATCGGGCTGCGCCCGTATTTGACGCCTGTGAAAAGGAGCGCCCTCTCGCTGCTCCACCCGTAAATCTTCAGGTAATCGGCGGAGGCCAGCGAAGTTATCGCCCGCAGGCTGTCGATGACTGTGAAGCCGTGTATCGTCCTGATTAGGCTGACATCCTTGGCTATGTTCCTTCCACCGATTTCCTTCATAAAGACCGATGCCGGAATTCCGACGTGGAACTCGCGGATGCTCATGACGGCCTCGTGCTTGTCCGATGTTTCGAATTGTTTCGCCACGGGGCTCCCCGAAGCCTTGTCTAGCTCGATTATGGCGTCGATTATCTTTCGGACCGTCGACACCCCGGGGGACCTGCGCCTCCCGGATTCGTAATCGCTCACAACCGAGGGGGAAACGCGGAGGTGCCTCGCCACGTCCTGCTGCGAGATGTGGAAAGTCTCGCGCCACTTGCGTATTGTCTTTCCAGGGTCTTCGGAGAGGGCTATCTCCCCAGCCATCTTTTCCCTGAGGCGCTCTATCACGACCCGCCATCCGCACGATGGAATAAAAAGCTGCCGAGGGCGAGGTTTATTAACCCCTTGGCCATATTCGCGCCCGTTCCAATGGGTCCGTGGGCTAGCTTGGTCTATACTTGGGCGTTCGGGACGCTCAGACCCC
Organism: Methanobacteriota archaeon; assembly: GCA_043799545.1. GTDB lineage: Archaea > Thermoplasmatota > Thermoplasmata > SG8-5 > DAIRED01 > DAIRED01. The sequence goes on along the minus strand of JAZDNO010000006.1, from coordinate 21,964 downwards.
GGTTCAAATCCGGGCGGACCCACTTTTACTTTATTTAAAGCTTACGCCACCCCTAAAAGGGGTAGCCAGCATAAATTCGTTTTGGTCGGGACAGCCTGTTTAAACGGGCGGACCCGATGTCCTGATAACCGTTGGGCGGGGGGCGCTCGGGCGGCGGTGGGGCGAAAGGGAAATGGTGAATCTCTACGCCTGCATGGTGAATTTACTTTTCGTTGCATAACTTTAATATCTTCTGATATATATAAAGGTCTGAAAACATGAAGACAGTTATTCTCTGCATAGACCGCGACGACGACCTTGGAGTCAAGGGAGGGGTCGAGGGACCGATAATCGGGAGGGAGGAGAACGTCAGGGCCGCCCTGGCCTTAGGCCTCGCCGACCCGGAAGATGCGGACACGAACACGGTCTTGGCAGCAATAAAACTCTATGACCGGATGGTAAAGGACGGGGAGAACGTAGAGGTTGCGACTATCTGCGGCGACGCGGATGTCGGATACAAATCTGACCGCGCTCTGATGCGCCAGCTCGAGGAGGTGATGGAGGTCGTCAATCCCAACAACGCCATCCTTGTGAGCAACGGGGCCGAGGACGAGTTCATCTTCCCGATGGTGTCCAGCCGCCTGAAGATAGACCACGTCCACGACGTTTACGTGAAGCAAAGCAAGGAACTGGAGAATTGGTATTATTACATCGTAAAGGCCGCCCGCGATACCAAGCTGAGGACGAAGATAATCGCTCCGCTGTCGCTGGCATTCATCCTCGTGGGGCTCTTCTACCTGTATCCGGTCCTGGCCTACCTGTGGAACGGCTCCGGGTATTTGGGTTCGGTGACATCCTACGCGCTGCCGACGCTCTCGGTTCTGATAGGGATTTACGTTCTCTGGCGCACCTACGCCGTCGGAGACGCGATAGTCATAGGGGCCAAAAAAACCAGGGATTCCGTTTATGCCGGCGACCTCTCCCTAGTGTTCTACATCGGAACTATTCTAATTTTCGCAACGGGTCTTGCCAATGGGTTTGAGGAATCGACCAAGCCCCTCGACTCGCAATATGAAGGTTGGTTCACCAGGGGAGTCGAGTTCCTGTCCGCCAGCGCCTTGTGGTTCGGAGCGGCGGCGGTAGTGCTCGAATCGAGAAAAGCTGTGAATGCCGTAGTCATGCGGGACAACATCCCCCCAACGTTCTGGGGGGTGAGCATTTCGATCGTCGGCCTCACGTTCCTGTCAGTTGCCGCGATGAACTATCTGGAAAGGCTTATCGGGCTTCCGAACGCTCCGGAAGACCAGGACATTTTCATCCAAATTGTCGTCGGCCTCTCGGTGCTGGTTGTCGGCTACGCCCTTCAGCGCCGAAGCAAACCAGACATCGGCACAATTCGCGACAGGTGGCGCAGGTAAAACGGAGGAGCGCTTCACATGAGCGCGGGGAGGGGGATTCCCGGACGAGCCACTTCGTGCCTCGTCCTGCTCGCTGCGCCTCCGCGTAGCTCGTGAACCTCCGGTACAAATCCCGTTCCCAAATAAAAATTATGGCGCGGGGAGGGGGATTTGAACCCCCGGGCTCAAAGAGCACAGGATTAGCAATCCTGCGCCTTACCGGGCTGGGCTATCCCCGCAACAAACGACCAATACCGTTTTTGTATTAAAGATTGTTGCGGGTTGGACGATTCGATTTCATCCGATAAGATGTGTAGAATCGTCACAACCGACGATTGCGGTTCCGTCGCCATCGTCTGAGCAATCGTCATCATTTTGCGCCCTCTGGCACGTACAATACCGTTTCCTATTGAATCCTGTTGCGGGTCGGATGGCCTCGCCCCACGCGATAACAATTCGCATAATCTTAAATACTGAAAAACAATCGCCGGCTCCATGCCTGAAGAGCCCTTCGGTCCGAGTTTCGTGCCCAGATACCTGTTTTTCACAAAAGGTGTCGGCAAGCACAAGGAGAAATTGAGCAGCTTCGAGGTGGCGTTACGAGATGCGGGTATCGAAAAATTCAACCTCGTGCGCGTGTCTAGCATCTTCCCGCCCGGTTGCAAGACCCTCCCCAAGAGCAAGGGGCTCTCGATGCTGAGCCCGGGACAGATTGTCTTTGTCGTCCTGGCCGAGAACAGCTCGAACGAGGCCAACCGCCTCATGGCCGCATCCATCGGCGTGGCGATTCCGGCCGACGAGAAGCACTACGGCTACCTGAGCGAGCACCACTCCTTCGGGCAGACGGAGAAGAGCAACGGCGATTATGCGGAAGACCTGGCCGCACAGATGCTATCTTCGACTTATGGAATTGAGTTCGACCTCGACGAGCATTACGATGCAAAAAAGGAGATATTCAAAATCGATGGCCGCATCATCAAGACCTCGAACATAACCCAGAGCACCATCTGCGACAAGCACGGCCTCTGGACGACCGTGGTTTCCGCTGCGGTCTTCGTGCCGTGATAACCTTTTTCTAAGGATGCGCGGATACTCAACGGCGATGTTCGACCATTCGACGCTCGTTCGCGCGGTCCAGGAACTGATGCGAAAGGGCGTGACCGAGCTGCCAGAAGATGTCAGGAGCGCCATCGCTTCGGCAAGACGCAAAGAATCTGGACTGGCAAAGGCGCAACTCGATGCGGTGTTGAAGAGCATCGGTCTTTCAGAAAAGCTTGGCATCCCAATCTGTCAGGATACTGGAGTTCCGATATTCTTCGTTTGGTGCAATCGCTTTGATGAAAGCGTCCGGTCTGGAATCGTTGACGGGGTTCGCGCTGCGACAAACTCCGTTCCTTTGCGGCCCAGCGTCGTGCACCCCATCACCCGTGAAAATCGGGGAGATAACATAGGTGCAGGCGTGCCGGAAATACACTGGATACCCTCAGAGAGCGACCTGTTGGAGATGTACTATATGCCGAAGGGGGCCGGCTCGGAAAACACCAGCCGCTACTTCAATCTCCCCCTGACCAATCCAAAAAAAGCCCTCCGTCAAGCGGTAGTGGAAACAGTCCTTGGAGCCGGAGGAAAAACCTGCCCGCCGACCATAATCGGCGTGGGCATTGGCAGCACGATGTCCCGCGCCGGGCTTCTGGCAAAAAAATCCCACATGAGAGCAGTGGGCCATCGCCACCCCGAGCGCGAGATATCGCTCCTTGAACAGGCAATTCTGAAGGACGTGAACGCGCTGGGCATCGGACCAATGGGGCTGGGGGGGAAGACCACGGCGCTGGATGTGCACATCGAATACGCGGCTTGCCACACCGCCAGCCTGCCAGTGGCAATCAACCTGCAATGCTGGGCGGCGCGGGGGGCGTTCCTATCGATGGACGCCAACGGACGAACGAAATACTCGACGAGGAGAGCGACCAATGCTAGTAATTGAAACCCCTATTCCCCGTCCTTTAGCAAAAAGGTTGCGCGCGGGCCAGCTGGTGACGCTGACCGGTAAAATTTACACGGCGCGGGACCTGGCGCACAAGCGGGTTGTCGACTGTGGATTGGATGGCTTGCCCGAAGAGTTTCGCGGCGGTGCGATATACCATTGCGGACCCATAATCCGCAAACGGGGAAATACCTCGCAGGTCATCGCTGCTGGCCCGACGACGAGCAACAGGATGGAAGAGACTTTGCAACGATTTTTGAAAACCGTAAGGCCGTCGGCGATAATTGGTAAGGGGGGATTGTCTGGAAAGGCCGTTTCGGCGATGGTCGGGCTCGGCTGCCCCTACCTGTCGATGACCGGCGGCACGGCGGCGCTGGCATCGTCCATGGTCGTATCGGCAAAGGGGCCGTTCTGGAACGATCTCGGAAGCGCCGAAGCCGTGTGGGAACTGGATGTCGAAAGGTTCGGACCCTTAGTCGTGGCAATCGATTCGACCGGAAAGAACCTCCATGACGAAGTCGTTTCGCGAGCCAGGCGCAGGGCTTTGGGGCTTTTCCATTAAGCCCCCGGAGCATCCATCTCCTTCTTGGCGCGAGCCATCATCTCTTTGGCTCCGGCCAGCTCAAACGAGAGCACCGCTCGCTTGAGCATCACCCGCCCTTCGTCCAAGGATGTCGCGCGCGAAAGGAACTTTCCGTATTCCAGCTGGATTATCCCCATATCGTAAGGTATGGCCAGCACGGACATCGTTTCCAAGGCCTTGTCGAAGCAAGAGCGCGCGTTCTTGTCTTCCCGCCTGGCCGAATGTATCATTCCCCAGACCATCGAGATGTTGGCCTGCGCGTACCTATCCTCCAGCGCGGAGAATATCGCATCGGCCTTGACCGCGGCAGCCTTGGCGCCCGAGGGATCGTCCAGCCGGACCTTGCATTCCGCGATGTTCATGAGCGCATAACCCGCGTTGCGCTTGTTATCCGATTCTTCCGAAATTCTAAGGCAGGTTTCGAGGCGTTTCACGGCCTCTGGAAGATTGCCTACGGCCCTATATGTCTCACCCAGGTTGTTCAGCACCCGAGCCGTCTCGTACGCGTCTTTCGTTGCTTCAAAAAGTTTGAGCGCCCTTTCGTTGGCATCGATTGACGCGGCATAGTTGCCTTGGTCGAACCTCACGCTCGCCATCAGCGCGTGAGCGCCGCCCTGTATCTGGAGGTCGCCGATGTTCTCCCCAATCTTCGCAGCCGATTCGGCCTCGCGGGCCGCGTCCGCGTGCTGGCCCTGGCGCCACAGTATCGTGCCCTTCCCTATCAACGCCTTTCCGAGTAATTTGTGAATGCCCTGCTTGCGCGACAGCTGCTCGGCGCGCTCGAACCTCTTCAGCGCGTCCTCCCACTTGCCCTTCTTGGAGATTATCTTGCCAGCCCGGATTAGCGATTCCACCGCGAGTTTGGTGTCGCTCAGAGCCGCGGATATCTGCGTCACGCCGTCGAGGTACAGCAGGGAGTCGACCCACTGGCCCGTGATGTCTGTTATTTCGGAAAGCAGCAGCAGGATTCCAGCGCGCTGCCTCTGCGCCACCGAGCCCTTCGCTTCGGTATCCACATAATTCAAGGCGCTCCTACAATGCGCCATGGCAGCGTCGTACGCACGGCGCTCGAAGGCCTCCCGGGCGCTCTTCAACCCCTCTTCGGCTTTTGTTGTGGGCACGGTGGGAAATCGGGAGAGGGATATAAAAAGGGAGTCGAAGGATTGTGATTACTTTGACGATGTTTGATGGTTCGGACTAGCTCCTTGCTGAGTAATTGCCGGAGACCGCTAGTCCTACCTTTTTTTCTTGGATTTGTTTGGATACAGATAAGAAAAAATGGTCCCGACTCCCAGATTCGGTCTACTTCCACGACGGATTCAGATGCCTAAGTAGTCCTCTCTGGGAGTCTCGTTGTCAAATAAAATATGGTCCCGACTCCCAGATTTGAACTGGGGACCTGCTGATTTCGGCGGCGATGCCGGCGAACCGGTAATCCTACTACAGTCAGCCGCTCCAGCCAGGCTGAGCTAAGTCGGGACGATGGGCTCAATGGGCAACTGATATTAAATGTTTGCCGACTATTGCGCATATCTCACTTCGATGTACTGGCCTGCGACCCCGCCTTTGCATTCCAGCACAAGGACGTGCTTTCCTTCCAGCATCTTAAAAGACGTGCCCCCGGCTCCGTATAAGGGAACGTTCGGGCTTTCGACGAGTAATGTCCTTTCTGCAAGCCCCTTTACCCGGTATCGGATGCACGATTCGTATGCCCCATCCGGCGTATCGCCGACGAGCATGTAGTCTGCGCTTGCGGTAACTCCTCCACGCAGGTTGACGATTAATTGCTGGACATTCCCAGGGCCGCCGACGTACAGCAGCTTCGCCAATTCGGCTATCGCGCTCGCTTCCGTGTCCATCTGGCCTTCGAGTTTTGCCATTTCGTATGTACGCAAACTGCCGTAGATTATGGGGGACGAAATCGCCACTACCACAGCGACTATCGCTATCTTGAGCGGAAGCCCTTCCAGACCGCCGCTCTCCGGCCGAATTCTCATGTGACGACTATCAGGTTAGTCTTCTCTACCGTTATCGAGCCCGTGTATGTGGCGGTGATGCTGACCTGTCCACTCGATGTTCCCGGCGGGAGAGACGGAGTGATTGTAAATTTCACGGTGCCGGTACTATCGGTCGTTCCGCTCGCATGCACCCCGGCGCCATCGAGGACCACCACCACGCCTGAAAGTTTGTTGTCCTTGGTGTCCCATGCGGTCACCGTGACCTGGGTCGCCACGCCGCGGGCGACGGTGCCCGGGGAGGCGCTTACGGACTGCAAGTCCACCTTGTTCTTCCACGGCTGGAGCCACGACAGGATTATCACAATCGCAATCCCTGCTATGACCACCATGATTATAAGCTGCAAAGGCAGTCCCTCAATCGCGCCGCGTTTGTTCCATCTGCGTTTTGGGTTGATACCGTTTCGGCCCATCTTATCTCACTTCCCTCACTGGTGTCCGGGAATTGTTTGATTGTATATAAATTCTCGCCACTTTTTTATACACTCAGCACTTCAAGGCAGCCGGACAACATGGCAATACGCCAGCCCATAGTCAGCGTTCTAGGTCATGTCGACCACGGCAAGACCACCCTGCTGGATGCAGTCAGGGGCAGCACCGTCGCCGCCAGGGAGGCGGGCGGAATAACGCAGCACATCGGCGCCACCGAGGTTCCAATCAAGGTGGTGCACGAAATATGCGGGGAGCTGCTGAAAGGGAAATCCTTCGTCGCACCAGGGCTGCTCTTCATCGACACCCCCGGCCACCAGTCTTTCATAGCCATGCGAAACCGGGGAGGTTCGCTGGCAGACATAGCGGTGTTGGTAATAGACGTGAACGAGGGCCCGAAGCCCCAGACAATCGAATCTATCCGAATTCTCAAGCAGTACAAGACCCCCTTCGTCATTGTCCTCAACAAAATAGACCTCATTCCAGGCTGGAGAAAGGTTCTGAATCTGGACCTGCAGGCCGCGCTCAAGGAGCAATCGACCACGGTCAATGACGCGCTGGACCAGCGAATCTACAATATCGCCGGCAAGCTCTACGAGCAGGGATTCTCAGCTGACAGGTACGACCGAATCACGGATTTCACCAAGACCGTGGCATTGATACCGGCCAGCGCCAAAGCGAATCTCGGGATAGCCGACCTCCTCATGATGCTCGTCGGCCTGGCTCAACGATTCCTGGACGAGCAGCTCCAGAAGGAGGACGGCCCCGGTGAGGGTACGATACTCGAAGTGAAGGAGGAGAGGGGCCTCGGCACGACCGTGGATGTCATCCTTTTCAAAGGCAAGCTCAGGGTCGGGGACATGGTTGCCCTCGGCACGCGAAGCCAGCCGAAGGTGACCAAAATCAAGGCGATACTCAAACCCAAGGCCCTCGACGAAATACGCGATCCCCGCGAGAGGTTCGACCTTATGAGCGAGGTCACTGCCGCTTCGGGAATCAAGGTGGTATGCCAGGATTCCGAAGGAGTCGTCGCGGGCGCACCCATCCGCGTGCTTGGCGACGACCCGTCCCGAGTAATAGAGGAAGTGGCGGAGGAGAGCGCCATATCGATCGAAACATCCGACGATGGGATAATCATCAAGGCAGACGCAATCGGCTCCCTTGAGGCGCTCGCATTCGAGGCGAAGCAGGCTGGCATACTGATTAAACGGGCGGACGTGGGCGACGTGACCAGGAGGGACGTCGTGGACGCCGCAACGATAAACGACCCCACAAGGCGCGTCCTCCTCGGCTTCAACGTCAGCGTCATCCCGGAGGCGAAGGATGAGCTGGAGGCTCAGAAGCTCGACTTCATCTCGAGCAACATCATCTATCGGCTGCTGGACGATTACAAGGCCTGGTTGGCAAAGAAGAAATGCGAGCTGGAGTCTTCTTCGAGGTCCGAACTATGCTACCCCGGCAAAGTCCTGCTGCTGCCGGATTGCGTCTTCAGGGCGTCGAAGCCCGCCATTGTTGGCGTGCGCGTGCTTGCTGGGCGGATCAAAGCGGGACAAAAACTCATCCGGGAGGACGGCCTAGAAATCGGGCGGATAAAGAGCATAAGGAGCGGAGAGGAAACGGTCGGGGAGACAATACAGGGGAAGGAGGTCGCCCTCGCAATCGAGGGACCAACGGTCGGGCGCCAGATAAACGTCGGCGACGTGCTGTACGTGGATATCCCGGAGGGAGACGCGCGCTGCCTGTCGACAATGGGCCTGAACCAGGACGAGCGGGACGTGCTCGAGCGAATCTTCGCCATCAAGGCCAAGGAGAAGAAGTTCTGGGGGAAGTAAGCGCCTGGGCGCATTACTCAACATTTATATGGGAGAAGAAGATTGAGGTGAACTCGCTGAAAATGGTGATGACAGATGGCTGAATTCAGAGCCGTGATATCGGACCCCAAAACGGGGATGACGTACCAGAAGGTCGTCGGCGGCAACTTAGCGAACTCGCTGGTCGGCAAGAAAATCGGGGACAAGATTGACGGGATTTTTGTGGAGATGCCTGGTTACAAGCTCCAGATATCGGGCGGCTCGGACAAGGACGGAGTCCCCATGCGTAGCGACCTTCCCGGTCCAAGGCGAAAGATGATTCTGACGGCCGAAAGCACCGGCTTCCACCCCGAGAGGAAGGGCACCCGCAAGAGGAAGAACTTCCGGGGAAACACCGTCTCTCCCGACACCATCCAGCTCAACATGAAGATTATCCAGTACGGCCCCAGGGCAGTCAAGGAAATATTCCCCCCGAAAGCAGCGGAAGGCGAGGCGAAGTAGGCCCGCCGGGCGATTGATGATTTATGAAGGTTCCACGTCAACCGGAAGTCAACATCGGCATGATTGGCCACGTTGACCACGGAAAGACGACCCTCACCAAGACCCTGACAGGCGAGTGGACCGACAGGCATTCGGAAGAGATAAAGCGCGGTATATCCATCAAATTAGGTTACGCCGATGCGGCGTTCTACAAATGCCCCAGATGCCAGGGGGCTGAAGCCTACAACAATATGCCAAAATGTTCCACATGCGGCGGTGAGGCCGCCCTGCTAAGGACGGTTTCTTTCGTCGATGCCCCCGGCCACGAGACGCTGATGGCGACGATGCTTTCCGGCGCTGCCATGATGAACGGCGCTCTGCTGCTCATCGCGGCGAACGAGAAGTGCCCCCAGCCCCAGACAAAGGAGCACCTAATGGCGCTCACAATCAGCGGTGTCGAGAAGATAGTCATAGTCCAGAACAAAATCGACATCGTCGACGAAGCACGGGCCCGCGAGAATTACGCGGAGATTAAGGCCTTTACAAAAGGGACGATAGCGGAGAATTCGCCGATAGTCCCCGTTTGCGCGCACCAGGAGGCGAACATCGATGTTTTGATCGAAGCAATCGAGATGCACATCCCCACCCAGGCCATCGAGCATGGTAAACCCGCTCGGATGTTCGTCGCCCGTTCCTTCGACATCAACCCGCCCGGCAAGAAGCTGGACGAGCTGGTCGGCGGGGTCCTCGGAGGCACGCTGCTGTCAGGCAAGCTCAAGATTGGAGACGAGATAGAGATAGCTCCGGGCAGAAGGGTGGAAGACAAGGGGAAGATTAGGCTCGAGCCCGTTGTCACGGAGATTACCAGCCTTTTCTCCGGTGGCACCCAGATGGATGAAATTCGTCCCGGAGGGCTCATAGCCATCGGCACTCTCCTCGACCCGTACCTCACCAAGTCCGATTCCATGATTGGAAAGGTCGTGGGCCGCCCGGGCACGCTTCCTCCGGTCCTTTCGAAGCTTTCGATGGACATCAAGCTTCTCGAGCGCGTGGTCGGCTACGCCAAGGACATCGCCGTCGAGGCGCTGAAGAGCAGCGAGCCGCTCATGCTAAGCGTCGGAACCACGAACACGGTCGGCATGGTCACGAGCGCCAGGGGCGAGAGCGCGGATGTCGCCCTCAAGATTCCGGTTTGCGCGGAGAAAGGCCAGCGCGTGGCCATAAGCCGCAAGATAGCCGGCAAGTGGCGCCTCATTGGGTACGGCATACTTTCCGAGTGAGGGGCCATGCCATTCGTAGTCGCCGACGTCAACGGACTGATGATGCCTTTTCAATTCAAGTTTAATCTCGATTCCGAGCTCACGCGCCTTCTAGGCTCATACACCATCCTCGTCCCAGAGTCTGTCGTGGGCGAGCTCGTCAACCTTTCGAAACGAATACCGGAGGCCAGGGCCGCACTCGGCCTGGCGAGAAGGTGCGAATGCATAACCGTGGTCGCGTCAAATCCGGACGAGGCGCTCATAACCCTCGCCCGCGATAGAAAGGCGTACGTCCTGACGAACGATGTCGGCCTCATCACCTTGTTGAAAAAGGCTCGCATACCAATAGTGCGGATGAAGGGGCGCAACCATCTGGTGATTGTCGGGGATGTCTCATGAAGACTGCGATGCAGTCAACGGACATGAGGCTTCTCCGTGCGCTGGCAACCAGGGGCGCGATGCAAAGGCGCATTCGCATTACCTCGTCGGACCTTTCAACGGAGCTCGATGTTTGCCAGCAGGCCGTTTCCACCGCACTCATAAGGCTGGAGAGTAAGGGGCTTGTGGAACGGGCAATGGCCGCGAGAGGCCAGCATGTGAAAATCACAAAGACAGGGGCCTCATTGCTCAAAACCGAATATCTCGTTTACAAGCGCATCTTCGAGGCCGGGAACGCGGTAGAGCTCTCAGGCACCGTGGCAAGCGGGCTCGGCGAAGGAGCTTACTACCTGGCTAGGAGAACGTACGAGAGCGGTTTGAGAAGTATCCTGGGGACCGTACCCTACGGCGGCACCCTAAACGTCAGGGTCGAGGGAACAGACATGGAGGCGTTGGAGAGTCTGCGCGGGTCCACAGGCCTTGTCATACCCGGTTTCGAAGAGGGGGGCAGGACGTTCGGTCCCATTAAGTGCTTCAAGGCGCGCATCGGCGAGATGGCCGCGGTCGTGGTCATCCCTTCCAGAACGCACTACACTGACACGCTCGAGATAGTGGCTGGCTCGAAGCTGCGGGATGCCCTGAAGCTCAAGGACGGGAGCCGGGTGGTCGTGACTGTTGAAATTACGTGAGTGATTTGCTCGTTTGACCAGTCCGGATTTCACATAGTCCCAAGGGACGCTTGCGCTCACCTGAGAACGTACGACTTCGTCGCCGCGTATTCGCAATAGCCCTGCTCTCCAAGCTCCCTTCCGAATCCGCTCCCCTTGAACCCCCCGAACGGAGCCGATATGTCCACCGCGAGCGGACTGTTGACCCACACTACGCCCGCATCCAGTTCGCGGGCGATTTTCAGAGCGCGCGGCCTGTCCCCGGACCATACAGTGGCGCCAAGCGCCAGTCCGCAGTCGTTCGCCATATCGACCGCCTCTCCGACGCTTTCGAAAGGAATGATGGGCACGGCCGGCCCGAACTGCTCTTCCTTGACAAGGCCGCTGCCGTTGTCGAGTCCCGTCACCACCGCTGGCTCGTAGAAGAGACCGTATTTCAGAGGGCCGGATAAACGCCGCCCGCCCACCTCCAGCTTGCCCCCCGACCTTACAGACTTGTTGACGAGCGACTGGACCTTTCGAAGCTGAGCCTCGTTGTTCACCGGCCCGAGCTCGATGTTCGGCTCTAAGCCGTTGCCTATCCTCAGGGCCTTCACGCGCGTGACATAACGATGGACGAATTTCTTGTACAGCTTCCGGTGGACGTACACCCTCTTTGCAGCGACGCACACTTGCCCGCAGTTCCTGAGCGATGTCCAGAAAATCGGCTCGAACCTCATGTCCAGATTGACGTCGTCCATGACTATGAGCGGGTCGTTCCCCCCGAGCTCAAGCGTGACCTTCGCGGGGCGGTTCGCCGCCAGCGCGAGCACCCTTGGACCGGTCTCGGGAGAGCCCGTGACGGCGACGCGCGCCACACCCCTATCGGACACCAACCACCCCCCCACATCGTCTCCCCCGCAAACGACTTCTAACGCTCCAGCCGGCAAGGAGCGGGCGGCGAGGTTGGCTGCCGTCGCCACTGTGAGGGGAGCGTGCTCCGAAGGCTTGATAACAATCGAGTTCCCAGCCAGGAGCGCCGGCGCCGCCTTCCAAATCAACAGCGAAAGGGGGTAATTCCAAGGCAGGACGATGGCGCAAACGCCGTACGGCTCCCGTTCGTAGAACGTCTGAGCCAGGCCCTCGCCCCTCGTTTCCACTCGCTCCCGGATTTTCAGCCCCGCGTAGTATCTAAGTGTTGCAGCCGCCCCGGCGACCTCGGCGTTTGCCTCCGCAAGCGGCTTGCCTACTTCCATTGTCAGCAAGCGCGCAAGGCTTTTGGCATTTTCCTCCAAAGCGTTGGCAATGGCTAGCAGCGCTTTCCGCCTTCCGATCATCGAAACGCCAGACCATGCCCGGAACCCTTCCGCGGCACAATCGACCGCACCTGCCACGCCCGGCTTGTCGGATGGTGGCGCGAACCCCACGACCTCGCGCCTGTCGGCGGGGTTCAGAATTATGCCCCCGCAGTTCCCTTCCCCAGCCTCCCCGCACGTCATAGCATGCCTCCTTCCAATATCAGGTCGGCCAGAGCCTTTGCGTCGCGTTTGACTGTGCAGTTGAAAACAGGATATTTCGAGTGCTTCTTGGTTGCGTTTGTGAAAATTCCAGTCAGCGCCAGCACATTCTTTCCACGGCCCAGACCGCGTATCTTCAAAGTCTCCGGGAGAAGGGCGGCGGATTTCAGCGCCACGACCTTGATAGCCTCGCTTCCGAGGCCCTCCACCCCTTCGCATACGAGGATGCCGGTCCCTTTGGGGAAATGCCTTCTTGCCTCTCGCAACGTGGCGCGGCCCATGACCGCCTCAATGTACCCCATCTCACCCTTCGACAGGGAAACGACGAAATCCGCCCCCGCTTGACGGTGGCGCCATGTGTCCTTGCCTTTGGTGTCGATTGTCATCCTAGCGTGGTGCATGGATTTGACTGCTCCGACCCTGAGTCCCCTGGATTTGAACTCGCGTATGAGAGCTTCGCAAGAAGTGGTCTTGCCGCTTTTCTTCAGGCCGAGAACCGAGACTGTTATCATTGGCGGTGGCCACCCTTACTCGAAGCATCCGAGCTGACAGTTGGTAATCCTGATGCCGAGGTCGTCCAGCATCGCCCCGACCTTGGCTGGGGGTGTCCCCGTCTCCTTGGCGATTGCAAGGGCGTTGCGGCACGAGATTTTTCCGCCCTTCGCCCGCTTCAGCAAAGCCTTCTCCAGCTCCTTGCCTTCCAGATGCATCTCATCCACCGCTTATCAGGTGTATGACCTCGACTTTCGAGCGGTCCGGAACCTTCGCCTCGGGAAAGCGCTCGTGGGGGATGACCTTCCCGTTCACCTTTACGACAACAAGGGGAAAGTTGTACTTCATCCGCTCCAGGAGCTCCGTTATCGTCTCGTCCTTCACGTATTCCACGCCGTTTCCATTCACCTTAACGGGCATTTTCCACCCCCAATATTATCTCCATGACCATGTTCGCCTGCATGTGCGCCAGCAAACCTACCTTGGGCGCCAACAAAACGCCGGAGTCGCTCGACTTCGCCCGCTTGTCCTCGACAAGGTAAAGCGGCGGGATTCGCCTCATCTCGATGCTCTCGCACGTTCCCCAGCCGGCCACGCCGGATGCGGCGACTATCGGTTTGCCTGGAAGCTCCAGCAGGATTTCCTCTATGAATTGGGCTTTTGTCTCAGCGTTGTCGAGTGCCTCGACGACAACGTCTACTTTCTTGAATGGCTCGGCCATCTTTCCGGGCGTCAGCTTGCGGTTGACTGCATCCACCTTCACACCGCAAATTGCTCGGCTTATGTTGCGCTTAAGTGCCTCGACCTTCAATTCGCCCACCTGGTCCCTGAAGAAGTACTGGCGCGTGAGGTTCTTCTCTTCCACGACATCGAAGTCCACGAGAACTATGTGCCCCACACCCGCCCTGGCGAGCGCCATAGCGACGTTGGAGCCCAGGCCGCCAGCTCCTGCTATGCCGACGCTGGCCAGCATGAGATGCTCCTCCACGTCCTCCTTGGTAAGGGGCGCCATCAACACGACATGGCTCGGTATGGATAAAAGGCTTGTTGAAGAATTCCCATCAAGGGGATTTGACCATTGAGGATTCCATCCAGCGATGCATCATTCTTCCACGCTCCCTCAAACCAGATGGACGAACTCCCTCGGGCTGAGCGCCATCGCCAGCGGGTTCTGGAAAGAGCCCGCCAGGCAGCCGCAGTTGGAGCAGTCCGCATTCGTTCCGAAGCACCTCCTCGTGTTCCACGAGACATCGAAATGCCGCACATCGTCGCCCCAGTAGCACCGCCCCCTATGGTCCGCCTTCTCGTACCAGTCAAGCATCTTCGGGCTAAGCAGGAAGTGCCTCGGATGGGCCTTCTTCACCCGCCTCAGCTCGTCGACAATCTGCTTCCGCTCGCCCTTCTTGATGGCCAGTGGGATGGCCCTGTCGGTCCCGGTTGCGCAGATGTTGCACACGGCCCCCCTGAAGCCGTGCTCCTTCGATAGCTCGACGACATCTTCCAGCTCTTTGTGGTTGCCCATGGTGACGGTCATGTTGATGGCGACCCTTGGATCCCCGGAGTAATTTTTCAGGACTCTGGAAAATGTGCCAGCGCCTCGTATCGAATCGTTGGTCTTCTCCAGTCCGTCCAGCGATACAAACAACAGGTGGTCGAACTCCTTGGGAATAGGAATCGTGCCATTCGTTATCACGTAAACGAATGGGAACGTCCTGTGGGCGAGCATAAGAACGTCGTTCCTCAGCGCTGGCTCCCCGCCGACCAACAGGACGAAACGGACGCCTTCGCCATGCAGCGCTTCGAATCGTTGCGCCCACGCCTCCAGCGGCAGCTCGGCCTTTTCAAAATCCTCCTTGCCGTGGAAATGGTAGCAATGGGCGCACCTCAGGTTGCAATTGTCCGTGACGTCGACCTCGGCGAAGTATCTCGCGCCTCGTACTTTTCGCTTAATCTCGAGGTACGCCAGGTAGGAGACCATCGATAATTTGTTCATGCGGGCGGTCAACGGGTCCCCTTTACACCCGGCGGTTTCTCATCGCCCTTGTATTTGCCGCCCCATTTGTTCAGGCCAGCCTTCTCGTCAGCTTCAATCTTCTTCTGGAGCGTGCCGAGCAGCCGCTCGTCCGCGAAGCCCAGGGATTTCATCTTCTCCGGCGTCGGAATCCCGTTCGGGGTCCAACCGCGTCTGTGGTACACAGCGTCAGTGAGCTTCTCATACTGGTCGATGCGGTATTCCTTCAGGAGCGCGAGCTTGTCGCGAGTTATCATCTTGGATAATCTCTCCTTAGGTACGCCGATTATCTCGGCTAGCTGCTTGTCGTACCGGTCCTTTCTGGAGAGGTATTCCATCTCGGTGACTGGCCCGAGCGCCCTGAAGGGCATCTTGTCGTCCTTGCGTGTGCCGCGGCCCATCCAGACGTTCATCGAGCGCTGGAAGTTGTACACCCTCTCGCTCTGAGCGATGAGGTCGGCGGGCTTGAACTCCTTGCCCACGGTACCGCTCAGCATGTCGGCGTAGTTCTGGACGTGCTCCGGTATCTTGGCCGGCTCCTTCGCCTTGGCGTTGGACGGCGGCGTAACGTCGTTCCAAGGGAGCTTGCACAGTCCCACAAGGCCGAACCACGTTCGCCACATCGGGAAGTAGTGGAGCGCCTCCGCCTTGTCGGCGAAGGTCGGTATCTGTTTATTGACCATGTCCATGAAGATGAGCCATGCCTCGTCGTGCTGGGGCCCCTTGTTCGTGAGGCCGTATCCGCCTTGCTGGGCGAGCGACTCCTTGCACACGTACTCCGAGAACTCGAGCCCCTTGTTCTCCATCCCGCAGTTCTCGATGAAGTAAGGGTCCCCCCATCCTTTGGATAGCAGCCAGTCCTTCGTCCTGCGGATTCCCTTTGCCCCGGTTTGGATGAATTCGTTTGTGTCGCCGCGTGCTATCCTGTGCATGAACTCCAATATCGCCTCGCCGTTGCCCCATACTAGCTCCAGGCCGCCGCAGCGCTCCTTGGTCAGGATTCCGTACTCGTACATTTCCATGTAGTAAGCCATGCCAGTCGCGAACGATATCGTGTCTATCCCGTAACAGTCGCAGTAGAAGTTCCACTCTATGACCCAGTCTGGGTCCCATAGCCCCATGTTGGCGCATCCGCCAGAGTTCTCGTATTCGGGTCCGTCGACCGAGAACTTCATCCCTTTGTACGGCCCGGTCATCACCTCGAAGCCGTCCACGACCTTGGCGCAGGCCATCGTGCAGCCGTACCAGCATCCGTCGGGTATGACCTGGGTGAACCGCTTGTAGAACTGCGGCGAGTGAAGGTTCGCTGCTTTGGGATGGGAGCCGAACCTGTAGTTCTCAGTCGGCAAGAGGTCATAGGCGTCCATCACCTCTACGATGTTGCCAGTGCCCACGACGCGCATGTTGCACTGGTCCCTGTCCAGGTCGCGCATCTCCCTGTGATGCTTCAATCCCGTTGCCGCGAGCCTGTCCGGGTCGGCTGGGTCGTTGGATGTGCCGTCGAACTTCTCGATTCTGGCGACCAGAGCCTTGATCTTCTTGTTGCGGAATACAGTCCCCAGGCCGCCGCGGCCGTGCTGCTTCAGCCTGGCCACCTTGCGACGCGGGTCGAAGAACGATATGTTCAGGCAGCCCCAATATGAGTGCTCCGAGCCGCGCCCTGCGGATACGACGGCCACCTTCTGGCGCTCGACGTCCGTGTCTTCGGCTGCGTACATGTACGTGAGCTGCTCTGCCACCAGATGTGCGTTGACCTCTTCAAGCGGGGCAGTCTCGATTCTCACGACCCCTTCGCGGCCGTCAACGATTATCGCGACATCTTCCTTGGCCTTCCCCTGTATCTCAATCGCATCGAAGCCAGCGAACTTCAGATACGGAGCGAAATACCCTCCGGCGTTCGAATCGCAGACGACGTTTGTGAGGGGCGATATCGTCACTGCCAGGCATTTCCCCATTCCAGAGTATTGCGTGGTTCCGCAGAGAGGGCCCGCCGCCATCACAAGCTCGTTTTCCTCGCTGTCCCACCGTGTCGAGGGCTTGATGGCATCGTAAAGCAGCTTGAGGTCGAATCCCTTGCCCCCCGTGAACTGGTTTTTCATTTCCTCCGACACGGGCTTCTCTTTTATTTCGTTCTTCGAGAGACTTATGTAAAGAGTGCGTCCGGCGTAGCCCCTTGCTACCGGGCGCCGCTCGTATTTCATCTCGGCCAGAATCCGATGGCTCTCCCGCATCTTCTTGAGGTCCCATTGATGCTTCGTGTTGCCGGTCTCGAACCCCTTCTCCGTTTTCAGGGTTACGGGCTTGTAGTTGCAGTCTACGATGCTCTCCGGGCCGTTCATTTGCACACCTTCCCATGTCTGGCATAGACCTCGCGCTCGATATCGGATAGTTCGAATTCCTTCAGTTCCAGCGCTTTCTCGGGGCAGGCCCTGACGCACATCCCGCAGGAGATGCACTTGAACGGAACTATCACGCCCGGTGCCTTCCGCATGACCTCCGAGGGACAGAACCCCACGCAGGCCTGGCAGCCGACGCAAGCGTTCTTGTTAAGAGTCACGATCCCGCTGCCCAGCCGCTTCAGGGCTTGGACGGGGCAAAGGTCGATGCACAATCCGCAGTGGTTGCACATAGTCGCCCGGAACTTACCATCGTCCCCCTTGGTAATCCGTATCGCCGACTTGACGCCGCCGTCTTCGGTCTTGAAATGCACTTTCGAGCACGCCTTCTCGCATTCCAGGTCGCCTTTGCACTTCTCTGGATGGAAAACGAGCACCTTGACCTTCGTCATTGTGCCACCTCACTGCCCCAGCAGCCTCGGCAGGAAGAGCGCGAGGACAATACCCCAGCACATCACGGAACCTACCAGCGCTCCGGCATAGTACTTCGCAACCGCGACCTTCGTCACTTCGATGTCAAGCTGCCTTACCAGAACTGCAAACGGAAGAGCCACTGCTCCGCATAGCGCTGCGAAAAGTCCTCGCCCGATTATCAGAGGAAGCACCGAGGCGAAATCCGACATTACGAAGCCAGAACCGGTGATTACGGGCGTCATAACCTGCGTGAAGACATATCCCGTGACGTAAATCGCATAGGCTGCGATGAAACCGAGCGGCACGAGGGTGATGGCGGCTGCGCGGCTCTTACCCTCAGCGCCTTCTGCCGCAAATCCCCTTATCGACAGCGCAGGACGGTTGAATATCAACTCGAACACCAGGCTCTCGGCGACTATGGCCAGCGCAGAGCAGACGACGCACGTTCCTATGGGCGCCCAGAAGCGGAGGAAGCCCGCCACGACGCCCATGCCGAGCTGCATCCACATCACGCCGTAGATGCGCCGGGTGTACGCCATTATGCCGAATCCGAACAGGCCGCCCAATACGGCGCCCAGGGGGAAGGATTCGAAGCCCGACGGCATCTTCATGCTCCCCAGCACGCATTCGAGCATGCCCCAAATCGAGCCAAAGAGCAACGCTCCCGCAATCATCCTGTACTTGTCCATTTGCTTCATTTTTACGCCTCCGTCACCCCGCCACGGGGTTTATCTCTCCGAGAGTGTCGACCCAGAAGCTTTTCGTTCGCTCCGGGAACACCGCGCGCTTCTCGTAATCGAAGACGAGGAAGCCGTTTAACAGGTCTTCCCATGCGACCGTCTTCGAGTACCCGTCTCTGGCGCTCACCAATTCGTAGTTTCGCATCTCCGACCCGTCTAGGTCGGTATCGTTGACTATGTCGCTGATCCGAATTCCGTCATACTGGACACCGTTGGCCTCGAAATGGACTGCCTGGAACTCGTCGCTTAGCCGCTCCCACGGATACCCCTTGCCGTTTACAATTATTATATTCGAATCGCCATGGGGTGCGTTCGCCAAAGCCAGCGCAACCCCTGAGCCAATCAGGATCGCAACAGCCGCGACAGCTAGGATTGCGTTCAGCTTTCCGCGCTCGACCATGGCCTCCGCATAACTATAATGGCTACATAAATTTTGTCAATGGTCCGTCGTGACAAATTGGCCTCATTATTCGATTTTTCCGAACAGATTGATGCTGTTTGTGTTGGCGATCTTCACGGTATATCGCTTCCCGAGGGGCACGCGCCCCGCCAATATCGTTTGTTTGTATCCGGCCGTCCGCATCATTGTCGTCGTACCTCTCCCATCCTCGGTGGCAAGCACCTCGAGCCGCTCGCCCAGCCACCGGGCGTTGTTCTCCTCGGCGATGGATTTTCGAATCGCGGTAAGCTCCCGCGAGCGTGCCTTCACAGAGCGTCCTTGCGGTGCCCCGGGCATCAAAGCTGCGGCAGTCCCTGGCCGCGGGGAGAATCGCGTTACGTTGACAATGTCCGGTCTGGATTCCCGTAGGAAGGCTTTCGTGGCCGAATGAGCCTCGGAATCCTCGCCGGGAAACCCCACAATCACGTCTGTCGATATTGTGGACTCGGGAAATCGTTCCCTGAAAGCCATCATCATTTCCAGCGCCTCGCCGGCGGTGTGGCCCCGCCCCATGGATTCGAGGACCCCGTCGTCGCCGCTCTGCACGGGCAAGTGCAAAAACTTGTAGACTCGCGGGCTGCTGTACGCTTCAAGTAATTGGAGAAATATCTCCTTAACGCTTCCCGGGTTCATCATCCCCACGCGGACCATGAAATCCCCTTCCATCGAGCTTATGGCCTTCAGCAGTTCGAGAAGGGAGCCTTCGTTATCGTCCCCGTACACCCCCGAGTCCTGAGCGCACAGCTGGATTTCTGCCGCCCCATGCTCAATAGCGAGCCCGGCCTCGTCGCATATCTCCTCCAATGGCCGGCTTTTCAAGGCCCCTCGGGCCTTTCTGGTGATACAATAGGCGCAGGCGCCTTTGCATCCAGAGGCTATTGGTAAGGGGTAGACTACGTCGCCCGGCTCAGTAAACGGAATTCGCGAAACGCTTGCAATCCTCGGTTTTTTAGGTAGACGTCGCGGCGCGGTTTCGGAGGAGCGCTTCTGAGCAATGGCGAATGATCCGCCCGGGATAGCAGGGCGAGTGACGCCCGCGAGAAAATCCACTGGCCCAGCCGTATCGCCGGGCATGAACACGGCCGCATGCCGCGATGCGTTCCGGACCAGCTCCGGACAAGTCGGACCCGCGCACCCGGTCACGGCGATTGGAACCCCAATTGATGAAAGCTCCTTGAGCCGTTTAAGCATCTTGCGCTCCGTGGAGCCTATGACAACGCATGTGGCGAGTAGGATTTCGTCAGAATCGGAGGCTTCGTACACCATGGTATGCCCCCGTTGTTGCAGGGCGCGAACGACTTTTCCCGTTTCGCCGCGATTGAGGGCGCAGCCATAGGCCTCGACATAAAGCTTTATCAGCATGCCAGCTCAATCCAATGTCGATTGGCGTTTCGGTCGATAGTCCCTCAGGGGCTGCAGTAGCTCGTCGGCGAGGAGCGTCCTCTTCGAATCCAGCAGCGGCACGCTCGCGGATATCTCCTTCGTTCTGCCGCCCCGACCGTACGAGCGGACCTGGGCGTTGAGTATCCCTAGCATGTCCAGCTCGGATATCAAATCCCCTATCCTGCGCTGCGTCAGGGCTGTCATGCCCACTTTCCTGCACAGATCCTTGTACGTGTTGTAGACTTCCCCCGTGGTGAGCCGCTCGTTCCCGACCTCTGCATTCAATATCACGTCCAATAGAACCAGCTTCGATTGCGTCGGCAGGGTTTTTATGGCTTCGATGACGCAGTCCAACTCTATCCGCGCTCTCGCTCGCTGGATGTGAGCCTCGGTTACCTGCTTTTCCCGCCCCCTGTCGGCCACCTCGCCGGCAACACGCAGCAGGTCTATCGCCCTTCGGGCGTCCCCGCGCTCGTGCGCCTCTATGGCCGCGCACAGCCGGATGACAGAGTCCGGCATGGCGTCAGGAACGAAGGCCAGTGTAGCCCTCTGCATAAGAATGTCATACAACTCCTGCGCGTCGTATGGTGCGAAAACAAGCTTCTCATCGCTCAATCGGCTCCTCACACGCGGGTCGAGCAACTCAGCGAACTTAAGATCGTTCGAGATGCCGATTATGGATATACGGGCCGCGATGGCGCCCTCGTTCGGCCTTGCAACCTCGGCTTCGTTCATTTTTATTATCGTGTACAATGCGTCGTCTCCGCTTTTGGCTACGAATTTGTCAATCTCGTCCAGCACCACAATCACGACCTTTTTTGATGACCTCATGCGCGCTATGAGCGCCTGGTAGACACGGTCCATCGACCATCCGGTTGGAGGGGGGGCGATTCCTTTTTCCGACTCCTCGCTTGTGAAGAAACGTTTAGAGAGCTCGAATAGGATGCCGTAATGGGTATCTATCATCTGACAGTTGAGATAAATGAACTCTAGACGGCTGGGGTCCCCTTCCGCCAGAAGATCCGTCAATTGTTGACCCACGTATCTTGCAGCTACGGTTTTCCCGGTTCCAGTCTTTCCGAGGAACAGAAGGTTCGATGGCCGGTGGCCCTTCAGCGCCGGGGCTAGTATGCTTGCGATGTGCTGTATCTGGTCCTCCCTGTGGAGCAGTTTCTCGGGCAAGTATGACGGGCTTAGTATTTCCCTGTCTTGAAATACGGACTTGTCGCTCAGATACTGCTCGAATATGTTTTCATTCGTATAGCCTCCCCCTTTGAAACCCCGGCTTTGCGGTTTCCTATTGAGGCCCTCCCCCCTTTATTTCCACTGCAGCTTGAGCGGGTGAGCGAGCCGCTGAGAGCATTGATGTAGATATAGCTTTTGTATATAGATTTAATTTGATGTTTATATCACGCGCACTATTGTGACTTATGTGTGTTTTCTAATCTTCACTCGTTCAACAACATTCGTTCGTTCCCTTTCTCGCTTTTTCATGGAATAGCTGTGCCAGTAATGTAACTTTTGAATGTCGTTAACTATGACCGCTGGTTTCGACTCGATCAATTTTAGCATTTATCGTCTTTAGAACCGAATATTTATATATTAAAATA